>DPHB01000011.1:44580-44922 GCA_003521845.1 Oceanospirillaceae bacterium | reverse complement strand
TACCAGACTGCGCTATACCCCGATCTTTCCCTTCTCTGGCTAGCGAATCCGCTGTGCCGTTGAAGTGGTGCGAATATTACCTAGGTCACGATAAGTCGTCAAGCACTTTATTAAACTTTTTATCAATAAAATTAAGCTCTTAACCTGCATAGATAAAACCGCAAAAGATCAAGTGGTATTAGTACAATTTTTCACTATTTTATGCAGAATTATTGGTTAAAAAACAACCATTAACTCTCTCTGCGCCAGCGTGTTCCTTCTCGAGAATCTTCTAGCACAATCCCCTGCTCTTTTAACTCATCACGAATTTGATCTGCGCGGGCAAAATCTCGACTTTTCTTC
>DPHB01000011.1:43934-44396 GCA_003521845.1 Oceanospirillaceae bacterium | reverse complement strand
CATCAAATCATCAATTTCTGCATCGGCCAAACTACCATCGGCAGCTTCACCACGCAGAAAATCTACTGGATCTTGCATCAACAAGCCCAGAACATTACCCAGGGCCTTTAGTTGTGATGCCAAAAATGATGCTGAAGCAAGGTCGTCTCTTTTAAGTATATTAACCTCTCGCGCCATATCAAACAATACGGCCAAGGCTTCACGACTATTAAGGTCATCATCCATGGCAGCGTTAAAGCGCTCTACATACTCGCCTTGTAGTGCCGGCACTTGTGCTACAGGAACGTCCAGCAAGGCAGTATAAAAACGCTCCAGGCCACTTTGAGCTTCCACCAAGCTATCTTCCGAATAGTCTATTTGACTACGGTAGTGGCTTGCTGTGAGCAGATAGCGCACCACTTCGGCAGGGTACTTGGCCAGCACTTCGCGAATAGTAAAGAAATTACCCAAAGACTTGGACAT
>DPHB01000011.1:43476-43607 GCA_003521845.1 Oceanospirillaceae bacterium | reverse complement strand
CATGGCAGAACATTCGATATGCCACCCTGGACGTCCCTCACCCCACGGCGATGCCCAAGAAATCTCACCTTGCTTGGCGGCCTTCCAGAGCACAAAGTCCATGGGATTTTCTTTACTATCACCAATTTCGA
>DPHB01000011.1:43085-43339 GCA_003521845.1 Oceanospirillaceae bacterium | reverse complement strand
ATGGGATTTTCTTTGCTATCACCAATTTCGATACGGGCGCCGGCGCGCATGTCTTCCAACTTGCGATTAGTTAAGGCACCGTAGTTTTCGAACTTATCAACGCGGTAGTACACATCACCGTTATCGGCCGCATAGGCAAAGCCCTTGTCGATCAACACTTCAACCATATCGATGATAGCTTGCATATGGCCCGTAGCACGAGGTTCTTGGCTGGGTGGCAACACATTTAAGGCGCGCTCATCTTCATGCATAGC
>DPHB01000011.1:36687-42917 GCA_003521845.1 Oceanospirillaceae bacterium | reverse complement strand
ATAGCCGCAATAAAGCGTTCGGTTAACTGATCAGGTGTTTCGCCATTTTCGCCCGCGCGCTTGATGATTTTATCATCCACGTCGGTGATATTCCGCACGTACTCTACCTCAAACCCACGGTGACGTAGGTAGCGGGTAATGACATCAAATGACACCATGACGCGTGCATGGCCAATATGGCAATAATCATAAACCGTCATACCGCACACATACATACGGATCTTACCGGCTTCTATCGGTACAAATTCTTGCTTACTGTTGGTCAGTGTATTATGTAGCTGTAGCATTGTCATAGTCCGCTCTACTTACCCCAGGAATCGCGCAGGGTTACTGTGCGATTGATTACCATCTTGTCTGCTGTTGAATCAGTATCAATACAGAAATAGCCTTCACGTTCAAATTGATATTGCTGCCCAACTGTACCGCTGGCTAGGCCTAGTTCGGCATAGGCTTGGCTTATCACCTGCAAGGACTCTGGATTCAAACATTCTGTGAAGTCACGTTCTTTATTACCATCTGGGTTTTCGTCGTTAAACAAACGGTCATAAACACGCACTTCAACGGGCAGATTATGGCTTGCACTCACCCAATGGACGACACCGTTAACCTTATAATCCTCTGGCTTCTTACCTAAGGTGTTTTCGTCATAGGTACATAACAGCTCAAGCACTTTGCCATCGGCATCGGTAATGACTTGGTTGCAGGTCACCACATAGCCGCCTCGTAAACGCGCTGACTGCTGAGGTGCTAGGCGCTTCCACTTGCGTGGTGCTTGCATCGCAAAGTCGGCACGATCAATGTACACCTCGCGCGTCCAAGTGAGTTCACGTGTACCCATAGTCTCATCTTTAGGATGGACAGGTACCACCAAGGTTTTCACATCATCTGCAGACCAGTTAGTAATGGTCACCTTGATTGGATCCAAAACACACATAGCCCGTGGGGCCTTGCTATCCAGATCATCACGTACTGCTGATTCTAAGCGGCTAACATCGGTAATACCTTTGCTGCGAGCAACGGGTGTGGCGGCACAAAAATTACGCAATGCGGCAGGTGTATAACCACGACGTCGCATACCAGAAATAGTCGGCATACGTGGGTCATCCCATCCCGTCACAGCAGCGGAATCTACCAGCTGCTTTAGCTTACGCTTACTGGTAACTGTGTAGTTAAGTTCCAAGCGCGCAAATTCGTACTGGCGCGGCGTGCTAGGGGCACTAACATTAGCAATAAACCAGTCATACAAAGGGCGATGGTCTTCAAATTCTAAAGTACAAATAGAATGGGTAACGCCTTCTATGGCGTCCGACAAACCATGACAGAAATCGTACATTGGATAGACACACCATTTATCACCCGTTTGATGGTGATGAATGTGTCGAATACGATAAATAATAGGATCACGCAAGTTCATGTTGGGCGAGGTCATATCGATCTTCGCGCGCAGCACCTTGGCCCCATCAGCAAACTCACCGGCCGTCATGCGCGCAAATAAGTCCAAGCTATCGGCAACGCTGCGCTCTCGATAAGGACTGTTTTTACCAGGCTCTGTCAAGCTACCGCGGTATTCACGGGCCTGCTCTGGTGACAGATCACAAACATAAGCCAAGCCTTTTTCGATAAGTTCCACAGCAAAACCATGCAAAGTATCAAAGTAACTTGAGGCATAACGTTCTTCGCCATGCCACTCAAAGCCCAGCCACTCTACGTCGCGTTTAATGGACTGAATGTATTCGTCGCTTTCTTTTTCCGGGTTGGTATCATCAAATCGTAGCGTGCAAGTACCAGAAAAGTCTGCGGCCAAACCAAAGTTAAGGCAGATAGAGGTGGCGTGGCCAATATGCAAGTAGCCATTGGGTTCGGGTGGGAAACGTGTCGCTACTAAACCCTGATTTTTGCCTTGAGCTAGGTCTTCCTGAATAATATTACGGACAAAATTGGAAGCCTGTACAACGGTCTTTTCGGCCACTTTGGAACTCTCCTGAATCGCTAATAAATATCACGCCGGGGTTTCACAACACCGCTAAACGCACGCAATACATTCATATTGAGTGGTAAAACGACGCTATAGTAGGCGCTATAATAAACCGTTAATTATAGCCTCTTGGTCTACCTGCTTACCAGCAATCTTAACAACAAATTCATTGCCTTTACCGTTGCAAGTGGCCGCCAGCAGCTTCATAATTAGCCAGCGCAAGCAAACGTCTCAAAGAAGAGCACTTTGCAATCCACCTATACGGCTTTGATAACAGGAAAGCACTATGTCTAAAGTACTAATGAAGACTAACTTTGGTGACATCACCATCGAACTAAACAACGAAAAAGCGCCCATTACTGCGGCTAACTTCGAGCAATATGTTAAAGACGGCTTTTATGATGGTGTGATTTTTCACCGTGTAATAGACGGCTTTATGGTTCAAGGCGGTGGTTTTGACGAAGATATGAACCAAAAGTCTACCCGTGACAATATTGAAAACGAAGCCGACAACGGCTTGAGCAATGATGTTGGCACCTTGGCTATGGCGCGTACCCAGGACCCACACTCGGCTTCGGCTCAATTTTTCATTAACGTCAATAACAACAGCTTTTTAAACCATAGTGGCAAAAATTCACAAGGTTGGGGCTACGCGGTATTTGGTGCAGTAACTGAAGGCATGGACGTGGTCAACGCAATGAAAAACGTCGCTACTACCATGCGCTCTGGTCACCAAGACGTACCAGCAGAAAACGTGGTTATTGAATCTGCCAGTATGCTGGAAGACTAAGTCTTTACGGACTTATTAAGCGCCATGCGTCATCTATTTATTTCTGACTTACATCTCGACCCCAGTCGCCCGCATCATATTCAGGCGTTACGAGACTTCTGTGAGAATAAGTTACAAGCGGACTATCACCTTTACATTCTAGGTGATCTGTTTGAGGTGTGGCTAGGTGACGACATGGGGCTAGTAGCTTATGCCGATGTAATTGCGCTCTTACGTGAGCAAACTGACGCCGGCATAAAGCTATTTATTCAGCATGGTAACCGTGATTTTTTACTGGGCAAGGAATTTGCCCTAGCCACGGGCGCCACTATGTTGGATGAAGAGGCCATTATTGAAATCAATGGCCAATCTGTACTCGTTATGCACGGTGACAGCCTTTGTATTGATGATATTGACTATCAGGCTTTTAAAGCTCAGGTGCGCGCACCATCTTGGCAGCAAGAGTTTGTTACCCTCCCCCCTGCTGATCGCCTTAAGATCGCGCAGCAATACCGCCAACAAAGTACGCTTATGACGGCCAATAAAGAAGCCGACATCATGGATGTTAACCTTCCAGAAGTACGCCAAGTGATGCAGCAGCATCAGGTGCATACGCTTATTCATGGCCACACTCATCGCCCTATGGTGCATCAACAAGACGGGCTTACCCGCATTGTCTTAGGTGACTGGCAAGGTCATTTTGACTACCTACTTTGGCCACAAAACGATACTTGGCATTTTTTGCGCCAACCGATTTAAACCTCACACGTCTAGTGCCCGCATAATGTCTTTTTCTTGTATTGGCTTGCCGATGCTACCGTCAAACCCACTGTGCTGCCAATTATAGCGCTTACTCTTAGGGTAGCGATCACACACGGCAATTATCTTGGTCGTGGACTCTAGTTGACTGTTGTACTCCTGAATACGAATCCTGTGGGCCACTTCTGGACTGCCAACGTCTGATATTCTCATGTTCATAAAAACCACATCATAATGCTGACTTGCAGTCATTTTAAGAGCCAACTCACCGCTATCAGTTTCATCAACTATATAATCCACATCATCTAGCCAAGCTTTCAGGACTTCACGGCTTAACGCATCATTGTCCACAATCAATATTTGAATAGGCATAACATTCCCTCATTCCGTTAGTTTAAGTTTAGACGGAATTCGGCAATTGGCTTATTGCAGGTGAAAAATAAAAAAGCCCTACAACACATGATGCTGTAGGGCTGTTAGCAATGGACTGGCTGCTAGCTATTAAACCAAGAGTATTAACCCTTACCTTTCCACGGCACTAGATAACGCTCCAGCATGCGAATACCAACGTCGATGGCGAAACCAATCAAACCGATCAGTACAATACCCATGATAACGATGTCTGTATTTTGGAACTTAGCGGCGGCTACGATCATCTTACCAATGCCTTTTTCGGCGGCTACCAATTCGGCGGCGACTACGGTACCCCAACATACACCCATGGCTACACGAGCACCGGTGAATATCTCTGGCAAGGAGTTAGGGATGATAACGTGGCGTAAGATTTGGAACTTACTGGCACCTAAGCTATAGGCGGCATGGATCTTGGTTATCCTCACCCCCGACACTCCGGATCTCGCGGCGATAGCCATGATCCACAGTGCAGCCAGGAAGAGCAGCACTATCTTACCTTCTTCGCCGATACCGGCCCAGATGATAACCAAAGGAATCAAAGCCAATGGCGGTACAGGACGCATGAATTCAACGATAGGATCAAACCAACCACGGAACCAGTTGGACAAGCCCATGGCATAACCTAGTGGGATACCCACAAGGGCACCAATAAGGAAGCCAACAACGACACGCCATAGGCTGAAGCCAAGGTGCTCGCCCAAGGTAACGTTTTGATAGCCTTCATCAGAGATACGTACAAGGGCTTTCCATACTTTCTCTGGCGATGGTAGGTAGATGCTTTCCATCTGTGTGCCCTTATGAGGCACGATGTTTAAGGTACCCTTGTCAGTGATAGCTACTTTAGCAAAACCAACATCTACTGGGCTACCTTTGCTGATAACTTGGTCATTAACGTGGGTGATAGAAGCACCCGTTTTACGCTTGGCAGCGTCGTTTTTGTCCCACAATAGCAGTTTGGAACGGTAAGCTTGAATAGCTATGGCATCGTTAGCAGCGAAACCGTCACCTGATTCAACCTTTGGCTTGGCAACCTTCTCGCCAGCTGGGTGCACAATCAAGCTAACATTGGCGCTATCAACTTCGCCAGCTCCATTGTCTACGGTATAGGAAAACTCGCCTTCACCAGTAAACGGTCCAGGCATGTGTAGGAAGCCAGGTAATAGCTTGGAGCCGGTAAAGGAACCCCAGAGTACAAAGATTAACAGCACGGAAATGATAGACGCCGATTTGTTCGACACTACCGTGCTTTCGTCACCAAAGGTCACTGTTTTTAAGGAGTTATAACTATCTCCTACGGCTACGCTTTTACGCACCATATGCCAAACCGTTTGGCTGGCAATAATGATGGCAACAAAGCCAACAATATAGGGCACAATCGAAACCATAGAAATGACAATGTTAAGGGTTTCCTCGGCCAAATCGGAAAATACATTTGAATCACTCATTAGCCTTCTCCCTCAGTTCTACCCATGATTTCTTCTTCCATCTCCCAAATCATAGACAAGATTTCTTCGCGTGTGGAAGCATAATCAGGGTGCTTCTTCACTTCACGCAAGTCAGCACCAACGCCTAATTCAGCGAATGGTAGATAATATTCTTTATGCACTCGGCCTGGGCGTGGTGCCATTACTAGTAGGCGTTCGCCTAGCAGCAGAGCTTCCTCAACAGAGTGAGTTATTAAGATAATGGTCTTGCCTGTTTCTTTCCACAGGTCAAGCACCAAGGACTGCATCTTTTCGCGGGTTAACGCATCCAATGCACCTAGTGGTTCATCCATAAGAATAACGTCAGGGTCGTTGGCCAGACAACGCGCCAAAGCCACACGCTGCTGCATACCACCAGAAAGCTCATAAACAGCCTTGTCTTTAAATTCTTGCAGGCCCACCAGTTCTAACAAACGGTCGACTTCGGGTGCGCTTTCAGCCTTGGGGACACCTTTCATGTCTGGGCCAAAAGATACGTTCTTACGCACGCTCATCCATTCAAATAAGGCGCCTTGCTGAAATACCATGCCGCGTTCTGGGCCTGGACCACTGATAACATCGCCTTCTAAACGAATGTCACCTTCTGTTTGTTCCAAGAAACCCGCCACGATGTTTAACAGTGTAGTTTTACCACACCCTGATGGGCCTAACACACTAAGCAACTGGCCAGATTTGATGTCCAAGTTGATATTCTTAAGCGCTTGCACTGAGCCACCACCGGGTAGATCAAAACGCATGGATACATTATCTATATGTAGTTCAGACACGCCTCATTCCTTGTAAAATAATTATTGGTTATGAGAAAAAGTCGATACTTTATATTTGGCCT
>DPHB01000011.1:33502-36431 GCA_003521845.1 Oceanospirillaceae bacterium | reverse complement strand
TGCTCGAAAGCAATATTAAAACTGGGGCTTAGCGTACTACGCCCCAGTTATATCTAGCTAAGCTGGATAGCTTACTTAGTTGCTGCTAGAGGACCAGTTTCAACGTTGCCGTCGTAGCTAGCGTTAGCAGATGGGATGGAACCAGCATTAACGAATACGTTAGCTACACCACCCATGAAGTCTTGTACACCACCGCCTAACCACTTAGAAGACAACTGCTCTTCAGTGCTTGGGAATAAGAAGGTAGACAAGGAGCTTGCTGCGTCTTCAGAGCTCATACCTGCATCCTTAGCGATCATGTTCAACATGAACTGAGGCTGGCTAGCATTCCAAGCGTCGTTGGCATCAGCAGTTACTGCTAAGAACTTAGAAACAATATCGCTGTTTTCAGCAACAAAGTCAGCAGGTGCTGTAGTTACGTCAAGTACCAAGATACCCAATGCTTCTTTTTCTGCACCGGTAAGCAATACATTACCGCTGTCTTTCATGCGACGTAGACCGCCACCCCAACCACAAGCCATATCGATGGAACCTTGCGCCAAGGCAACAGAGCCTTCAGCAGGTGCCATGTCAACAATTTCCATGCTGTCTAGGGCCACACCAAAGTGGTCCATTTGCTTTAGGAAACCGTAGTGTGCAGCAGTACCTAGTGGCACAGCAACTTTCTTACCAGCTAGTTCGCCAGCAGAATCTTTGTCGATTTCTAGATCAGCACGTACAACACAGTTGTCGTTATCGGAGTAGGAAACGGCAACATCGATGATCTGCAGATCTTGACCAGCAGAGGTCGCAACTACAAATGGTGGTAAACCTTGAGATACAGAGATTTGTACGTCACCAGAAGCCATCGCAGCAGACATGGCAGTACCAGTGTCAAAGGCAACCCAGTTTACTTTCATGCCTAGCGCTTCGTCATAAGCGCCAGATACCTTGGCAGCTTGGAAAGGCATTGGCCACTCAAGGAAGTAAGCTACGGTGATTTCATCAGCGGCGGTAGCGGCGGACGCGCCAGCCATCATACCAGTAGCAACAGCCATACTAGCTGCAAGAGACTTTAATTTCATTTTGGTTCTCCTAGAAAATTATGATTTTTATACTTTAAAAAACCCAAGTGCTTAATACACGTATGAATTAAGACATGCTGCATAAGTGAATAAGCAGTGATTGCAATATACACCTCCATAGAAAATAAAACACAGCCAGTTTTGATTTTCGTTAGAGCCAGTCGCATTGACTACACTTCCTAGACGTTTTCAGAATAAGCTAGATTTTTCGAGTTTTTTGTTTACATGTTAACGACTATTGCAAAAACAACACTAATCTAACTGTTTTCTGAAAAAATATACTTATTACCTCTATGCCCTAGAATACAAGGGTGTCAGCTAGAGCAAGACAAGCTAGCAGCATCAACAAACTGATGGAGATATAGCGCCGTGTGGTTTCTTCTATACGGTCAAAATAGGCGAAGCCAATGCGATTGCCGAGCAACATTATAGGCAACACCATGGCGCCTAAAATAAATGTTTGGGTATTCAAAAACCCATGCCCACCGAACCAGAACAAACCATAAATATCGATGATTAAAAAGAAC
The DNA here is from genome assembly GCA_003521845.1 of Oceanospirillaceae bacterium. Classification (GTDB taxonomy): domain Bacteria; phylum Pseudomonadota; class Gammaproteobacteria; order Pseudomonadales; family Balneatricaceae; genus Njordibacter. The sequence goes on along the minus strand of DPHB01000011.1, from coordinate 34,840 downwards.
ACTACCAACGCGGCACGCATACTTAACAAAGAAATTGGGGACGACAAGGCATAAACAGCAATAACCAGACCACCTATGCTGGCCATACCGTTCACAAAACCTGCCACAGTGCCCACGATAAACAACATAAGCTTGCTATCAGCAGCATCAAAACGCCACCCTCGTAACAAAACTATGCCGGCTAAAAGCACCCCAAGGCCTGCAATACCCCGCACCAAATCCGGTTGCCAAAGTGCGACCCCATAAACCCCAAATGGCGTGCCAAGCATAGCGCCGATAGACAACACCAGCAGCCAGCGCCACGGCACATATGACCAAACCTTGGGCATGATATGTAAACTTGCACTAGCTTCTAGCAAGAACATAAGTGGCACAATAGCCATAGGGGGCAAAATCGGAGACAAGGCGAAAAAGCACAAGGCTGAGAAGCCAAAGCCGCTCAGCCCGCGCACAAAGCCAGCAGCAGAGACCACCAGCAATAAGTAAACCCATTGCCAAAATTCAGGAAGAATAGCGGCAAGGGTCTGAATTAAATCATTGATCAAACGTTTTGCTGCCCGTGTAGCAATCGCACTACGTGACGCGCTTCGGCAAAGAACAACCAACGTTCAGTCAGCAAACCTGCCATCATCAACACTAAGGCCACCATTAATGTAACTGTATTGGGTAGCAAGCAAAGAACCAGCAAAGGCCCTGCAAAGGCTGCAGCAAACATAATCCAGCGTAAACGGATAAGCTTCGCTTGCTCAACGTCGTACATAAATTCCTTGTTCAAAAAGCTAGGTGCCGAATGACCTTGGTCTAAAATACTGACCTTGTGTTGAGTGAAACCAGTGGCACTTTGAATGCTACTGTTGCCCGGCACGCGGAACCACACGAAGTAACCCAATTTAACGGTTGCAGTCAGTGCCACCAATAAAATCAGGGCATTAACCAGGCCATTGCTAACAACGCCCGACCAACTCAACAACACCGCCCAGATTAAACCGCCACTCATAGCAGCAAAGAGGACGAACAATAAAGGCACCAAAGGTGTATGCCACTGACGAATGGTCTTCAAGCTGGCATAGATCATGGATGTAACGAAAACAATCACCAAGCTCAAGATCAAACATAGAGCAGCCCAAAAGGTCACGCTAACCCACTCAAAATAAATGGCCGCCGCATAGAGGGCCGCAATGGGGTATAACGCAATGGCAAACACCGCTTCGCGAGACAACCAAGACGTACGAAAACGGCTAAATGAGCGCCAAGCATTCTTGGGATTAGCTAGGTGCCAAGTGGACGCCGACAAGCCAATACTAATGAGTACCACGGCGAGCACGCCTGCGGTAAGTT
>DPHB01000011.1:30074-33351 GCA_003521845.1 Oceanospirillaceae bacterium | reverse complement strand
GGCGAGCACGCCTGCGGTAAGTTGGCCAGCCACAGAGATGGACCAAAGTTCGAGCAGCTGGTTGGCACTCAACCAGCCTAGTAAGCCATACCCAGCGCCAGCGGTGACCGTGAAAATCAATACAGAAAATGCAGGATGCATAATTTAGAGCCTCTTGTACGCTTAGCGTTTGATGATACGGTTAACAATTTGCTTCACTTTACCCAGCATGCTGCCACCTTGTGGGCGCTGTATTGGGTTACGTGGTGGCAAATAGGTATTAACCGGATTGTAACCAAGTTCGGGCATCAATTGCTTGCCGCCACGTTCACGGTTGAGCTTGGAAACTTCAGAATCCGGGTCATCAAAATCACCAAAAACACGCGACTGGGTTGGGCAAGTCATAACACATGCTGGCTTGCGTTCGTCTTCAGGCAATTGCTCATCATAAATGCGATCCACACACAGGGTGCATTTCTTCATGGTGCCAGAACCTGGGTCAAGCTCACGCGCACCATAAGGGCATGCCCATGAGCACAGATTGCAACCCATACAGCGATCCTGATCGATCAAAACGATACCATCTTCGCTACGCTTGTAAGACGCACCTGTAGGGCATACTGTTACACAGGCCGCATCTTCGCAATGCATGCAAGACAAAGGCATGTTAACCGTCTTGCTATGGGGGCTAGCGTCCACTTCGAAGGTGCGGATGCGGTTAAGCCAGGCACCATTCGGGTCCTTGCCATAGGGGTTTTCATCAGACAAGGGGCCGATGGTGCCCGAGGTATTCCACTGTTTACAGGCCGTCGCACAAGCGTGGCAGCCTACACAGGTATCTAGATCAATTGCTAAACCTAATTTCACTGTTCAATCCTCACTTCGCAGACTTGTCGCTGCCTAGAACATCTGCCCAGGTACGCTGTAAATTAACATTTTTATGACTGGTATAAGCTTGTTTAAGTGGCGATGGTTTAAAGTTAGGCATTGGCTTAACCGTATCAAACTGTGGCCAACTACCCTCTTCACCTTTGTCCGCTGGGCGAATCTTCACTTTTAGGTCATACCAAGCCGCCTGACCAGTAATGGGGTCAGAGTTAGTCATGCGCTGCACGCCATCTTTGGCGGGCAACAATTCGTTGATCAAGTGATTCATCAAGAAGCCTTGCTTGGCTTCATTGGCATCATCGCTCAAACCCCAAGCGCCGCCTTGCTTAGCAATGGCATTCCAGGTCCACACCGTATCGGGGTTAACCCCTTCCATGTGCTTCACTTGTACGCGAATCTTGCCAGTACGTGATTCAACCCAGGCCCAAGCAAAGTCTTCAATGCCTAAATCCAAGGCCTTTTGACGGTGCATGTACAAGTAGTTGTGGGACATGATCTGGCGCAACCAAGCGTTTTGAGAATCCCAGGAGTGATACATAAACATGGGACGCTGGTTAACGGCAAAGAATGGGTATTCTTTGGTGTCTTCAGGCTGCTGCTCTAAAGGACGATAATAGAAGGGCAACGGATCAAAATAAGTCGTTAGACGTTCTTTATGATGCGCTTCCGTCGGCTGAGGGCCGTCATACAAGCCTTGGCCCGCTAAACGGAACTTTTGTAACGTCTCAGAATAAAGCTCAATGACGATCTGCTCAGTACTGCCAACCCATGCCGCTTCTTTGGCTAGGTTCAAGTAGTCCAAGTTAGCATGACGCATGTAGCGCTGATTAGGCTCTAACTTGTGTTCAAAGAAACATTCGTTTTCTTCGTAGGCTTCCCATTGCTTCTGGTTAGGTGCACCACGCAAATGCTGATCACCGTTTTCGCCACGCCAACCGGCCAGAAAACCAATACCTGGCGCACGCTCGAAGTTAACGATGAAATCCTTGTAGTCTTTGTACTTACGTTCGCCTTCAGCATTAGTGAACGCAGGTAGCTGTAAACGGCCACCTAGCTCCACCATCACTTCCTGCCAGCTCAAGACATCTCGATCGGCGGCAATGACCGGTGAACGAATCGCATCACAGGCCGCATCAGGTTCAGAAATCGGCCTGTCCAACATAGAAATAGTGTCGTAGCGTTCAAGATAGGTGGTATCTGGCAACACCAAATCAGAAAACGCCACCGTTTCGGAATTAAAGGCATCACAGGTGACAATAAACGGAATCTTGTAATTACCCTCGTCGTCCTTGGCGCGCAGCATATCCATGGTCTGGGCCGTATTCATGCTCGAATTCCAAGCCATATTGGCCATAAACAACATCAAGGTATCAATTGGATACGGGTCGCCCGCAACGGCGTTGCTGATTACCATATGCATTAGGCCGTGGGCCGCAATCGGTGCATCCCAAGAGTAAGCCTTGTCAATGCGGCGTGGTTTACCGTCTTCATCAATCAACAAATCTTCTGGGCAGTTAGGGAAGCCCAAAGGTGCTGACTCAAGCGGTGTATTGGGCGCACAACCTTTCGCCGGCTTGATAGGCGGCACAATATGCTTGGGGAATGGTGGCTTGGCCAAGTGACCACCGGGGCAGTCGATGGTCCCTAGGATGGTTTGCAACAAATGCAGTGCGCGGCATGTTTGGAAGCCATTGGAGTGCGCTGATACACCACGCATAGCATGCATAGATACCGGCCGCCCAATAAATTGGCTTTGCTTGCGCCCGGCCCAATCGGTCCATTCAACATCGATGGTGATAGATTCTTGGAAAGCCACGTGCGCCATTTCCAAGGCAATACGCTCAATGGTAGCAGCATCAATGCCACACTCTTCAGCCGCCACTGCTGGGCTGTACTGAGCATCCATGTACTTATCATATAAAATACTAAAGGCCGTACGTACTGGTGTGCCATCAGAAGCGGTGTAATCACCCAGCAACGCAGGCGCTACATCGGGTGACATGGCCGAAGCAAAACTATCAGTCAGCTGATCAAATACCTGTGGTTTGCCATCTTCGCCACGCCACAAAAGACCATCACCCATTTGCCCTGGCGTGTTGATAACCAGCTGTGGTGAGTTGGTGTAACGGATTAAAAACTCGTCATCAATTTGGCCATCGCGTAACAAAACGTGAATCATGGCCATAGCCAAGATGCCATCGGTACCAGGCTTGAGTGCTAACCATTCGTCAGCAATCGCTTGGTAACCAGTACGCACCGGGTTAACGGCAACAAACTTGGCACCACGTTCCTTAATTCTCTTTAGGCCCAGCTTAATTGGGTTGGAAGCATGATCTTCTGCCACTCCCCACATAATAAAGTATTTGGTGTTTTCCCAATCAGGGTCGCCAAATTCCCAGAATGCATGGCC
>DPHB01000011.1:0-29920 GCA_003521845.1 Oceanospirillaceae bacterium | reverse complement strand
ATGCATGGCCCATAGTGTAAAGACCGGCAGCAGCCATATTAACGGAACAAAAACCGCCGTGAGCCGCCCAATTGAAAGTACCAAACTGTGTGGCCCACAGACCGGTTAATGCCTGCATCTGGTCACGACCAGTAAAATAGGCCAAACGCTTAGGGTCGGTAGCACGGATATTGGCAAGGCGGTCACCTAACATATCCAAGGCGCGCTCCCAGCTGATTTCTTCAAAATCAGCTGCACCACGTTCACTACCTGGTTTGCGCAATAAAGGTTTGGACAATTTAGCAGGCGAAAGCTGCTTCATGATGCCGGAGTTGCCCTTGGCACATAACACACCCTTGTTGACTGGGTGATTAGGGTTACCTTGGATGAAACGAATCTTGTCATCTTCTAAGGTGACTTTGATACCGCAACGGCAGGCGCACATGTAACAGGTTGTATACTTGTGCTCTTGATTCTTGTGATCTTCGAACTGAGGTAATGCTGAGGAGTTTGGCATAGCTACTCTTATTCTTGTTACATCAAAGCAAACAAGAATAAGACAAAAGCCTTAGCCTGCCAACAGCCAGACTATTCGCAACGATAGAGCCAGCTTTAAAAAAACCACTTTACTTAACCAGCGATACCCACGAAAGATGGCGCTACTTCAGTTGGCTTACGCACTTTAGCGTTGGCGGCAGAAACGCCCCCCTCAATACCCTTGCCACGTCTTGCTTGACGGGCCACGCCATTTAAAGAGTTGCCCTTGCTGCGGTTAGGTACGAATGCAGGTTTAACCTGGTTTGATGGAACAATTTGAGAATCGTTCATGCTAGTCTCCAAAATCAAGTGTTTTGGTACCAGTTGAGAATCACAACTGGCACCATAGTGAATCCACTATAGCACCAGCCATTGATAATGTAATGGAATTAATATCGATTTATTTATTCCATTAAGATATATATATCCAAAGCCAACCTTACTCGGCGATAGTGAACCCAGTAGGTGCAACCAAACTGGCCACATCAACATCATCAGCTTGAGCACGTGCCCAAGTATTTATAGAACGATTACCGGTACGGCAAAACGCCAATACCTTTGCGTGAGCGGCTAGGGCCGATTGCATTTCTGCCACCGTGTCGGACGGGAAATTCATACCAAATACCGGCATATGAACATAGGCTAAACCTTGTGCTTCTGCAGCGGCTTGCAAGCTTGCGCTATCCGTTGGATGGCCTGGCTCACCATCGGGACGGTTGTTAATAACCGCGGTGTAACCCAGGGCCTTAACCTGCGCCATTTCGGCTTCGTCTAGTTGTGGGGCAACGCCAAAGGCGTTAGTGACTGAGGTAATAGCCATGCAAAAATCCTAGTTAACAAAGTGGTTGTCGAAAGTGCTTATCTTATATTAGCCAAATGCAATACACAAGGGGAAAAAAAAGCGCCAACAGGGCGCTTTTAAAATAACCAGCAGCACTTATTGTACTGCTATGAATGCAATGGGAAATTAGGCAATGCGGCCTAGGGCGTTATCAATGGCATCAACGATCTCATCAACTTCACTCTTGCCTATAATAAGTGCAGGACTTAAGCATAGAGTGTTATTGTGTAGTTCGAAGCTACGGTTGGTACGACCAATAATGACGCCGTTAGCCATACAGTCGGCAGCCACTCCAGCAACAACAGATTCATGTACCGGTTCACGGGTTTCACGATCAACCACTAGCTCGATACCCTGGAACAAACCTGCACCACGGATATCACCGATAATTTCATGCTTTTCAGCCAAGCCATGGAGACGCTCGTTTAGGTAAGCACCCATTTGCTGTACGTTTTCTAACAAGTTTTCGTCTTCGATGATACGCATGTTCTCTAGCGCCGCCGCTGGACCCGCAGTACAGCCACCAAAAGTAGAGATATCACGGAAGTAACTCATAGTATCGGAAGGGTCGTCCTTAAAGGCGTCAAAAACGGCTTCGGTGGTTACGGTGCAAGAAATAGCCGCATAACCACTGGCTACGCCCTTAGCCATAGTAACGATATCAGGTACGATATCGAAGTGCTGATAACCAAACCACTTACCGGTACGGCCAAGGCCACACACTACTTCGTCGATGTGCAATAAAACATTGTACTTGTCACAAATGCGGCGTACTTCTTTCATATAACCGGCTGGTGGCACAATCACGCCACCACCAGCAGTGATCGGCTCGATCACTACGGCGCCTACCGTGTCGGCACCTTCACGCAAGATGGCATCTTCCATCAAACGCGCAGCCTGGATACCAAAGTCAGCGTCAGCGCCATTTGGAGAATGGTAAGCCGAGCAATGTGGAAACTCTACAAAGCCTGGGGTAAATGGACCATATTGGTCTTTACGCTGGAGCTGACCCGTAGAGCTCAATGCGGTGATCGTGGTGCCATGGTAATCGCGATCACGGTACAGAATTTTATGCTTCTTGCCACCAAATTTCTTGTAGGCGATTTGGCGTACAATTTTGTAGGCCTTTTCGTTGGCTTCAGAACCTGAGTTGGAGTAGTAAACTCGGCTCATGCCTGGCATCTTGTCAATTAACTGTTGGGCAAACATCGCACCAGGCAGGCTGCCTGCGCTATTAGCAAAGTAGTTCATCTTAACTAGCTGGTCACGTACCGCATTGGCAATAGACTCACGGCCATAGCCAACGTTTACCGTCCATACAGCACCAGACACAGCATCCAAGTATTCTTTACCTTTGGCATCCAAAACACGCATACCCTTACCTTCAACGATCAATAACGGATCATTGTCTTCCAATGGCTTATGTTGGGTAAGATGGTGCCAAACGTGGTTACGGTCATCGGCCAAAGCCTGATCCATGCTGTAGTTGTTCACATCATAGGACATAGTCAGATACTCATTTCTAGGTTAATTAACGAGCGCTTTATTATTGAGGAGGCGCCCTGCTATACCGACCACTTTAGCCCCTTACCACCCTTTCACTTAGAACCAGATTGGATTTTCCTATTATGCCAGACGTAATACTTCTGGATTCAGGCATAATTTCTCAATACAATTGTTGTCTGATTTCGCAAAGCATAATTAAAGTGATTCTATGAGCCACCCTTTGTTCCATTTAGATGCCGGCCTTTCTGCCAGCTTGCAACAGCAACTGCGACAGCAGATTGCGCAAGCCATCTTGGCCAAGCACATCCCACTGGACAGCCCATTGCCTTCTAGCCGCAAGCTGGCTAAAGAACTTAATATCGCGCGCAACACCGTAGTACTGGCCTACGACCACCTACTTGATGATGGCTATCTAGTGGCCAAAGAGCGTAGCGGCTATTATGTTAATCCCGACATTTTGGAAAACAGTGTCGTCATCGAAGACATTCCAGCTGATCGCCACACCGCGGGTAGCGAGCCCAACTGGCAACAACGCTTTAAGATGCGCCCTACTGAGCAAACTAATATTGCCAAGCCTGCCGATTGGCAGCAATACGATTACCCATTTATTTACGGCCAGTTCGACCCTAACTTATTCCCCACCAACCACTGGCGAGAATGCTGCAAAGACAATGTCAGTGTGCCTGCCATTCGCAGCTGGGCCGCCGATCACTTTGTCGCCGATGACCCGATGTTGATCGAGCAGCTACACACGCGCATTTTGCCGCGCCGTGGTGTGTGGGCAGATCCAGACGAAATTTTAATTACTGTAGGCTGTCAGCATGGCTTATACATGATGGCCAAATTACTATTGGATGAAAACAGCGTCATGGGTATTGAAGACCCAGGCTTTGTGGATATACGTAACATTGCTAGCCTTAACCCGTCACAAGTGAAACCGTTACCCATTGATGATGAAGGCTTGATCATTAGCAATGACATAAAAGATTGTGATGCGGTCTATACCACGCCAAGCCACCAGTACCCAACCACCGTGACCATGCCCCTAGATCGTCGCCGTCGGTTGCTAGAAATGGCTAACGAACATGATTTCGTCATTATTGAAGATGACTATGAATGTGAGACCAACTTTAAGCAGGCACCGTCGCCAGCGCTAAAGAGCCTAGATCAGCATGGCCGCGTTATCTATATTGGCAGCTTCTCTAAGACCCTTGCACCGGGCTTACGCCTTGGTTACCTGGTCGCCAGTAAAGAACTCATCGCCGAAGCACGCTCTTTACGCCGCCTCATGGTACGCCACCCTCCTGCTAACAACCAACGTTCGATTGGCCTATTTGTCGCACGTGGCTACTATGATTCCTTGGCTAGCACCCTGGTCAACGCCTACAAAGAGCGGCATCAAATTATGGCCGAGGCTTTGCAAAAATGCATGCCAGATGGTTTTGAGAAGCCAACATTTGGTGGTTCTTGTTATTGGGTCAAAGGGCCTGAAAATTTGGACGCCCGAGAATTAAAGGCCTTAGCGCAAGAACACGGCATTCTCATAGAAGCCGGTGATATCCACTTTCTCAGCGACAAGCCCCCCTTAAATTACTTCCGCCTAGGCTACTCGTCTATCGCCCCAAATCTCATAGCGCCAGGTATTGAGAAACTTGCGGCATTAATGAAGAGCTTAACGGACTAAACTAGCTTTAGCAGCAATAACCCAGTACCAATAGCAGTGGCGGCAACGTACTGGCGCAGGCCTAAGGGTTCGCGTAGCCAGACAACCGCTAATAGTACGGCGGCAAGTACGGAGGTTTCCCGCAACGCCGCCACCATGGCAACAGGTAATACCGTCATAGCCCACAGGCTAATGGTATAGGCTGCCACAGAAAAAGCGCCCCCCAATGCCGCTAGAGGCCAATGCAAGCGATACGCCAACGCCAGTTCGCCCCCGTGTTTATACCAAGCATAAACATTGATAACCAAGCCATCGAGAATAAACAACCAGCCAACATAGGCGGCAAAGGTAGCGCCACTAGCTACCATATAGCCATCAATGAGGGTATAGGACGCAATCCACAGGCCTGTCGCCAAGGCAGCCACCAGCACCGGCCGGTGCAGATGAACCTGCCGCCAAGGCGCAAGGCTAATAATGCCAGCGGGGACGATAGCAACACCAATAGTTTGCGCTAAAGACAAAGCAACAAGGGATTCGGTGCCCAGCAAGAGACTTGCCAGCAACACCCAAACTGGGGCGCTACCTCGAGCAATGGGGTACGCCTGAGAAAAGTCACCGAGACGAAAGGCACGCAACAAATATATCTTGTAACCCAAATGTGCCACTAAACTCAAACCCAGCCACGGCCAATGGTTTATAGCCAGCGGAGGCAACCAGGGTAAGGCAAGGATAGCGGCCAGCATGATAAAGCCAAACATCATGCTGATGGCAATAAGTGGGGCAGTATTGATCTTCACCATAGCGTTCCAGCCGGCGTGCATCAACGCCGCCAACAACACCAGAGCGAAGGCAATATGTTCCATCTAGCTTAGCCCAGTTCAGGCTGCATTAAGCTTGGTCTTGCAGCCATTTGGCGTAAACAACACCTAACGCCGCAGACGCTAGTCGCGCTACGGCTGGGTCGGCACGGGAGGTTAAGATAATGGGCACCTTGGCACCCAAAATTAAACCTGCCGCTGTGGCACTGTTAAAATAAACCAATTGCTTAAATATGGCGTTCCCGGTTTCTATATTCGGCACCAACAGCATATCTGCCTTACCGGCACCTGCAGCCGTTATACCCTTCACCTTGGCAGCTTCTGCGGACACAGCACCGTCGAAAGCCACGGGGCCAAATACTTGGGCGCCAAGAGCCTGGCCGTCAACATTTGCTAAGAGTTCCTTAGCAAGCATGCTAGACGGCATGGCAGGCGTAGGTACTTCAGCAGCTGACAGCAAGGCCACATTGGGCTTAGCATAACCCAAGGCATGCATTAGCTTGACGCCGTTGGCGAGAATATGTTGTTGCGTGGTGAGATCAGGAGCAACATTAATAACGGCATCCGTGATGCATAACGCCTTATCACTGTGAGGTACGGTCATGTGGAAAACGTGACTAAGACGCACGCCCGTGCGCAGCCCCTTTTCTTTGTTCAATACCGCGCGCAACAAGGTATCCGAGTGCACATGCCCTTTCATCAACATTTGTGCACGCTGTTGGTGCACTAGTGCCACCGCTGCTTCGGCGGCAGCTTGTTCACCATCAGCATGCACCAGTTGATCCGCGTTGAGCTGCCAAGCCATGGCTTTGGCAAGTTTACCTATGGTCTCAACGTCTCCCACTAGTATGGGGTAGATAATACCTGCTTGCTGAGCCTGCATGGCACTATCCATCGCTAGCTCTGTACCGGCGTTAACGACCGCCGTAGTCATAGTTGGCAGCGCTTGAGCTTGGGCTAATAAGGGTGCTGGGCAAGTTGGGCTTTGAGTACTGAGCATAATGATAGATCTCTATTTAATACAATCCTAGTTAAGTTAATTAAATCACATAAATTGATCTTTACTAGAACCAGTTACAATATTGCCAGGCACCAATGTAGTGACAACCCTGCCTAGGCTGGCGTAGCCTGCGGCTTTTTGGCGGGCCAAAGCTGAGATAGCAACATGCCAGCCAGTATCAACGCACAACCGATCAAACCTTGAGCAGGCAGGGTTTCAGACAAGAACAACCAGCCGCCTAAGACGGCAAACACACCCTCGGAACTAAGAATAATTGCAGCGTGGGAACTATGCGCATGCTGCTGAGCAACCACTTGTAATGTATAAGCCAGGCCTGTGGACATTAAACCGGCATAGGCCAGGGGTAAGGCGGTATCGGCGATCATTTGCCAGCTTATAGCTTCTGTCATGATGGCTAAAACCAAAGCCAAGAGTCCCGCCACGATAAACTGAATTGCGGACAATTTGATAGTATCAAAGCGGCTGGCCAAATAGCCAATAACCAACACATGGCCGGCAAACGCCACCGCACACAACACCTGCAAGGTATCACCATAGCTTAAGGTGAAATTGTCACGAATAGAAAGCAAATACAGGCCCCATACAGCAATGGCGGCACCAATCCAAGTACCCATACTAGTGCGCATACCAAACAACAGACCGATAGCGGGCACAAAGAAAATATACAAGCCCGTTATAAAGCCGGCCTTACCGGCCGTTGTGTACTGCAGACCCACCTGCTGTAGCGTGGCACCGGCGCAGAGAAAACTACCAGCAAGTAGGCCAGCTAAAAGCAAATGGGTTTGATTGGCCGATTTTGCAGCGCCACGCTCTGGTCGTTTAATGTGTAACCAGTAAACAACGGGTAATAGCGCTATGCCGCCCATCAAAAAACGTACACTGTTAAACAAGTGTGGCCCCATGGTTTCCATACCCACACGTTGGGCAACGAAGGCAAAACCCCAAATGGCCGCTGCCAAGAGCATCAAAACATTGGCCAAAACAACTTTATTATTCATGTTATAACCCTAATGAGGAGGATATTAATTAAGCCACTACTGGCACACCACTATGAAAACGGAATGTCTCATCCGTTGATGTAATCAACTGAGTTTCTAGCACGCGAAACTCTTCTACTCTGGCCCAAAAGCCTTCTTCACCTGGGCCGCCTGGCAGTTTGGCTTCCGTTAAAGCCAGCTTAAGGTAGTCTTTATAGTGACGCGCTTCCGACTTCAACAAAGAATGATAAAATTTGCCTAGCTCATCATCCAAGTGTGGGATCAGGGCTTCAAAGCGCTCACAAGAACGGGCTTCAACAAAGGCGCCGATTATGAGCGTATCCATCAATTTTAGTGGTTCATGGTTCCTAGCAATGCCATACATACTTGTGGCATAACGTGCGGCGCTCATATGGTCGTATTCAATATCGCGATCTGCCATCAAACGGCACACCTGGTCAAAGTGGATTAGTTCTTCGCGAGCTAGGCGCGACATCTTGGTTAACAAAACACTTTTGCGTGGGTAGCGAAACATCAAACGCATGGCTGTCGATGCCGCTTTCTTTTCACAATGGGCATGATCGATTAACAACACATCCAAGTTGAGCAAGGCTTTATCAACCCACTCTTTAGGTGTCGAGGAAACCAAAAATGCTTTTAATTCAATGAGTGCTTTTGCCAAGGAAATTTGAGCAGGTGTTTGAGCAGTAGTCATAGATGAAATTACGGTAACAATTGCAAAACCCGCATTCTACGTGAAAAGCCTTTATCTTCATACTTAAAAGCGTTATTCATATTGACCAACAGCCTACCGCAAAAGTTTGCTTGGACACCTCTTTTTTGCCTTATTAAATACACTTTTTTGTATTACTAGACTAAACTTAGTCAGCGATTATTGAATAGCCTAATTTATGAAAGTACTCATTGTTGACGATACAGTAACCAACCTAGAACTCACCAGCCTATACGTGCGTGGTGCTGGGCATGAGGTTATTACCGCCCAAGACGGTAAACAAGGTATCGAAGCATTTATCGCCCAAAAACCAGACTTGGTACTGCTTGACGTTAATATGCCCAATGTTGATGGCTATGAGTGCGCCAGACAAATACGCAGTGAGTGCCAAGAAGGCAACTTGTGGGTACCCATCATATTCTTGAGCGCCATCATTACCGATGAGGCAATTGTTAAGGGTATTGAGGCCGGTGGTGATGACTATTTACCCAAGCCCATATCGCAAGCTGTATTGGGTGCAAAGCTTAAAGCCATGCAACGTATTGCCTTGATGCGCCAAGAGTTAGAACAAGCCAGCGAGCGCTTGCGCAAATTGTCATCGATTGATGGTTTAACGCAAATATACAATCGCCGACACTTTGATGAGACCTTAGGCAAGGAAATGGCTCAAGCCGAACGCACCGGCGCCCCACTGTCCTTGCTAATCTGTGATGTTGATCACTTTAAAGCCTATAACGATTGCTATGGCCATGTGCGAGGAGATGAAGCCCTAAAAGCCGTTGCCCTTGCTATCAACTCCATTTCCTCTAGACCACATGATCTCGCAGCTAGAATAGGTGGTGAGGAGTTTGTGCTATTACTACCAGCCACCGCACGACAAGGTGCCGCTAAACTAGCTGGGGCCTTAGTGCAAGCAATACGTGATTTACAAATGCCACACGCAGACTCGCCGTCTGCGGCTTATTTAACGGTAAGCATTGGGGTAGCGACCTACCGCCCTAATCACGGCCATGCCAGTCCCGAAATGGTGATAAGTAGCGCCGACTTGGCGCTTTACGAAGCCAAGCAAACGGGCCGCAATCAAGTACGTAGCCATCAAGAGCAGACCCTATCAAGAAAGCAATAGCCACATTAAGCCAGCAGTTAGACGGCGGCTAAAGCCTTTTCTAAATCAGCTATGATATCTGTAACCGCTTCCAAGCCGACAGAAACTCGCAACAAGTTTTCGCCTATACCAGCTTCTGCACGGGCTTCGGGAGTCATCTTGCCGTGGGTAGTGGTGGCTGGGTGCGTAATAGTAGACTTAGCATCACCAAAGTTACCGGTAATAGACATTAGCTGAGTATTGTCAACCAAACGCCAAGCGGCGTCTTGATCGCCTTTTACCGTAAAGCTTACTACGCCACCAAACATGCGTTGCTGACGACTCGCCAACGCGTGCTGAGGGTGACTCGCTAAACCAGAGTAATACACACGCTCAACCTTGGGCTGCTGTTCTAACCAACTAGCCACCTTAAGTGCCGAGTCACAATGGGCTTGCATACGTAGCGGTAGCGTTTCTAAACCATTGATGAACACCCAAGCATTAAAGGGGCTCATGGTTGTTCCAGCCGTACGTAAGAAAGCAAACACCGGCTCCATCAGCGCTTCACTACCGAGGGCAATACCACCCACACAACGCCCCTGACCATCAATATATTTGGTGGCCGAGTGCATGACGATATCAGCCCCTAAAGCCAATGGATTTTGAACAACCGGCGTGCAAAAACAATTATCGATAACGAGCAACGCTGCGTGGCTATGGGCAAGTTTTGACAAGAAACCAATATCCACGACTTCTGCCAAGGGATTGGATGGCGATTCGGCAAACAAGATCTTGGTATTGGGCTGTATCGCTTGTTGCCAAGCTTGATGATCCGTAGGACAGACATAGGTGGTAGTAATACCAAACTTGGCTAAAACATTGTCAAACAGACCAATAATAGAACCAAAAATGCTATTGGACGACACTATATGATCACCTTGTTTCAGGTGTCCCATAAAGATGCTAGTCAAGGCACCCATGCCAGAACTTGCCGCCACACCACGCTCGGCACCTTCTAAGGAGGCCATGCGTTTTTCAAAAGTAGTGACAGATGGGTTAGTAAAACGTGAGTAGATATTACCTTTGCTGGTGCCACCAAAACGCCCTGCCGCCTCTTCTGCACTGCCATAAACAAAGCTGGATGTGGTATAGATAGCATCATTGTGCTCTTGCTCATGCCCCGATATTTGACCGGTACGCACGGCTCTAGTCTGTACATCAGAGTCGGCAAGCAAAGCTTGTAATTGTTGTTGGCGTTGGCGTAAATCAGACATAATTTATTCTACATTTTACTCTGCATGTTAGTGGCCGTAGCGGTATCAACTAGATCATCACCGGTTTTTATCTTTTCATCGTCGTTGCGAGCTTGCTCCAAACGATTCAAATAAGCTTGGTCCACATCACCTGTTACGTATTTGCCATCAAACACAGAACAATCAAATTCAGTAATTTTGGTGTCGCCACCTTGGGTGGACGCAATAAGATTTTCCAATTTTAGATAGATCATCTTATCGGCCCCAATAGCGGCACCCACTTCGTCATCGGTGCGGCCGTGAGCCACTAGTTCCGTCGCGCTAGGCATGTCGATACCATAAACGTTAGGATAACGCACAGCGGGCGCTGCTGAGGCGAAGTACACCTTCTTGGCACCCATTTCACGGGCCATTTCGATGATTTGCTGAGAGGTTGTACCACGGACTACGGAGTCATCTACCAACAAAACATTTTTATCACGGAATTCCAGCTCAATCGGGTTCAGCTTTTGGCGTACCGACTTTTTACGCTGAGTTTGCCCAGGCATAATAAAGGTACGGCCAATATAGCGGTTTTTGATATAGCCTTCACGCTGTTTAACACCGAGCTTGCTCGCTAGTTCCGTAGCGGCAGTGCGGCTGGTATCAGGTATGGGTATAACCACATCAATATCGTGGTCTGGCCATTCTTCAAGAATTTGGTCAGCTAAGAACTCACCTGCCTTAAGACGTGCTTTGTAGACAGAAATACCGTCCATAACCGAATCTGGGCGAGCTAGGTAAACATATTCAAACAAACAAGGCATGTGCTTAGTTTCTTGCGCGCACTGCTGGGTAAAAACCTCACCATCGTCGGTAATGTAAATGGCTTCACCCGGTTCAATATCGCGTACCAGGGTATAGCCCGCCGCATCCAACGCCACACTTTCGGAAGCAACCATATACTCCTTACCAAGGCCTGAATCACGTACACCATAGCATAGAGGGCGAATACCGTGTGGGTCACGAATACCCACAATGCCATGGCCGGTAATCATAGCCAACACAGCATAACCACCACGACAGCGTCGATGTAATTGGCTCACAGCATAGAAAATATCTTCAGCACGAGGTACTAGCTGTCCAAGACGCTGCAGCTCATGAGCAAACACATTCAACAAGACTTCGGAATCCGAGTTAGTATTGATATGACGCAGGTCGGCCTTAAAGATGCTTTCGGCTATTTCACTGGCATTGGTTAAATTGCCATTGTGAGCCAAAGCAATGCCGTAAGGTGAGTTCACATAAAATGGTTGCGCCTCAGCGGCACTAGAACTGCCGGCCGTAGGGTAACGCACATGGCCTATGCCCATACTACCAATTAAGCGTTTCATATGACGAGTACGAAAAACATCACGTACCATGCCATTATCTTTACGTAGGTAAAAACGTCCATCGTGACAAGTCACCATGCCTGCAGCATCTTGACCACGGTGCTGCAAAAACGTTAGTGCATCGTAAATTTCCTGGTTAACATAGGACTTGGCAACGATACCAACAATACCACACATGAACTAACCCTCATTAGGCACAATATCTAGTGCCGGTTCGATTAAATTAAGAAAACTGCTGACTTCACCCGTGAACTTAAAAGTCCAATCATCCACCATTATAAAGTGCGGAATCAATATGGAACCTTGCCACCAGGTATCACCACTTATGGGTGTTAAAGACAATAAAGAAACAATGATGACGACAATTAAGCCGCCACGTACAATACCAAAAACCATACCAAATAAATGATCTGTTGCCGTAAGGCCTGTAATGGCTATCAATTTACCAACCATATTAATTATCAAGCCAGATACCACTAAGGTAACCACAAACAGAAGCACATGGGCAACACCAACGCGTAACAACGGATTGTCTATCCAGTTTTCCATGATGCCACTGAGTTGGTAACCAAACATTCGGGCAATAAAGTAAGCTGCAACCCATGCGCCTAAAGCAAGTAACTCACGAGCAAAGCCACGTGATAGACCATAAACACTGGAGGCGAGTAAGATACCCACGACAATCCAGTCAAAAACG
Organism: Oceanospirillaceae bacterium; assembly: GCA_003521845.1. Taxonomy (GTDB): domain Bacteria; phylum Pseudomonadota; class Gammaproteobacteria; order Pseudomonadales; family Balneatricaceae; genus Njordibacter. The sequence continues at coordinate 17,438 of DPHB01000011.1, read as the reverse complement.
TTAAGGCTTTCCATATTCAGCTCAAACTCTTACTGATCAACTTTGTATGTAACTATAAAACCGCTTAGCTTATAGCCCTTTTTAAGCTTTGCTTTGAGCTTTTCAGCTTCGTCGCGGGTATTTACCGGGCCAACAAAAATGCGGTAATTGTCACCACTAGTCCGTAGGTAAGCTGCATATTTTGCTTTTATCAACTTGTTACGCAATGTCTTGGCGTTGGTGGCACTCTTAAAGCTTGCCAACTGTACAACCCAAGACTGCGGCAAGCCTTGGGCGTCTAAAACAGGTTTGCTAGAAGATTGCTGTGCATTGGCGGGCGTTATGTCGACTTCGGTCACGGCTTCTGGTGCCAACTCAATCACTTTACCTGTATCCACAGGCTGCAAAACGATGGGCTTAACAGTTAACGGCACTGGGGTGTTGATGGTTTGATTTTGTGCGGCCTCTAGATCTTTCATGCCGCCCCCATCCAACACAAAAGGCAGCACGATGATGGCTAATGAAAGCCAAACAAGGGTACCAATAATTCTATGTCGCATAGTCGTTTCCATCAAGATTCCTGCTGACTTTGCATATAGGATAAGGCATCCCCTACCGTGTGGAAAGAGCCAAATACCAATATGCGATCTTCTAGCTCCGAGTCAGCTACCGCAGCTTCGAGCGCTTGCTCAACACTTAGGCAAATATGATATTGCTCTTTACTCACGTTTGCCGCCTCTAAAGCCACCACCAGATCACCGGTGGTTAAGCCGCGTGGCCCTGTTGTTGGCGCTATATACCAGCGCCCTAGCGTGGTGGCCATAATATTAATAACGGCCGCGTAGTCTTTGTCGGACAAGATAGCAAACACACCATGTACTGGCCGCTTTTCTTGCGCTAGCTCACGACTAAGGTTGGCTGCGGCGTGAGGGTTGTGAGCAACATCCAATATGAAACTGGTATTTTTCCAGGTCAATTCTTGGTAACGCCCCGTCAAACGGGCATCTTGCAAACCTTGTTGGATAGCCTGGTCACTAATGGCAAATGGCAATAACTTGACTGCTTGAATTACGGCCGCCACGTTCATAGCCGGCAATTTGACCTCGGGTACCGTGACACTCACGGCGCCATTGTGCCACTGCTTGTCTGTTTGGGTAAACTGTTGGCCATTTTGGTAAGCAATTGCACCAATCTCTTGGGCATAACTCATGACCGATTCTGGCCCATCGATGTGACCGTATATGGCTGCTTTACCGGGTCTAAAAATACCCGCTTTTTCGCGCCCGATAACCTGTATATCAGAGCCCAACCAATCGATATGGTCCAAGGCGATGCTAGTGACAATGGCAATATCCGGGTCTATGATATTGACCGCGTCTAAGCGGCCACCTAAACCTATTTCCAACAAAGCCACGTCGGGTTGCACTTGTTGCATCAAATCAAAGGCTAACAGCGCGTTAAATTCGAAAAATGTTAATTCTATAGGCGCCTTTGCCACCGCGTGCCGGGCCAGATTAACACGGCCAAAGCTAGCACAAAGGTCTGCATCACTAACCATTTCGCCATTGAAGCTAATACGCTCATTGAAACGTATAAAATGGGGTGACGTGAGTGCGGCGTAGGAGAGCCCTGCAGCGTCACAAATAGCGCCTAAATAAGCAATGGTAGAACCTTTGCCATTAGTGCCTGCTACGGTGATTACTTGTTTGGCAATGGGGCGATCTGCCAATAGCTGCTTAGCCACCAAGCTGATACGACCTAACCCCAGTTCAATGTCATGAACCGGGTGTTGTTCTTCAAGCCAAGTAATCCACTGTGGCGCGGTAGTAAAGGAAGCCGTACTAGTCATTAGGTGCTATTCAGCGGCTACCTTAGGTGCGGGTTTATTGGTCATTGCCGCTAATAATCGCGCCACTGTTAGCTTCATGTCCTGACGGCTAACAATCATATCAATAGCACCGTGTTCAAGCAGGAACTCACTCTTTTGGAAGCCTTCAGGTAAGGTTTCACGCACTGTTTGTTCGATAACACGCGGGCCAGCGAAACCCATGCGAGCACCTGGTTCAGCCATATTCACATCACCCAACATGGCCAAGCTGGCTGAAACGCCACCATAAACAGGATCGGTTAATACGGATATATAAGGAATACCCATATTTCGCAGTTTCTCTAGCGCCGCGCTGGTTTTGGCCATCTGTAGCAAGGAAATCAAGGCTTCCTGCATACGAGCACCACCAGAGGCAGAGAAACAAATAAAAGGAATACCTTGTTCCATTGCAACCTTGGCGGCGCGTACAAAGCGCTCTCCAACCACGGCACCCATGGAACCACCTAAAAAAGCAAACTCATAGGCTACGGCTACAACTGGTTGGCCTTCAATGGTACCTTTCATCGCCACCAAAGCGTCTTTTTCTTCTGTACTCTTTTGAGCATTAGCCAAACGGTCCTTGTACTTCTTCAAGTCTTTAAACTTGAGACGATCGACAGGCTCAACTTCGCTAGCAATTTCGCTACGGCCTTCGGCATCCAAAAAGATATTTAAACGGTCACGAGCACCTAGTCGCATATGATGATCACACTTCATGCAAACTTCTAGATTTTTTTCTAGCTCAGGTTTGTAGAGTACCGCCGCACACTTAGGGCAGCTCTTCCACAGGCCTTCCGGTACGGAAGACTTACGATCCTTATTGCCGATATTAGTCAAGATGCCCGAAGGTACGATTTTATCTAACCAGCTGCTCATGATTTCTCCTGTGAAAACCTCGCTTGAGGCTCTTCATTGTCATTTTCAATTCTGTACACACCGGCTCTGCCAGTGCAACTACCTAGTTTAGCCTAGGTTAATCTAATAGGTCGTGCGTATTTCAGCCATAAAGGTGTCTATTTTAACATGATCTTTGATGCCTTTGCTGGATTCTACACCACCGCTCACATCCACTGCCCATGGCTGCACCTGAGCAACTGCTTGCTGAATATTTGTGGCATCCAAACCGCCAGCCAAAATAATTTCTGGCGCTAACTCGCGAGGTATACGCTGCCAATCAAAACTGGCGCCAGTACCCCCTGGTGTGCCTTTTTGATAAGCATCCAATAGTAGACCCTGCCCTAAATGGTAATCTTCTTTGACCTGCCAAAGGTTGATATCTTGGCGCATGCGCACTGCTTTTATCCAAGGCATACCAAACTGCTGGCAAAACTCAGGCGTTTCGTCGCCATGGAACTGCAAAAGACTAAGTGGGACCTGCTTTAGGGTTTGCTCGACATCTGTGGCGCTGGCGTTAACAAAGAGCCCTACACTAGTGATAAAGCTAGGCACCTTGGCAACTAAACTTGTGGCCTGGTCGACAGATACAGCACGAGGACTGGGAGGATAGAACACGAAACCAAGCGCATCCGCGCCGGCTTTGGAGGCCACAACAACATCGTCGTCATGGCGTAATCCACAAATTTTAACTCGTGTTCTCATAGGGGCTACTTAAGCAGCAACATAAAGCCGGTATAGTACCAGATTTTCAGCTAAATCACAGGCTTAATAAGCTATTCGACAGGCAACCAAGGTTGTAAAAAATGTGGACCCAGTGGCGTCCTTGGCAAATCGAATTGTGCACTGTATTCGGCATTGACAAAATACAGACCATAGGGCGCAGCGGTTGCTGGCGCTTGGCGTCTATCTCGCGCCTGCAGCACTTGCAAAGCCCATTCGGGAGGTTGATTGCCACTGCCAATATGCATAAGCAGGCCAGCAAAATTTCGTATCATGTGATGCAAAAAGGCATTGGCCCGCACATCTAATATAATGTAATCACCGGCTGCTATCACCTTAAGATGATAAACGTGACGGAGCGGGCTATTGGCTTGACAGGCGGATGCTCTAAACGAAGTAAAGTCATGCTCGCCGACTAGATAACTGGCGGCTTGCTGCATGCTAGCCACGTCCAGAGGACGGTAATTCCAGGTAACCTCCTTATCCATTAAGGCAGGCCGCATAGGATGGTTATAGATAACGTAGCGGTACTGGCGCGCGCTAGCCGCAAAGCGAGCATGAAACTGTTCAGGCACCACCTTGGCCCACTGAATAGACACATCGTCAGGCAGTTTGGCATTACCGCCATGCGTCCAAGCGCGTAACGGGCGCGCATTAGGTGTATCAAAGTGGACGATTTGCGAACTTGCATGGACTCCGGCATCGGTACGCCCAGCACAAACCACCTGAATGGGAGCGTCGGCCACTTTGCTCAAAGCTGCCTCGAGCTTTTCTTGCACACTAATGGCGGACTTTTGACGCTGCCAACCGTGGTAATTGCGCCCATTATAGGCAACTTGTAGAGCGATACGCTCATGACCTGCGGAAATAAATTCCGAAGCATCTGCAGTAAAGGCCATACCTAGTCCTGACGCATGCGAGATAATAACAAGGTGGCTTCGGTTTGCTGCTCCAAATTGCCAGCATGAAGTACTTCTTGTAGTAATGCCTGAGCCTCATCGATGTGGCCCATCTTTTTATAACTACGGGCCAAATCTAATTTACCCAAAATATCGTCTTCGGAAGTCCCCACACTGTATGGCTCGTTGGCCACATCGGGTACGGATTGCTGTTGTTGCAGTAGCGCTTCAACTTCAGCAGACAAATGCAAGGTATCTTCTTGAGGTTTAGCACCCCCATTAGATTGTTCTTGTAAAAGCTGTTCTATAAAGCCAGCCTCACTAGAGGCGACCTGTTCATTTAGTTCCATGCGTTCACTGACCTGGTGCAAGTGCTGTGACTGAGCACTAGGTTTTGCATCATAGTCGGCCAAAGGATCCAAAACCACCTGCGCTGAGGCATCATCTTTTGGCGGTTCTTGGGCCGTTACTTTAGGCCTAGCTTTGCGATTAACCCAGCGCCACAGCAAAGAAAAAATCAAACCTAGCATGAGCATCACCAAACCACCCATCAACCAAGGATAGAGTTGTTTGGACATAGCAATCGAGCTGGATTGTACAGTTTTATCTTCTGTACCTAGCGGCTCTACACTAGTCTCAGTCAACGCTGCTGTTTGTATTTGACTGTTCGCCGTGTTCCGTTTTTCTTGCTGCAAAGCATGCACTTCTTCATCCAAATCGGATAGTTGTCGCTGCTTGTCTTGCAATTCCAGTTCAGTAACGCCTACTTGCTGCCCCAAGGAAGTAAGGTCTTGCTGTAGTACCTGTTTATTTTGCGTTAATGTTTGCAAGCTTTGTTGTTGTGACTCTAACCCTAAGGCTAAAGCTTGGTTTTTTGTTGCTAACGCCGCGGCTTCGTCGGCCGCCTGATCACGTGCAGACTCAAGGTCTTTAACTTGCTGTTGCAAGGCAGCTGACTGGCCCTCAAGCTGCAACAAGGTTGCATTCATCGCTTGCAACTGTTGTTCTTGCTGGGCCTTCTCCACAGCTTGTTGCTGTTTCTGGCGTTCAATTTGTTTGCCATCGGCTTGCTGAACCGCTGGCGTAGCTATTGCTTGCGTCTGTGTTGCCACCTTGCTACTTGCCGCTGCTTTAGCTGGTTTTACCACTGGTGACTGGTAACTAGCCAGCATTTGCTCGTAGGCTGCTTTTGCTTGCTTAACAGTCAAAGCTTGCATGGCTTCAGTAGTAGGAATCGTCACCTTACTGTGCGCCATTAAATGGGTGATACGCCCATTCTTAAAGGCCTTTGGATTAGCTTTGTAGATGGCCATCAAACTCTGCCAAGGGCTGATATCCTGAGGCGCATTATCTACCGCTACGCGCCACAATGTCTGGCCAGTTTTAACGCTTACTTGAGGTTTTTCAACACTCGTTGGTTTTTGCTCAACCGCCTTGGTAGGCGGCGTCACAGGGGTCTTAACAGCAGCAGGCACTTGTTGGATGGATGCCGCTGTAATGGCTTCTATCACCACCTCTGCTGGATCTTCAAGCACGGCTTCTACCTTGGTTGGCGTGGGCTCAGGCAGTTTGGCAGCTGACTGTTGAAATACCGGATTAAACTGCCCTAATAGGCGTCCACCCATATAATCGACCTCGATCAACAGGTCTAATGCTGTTTGTGATACAACTTCAGGGCTAGTGATTTGCACTAGTAATTGCTGCTCTCTATTGATCACCTGCAACTGAATGGCTTCAAACCAATCTTGATAGGCGATACCCGCAACCTGGTACTCTCCGCGGCTAGCTAAACGCGGCTTGACGGCCGCAGCTAATACACCTTCTGTTTCGGCCAAAGACAATTCGACCAACATGGGCTCTTGTTGAGCGGACATTACCTGCAGACGTCCTAAGGCCAACGCCTCTACTTGACTAGCCTGTAGCATACTCATGCTAGCTAGTAGTACGCCTAGTAATGACTGATTACCCATGCTTGATCCTCAAAAATAGTTGTATTATTAATATTGTCGCAAGCTTACTGTCTCTTGAAAAGCAGTTCTTGAACAACAGGTACAAAAAAAGGTGCTTCTAGTTACAAGAAAGCACCTTTTTATTGCGTTTTAAGTGTTAACTTAACAACTTACTTTTCCAATAGGATGCGTAACATACGACGCAATGGCTCTGCAGCACCCCATAAAAGTTGGTCACCCACAGTGAACGCCGATAGGTATTCAGGACCCATGTTTAGCTTACGTAAACGACCTACTGGGGTCGCCATTGTGCCAGTAACCTTAGCCGGCGTTAGCTCTGACATAGTAATGTCACGGTCGTTGGGGATAACTTTCACCCAGTCATTGGCATCTGCCAACATGCCATGAATTTCATCCATTGGCACGTCTTGCTTAAGCTTAATAGTCAAAGCTTGAGAGTGGCAACGCATAGCGCCAACACGAACACATAGGCCATCGATAGGAATAATGTTGCCTGCGCTACGACCCAAAATCTTATTGGTTTCGGCTTGGGCTTTCCATTCTTCTCGGCTCTGACCATTGTCTAGCTGAGAATCTATGTAAGGAATCAAGCTACCGGCCAAAGGCGCACCAAATTGCGTGGTATCATTGACGTCGGCGCTGATAGCCGCGGTAACTTTACGATCAATTTCCAAAATTGCAGAAGCAGGATCAGCTAATTCAGCAGCCACTGAGTTATTGATATAACCCATCTGGTTAAGTAGTTCTCGCATGTGACGGGCACCACCACCAGAGGCCGCTTGGTATGTCATTGCCGACATCCACTCGATCTGGTCATTGGCAAACAAACCACCCAAGGCCATCATCATCAAACTAACGGTGCAGTTACCGCCGACAAAGTCTTTTTTGCCATCAACCAAGGCTTGGTCAATAACGTCACGGTTGACTGGGTCTAGGATAATGACGCTATCATCAGCCATACGTAGGCTGGATGCCGCATCAATCCAATAACCTTGCCATCCGGCCTTACGCAACGGACCAAAAACGCTTTTCGTGTAGTCACCACCTTGGCAAGAAATAATGATATCCATGGTCTGCAAAACCTCAATATCATTGGCATCCTGTAACGCAGGGGCAGCAACACCAAAATCAGGTGCTGCTTGACCGGTCTGCGAGGTGGTAAAAAATACTGGCTCAATATGTTGGAAATCATTCTCTTCCTGCATACGGCTCATCAGCACAGAACCTACCATGCCACGCCAGCCTACCAAACCTACACGCTTCATTTTTTGACCTCTTTCGTCTTTACAAGTCAGCCCTCACCATATGTGAGGGCCAAAGGGGCATTTTACCCGTTTAACAAGGCAGAAACTACTGCTTCACCCATAGTTTGTGTGTTTACGGTTTGACAGCCATCACTGGCAATGTCAGCGGTACGCAAACCTTGGTCCAATACCACACTTACCGCGGCTTCAATAGCATCGGCAGCAGCGCCTTCGTTAAGCGAATAACGCAGCATCATGGCAGCCGATAGGATGGTAGCCAATGGATTGGCTTTGCCCTGGCCGGCGATATCTGGCGCAGAACCATGACAAGGTTCGTACATACCTTTGCCATTGGCATCCAAGGAGGCAGAAGGCAGCATGCCGATTGAGCCAGTCAACATAGCAGCGGCATCCGACAAGATATCACCAAACATGTTGCCCGTTACCATCACGTCAAACTGCTTAGGCGCACGCACAAGCTGCATAGCGGCATTGTCTACGTACATGTGGCTAAGTTCTACATCTGGGTAGTCCTTGGCCATGTCATCCATAATTTCACGCCACAATACGGTTACTTCCAGTACGTTAGCCTTGTCCACAGAACATAACTTGCCGTTACGAGCACGAGCGGCTTCAAACGCCACCTTACCAATACGACGAATCTCAGATTCACTGTAAACGTAGGTGTTGTAGCCCTGACGCTCGCCATTTTCTAGCACGCGTATGCCACGAGGCTGACCAAAGTAAATACCGCCAGTCAGTTCACGTACAATCAAGATATCCAAACCGGACACGATTTCGGCTTTTAGACTGGAAGCATCGGCCAACTGTGGGTAAAGGATAGCTGGGCGCAAGTTACCAAATAACTCCAAGCCCGAACGAATACCTAGCAAGCCCTTTTCTGGACGTATTGCCATATCTAGCGCATCCCACTTTGGGCCGCCTACGGCACCTAGCAAGATAGCATCACTGGCTTTTGCCTTGGTCATGGTTGCTTCAGGTAGCGGGCCACCCGTAGCGTCAATTGCGCTACCGCCAAGCAAGCCGGTGTCTATGTTTAACTGTAGACCAAACTTGTCATTACACGCCTCTAATACTTTCACGGCTTCGCTAATAATTTCTGGGCCGATGCCATCACCGGGCAATACTAATACGTTGTGTGTCATGTCTTAGTTCCTTATTTATGCGCCAAACAACCACGGAGTTTGGGCTTGTCGTTTCTGTTCGTAATGCTTGATAAAGTCGGACTGCTCTAGGGTCAAGCCTATGTCATCAAGACCATTTAACAAGCAGTGGCGACGGAAGGCATCGACGGAAAACGCCATATCATCACCCTTCGCTCCTTTGATCAAACCAGCTTCTAAATCGATAGTCAGCGCAAAGCCTTCTGTCGCAAAGGTCTGTTCAAACAGAGCATCCACGTCGTCGTCCAACAAGGTAATGGGCAAGATGCCATTTTTGAAGCAGTTGTTGTAAAAAATATCGGCAAAACTAGGTGCGATAACACAGCGAATACCGAAGTCCAACAAGGCCCATGGTGCGTGCTCACGGCTAGAGCCACAACCAAAGTTATCACGGGCCAACAAAATACTAGTGCCAGCGTAACGCGCTTGGTTAAGAATAAAATCAGGATTTAATGGGCGCTGAGAATTGTCCGCATCTGGCTGACCTTCGTCTAGGTAGCGTAATTCATCAAACAGGTTAGGACCAAAACCAGAACGCTTGATTGATTTTAAAAACTGCTTAGGGATAATCATGTCCGTGTCGACGTTGGCACGATCTAATGGAGCAACAACACCGGTTAACTGAGTAAAAGCTTGCATCTTAGTCTCCTTAAATCATGTCTCGTACGTCAACGAAGTGGCCAACAATAGCTGCGGCTGCAGCCATTGCTGGGCTCACTAAGTGAGTACGTCCGCCAAAGCCTTGACGGCCTTCGAAGTTACGGTTGGACGTGGAAGCGCAATGTTCACCAGCACCCAACTTATCGGCATTCATAGCCAAGCACATGGAACAGCCAGGCTCACGCCACTCAAGTCCTGCGGCGACAAATATCTTATCCAAGCCTTCGGCTTCGGCTTGCTGTTTGACTAGACCCGAACCTGGAACCACCAACGCTTGCTTCAAGCTAGCAGCAACCTGACGACCTTCCACTACGGCGGCGGCAGCACGCAAATCTTCAATACGGCTGTTGGTACAAGAACCAATAAACACCCGGTCTAACTTAATGTCTGTGATGGCCTGATCGCCTTCTAGACCCATGTATTGCAAAGCGCGGGTAATGCTAGCCGCCTTGCTTTCGTCTTTCTCATGCTTGGGATTTGGCACCTGGGCTGAGATGGGCAATACCATTTCAGGAGAGGTACCCCACGTCACTTGGGGGGCAATCTTATTGCCGTCTAAAACCACGACATGATCAAACTCAGCATCGTCATCAGAGTGCAAATGCTGCCAGTTGGCAACCGCCATTTCCCAATGTTCACCCTTTGGTGCATAAGGACGGCCTTTTACGTAATCAATAGTGGTTTGATCTACGGCAACCATACCCACACGGGCACCACCTTCAATGGCCATGTTACATACGGTCATACGACCTTCCATGGACATGTCTTCAAAAACCTTGCCGGCAAATTCAATGGCATAACCCGTACCACCTGCGGTACCAATTTCTCCAATAATAGCGAGCACCACATCCTTAGAGGTGACACCCCTGCCCAATTCACCATCGACACGCACCAACATATTTTTGGATTTCTTTTGGATCAAGCATTGGGTGGCCAATACGTGTTCCACTTCAGAAGTACCGATGCCGTGGGCCAAAGCACCCAAAGCACCGTGAGTGGCCGTATGGGAGTCACCGCAAACTACGGTCATACCTGGCAAGGTTGCGCCCTGCTCTGGGCCAACAACGTGTACGATACCTTGACGCTCATCCTGCATCTTGAATTCGGTAATACCAAACTCATCACAGTTATCATCTAGGGTCACAACCTGAATCTTGGAAACTGGGTCTTCGATACCGTCTACACCAACGCTACGCTCCTGCTTAGTCGTAGGCACGTTGTGGTCTGGTGTGGCTAAGTTGGTGTCCAAACGCCATGGTTGGCGGCCAGCCATACGCAAACCTTCAAACGCTTGCGGCGACGTCACTTCGTGCAACAGATGACGATCAATATAGATTAAGCAGCTACCGTCTTCTTGTTGACGGACCAGGTGAGAATCCCATAGTTTATCGTAAAGGGTCTTCGCGGCCATATCGTTTCCTCTTTGTGGATGATCAACCAAGTGCAAAGTGAAGTTTGCAACCTGGTTTCAAATAAGTGATCTAGAACTGCTTGCAGCAGGTGCCTCGTGAATCTGCTGGTCATTATACGCACACTATTCAAATAACTCTAATTCATATTTTTTATATATTGGATTCCATATGGGAATACATTAGACTCGTCATTGCGAGGCACCCAAAGCACTCGCAATGATTAACAATAACCAAACGTCATTGCGAGGAGGAACGACGTGGCAACCTTCGTCAGGCGAAGTGCAATTCTGCTAGAGATTGCTTCGCTGCGCTCGCAATGACGAGGGTGTGCTGCGCTCGCAATGACGGAATTGTACCCTCGCAATGACGAGGGTGCGCTGCACTCACAATGACGAGAGTGCGCTGCGCGAGATGACGACAAATAATATACTCGAGTTAAACCATGGACACACAGCAATTACAAGCATTTGTAACCGTTTCACGCTTAGGCTCATTTTCTCGTGCTGCTGAGCAGTTATTTTTAACACAACCTGCCATCAGTAAGCGTATTGATAAGCTTGAGCAACAATTGAATGTACGCCTATTTGACCGTATTGGACGCCATGTCAACTTAACGGATGCAGGTAGAGTTTTACTGCCCAAGGCCCATGGCATCTTGGCTATTCTGGACGACACATGCCGAGAAATAAACAATTTAGCCGGCCACGTTAGTGGCCAACTACGTATTGCCACCAGCCACCATATAAGCCTTCACAGACTGCCCCCTTACCTAAGGGCTTACCAACAAAAGTATCCGCAGGTAAAGCTCGATATTCAGTTTGCAGAATCCGAAGTCATTCACCAAGGGTTGTTAGAAGGCCTATGGGAAATAGGCATTATCACCCTTAACCCACACCCTCATGCCAAGCTTGAGGAAAAGGTTATTTGGCAAGACTCCATGCACTTTGTATGTGCCCACCACCACCCTTTGGCAACTAGCAAGGTGGTAAGTTTACAAAGTTTGAGTAGCTATCCGGCATTACTGAGTAAACCCGGTACCTTTACTAGGGAGCTATTAAGCCAGCGTTTTGATGAGGCCAACATCGATTTACAAGTCGCTACCTCAACCAACAACCTCGACACCCTACGTATGCTGGTCAGCACCGGTATGGGGTGGAGTTTATTGCCCCACAGCCTGCTGAATGCTGAGCTAAAGAGTATTACCACAGACACCCCTACCATTGTGCGCAACCTAGGGTGCGTATGGCACCAACAACGCAGTTTATCCAACGCAGCCCAACAATTTATCAACCAACTACAGCAAGCATAAGCACAGGACTTACTCAGTTTGTTCGCAATTATGCTCAATAACGACGAGGGGGAAAAATTTGATTCACAAATCTTATTTAAGTGATATAAAATTGCGCCTTATAAAAATCCAGCTTACTATTACCACAATAGTCTAATAAGAGTTAGCCAATCAATGACCACCACTAAGCCGATTCGTTACGCCTTTTTGCAGATACAAAACTATTCCATGGTGACCTTTTCGTCCGCTGTAGCGGCCCTTCGTGGCGCCAACTACACCAGTGGCAAGAACCTGTACGAATGGGAAGTGATCACAATGGATGGCAATCCAGTGACCGCTAGCGTAGGCTTTGAAGTTGGGCCAACTAAACATATTGATGATTTAAATTTTAATGGTTTAGAAGCTTTAATCGTTTGTGGTGGCACCTATGTAGACCGTGCCTACGACAAGCACACACTTAGTTTTTTGCGCAAAGCCGCCAGTGCTAAGGTGAAAATCGGCTCCACCTGTACCGGTAGTTATTTGCTTGCTGCAGCGGGTTTATTAGACGGCTACCAATGCACTATACATTGGGAAAACTTGGCAGGTATGCGTGAGGAATTCCCCAATATTCTTATGTCCTCTAACTTGTTTGCCGTTGATAGAGATCGCTTTACTTGTTCTGGTGGTAACTCGTCATTGGATATGATGCTACAGATTATCGCCCAGCAACAAGGCCCTGAACTGGCCGCAGCCGTGTCTGAAATGTTTATCATGGAACGTATTCGCGACCACCATGATACTCAGCGTATTCCATTACGTTTGCATTTAGGCAATAGTCAGCCCAAGCTGATTGAAGCCGTAGCCTTGATGGAAGCTAACTTAGAGGAAACCATCTCTTTAGACGATTTGGCCCAATACGTTGGCGTGTCCCGCCGCCAGCTAGAGCGACTATTCCAAAAACACCTTAAATGCGTACCGTCACGTTACTACCTTGAACTTCGCCTTAACCGCGCGCGCCAACTACTACTGCAAACCAACCTGTCTATTATTGATGTTTCTCTTGCTTGTGGTTTTGTCTCGGCGCCTCACTTTTCTAAGTGCTACCGCGACTTCTTTGGTATCCCTCCGCGTGAAGAGCGTCGCCGCTTTGCCCCTGGCAATGGCATCAAACAAGAATCGCCAGAGCAAGACCCATTCGCCACAGAACCGAATGTGAACTAATAGATAACGAGATCAATTACGCTGCCGGCTCTTAACACCTGAAGTTTTGTATAGGCGGCTTGTTCGGCCACAAATGGGCTGGAGGCGACACTTTTTAGCGCGTCTCCATTGTACTGCATAATCATGTCACCATTGCATAACTGCAAGGGCTCGAGCAACTCTGGGTCCTGCTCCAAGACCAGCATACCAATAGGCCCCGAACCACCTTCGTTGAAACGATGAACGCGCATAGTTTGGATATTGCCCAAGCTCAGCAAAGAATGTATTTTTTCCATATTGACTCCAAATTGTTCTGGGTGTGATCAATAATCCTAGTCCAGATATGACATTTTGCCACTAGCCAGTAAGCATAATATGGCGCAAAAAAAGGGCGGGTGACAAATTGTTAATTCATCACCCGCCCTTATCATCTGTCATCTAGCGTCTCTAGTTAGCGACGACGTCGACGTCGACGCCCTTCCCCAGCTTCGTCTGCAGATACTTCTTTGGCTGCCGGTAGAGTTACTACCTTGGCTAGTTCTGGAAAGGCATCCACTTTGTTGGGGAACGCCATGGCATTGACAAAATGCTCTTGGAATGCCGGCTCTACCGCCGTTTCTATCTTCTCTATCTGCCTTACAACGGTTTCAATGACACCGCGTGACTGCTGATCCAATAGCGCTATGCGAGCGCCAGTACCTGCGGCATTACCGGCTGAGGAAACACCTTCTAGTGCGCAGTCTGGAATCAAACCCAAGACCATGGCATATTTAACGTCAATATGACTACCAAAGGCGCCAGCAAAGCGGATGCGATCTACCTTATCAATACCCTGATAAGCCATCAATAATTTAATGCCGGCGTACAAAGCGGCCTTGGCCAACTGAATAGCCCGCACGTCATTTTGCATGATCTTTATTGCTGAGCGCTGCTCTGTAGACGGCAGAATTTCATAAGCAAAGGTACGGCCGTCAGCAATGATACGTGAACTTCTTGCGGCCAAGCTGCCATCGACAACTCCGTCTTGGCTTATCACACCGGCCAAGTACATTTCAGCCACTATTTCGATAATGCCCGAACCACAAATACCCGTGATACCTGTATCGGCTATAGCTTCGGCAAAGCCGTCTTCATCTGACCAGAGTTCACAACCAATAACGCGGTAGCGCGGTTCTAAGGTTTCCCGGTCAATGCGAATACGCTCGATAGCACCGGCGGCGGCACGCTGACCGGCGCTGATTTGAGCGCCTTCGAATGCCGGCCCAGTAGGACTAGAACATGCCACCAAGCGATGACGATTACCCAAGACAATTTCGGCGTTGGTACCGACATCCACCAACAAGGTCATTTCATCATGATTAAAGGGAGCTTCAGCCAACACCATGCCTGCCGTATCCGCGCCCACGTGACCGGCGATACAAGGCAACAAATAGGCGCGAGCTTGTGGGTTGAGCTTGATTTCCATGTCCTTCGCCAAGACATTAATGGCCATATCGGTGGCTAAGGCAAAAGGTGCACCGCCCAATTCCACTGGATTAATACCCATCAACAGGTGGTGCATTACTGGGTTGGCGACAAAGGTAATTTCCAAAATGTCTGTCAACTCACATTCTGCTTGTTTGACAAGGTCTTCGGCAAGGCCATTCAAAGCCTCACGAATTACCCGTGTCATGTCTTTTTCACCACCTGGGTTCATCATCACATAAGACACACGACTCATGAGATCTTCGCCAAAACGAATCTGCGGGTTCATGACGCCAGAACTCGCCTTCACCTCACCACTGACCAAGTTGCAAAGGTGGGCAGCAACAGTGGTAGAGCCCACGTCAACAGCAATGCCATAAAGCTTGTCGTGGAACCCTGGCCACACAGCTACAATCTGGCTACCCTGGCGCACAGCAACAGTGGCACACCACTTACCGGCACGAAGTACTTGTTGTAATGTCGGCAACAAAGCCACATCATAATCTAAATCGGTTAGCTGCCAATCAAACTCAAGGGCGTTCATTAAACGAAGCAAGTCGCCAGAAGGGTCGTGCATATCGGGTTCTTGTACTTCAACATAGTACAAATGAACTAAAGGATCTAGGGAGATGTCATGATGCTCTGCACCTTTACGCACGGTTTGGTGATGCACCTGGCTTTCTGCTGGTACATCCACCACTATGTCGTTCAATACCTTGGTATGGCAACTCAAGCGGCGGCCCGGCTTGAGCTCACGGCGTTCGGCAAACTTAAGCTCTGGCGCTGTGATTGGCTCTAGGCTTTCGGCAGCAGAAGTAATACCAAACTTGGCAAACTCCCCTTCACTCACCAAAATCTGGCAACGGCCACAAATACCACGACCACCACAAACGGAGTCAATGTCCACATTTAAATAGCGAGCCGCTTGCAGCAAGGGGGTACCGACAGGAAAACGGCCACGCTTGCCTGATGGCGTAAATACTACTAGGGCTTCATTAGCTTGATCAGTCATAACACTAGTCTCAATAATTGTGGAGCTATTATTTACAATGCCCGCTTATGGTTTACAGCACTTTATAACCACGTTTTTTGTAAGTGTATTTTATAGAATCAAAAACGGGGCCATGAAGCCCCGTATTGTAGTTCGAATTGTCTTAATTAACCACGACGACGACGACGGCCGCCACGTGCACCTTCACCTTCTGGTGTTGGCTCGCGGTAAGCTTTAATCCAACGCTTGCATTCTGGATCGTGACCCATCATTAAGTCGCCACCACGCACACCTAGCATCACTTCTTCGTGCATTGGGTTAACGATGGCAGATGTCATGCCCGCACCAATGGCACAAGCAATAAAGGAGCAGTTTACACCGTTGCGATTCGGCAGACCAAAACTAAAGTTAGATGCACCACAAGTGGTATTCACTTTTAGCTCGGTACGCAAACGGTGTACCAGTTCGATTACTTGACGACCGGAAGTGTTAATAGCGCCTACCGGCATAACCAATGGGTCAACGACCACGTCAGAAGCTGGTATGCCGTAGTCCGCAGCACGGTTAACAATCTTCTGTGCAACCTTGAAACGTTCGTTGATGTCTTGAGAAATACCGGTTTCATCGTTGGAAATCGCCACCACTGCCGCACCGTACTTCTTCACCAACGGCAATACGCGCTCTAGGGATTCATCTTCACCAGTAACCGAGTTCAACAAGGCCTTACCCTTGTATACTGCAAGGCCGGCTTCTAGCGCATCAATTATAGAAGAGTCGATACATAACGGCACGTCGACTAAGCTTTGCACTAGCTGAATGGTTTTTGCCAAAATGGCAGGCTCATCAGCAAGGGGGATGCCCGCATTGACGTCCAAAATAGTTGCTCCAGCAGCTACTTGCGCCAAGGCATCGGCTTCAACGCGACTAAAATCACCGTTTTTCATCTCTTCCGCCAACAGCTTACGGCCAGTTGGGTTAATGCGCTCACCGATTACGGCAAATGGACGATCGAAGCCAATGGCAACTTCTTTCGTGGCGGAACTGATAATAGTATCGGTCATGATGATTTCCTGTTAAAGGTTGTGGCCGCGTCAAAATCACGGCTTATAAAATCTACTAAATAATTCTTAGTGGGCTAGCTTTGCTTACTATAAGCTATTTAACTTAACGTACTGTAAACCCTTTACTGCCTAGCTCAAACTCACCGTCCTGCACCTGATACATCCAAGCAGCGGACTTCTTTAAGCCACCCAATGGATACAAGTGGCACTGCTGGATCAAACAATCTTGATCCGCATCCAAGCCAGTAACTAGATCACGCATCAATTGGCTAGGCTCAGAAGAAGGCGCATTTACATACTTACCCAGGAACGAGTCCTTTAAAGTCAGTTTTAGTACGTTGACAGGGTTGCGCGTCAAGAAACGTACCGAAGCACCAACACCACAGTGGGCAGAGTGACGCATTAAAGTCTTGATGGTCGCCAAGCCTGGTACACCAATGTGTACGGGCAACTCGTTACCGGCCGCGCGAATTTCTTTTTCCCAGGCAAATATCGGTGCCGCTTCAAAGGCAAACTGGGTAGCTAGATAGAGCCCCATGTCGGTTTGTTTGGCGTAATCATTTTTTTCTTTGATGGCCAAAGCACAATCAGCGGGTGAAATATCAGGACTACCTTCTGGA
>DPHB01000055.1:48895-52246 GCA_003521845.1 Oceanospirillaceae bacterium | reverse complement strand
GCTCGCAATGACGAGCGTTTACTCGTTGTTACTTAGTTCGATTCGTTGAATAGTTCACGACCGATTAACATACGACGGATTTCGGAGGTGCCGGCACCAATTTCATACAACTTGGCATCACGGAGCAAGCGGCCTGTCGGCGCTTCGTTGATGTAACCGGTACCGCCTAACAATTGGATAGCGTCTAAAGACATCTTGGTAGCCAGTTCTGCAGCAAACAAGATAGCGCCAGCGGAATCTTTACGGGTGGTTTCACCACGGTCGCAAGCAGCCGCTACAGCGTATACGTAGGAGCGAGCTGCATTCATTTGCGTGTACATGTCGGCGATTTTGCCTTGTACTAGCTGGAATTCGCCAATGCTTTGGCCAAACTGCTTACGGTCGTGGATATAAGGTACCACAACGTCCATGCAAGCCTGCATGATGCCTAGAGGGCCACCAGACAATACCACTCGTTCGTAGTCTAGGCCGCTCATTAGTACGCGTACGCCACCATTAAGTTGGCCAAGAATATTTTCTGCTGGTACTTCGCAGTCTTCAAATACTAGCTCACAGGTGTTAGAACCACGCATGCCTAGCTTGTCTAGCTTTTGCGCACGGCTAAAGCCTGGGTAGTCATGTTCAACGATGAAAGCGGTAATGCCCTTAGGCCCAGCGTTCACATCGGTCTTGGCATAGATGACATAGGTGCTGGCATCGGGACCGTTAGTGATCCACATTTTGTTGCCATTAAGAATGTACTTATCGCCTTGCTTTTCAGCTTTTAGGCGCATGCTGACTACGTCAGAACCGGCACCTGGCTCACTCATGGCTAGAGCACCAACATGCTCACCGGTAATGAGCTTAGGTAGGTACTTGGCTTTTTGCTCATCAGTACCGTGGCGGTGAATCTGGTTGACACAGAGGTTGGAGTGAGCACCATAGCTTAGGCCGACAGAGGCAGAAGCACGGCTAATTTCTTCCATGGCGATAGTGTGAGCTAGGTAGCCCATTTCAGCGCCGCCAAATTCTTCTTTACAGGTAACGCCTAATAGGCCCATTTCGCCCATCTTTTCCCACAGGTGCATAGGGAACTGGTTGTTCAGGTCTATTTCTTCAGCCAGTGGTGCAATTTCTTGAGCGGCAAACTGGTTCACTTGATCGCGTAACATGTCGATCATTTCACCGTGGCCAAAGTTAAGGCTGCTATAAGTGCTAAACATAGGTGTTACTCCGTAATTAAAGTTTTATCTATAAGAGCTTCGCGACAGCGTAGGGCAGCAGCTTGCAGCTCTTCTTGCATGTCGTGGATATCTTGCAGTTGTTGCGCCAAGCCATCTTGACGTTGATTGATTTTGTTAAGTAGGACCATCAGCTGTTGGTCGTTGTTGGTTGCCGCTGGATCATATAAATCGATGATCTGGCGGATCTCATCTAAGGCCAGACCTAAGCGTTTGCCACGCAAGATAAGCTTAAGCCGTGTACGGTCTTGCTTACTATAGATGCGTTTTTGGCCTTCGCGTCTTGGATCCAAAAGCTGTTTGTCCTCGTAGAAGCGAATGCTACGTGAGGTGATGTCGAATTCATTCGACAATTGGCCAATGGTAAAGATAGGTTCAGACATGAAAGAATCCTTTAGTGCTTTTCATACCATCTATATTAAGTTGACGTTAACGTAAACGTCAATCATAATTTGGTCCAATGAACTTAGATATTTGTAGAAAGGGTAGATCGTTATGTCCAAATCAGTTTACGTTGTTGCCGGTAGCCGCACCCCAATGGGTGGTTTAAATGGTAGCCTTGAAAGCTTCACTGCATCACAATTGGGTGCTGTGGCTATAGCTGGTGCGTTAACCCGCGCTGGGGTTAGCGCTGACCAGGTAGACGAAGTGTACATGGGTTGTGTACTACCAGCAGGGCAAGGTCAGGCGCCAGCACGTCAGGCGGCTTTGGGTGCAGGCATGCCCAAATCAGTACCTTGTACTACGGTTAATAAAATGTGCGGCTCAGGTATGCAGACCACTATTATGGGGTTCAACGCAATTAAAGCTGAATCGGCACAAGTGATGGTGTGTGGTGGTATGGAAAGCATGACCAACTCGCCTTACATACTCCCTAAGGTGCGCCAAGGCTTACGAATGGGCCATGGTCAGGTAATGGACCATATGTTTATGGACGGCCTGGAAGATGCCTACGAAGGCGGCCTTATGGGGAGCTTCGCGCAAAAGACCGCCGATGAATATGGTTTAAGCCGTGAACAGATGGATGATTTTGCTATTGGCTCTTTAAATAAAGCCAATGCGGCTATTGCTAATGGTGACCTAGAGGCTGAAATTACGCCCGTCACCGTGAAGTCTCGCAAGGGCGAAAGCATTGTTGCTATTGATGAGCAACCAGGCCAAGCTCGAGTTGATAAAATCCCAAGTTTGCGTGCTGCCTTTAAAAAGGATGGCACCATCACTGCAGCCAACGCCAGCTCTATATCCGACGGTGCCTCGGCATTGGTATTAGCTTCGGAGGATGCCGTAGCTGAACATGGCCTGCAACCTAGTGCACGTATTTTAGGTATTAGTAGCCATGCACGTCTACCAGCTGAATTCACCATTGCCCCTATCGGCGCCACGGAGAAGCTACTTGCTAAGTTAGATTGGACAATTGACGACGTTGATTTGTTTGAAATAAACGAAGCTTTTGCCATGGTAACCATGCTAGCTATGCAAGAACTGAACATACCAGCTGAAAAAGT
Source organism: Oceanospirillaceae bacterium (assembly GCA_003521845.1). Taxonomy (GTDB): domain Bacteria; phylum Pseudomonadota; class Gammaproteobacteria; order Pseudomonadales; family Balneatricaceae; genus Njordibacter. Next base: position 49,521 of record DPHB01000055.1, on the reverse strand, counting down.
CAATGTTTATGGCGGTGCTTGTGCACAAGGTCACCCTATTGGCTCTACCGGCTCACGTATTATTCTTACTCTTATTACGGCTTTGCAAAACAAAGGCCTGAAGCGCGGTATTGCTAGCCTTTGTATCGGTGGTGGTGAAGCAACAGCGGTTGCTGTAGAGCTAGTATAAGGAACCATTATTATGGATTTTAATTTAAACGAAGATCAACGTGCTTTCGTTGATCTTGCTGAACAATTTTCCCAGAATGAACTAGCACCTAACGCTGCCAAATGGGATGCAGAAGCCATTTGGCCCTTAGAAGCCATGCAGCAAGCTGGCGCACTAGGCTTTTGTGGTCTTTATGCTAATCCGCAGTGGGGCGGCTTGGGCTTGAGTCGCTTAGATTCGTCCTTGATCTTTGAACAGTTGGCCATGGGCTGCACTACGACCACCGCTATGTTGACCATTCACAATATGGCCACGTGGATGGTGACCGACTTCGGGCAGGCAGCTGCTTGTGAAAAGTACGGCGAGAAGCTCACTTCAGGTGAGTACCTAGCATCCTATTGCTTAACCGAACCGAATGCGGGTTCTGATGCCGCGTCGTTAAAAACCAAAGCCGTAAAAGACGGTGATGACTATGTCC
>DPHB01000055.1:48466-48750 GCA_003521845.1 Oceanospirillaceae bacterium | reverse complement strand
AAAAGACGGTGATGACTATGTCCTTACCGGCTCCAAAGTATTTATCTCCGGCGCCGGTGAAACCGATGTTTTAGTCGTTATGGCGCGTACGGGTGTTGATGGCCCCAAAGGTATCTCGGCTTTTGTATTGGATGCCAACAGCGCAGGCATTAGCTTTGGCCGCAAAGAAGACAAGATGGGCTGGAATGCACAATCCACACGCATGATTAACTTTGATCAAGTACGTGTGCCAGCAAACCAAATGCTCGGTGCCGAAGGCGAAGGCTTTAAAATTGCCATGAAGG
>DPHB01000055.1:31602-48326 GCA_003521845.1 Oceanospirillaceae bacterium | reverse complement strand
AAGGCTTTAAAATTGCCATGAAGGGCTTGGACGGGGGGCGTATTAACATCGCCACCTGTAGCCTAGGCACGGCACAGCAGGCGCTGCAAGACGCCTTGGCCTACGTCAATGAGCGTAAGCAGTTTGGCAAGGCACTAGCGGCCTTCCAAGGTTTGCAATTTAAACTAGCCGATATGAACACCGAACTAGTTGCCGCCCGCCAGATGGTACGTTTGGCAGCGTTTAAACTCGACAACCAAGACCCGGACGCTACCACCTATTGTGCCATGGCCAAGCGCCTTGCTACTGATTTATGCTATGGCATCTGTGACGAAGCCTTACAGTGCTTTGGTGGTAATGGCTATATCAAAGAATTTCCCATGGAACGTTATCTACGTGATACTCGAGTACACCGTATCTTGGAAGGTACTAACGAGATCATGAAAGTGATAATCTCACGCCGTATTTTAGCCGCCGATAGCGCTGCCATATTGTAAACATCATGGTCATTGCGCGCATGCCAAACGTCATTGCGAGGTACCCAATGCACTCGCTATGCTCGCGGGGCATGCTAAGGAACGACGTGGCAACCTCTAGCGGTATTGCACTGCGCTTGATAGAGATTGCTTCGCGTTGCTAGCAATGACCTAACTAAGGAACATAAATTATGTCTGATGCACTTATCGTCAAGATTGAAGGTCACGTTGCACAAGTGACTATGAACAACCCGCCAGCAAACACCTGGACTCGTGCTAGCTTAGACGCTCTTGCAGAACTAGTGCACGAGCTAAATGCAAACAAAGATATCTACTCCTTGGTAATTACCGGGCAAGGCGAAAAGTTCTTTTCTGCCGGCGCGGACCTAAAATTATTTGCCGATGGCAATAAACAAGTTGCTGCGGATATGTCTACGGCCTTTGGCCGAGCCTTTGAGGTACTTAGTCAATTCCGTGGTTTAAGTATTGCGGCGATTAATGGTTATTCAATGGGTGGTGGCCTAGAAGTGGCGTTAGCTTGTGACCTACGTATAGCTGAATCTCAGGCGTTGATGGCATTGCCAGAAGCGGCTGTTGGTCTCTTGCCTTGTGCCGGCGGTACACAAAACCTTGCTTGGTTGGTAGGTGAAGGTTGGGCTAAGCGCATGATCCTTTGTGGTGAGCGTGTTGATGCTCAAAAAGCCCTAGATATTGGTTTGGTGGAAGAAGTGGTTGAGCAAGGCGAAGCCCTAAATACGGCTATGGCATGGGCACAAAAAGCCGAACGTCAAAGCCCAACCAGCATTGCGGCATGTAAGCGCCTTATCCAAAATGCCCGTAAAGAACCGATGTTTGCCGGTATGGGTTACGAGCGCGATGAATTTGTACGTTTGTTTGATAGCAACGATCAAACCGAGGGCGTACAAGCCTTCTTAGAAAAGCGTAAACCTACTTGGACTAATACCTAATTGTTAGAGAAAACACTATGACTGACGCTCTACTAATTAATGAGTATGCTACCCAAGGTGGTGGCAAAATCATTGAAGCGACACTAAATTCACCTAAGTCTTTGAATGCCTTATCGGCGGCCATGATTGATGAATTGTCAGCAAATTTGCCAGCTTGGGAAGCTGACGTACAGGTGATGGCCATTGTCCTTAAAGGAGCAGGGGATCGCGCATTTTGTGCCGGTGGCGATATTCGCGACCTGTACAAGGCTATGGCCAGTGGCGATACGGATTTTGGCCGTGATTTCTTTGATGCAGAATACAGCCTCGACCTAGCCTTGCACAACCTAAAAACACCTTTGGTAGTGTGGGGTAATGGTTATGTTATGGGCGGCGGTATGGGCTTGTATCAAGCGGCCGATGTACGTGTGGTAACACCAAGCAGCCGTTTGGCCATGCCAGAAATTACTATAGGCTTGTACCCAGATGTGGGTGCCACTCTGTTTTTACAGCAGGTGCCTAACAAACTAGGATTATTCTTAGGCTTAACTGCGGCCATGGTAAATGGTACGGATTCCTGTCGTTTGCAGTTAGCTGACGTGCTGTTAGCTGACGATGCCTATCCAGATTTTATTGCCGCTTTGCAAACCGGCCAGCCTTCAACAGAAGCTTTGGCTTTTGTAAAAGCCCAAGCCGAGGCTATGCAGCTAGCGCAAGCCGATGCTCCAGCTTCTGATATCAATGAATTTTGGGGTGAACTAAGCGCGGCCATGAATGCGCCAAGCTTGGTAGACGTTGTAGCAGCTATTGCTGCTTTGGAAGGCCGTGGCAAGTGGATGGGCAAGGCTATTAAGGCTATGAGCAAAGGCTCACCCACCAGTATGCACTTGACCTATCGTCAGCAACAGACTCCTATTAGTGAATGGCATGCAGCCTTTATGCAGGAATATTGTTTAAGTGTTAATGCCACCCAAAAGGGTGAGTTTGTAGAAGGTATTCGTGCCTTACTAATCGACAAAGATGGCCAACCTGCATGGCGTTACAAGAGTTTAGAAGAAGTACCCACAGAATGGGTAGACAGTTTTTATAATCAGCAGGGTATCGCTCTGCCAGATTACGCTTAATTAATTAATACTAAGTCGTCATTGCGACATAGTATAAACACTCGTCATTGCGAGGAGCGAAGCGACGCGGCAACCTCTAGCAGACAAAGTGCCAGTTTGAAGAGATTGCTACGCTGGGCCTGCCCCATGAGCACAGTGAGTGCTTTGGGTACGCAACGACGACATAACGGAGAATTAACATGACAAATATTGCATTTATTGGCCTTGGTAACATGGGCGGCCCAATGGCGGCTAACCTCGTAAAAGCTGGCCACAGCGTCACCGCATTTGATTTAATGCCAGAAGCCTTGGCGGCTTTTGAGCAAGCCGGTGGCAAGACTGCTGATTCCGCTTTAGCTGCCGTACAAGGTGCCGAAGTGGTAGTTAGCATGTTGCCTGCTGGTAAGCACGTAGCGGGATTGTACACAGGGCCTGAAGGCTTGTTGGCACAAATGCCTGCCGGCACCTTGGTAGTGGATTCTAGCACTATCGATGTTGCCACAGCACAGGCCGTAGGCGCTGCCGCAGCAGCAGCCAACATCCTTTTCGTTGACGCCCCTGTTTCCGGTGGTGTAAGTGGTGCTACAGCCGGTACCTTAAGTTTTATTGTAGGCGGCGAAGCAGCAAGCTTTGAGCGTGCTAAGCCATTCCTAGAGGCGATGGGCAAAAACATCTTTCACGCTGGTGCAGCAGGTGCTGGTCAAATCGCTAAAATGTGCAATAACATGCTACTGAGTGTATTGATGGCCGGTACCGCCGAAGCCCTACAGCTAGGTATCGATAACGGCCTAGATCCGAAGGTATTGTCTGACATTATGGTGAAAAGCTCAGGCCGCAACTGGACTCTAGAAATCTATAATCCAGTACCAGGCGTAATGGCAGGCGTACCGTCTAGCAACGACTACCAAGGCGGCTTTATGGTTGACCTGATGAACAAGGATTTGGGCTTAGCACTAGGCGCTGCCGATGCTGGTGAGTCTATGGTACCTATGGGTAAGCAAGCCGCTGCGCTATTTGCCGCTCACGGTGAAGAAGGTAATGGCCGCATGGACTTCTCTAGCATCTTCACGCACTACCAGAAGGGTTAAGGCATTATGCAAGTACAAGATAAAGTTTTTGTTGTTACCGGCGCTGCACGCGGTTTAGGCTTGGCCATGGCGCAAGCTATCGCCGCCAAAGGTGGCAAGCTAGCACTACTAGACCTTGATCAGGCCGCCGCCCAAACAGCTGCTGATACCTGTGGTAAAGGCAGTCGTGGTTATGCGTGTAACGTGGCAGACGAAGCTAGTGTAGAAGCTGCATTTGCTCAAATCAGTGAAGATTTTGGTCGCTTAGATGGTCTGATCAACAATGCCGGCCTATTGCGCGATGGTTTATTGATTAAGCATAAAGACGGCCAGCTGTTGGATAAGATGAGCTTGTCCCAGTGGCAGTCGGTAGTGGATGTTAACCTTACGGGTAGCTTCTTGTGTGGCCGAGAAGCCGCCGCTGCAATGGCTAACTTTGGTAATGGTGGAGTCATCATCAATATCTCTAGCATCGCCCGTGCTGGTAATATGGGCCAGACTAACTACTCGGCCACAAAGGCTGGTGTAGCTTCAATGGTGACCACTTGGGGGCGTGAGTTGTCTCGGTTCGGTATTCGTACTGGCGGTATCGCTCCTGGTGTAATCACCAGTGAGATGACCGCATCCATGAAGCCTGAAATGCTTGAGCGTCTTGAAAAAATGGCGCCAGTGGGCCGCTTGGGTACCACCCAGGAAGTAGCTGATACAGCGCTGTTTATTATCGAAAACGACTACTTTACGGGTCGTTTGATCGAACTAGATGGCGGTTTACGTATGTAAGCTTTGTGTGCATCGTACACTCTCTAAAAGCCGGTGCTATGCATCGGTTTTTTGTTTTTGGTGCATAATTTAAACGATGGTGATCTCATCAAGACCATCTGTAATCTTATAGAATCCATTCATAGATACTTCCGGGATGACTAAACACCGACCTTTGCGGTCACCTCTCACAACTCCCAGACTAGGGTGATCTATTAACAACTCTACCTTTTCAGCGATTATGTCATCGGCTCTGACCGCGGCTTCTGGGTTCACCTCAAGAATAAAATCAAATATGCCTTTCGTTACAGACTCGCCGTTTCAGTCCATAAGGTGCGCATTAAGCAATGCTCTTGCGATATGCCGTTTTATTGTTGCCTCAAGCACAGACATAGGTTGATCTGTAAGTTAAAAACCAACTAGAGTGATAACCATATCAACCTGTAGGTATAGCCCCCTTGAACAGCCTTCAAATCATTCGTGAATACAGTCAGTACCAGCATCATCGTACGGGAAGCCATGCGGATAGGTCTGTGTGCTCTTGGTTATCGGGGGTTCTTAAGGATCAAGGTCTTGAGGTTGTGGAAATAGCCTATGAATTTCCACGCTACGAAGCTACTTGGTTGGTAGAATGCGAGCAAGGTCCCGTTGCTGCAATTCCGCTTTTTTATAGCAGTAGCGCAGATCTTGATTTCACTGATGTACCTATAGAGCCTATCACCCTAGACGATTGGCGTGAATTTGCAGCTCTTGAGCAAATACAACAACATGTGCTCGTGAGTGAAAAGGCAGATGCAAGCATTGCTATCTTTGCCACGCAATCGGCTAATCAAGCGCTGTATGCATTGAATGTTGGCGTGGATTTTCAATGCCCTTTGCCAGTACTTCTGGTTGGTGCTGACTCGGCGAACACAGCTAGTCATTTAAGTGGCAGCTTGCAAGCAAAAATAACTCAAGGCCAATCAAGTAATCTGGTCGCTTATTCGGCATCTAAGAATTTACCACCAGAGCTAATTATTACTACACCCATATCGGGTTGGTTTCAATGCGCTGCTGAGCGGGGCGCGGGTATTGCCGTGGTACTGGAACTGATTAGTAGACTGAAAGATAAATACCGCTTGCAAATTGTTATGACCACAGGTCACGAATTACATCATTTAGGTACCGATGCAGTCCAGGATCAGCTGGCAATATCAGCCCATGTTCCGGTGCTACACATAGGTTCTTGTGTTGGTGTAGCCAATGCTTATATGGTACTGAGTAGCAATCAAAACGATCAAGCAATAGGCCAACTGTCGCGTATATTTACTCATGACTATGCGTGCGTGGTGCAACGTGATGCAAAGCAGCCCGTTCAGGAGTGGCCAGGGGAATCGCGTAATTGGGTCAATGGTGAAAGGCGGGTTTTATCTTTGGCCGGAACTGACCAGCATTTTCATACACCTTTGGATACCTATTCACGCATTAATATGCAGCCTTGGGTGCAAATTGTGGAAAATCTAGAGCAAGGTGTGGCGGTATTACTTGAGACAAAGTCGAGCTAGGTAGCGAGTAAACTGCCACAGATTTTTCTCCATGGGCGACTGGTTAAAATCATGCATATTGCACCTTTATAGGGTTCTTTGTGGCAAGGTCTATTATTATTTATACATCAATTACATGCGCATCACGTGGGAACTGGGTGAGGCAAATTGCATCGTTTTTACGCACATGAATAGTCTCACTTAGTTCCATACCCCAGCCGTCCATCCACATCCCCAAGATTATATGTACTACGGCATTTTCGGGTAACAAGGTATTGTCTTCTGGGCGAAAGCTAATAGTGTGTTCGCCCCAATCCGGGGAATATCCCGTACCAATGGAATAGCCTATGCGGCTTTTCTTTTCTAGACCATATTGATTTAGCACTGCTTGCCAAGCCGCGTGTACAGAGCTACAGGTTACGCTTGAGCGCATGGCATTCAAAACCGCATCCATGCCTTCGCCGACGGCTTTGGCGGTAGAGATCAGCGCTGCTGGCGGCTTGCCTAGGTGCACAGTACGAGCTAAACCGGCGTTATAACGTTTGCGACAACCACCAATTTCAAAAGCGATAGTTTGATCCTTTTCAAAACAGGTGTCCGTCCACATGGGATGAGCAGTAGATGCTGCTTCACCAGCCAATACCAGTGGATGCAAGGCGGTTGTGTCGCCGCCGAACTCCGGTGTGCCACGAATTTGAGCCGCCACAACGTCGGCCATCAAATCACACTGGCGCACACCAGGGCGAACACCGGCGTAGGCTGTTTGCATGGATTTACCGGCAATAATTGAGGCTTGTTGTAGCATGCTGATCTCGGCGGGACTTTTTACTAGCTTCTGCCAATTGACCAGTAAATCACAATCGCGCCATTGGCTATTGGGCAAGCCTTGTTTTAGATGATCCATTGCTAAGGGCGTTAGAAAGTAAACATCCGCTTCATAGCCAATGTGCTTACCGTCTAAACCTTGGCTACGCATCCAGTCAGCCATAAACTGGGCCGGGTGCATATCATTACGCTGTACCAAATGCTCTGGAAAAGGCACAAGCTGATTTTCTGGCAGATAGGTGGTAAAGGCCGCTGCACCAGCGTCCATTTCTCGGCCTAACCAAGTGGGTTCTACGTCTAATCCCACAACCATTATTTGGGGAGTATAAAAGGACCAAGCATCGTAACCAGTGAGCCAGTTGATATTGGCTGGGTCGCCAATGACTAGAGCATCAAAGCCTTTATTGGCCATGGAAGTACGCACACGTTGTAAACGGTCAGCGTACTCTTGTTGAGAAAATGGAGGAGCCATAGGAGCAACCTTTTATTATTTTTTTTTCAAATGTGTGATAAAAGCATTTGTATCATACATTTAGTTGTTAGAACATAGGTGCAATCGATGACTAATACACGATAGAGACTTAACAAGATGAAAAAAGTAGCCGTAGTTTTTCACTCGGTAACCGGTACTACAGAACAAATGGCCGATGCCGTTATTGCTGGTGCTAATTCTGTAGCCGGCGTTGCAGGTATTAAGATTGCCATTACCAGTGAGGACATAGACGCAGGGCGTTATAGCAATCAAAGCATTATGGCTAGTTTGGATGATATGGATGCCATTATATTTGGCTCACCTACCTACATGGGTGGTGTTACGGCGCAATTTAAGGCCTTCATTGATGCATCTAGCGAACAATGGTTTACGCGCAACTGGGTCGACAAGCTAGCTGCCGGGTTTACCATCGGTAATAACATCAATGGCGACCAGCTAATTACCCTGCAGTATTTGCAGGTATTGGCCAATCAACACGGTATGCTATGGGTGAGCATGGATGAGAGTACACCGGGTGAGATAAATCGTCTAGGTGCTTTTGCTGGTGCCGTGGCCCACAGCGTTGATGGCCATGTACACGACATTGATTTGGCGACCTCTAAATACCTAGGGCTACGAGTGGCTAATATGGTAAGACGCTTTGATGGCAGCTAATATTTATATGTGATTTGTACAACTATAGCGGCCTCTGCTGAAATGATTAGCTTGCTAGCTTTAGTATTATCAACCATTAACAAGTGACCTGCTGACAATTCAATGCGTTTCATACCATCAAACTGGATAGCGATCGACGCTTTATGAGCATAAACAAAACACTTGTCAGCATTCAGTTCTAACGTTTGCTCGTGAGCATGAGTGAAGTTGTTTACCTTGGCTGAGCAGGCATCACGGCGGGCGATGACATTGAAATCCTTGATGGGACCTTGGTGTAAGGTAGCAGAGGTACTGACATCGCCGCTAAAGCAGGCTTTTTGCAAAGGATTCCTTAGCTTATCCTCTGAAAGCCCGTCATAGCATAGGGTGATATCCTTGCCATCTAGCAAGGTGAGGATGCGTTGGTAGCCATTAAAGTCAGAAAAACCACCGTTTTCAATCACGGATGCAATGCTTAAACGCCACAAAAAGCCCTGATTTGTATCCCGTTCATCGGCTGGCTGAACCATTAGTTCAGTGGTCTTTCCCAAACCGTTTTTCCACGGCATGGTAATAAATTGGTTAGGGCTGATGATTTTCGTATTCATGCTGGCGAATGGCTTATTTTAAGATGTATAGACAAGTGTAACCAATACTAGGCACATGTCGCTAGGACTAATTCACTACAACTGCTATGATTTCTGTTGTTTAGTGGCTTAGAGAATTCAACATGACAAAAGTGGTATTACAAGGCTATATAGACGTGGCCGAGTCTAGTTTGCCTGCTGTGTTGCTGGAGTTACCTAAGCACATCGAACTCAGTCGTGCTGAGACTGGTTGTGTGGTATTTACCGTTAAACAAGATAAGCTGCAAGCTAATCGCTTCCATGTGTATGAGGAATTTACTAACCAACAGGCCTTTGCTACCCACCAACAAAGAGTTGGCGCGAGCCGGTGGGGCGGTATCACGAAAAACGCTATCAGGCATTATGAGGTGGAGCGCCCGTTGACATGAGTATCAAAGTAAATTGGCAACAAAACCTTGAATTTGTGGCTACTACTGAGCAAGGTCACCGTATACAGCTTGATGCCAATAGCGATGTAGCGCCGTGTCCAACAGAAATGCTGTTATCGGCTTTGGGGAGTTGCAGCGCTACGGATGTGGTTATGGGCCTACAAGAGGCTGCTGTAGGCCTGCAAAGTTTGACTAATGACATTACCTATACCTCAACCAAACCGGCAACAGACAATGAGCCACAGTTGTATAAAACGGTTAATTTACACTTTACCGTGACCGCGGATAACGTTGGCAAAGAACAGGTGGCGCAGATTGTTGAACAGGCAATTAGCCGGTACTGTCATGTGTGTTTGATGTTGCAACCATCCATGGTAATTACCCATAGTGTTAGTTGTGGGTAAAAATTTAGTTTATCAAAAATGTCGACATTTTATATAAATGGCGATACTATCTATATCTAGGTTGAGAAGGTTGTATGTTGCAACCCTCAAAATGCTAACCAAATTTTCTAACATAGAGGCACCACACGATGGCAAATCGCACTGAATTCTCCTGGCAAGATCCTTTCTTTTTGGACCAGCAGCTGACTGATGAAGAACGCATGGTGCGTGATGCTGCCCACGACTATTGCCAAGATGGCCTAGCGCGTCGTGTGCAAAATGGTAATCGTCATGAAATCTTTGATCGTGAAATCATGACGGAATTGGGTGAGCTAGGCATGTTGGGTGCCACCATTCCAGAAAAGTACGGTTGCGCCGGTGTAAACTATGTTTGCTATGGACTTGTAGCACGTGAAGTAGAGCGTGTAGACAGCGGCTACCGCTCGGCCATGAGCGTACAGTCGTCCCTAGTAATGCATCCTATCTATGCTTACGGCAACGAAGAGCAACGCATGAAATACTTGCCTAAGCTAGCTTCAGGCGAGTGGGTAGGTTGCTTTGGTTTGACCGAGCCAGGTTCTGGTTCTGACCCAGCGAGCATGATCACTCGTGCCGACCCTGTTGACGGTGGTTACCGTTTGACGGGTGCCAAGATGTGGATCACCAACTCGCCAATCGCTGATGTCATGGTGGTTTGGGCCAAGCTTGACGGTGTAATCCGTGGTTTTGTTTTGGAGCGCGGTATGGAAGGTTTAACCACACCTAAGATAGAAGGCAAGTTTTCTTTGCGTGCATCCACCACGGGTGAAATCGTTATGGACAATGTGTTTGTACCAGCCGAAAACATGCTGCCTAATGCCAAAGGCCTTGCCGGTCCATTTGGTTGCTTGAACAAGGCGCGTTACGGTATTGCTTGGGGTGCTATGGGTGCGGCAGAATTCTGCTGGCATGCAGCGCGTCAATACACATTAGACCGTACACAATTTGGTCGTCCTCTAGCGGCTACTCAGCTTATCCAGAAGAAGCTTGCCGATATGCAAACTGAAATTTCCCTAGGCCTACAGGGTTGCTTGCAAATGGGGCGTTTGATGGATGCCGATAATTGCCCAGTAGAATTGATTTCTTTGCTTAAGCGTAACAACTGTGGCAAGGCTTTGGATGTGGCACGCCAGTCTCGTGATATGCACGGTGGCAACGGTATCAGCGACGAGTTCGGTGTTATCCGTCATGTTATGAACCTAGAAGCGGTAAACACCTACGAAGGTACGCATGACGTTCACGCCTTGATTCTAGGTCGTGCTCAAACGGGTATTCAGGCTTTTTGTTAATAATAGGTCATAGCGAGGCGCCTAGCGCCGTGGCAATCTCTACCAGACAAAGTACTGCCATTTAGAGATTGCTTCGCTAGGCTCGCAATGACGTCTTGGAACTAGAACTCATGAGCATGCAACTACCCCTTGAAGGTATCAAAGTACTCGATCTTAGTCGTATTCTAGCTGGCCCTTGGGCAGGTCAGATGTTGGCTGATTTGGGTGCCGATGTCATCAAGGTTGAGCGCCCCGGCAAGGGCGATGACACCCGTGCTTGGGCACCGCCTTATATGCCGGTCAAAGACGGCGGTGATGATGCGACTAGAGAATCGGCCTACTTTCAGTCAGCTAACCGTGGTAAACGTTCTATCTGCATTGATATGGCGTTGCCTGCTGGGCAGGCCTTGATAAAGCGTTTGGCAGCGGAAGCCGATGTGGTCATTGAAAACTTCAAGGTCGGTGGCCTAGCCAAATACGGCTTGGATTTTGCTAGCCTTAGTGCTCTTAATCCGAAGCTAATCTATTGCTCCATCACCGGTTTTGGCCAAACCGGCCCGGATAAAGATCGTGCCGGTTATGATTTTATGATTCAAGCCACCGGTGGTTTAATGAGCATCACCGGTGCCGCTGACGGCGAACCTATGAAGGTAGGGGTGGCGCTAGCTGATGTTATGACCGGTCTTTATGCCAGCAATGCTATTCAAGCTGCGCTTATCCATCAACTACGTAGCGGCCAAGGTCAGCATATTGATTTGGCCTTGCTAGACGTACAAGTTGCCACCTTGGCCAATCAGGCCATGAATTACCTTGCCACTGGGGAAAACCCCAAGCGCCTAGGTAATGCGCACCCCAATATTGTGCCTTACCAGGTGTTTGCTACGGCTGATAGCCATATGATTATTGCCGTCGGTAACGACAGCCAATATCAGCGCTTTTGTCAGGTAGGCGGCAATGCGGCCCTAGGTACACACGAAGACTATGCTAGCAATGCTTTACGGGTGGCCAATCGAGATGCATTGGTGCCTCAGTTACAGTCCTTTATGAGCCAGCAGACAACCGCATGGTGGTTGGCTGAGCTAAACAAGGTGGGTGTGCCGTGTGGGCCGATTAATACCCTTGATCAGGTATTTGCCGATGCGCAAGTGCAGGCCCGTGGTATGCAACTGGATTTGCCCCATAAAGGCTTAGGACTAGCGGCTAGCGTGGCCAATCCCATCAAACTATCAGCAACCCCTATTCAGTACACCAAGGGTGCTCCCATGTTAGGAGAGCATACGGAACAGGTGTTACAAGATTGGCTGCAGCTTAACGCTCAGCAATTGGCGGAATTGCATCAGTCTCAAACAATTGCTTGATGAATGCGCATTTAGGGTTTGGCCTGAGGCCTGACCCTATTGTTCACTTCACCGTATAACAAGGTACGTACTGCTTTGCACTTGGTAGCTTCATACGCTGTTGGTCCACAAAGCTCTGCAGTAGCCTGTCTAATTTTCTCATTAACTCAGCATCGGCCTTTAGGCAATAAGGGCCGTGTTGGCGTACTTGTTCTAAACCAAATTGTTTAACGTTACCAGCAACGATGCCGCTCATGGCTTTACGTAGGTTGGCCGCCATCTTATTGGCGTCTTGACCTTTATTTAGCGGCAGGGCAGCCATATTTTCGTGTGTGGGTACGAAAGGCTGTTGTAGGTCTTCGTCTATGTGCAGGTGCCAGTTGAAGTGGAAGGCGTCGCCTAGGCTTTGGCGTTGTTCCGATACTTGCTGTGTTGCTGTGAAAACTTTTGCAGCGACGCTAGCGGCGTCGTCAACAACGATTTCGTAAAGGTTTTGAGCTTCGCTACCTAGAGTTGCACCAATAAATGCATCAATCTGCTCAAAATATTCGGCACTGTTTTTTGGTCCCGTAAAGATCAATGGCATTTTGATGTGAGTATTGTCAGGGTGCAGGAGGATGCCTAGAAGGTATAGAATTTCTTCTGCGGTACCAACACCTCCAGGAAATACAATAAACGCGTGACCAAGGCGTACGAAAGCCTCAAGGCGTTTTTCGATATCCGGCATGATGATCAATTCATTAACCATTGGGTTAGGTGATTCTGCGGCAATGATGCCGGGTTCGGTTATGCCTATGTAACGGAAGTCTTGGCAGCGTTGTTTAGCATGGGCAATATGTGCGCCCTTCATTGGGCCTTTCATGGCGCCTGGGCCACAGCCAGTGCAGATGTCATGGCCACGTAAGCCAAGTTCGTAACCTACTTGTTTGGTGTATTTATATTCATATTCGGTAATTGAGTGGCCACCCCAGCAAACCGCAATTTTGGGTGCACGACGTGGTGCCAGTGCTTGTGCGTGGCGTAAAATTTGAAAAACTAAGTTGGTAATTTCCGTGCCGCTTAGGACTTTGTTTTCGTCCGCTTGAAACAGGTGGTTATGGATGTAAACAATATCCCGCAGTACGGCAAATAGGTTTTCTTTAATGCCTAGAATGATATCGCCGTTTACGAAGGCGCTGGTAGGCGCGTTATAGAGCTGTAAGAGGGCGCCACGGGGTTGGCGCACAATGCTTACTTTAAAGGGTTCGTTGCGTGCCAAAAGCTCGGCGATATCATCCTCGTCGTTGCCGCAGTTGAGAACCGCTAAACAACATTGCCTAAACAGGTCATATAGGCCGCTGTCGGTGGATTGTTGTAGTAACTCAACTTCTTCAATGGTGAGAATGTCCAAGCTACCTTGGGGGGAAATTAGCGCGTCTACGGTGTCCATATTGGTTCCTTGTCTCTTATCCTTGAATGGGGTGCCTTATCTCTGGTGCTGATATTATTGTACGGTATTATTGCCAAAGAGGGATGATATTTCGTATCTTTGGCCTCATAATTGGAAAATATACAAAGCAGTTTATAATCATTACGGACACACTTACATGAGCGAAAATCAGTGGCAACAATTGGACAATAAAGGATCTGCGGCAGGCGGTGCCGACATGTCTCAGGCTGAATCGGTAAGCGCCCAGGCAAGCCCTGACGGGCAGAGCATAGAAAGCAGCAAGGAGTGGCGTTTGGTGAGCACCCTAGTTAAGGATATTCAGCAGGAGCAGGTGCGCAGCCGCCGCTGGGGTATATTATTTAAGAGCCTTACCTTTGTGTTCTTGTTCAGTTTGTTGTTTGGTGCTTGGTATGGGGTTGATGAGCAAACATTAAGCCAGCAGGAGCATATTGCAGTGGTGGAGGTGTATGGCCCCATTATGAGTGGTGCGCCGGCAAGTAGTGATCAAATTGTTGCTAGCCTTGTCACGGCCTTTGAAGAAGACGCCGCTAAAGCCGTAATTTTGGATATCAATAGCCCTGGTGGTAGTCCGGTGCAAGCGGGCATTGTGTACGACGAGTTGAATCGTTTGCAGTCTAGCTATCCCAACAAGCCTGTGTATGCAGTGATAAGTGATGTCGGTGCTTCTGGTGCTTATTATATAGCGGCTGCGGCGGATTACATTTATGCCGATAAAGCCAGTATGGTGGGTTCTATTGGTGTTATTGGGAGTGGGTTTGGCTTTACCCAACTAATGCAAAATCTGGGTGTTGAAAGACGTTCTTATACGGCGGGTAACAATAAGGATTTCTTGGATCCGTTTCAGGCGGAAAAGCCTAGCCAGCGTCAAGACTTTGAGCGTTTGTTGGGCGAAGTGCACGAACAGTTTGTCGATGTGGTCAAAGCAGGCCGTGGCGAGCGCTTACAGGGTGGTGCTGATGTTTTTAGTGGTGCAGTATGGAATGGGGAGAAAGCCCTTGAAATGGGCCTTGTGGACGGCCTAGGCAGTATCTACACAGTTGCTCGAGAGCAAATTGGTATTACCGAAATTGAGCTATACCGTCCTCATCAAACCCCCTTACAAGAGTTGATGGATGAAATGGGGGCGCAAGCCAGTGTGCGTTTGCAAACTTGGTTGCAAACGCCAAGCCTGCGCTAATAGCTGGTCACGGAAATGTGCGCAAACACTATCATTGCCAGGTACCCAGAGCACTCGCTACGTTCTCGGCACAGGCTCAGCGTAGCGACGTGGCAACCGATAGCGGGATGGCGGCAAATTGAAGGAGATTGCTTCGCTGCGCTCGCAATGACAGGGAGCTTTTACTGCAATGATAGCTAGTTGTGTTGCGGGTCGCTTTGCAAGGGTCCGCAACCTAAAGCATTTAAAATGCTAGTCAATGATATTAATGGCAGTCCAATAAGGGTATTCGGGTCCTTGCCTTCAAGGCTTTCGAATAAACTGATACCCAAACCTTCAACTTTGAAAGACCCAGCGCAATCGTAGGGTTGTTCACGGTGTAGGTAGCAATCAATTTGCTGCTCAGTTAGCTGGCGCATATGTACCTTAAAGTCTTCTACTATGGCCTGTTGGTGTTGGCCTTGGATTACGCATAAACCTGTATGAAAGGTCACCGTGTTACCGGCCATAAGCTGCAGTTGTTCTAAAGCCTTGGCATGGGTGCCCGGTTTGCCCAAAATTTGACCGTTGCAGCTAGCTAGCTGGTCGCTACCAATTACCACGCTCAGGGGGTGGTGGTGGGCAATAGCTTGGGCTTTTAATTGCGCTAACCTAAGGGCGGCTTGACGCGCTGTTTCATGGGTTTTTAAGGCTTCGTCCACGTTTGGGTTGGCACAGCTAAATGGTACCTGTAATTGTGCTAATAAAGCGCGACGATAGGGGCTGGTTGATGCTAAAATAATGGCTGTGGACATGGTGTCACCAGGGCAAAAAAGCCGCTAATAATAGTTTAGTTGGGGTATTATGCAAAAAACTCGGATTAATTGCCTGTTTTTTCGGTTATAGGTGTGTTTTTCTTTGACAAAGAAGGTCTTCCTCCCTATTATATCGCGCCATGTTTGATATACCTATAGCCCGAAACCTTGATACTCGCAAAGTCTGCGATGCAGAGCAATTTATCAAGGGAAGTATCCAGGTGGCGGAGCTAAAAGGCCTGCTTACTTACTTAGAATCTGACCAGGGTAACGTAGAAGTTACTTTGCAGTTTCAGCGAGATGAGCGTCGTCGTCCAACCGTCACTGGATTGGTCGAAGCCAAAGGTGTAGAAATTATCTGTCAACGTTGTTTGCAGGTCGCTCCGCATGATTTGCGTGTCGACTTAGACGTGACAGTGGTATTAGATGAATCGCAAGCTGAGAAGCTTCCGGCCGAGCGTGAAGCTTGGATTGTTGAAGATGGCCAGCTCAATTTACGCGAACTTCTAGACCAAGAATTGATATTGAGTTTGCCCATCGTGCCGTATCACGTCGACTGTGAAGTCGAAACCCAATACGGTGACGCTGGGGCTGAGCAGCAAAAGGACAACCCTTTTGGGGTACTTGCCAGTTTGTTGCAAAAAGATTAGTTAACGTAATTCCATTTTAGGAGTAATCAGCCATGGCTGTACAGAAGAATAAGGTCACCCGTTCCAAGCGTAACATGCGTCGTTCTCACGATGCTTTGACCAGCGCTACCTTGTCCGTAGATTCTACTACTGGCGAAACTCATCTTCGTCACCACGTGACTGCTGATGGTTTCTACAAAGGTCGTCAGGTTGTAAACAAAGACGCTGAATAAGTTTGTCGAAAAGCTATACCCTGGCGCTTGACGCCATGGGCGGGGACCTAGGTCCCCAACCCAGTCTCGAGGCAGCCCTAGTCTGCCTCGATTCGTTTCCGCGACTTCGTTTGCAGTGGATTGGTCCCGCCAATCAGCTTCAAGGTATGTTGGCCCAGGTGCCAGCAGACCAGCAACACCTGCTAGCTCGCATTTCTATTATTGGCGCTGACGATGTCGTTGAGCTTGCCGATGATATGCTTGTGGCCCTGCGCCAAAAGCAAGACTCCTCTATGTATATTGCCTTGCAACGTGTGGCCGATGGTTTGGCTGATGCTTGTGTTTCTTGTGGTAATTCTGCAGCTTTAATGGCCTTGAGTCGACAACTACTCGATACGCTACCTGGTTTCGATCGCCCAGCCTTTGCCAGTCATATTCCCACTACTGGTGCGCCGTGTTTGGTGGTCGATATGGGGGCCAACCTGTCGCCTAGTGCTGAGCAGTTGTTGCAATATGCAGTTTCTGGGCAGGCCTTAGAGCAGGCTATGCAGCCTAATATCCCGGTACAAGTTGGCTTGCTGAACATAGCTGCCGAAGCCGGCAAGGGGCAGCCAGAAGTGCAAATTGCCCATGACC
>DPHB01000055.1:26354-31458 GCA_003521845.1 Oceanospirillaceae bacterium | reverse complement strand
AAGTGCAAATTGCCCATGACCTGCTATCTGCCAACGATGGTGTTTCCTACTATGGCTATATAGAGCCGCAGGATGTGTTTAAAGGCAAAGTTAATGTCTTGGTATGTGATGGTTATGCCGGTAATGTATTGATCAAGTCAGCTGAAGGTGTAAGTCACATGTTGGCTACTGTGTTCCAATCTCATGTCCAGCAGCAAGGTGATGCGAGCGTTGAGTGGCAAGCAAAATGCCTGCAACCATTGGAATCAAGGCTAGACCCACGCAAGCTTAATGGTGCATTTTTGCTAGGCTTGCAAAGCCTGGTGGTCAAATCACACAGTTATGCAGATACCACGGCTCTAGTGGCGGCCATTACCTCAGCTGTGCAATACTTAGAGAAGCAGTTTACTGAACATGTGGCAGACGCCATAACTGAATAAAATTAGTAGCTAATAAAGAGACTTTATCTATGACTTCTACACTCGCCTTTGTTTTTCCTGGTCAGGGTTCTCAAGCCGTGGCAATGCTAGCGGATTTGGCCGCTGAATCGATTGTGATCGATACCTTTGCCGAAGCCAGTATTGTATTGGGTTACGACCTCTGGGATCTAGTACAAAATGACGATCAAGGTCAGTTAAATCAAACGCACATCACGCAGCCCGCATTGTTAACAGCTAGTGTCGCCTTGTGGCGTTTGTGGTGCCAGCGCGGTGGTCAGCAGCCAGCCTATATGGCAGGCCATAGTTTGGGCGAATATTCTGCGCTTGTGTGTGCGGGCGCCATCGCTTTTGCTGATGCGGTAGCCTTGGTTAAGGCGCGTGGTGAGTTTATGCAAGCTGCAGTGCCTGCGGGTACCGGTGCTATGGCGGCAATAATTGGTCTGGGTGATGAAGAGATTGCCGCTGCTTGCAAAGCTTCTGCTCAAGGCGAAGTGGTTGCACCGGTAAACTATAACTCCCCAGGTCAGGTAGTCATTGCCGGTCAGGTAGCCGCAGTAGAACGCGCTATGCTTGCTTGTAAAGAAGCCGGTGCCAAGCGTGCCTTGCCTTTGCCGGTGAGTGTGCCATCCCATTGTGAGCTAATGAAACCAGCTGCGCAGCAGCTTGCTGTACAACTAGCTAGTATTGAAGTGAGTATGCCAAATATTCCGGTAATTCAAAACGTCAACGCTCAAGCGCCGCAAAATACAGAAGACTTGGTAGCTAACCTAGTAGCGCAATTGTATCAACCAGTGCGCTGGACAGGTTGTGTTGAGAATATGGCCCAACAAGGCGTAGAACTTATGCTAGAATGTGGGCCAGGTAAAGTGCTGACCGGCCTGACTAAGCGTATTAATAAAGCTGTCGCCGGGGCCGCCATCAATGATAGTGCCAGTGTGCAATCTGCCCTGGACATTTAGAGGAAGAGATGATGCTGAATATTGAAGGTAAAGTTGCTCTAGTTACTGGCGCCACGCGCGGTATTGGTAAAGCGATTGCCCTGCAATTAGCAAGTCAAGGTGCCGTGGTGGTTGGTACTGCCACATCCGCATCAGGTGCAGCGGCAATTAGTGACTATTTAGGCGCAGCGGGTAACGGCGGCAAGGGTATGATCTTGAACGTTGCTGACAGTGAGTCAGTAGAAACCGTACTGAAGCAGCTGGTTGCTGAATTTGGTGCGCCCACCGTGCTTATTAACAATGCCGGTATTACTAAAGATAACCTACTTATGCGTATGAAAGAGGACGAGTGGGATGCGGTTGTCAATACTAACCTTAGCTCCATGTTTCGCCTTGCCAAGGGTTGCCTGCGTGGCATGACCAAGGCGCGCTGGGGTCGTGTCGTAAACATAAGCTCTGTAGTTGGGTCCATGGGTAATATGGGGCAGACTAACTATGCAGCAACCAAGGCTGGCGTAGAAGGCTTTAGTCGGTCTATGGCCCGTGAGGTTGCCTCTCGTAATATTACGGTAAATTCTATCGCTCCTGGCTTCATTGCAACGGATATGACCGATGCTTTGGGCGAAGAGCAAAAAGATGCACTGCGCACGCAAATACCCTTGCAACGCTTAGGCACACCAGAAGACATTGCGTCGTTGGTGGGTTTTTTGGTGAGTGACTCTGGTAGTTACATTACCGGCGAAACCATTCATGTGAATGGTGGCATGTATATGGGTTAAGTCGCTGCCTCAAAAGGGCACGATTTAAGTCAATTAATTCTGTTTAGTTAGTGTTAAAGGTTGAAATTTTCGTCAATTTGTTGATAATGGCCTCACTCTTCGTAAGAGTTGCAAAATAGCTTAAAAGCCACCCAAACTGGCTGCCGTTTTGAGGTCAGTCCACGCATTATTGACGGCGATGGCGACACAAAAAAACCAATTAGGAACGACTATGAGTACTATTGAAGAACGCGTAAAGAAAATTGTTGCAGAACAACTGGGTGTTAAAGAAGACGAAGTTACCAACGCAGCCTCTTTCGTTGATGACCTAGGCGCTGACTCGCTAGACACAGTTGAGCTAGTAATGGCCCTAGAAGAAGAATTTGAAACTGAGATTCCAGACGAAGAAGCTGAGAAGATCTCTACTGTACAGACTGCTATCGACTACGTTAACGCCAACCAGTAAGGTTGGGTTAAAGTCGGTACCTTGTACTGCCTTCAGAAAAGCCGTATCTGATCCTATTAGATACGGCTTTTCTGGTTTTAAAACAAGCGTTTGCCTAAAACCAAAAGTAGGTTTGGCAAATTTTGGTCTAGCGGCTAAAATGGGCTAATTGTATTGAGTTGTTGTCTATAGGTTGCTAAAGGAGCTGTAAATGAGTCGTAGACGTGTAGTGGTTACTGGCATGGGTTTGTTAACTCCCGTGGGTAATAACGTTGCTGATACATGGCAAAACATCCTCGCTGGCGTTAGTGGCGCAGCAGAGATAACAGACTTTGATACGCAAGCTTTTGGTACCCGATTTTCTAGCAGCGTAAAAGACTTTGATTTAAGCCCATATATGCCGCCAAAAGATGGCCGTAAAATGGATTTGTTTATCCAATACGGCATGGCTGCTGGTATTCAAGCTATTCAAGATGCTGGCTTAGAAGTCACCGAAGCAAACGCGCAACGTATCGGTGTGGCCATTGGCTCTGGCATCGGTGGCTTGCCATTAATCGAAAAAACCCACGACTCACTCAATAACAGTGGCCCGCGTCGTATATCACCATTTTTTGTGCCAGGCAGTATCATCAATATGATTTCTGGCAACTTGTCTATCATGTACGGTATGCAGGGCCCCAACATTGCCATTACTACTGCTTGTACTACCGGCACGCACAATATTGGCGC
The DNA here is from genome assembly GCA_003521845.1 of Oceanospirillaceae bacterium. GTDB lineage: Bacteria > Pseudomonadota > Gammaproteobacteria > Pseudomonadales > Balneatricaceae > Njordibacter. The sequence goes on along the minus strand of DPHB01000055.1, from coordinate 28,169 downwards.
TTCGGCCCGCATGATTGCCTACGGTGATGCCGATGCGATGGTGTGTGGTGGTGCAGAAATGGCCACAACGCCTTTAGGGTTAGGGGGCTTTGGTGCCGCAAGGGCTTTATCAACACGCAACGACAACCCGCAAGCCGCAAGCCGCCCTTGGGATCGTGATCGTGATGGCTTTGTATTGGGTGACGGCGCCGGCGTACTCGTCCTAGAAGAATACGAAACTGCCAAGGCCCGTGGTGCTCGCATCTATGCCGAGCTATCTGGTTTTGGTATGAGTGGTGATGCATTCCATATGACATCGCCGCCAGAAGATGGTCGTGGTGCCGCCGCGTCCATGCGCAATGCAATGCGAGACGCTGGCCTTAACGGTGATCAAATTCAGTACATCAATGCTCACGGTACCTCCACACCTGCTGGTGACATAGCGGAATCCAATGCTGCCAAGCTGGTCTTAGGCAGCGGCGCTGATCAGGTGCGTATGAGTTCTACTAAATCCATGATTGGGCACCTATTGGGTGCCGCCGGTGCCGTAGAAGCGGTATTTAGTATTCTCGCTATTCGCGATCAAGTGGCACCGCCAACCATTAATTTGGATAATCCGTCACCAGGTTGTGATCTAAACTACGTAGCTCATACAGCCCAAGCAGCCAAAATTGATGCCACCATGAGCAACTCCTTTGGTTTTGGTGGTACTAACGGCACGCTTATCTTTAGCCGTATCTAGGCAGACCACCATGATCTCGTACCTGAATGGCCAGCAAGCAACAGACTTACCCATAGGGGACCGTGGTTTGGCCTATGGGGATGGGGTGTTTGAAACCATTGCCTTAGGTGATAAAGCACAGCCTCAACTATGGCAAGCACACTGGCAACGCCTGCGCCTAGGTCTGGTAAAGCTTGGCTTTACCGGTGACCTTGCCGAACTATATACCCAACTCAGTCACGATATTAAAGGTGCTTTAAGTGACTGGGCCAGGACTAAGCAACCCCGTGGCGTGTTAAAAATTACCGTTACTCGTGGGGTTGGAGGGCGTGGCTATTTGCCTCCCGAACAACCTCAGCTCAATCGTTTGGTGCAAATATCTGCTTGGCCAACAGGCCGCGATCATATCGCCCAAGAGGGGGCCAGCGTATATGTTTGCCAACATGCCTGGGGCGCCAATTCAGCACTAGCCGGCCTAAAACACCTTAACCGGCTCGACCAAGTACTAGCGCGCCAAGAGTGGTGCGATGACAGTTATCACGAGGGCTTGATGCTCAATCAAGCGGGTAATGTGCAATCTGGTGTCATGAGTAACCTGTTTGTGGAAAAACACGGCATACTCTACACCCCAATCAATGACACCGCCGGCATTGATGGCATTATGGCGGAGCAAATAAAGTATATTGCCAAGCACCTGAATATACGGGTAAAGCAACAAGCCATTACCTTAGACTTCGTTTATAACAGCGACGGAGTGATGCTTACCAATAGCTTAAATGCAGTGTGGCCGGTGGTAGCGATAGGCCATAAAACTTTGCCTATCTCCGTTAACTGCCGCCAGATTCAACTTGCCTTATCAGCGCATTTGCAGGCTGCTACAGAGCCATTTGTATGTTAAAAAAATCATTTATATGGGGCTTTACCTTACTGCTTTTAGTGACACTGAGTCTTGGTTACGGCGCGTGGCGACAGGTACAAGAATGGTTGTTTGAGCCGCAAGTCCTTAGCGAAGTAAAACACCTCACTATCAAGCCAGGCGCTGGTATGGCGGGTATATCCCTGCAGCTGGAAAGCATTGGTGTTGCCCCAAATGCCTTGGCTCTGCGTTATTACAG
>DPHB01000055.1:6488-26211 GCA_003521845.1 Oceanospirillaceae bacterium | reverse complement strand
GGCTCTGCGTTATTACAGCCGTTTTTATGGCTATGATGAACAAATCAAGGCCGGTGAATATGCCTTCACTGGACAGGTCACAGCCCCGAGCATTCTCGCTAAATTGGTTGCCGGTGACGTACAAAGCTATAGTGTAACTGTCCCTGAAGGCTATACCTACGCGCAGTTTATTGACATTCTTATGCAGCACCCGGTGATGCAAGATCAGGCTGCGCCTAATTTTTCTGTTTGGGGTAAGGCGTCTAACTTTGCAGCGGCAGAGGGGTTACTGTTTCCGTCTACCTATGTGTTTACCCGTAGCCAAACGCCAACCCAGGTTGTGGTACAGGCATGGCAGCGTCAGACGCAAATACTGGCACAAGAATGGTCGCAAAGAGCCGACAATCTCCCTTATCAATCGCCCTATGAGGCCTTGATAATGGCGTCTATTATTGAAAAGGAAACGGGTTTAGCCAGTGAGCGTGACAAAATTTCCGGTGTTTTTGTTAGGCGTTTACAAAAGGGCATGAAATTGCAAACAGACCCAACCGTTATTTATGGCATTGGCGACCAGTTTGATGGCAATATTACACGCCAGCACTTGCGTGAAGCCACGCCATACAATACTTATGTGATTCGTGGTTTACCGCCTACACCTATTGCTTTGCCGGGCCTTGATTCCATTCGTGCAGCATTGCACCCCGCATCGGGGGATGCCCTGTACTTTGTCGCCCGTGGTGATGGCAGTAGTGCTTTTTCGGCTACCTTAGGGCAGCATCAAGCCTATGTGCGCCAATATCAGCTTAAACAGTAAATACTCAGTCTGTGGCACTATAATTGGCGTATAATGTCGTTTTTTCCAAGCAAATAAGTAAGGGAAGCAGTTTGTGAACAAAGGGCGTTTTATCTCGATCGAAGGTGGCGAAGGCGCAGGTAAGTCTACTAGCGTAGCCTTTATTGAAGAATTTTTGCAAGGCCAAGGTATTGACCTAGTTTCTACTCGGGAGCCTGGTGGTACCCATTTGTCCGAACAGTTGCGCCAATTATTGCTTAGTCATCATGACGAAAATATTGACCCATACGCTGAACTATTAATGATATTCGCGGCCCGTCGCCAACATGTTGCGCAGGTCATACAGCCAGCCTTGGCGGCAGGCAAATGGGTATTGTGCGATCGTTTTACCGATGCCAGCTACGCCTATCAAGGTTATGGCCGTGAGCTACCTTTGGAATTTATAGATAACTTGGCCAGCTGGGTACACGGCGATACCAATCCAGATATGACAATTCTACTAGACCTAGATATTGAAGTGGGCATGGGTAGGGCACGTCAACGTGCCGCGCTAGACCGTATTGAGTCCGAAGCCATGTCTTTCTTCGAGGCCGTACGTCAAGGCTATTTGTGCCGCGCCAAAGCCGAGCCAGCGCGTTTTCGTGTGCTTGATGCCAGTCAAGATATAGCCGGTGTTGAACGGCAGTTACAGCAAGCCTTAGTGGGCCTGTTGGCGGAACAGGTATAGCATGACAAGTACAGCCTTAGATCTACCTACTTGGCTAGACCCCAACTGGGCACGCCTGCAACAAATGCTGGCACAGCAGCGTTTGCCTCACGGTATGGTACTAGGCGGATTACCTGGCCTTGGTAAGCGCCAATTGGCCGAAGCCTTGTTGGCTCGGTTGATCTGCCAAACACCACAGCATGGCCATGCCTGTGGACAGTGCAAAAGCTGTCTTTTACGTTTGGCAGGTAGCCATCCAGATATAAAACGCCTAGAACCCGAAGACGAAGGCAAGGCAATCCTTGTCGACTCCGTGCGAAAGTTACAACCTTGGTTGGCAGCAACGGCGCAACAAGGTGGTGCCAAGGTGGTGCTCATTGAGCCCGCCAATGAGCTTAATGTTAATGCGGCCAATGCCTTGCTTAAAAATCTTGAGGAGCCGGGCAGAGATACTTACTTCTTATTATTGCACCATTGGCCCAAGCCTTTGTTAGCCACGGTACGTAGCCGTTGCCAAGGGCAGGATGTGCTGCCCCCAGAACTTGAGCAAGGCACTACTTGGTTGGCTGCCCAGCAACCAGACGCCAGTGATACTGACCTGTCACAGGTAATGCACATGGCTCACGGTGCACCGCTATTAGCGCTACGCTATCTACAGCAAGCAGCGCCGGCATTGCGTCATCAAACCCTAGTAGACTTAACCGCGCTGTTGCGTAACCAAACCAGCGTTGCGCAGGTTGCAGAGACTTGGGTAAAAGCACCCGTCAAACAGGTGTTGGACTGGTGGCTGCAGTGGTTGCAAGATTTAATCAAGCTGAAGCAAACGCAAGACCCTAACACGGTATTAAACCAAGACGTGGTAAAGCTATTACAAGCGGTTGCCCGTAAGACTGATATGCCAACTATATTTGCCCTTTACGATGAAGTGTTGCAAGCGCTTAATAGCCTAAATCAACGCCGTAATATCAACCAACAATTGATGTTAGAACAGTTGCTGTACCGTTGGTATCAACTGATTTAATTGCCACTCTAGGAAACGTTTTTACTGACTATGCTGATTGATTCACATTGCCATCTAGATAAACTAGATGTTAGCCACTATGCCGGTGGCCTAGACGAACTCATTACTACCACCCATGCTGCTGGCGTGACAGAAATGCTGTGCATTGGCGTGAGTACGCAACAGTTTCCCAACATGTTGGCGCAGGTGCAGGACTATGACTTTATTCATGCTTCTGCTGGCGTGCATCCGTTAGGGGTGAAGGCGGATACGGATTGGGGTCTGTTAGCTCAACAGGCAGCCCTTGATAAGGTGATTGCGGTTGGTGAAACGGGTTTCGATTATCACTATGCACCAGACACCAAAGACCTGCAGTTAGACGCTTTTTTAGCGCATATGCGTATCGGTGACCAAGTTAAAAAACCGTTGATAGTGCACAGCCGCGCTGCGCGTCAGGACACGGTAGACCTGTTGCGTGCTAATGCCAATTTGGATCTGGGCGGCATCATTCATTGTTTTACCGAAGATCAAGCCATGGCTGATGCTTGTTTGGACCTAGGCTTTTATATTTCTATTTCTGGTATCGCTACTTTTCGTAATGCCGATACCTTACGCGACGTCATTAGGCACTTGCCTTTAGATAGAATACTAGTAGAAACAGATGCGCCATATTTAGCGCCGGTGCCACACCGCGGTAAGCAGAATGAACCGCTTTACGTATCGCTTGTGGCACAGCTAGTTGCTGATATCAAGGGCATTAGTCTGGAAAAGTTGGCTAGTGTGACTAGTGATAACTTCCATAGACTATTCTCTCTAGCAGAGTCGAAAAAATAATTTACTTGTACCTTTGGTTATTTTGTGAATAATTGTCTTTCAATAGTCACAAAATGGATTGGATTCTCATGAACTGGGGTATCGCAGCAAAACCAAAAATTCCAGAATATTTTCCACGCGAAAAAGAAAGCCGCAAGGTGCGTGAATTTAAACGTCGAGAAGAAGAAATACTGGAATCGTCTTTAGCCCTGTTCAAAACACATGGAGAAGACAAAATTACGGTAGAAGTGATTGCCGATAGCGTTGGTATTGGCAAAGGTACCATCTACAAACATTTCAAATCCAAGTCCGATATCTACCTGCGTTTGCTAGGTAAATATGAACAAGATCTAAAGAGTCTACTGGAAACCGAAGACTTTACCGACCCAGAATCAATCTGGCGTAGCTACTTTGGTTTTCGTATGGGCGATCCTGAGCAAGCTATCTTGTTTGGGCGTCTAGAAGAAAAAATTGTTAAGGACGGCCAGTATGAAGAAGCGATTAAAACCATCCATGACGTACGTTCAGAAAACATGGAGATCCTAGCGCAACTGGTCACCAAACGTATAGACACCGGCAAATTGGAGCCTGTGCCAGCCTATTTCCACCTGTCTGCATCGTGGGCACTGGTGCATGGCGCTTTAGCCCTGCACCAATCTGATTATTTTCGTAATTACATTGAAGACCAAGAAGCCTTTTTTGAATTCTTACTGCAAATTGGTATGCGCATGGGTAACCGTGGCCAAACAGGGCATGGTCAGCAAGCCAATCACCATGAAAGCAAGTTGCCTAGCAAATCGACTGATAACGAAGATACTGGTAATGACGTCAGTAACGATAATAGCGCAACGAGCTAATCCCCATGGACCTTAAAAGCCTCATTGGCACCGCTGAATCAATGCCCGACTATCCGCTTCATACTTGGCAACCGGTACGGCAAGCTAGTATCGATATCAGCATTCAAGCCGACGGCAGTTGGTGGCACGAGGGCAGTGTGTTTACTCGGCCCAAGCTAGTGCAGTTGTTTAGCCGTTTGTTGGCTTATCGCGATGGCCAGTATTGTTTGGTTACGCCGGTAGAGCAGTTAACCATTCAGGTAGAAAAATTACCCTTTGTTATCGTTAGCAGCGAACGGCTGGCAACGGGCATTTGGCAGTTGACTACCAACCTAGGTGATCAGTTGTCATTAACCAGCGTAGATCAGCTACGGGTTGATATGAGCAAACCTGATCAGATCCCAGAAGTACGCGTCCGTGATAATCTGTGGGCTAGCGTGTCACGGCAGGTATATTACGACCTCGCCTTGACGGTGGAGACCTTGCCACGCAATGGCCAACTTATTGCACAACTGCACAGTGGTAACTGTGTGTATGATTTTGGCATTTTAGAATAAGCGTAATTGGAGTAGTTAATTAATGGCTATCATTGAAGTACAGCATGCCTTGGTTAAACATAAATTAGGCTTGTTACGTCAAGCCAGTTTACCGTTGCAAGACTTCCGCCGTTTAAGTAATGAAATAGCGGCCTTGTTGATGGCTGAGGCTTGTGCCGACATGCCATTAGAAAATACTTTTGTAGATGGTTGGCAGGGCAGCCCAATTGCTGTGCAATCCCTACAGCAGGCAGACCCGACACTAGTGCCAATATTACGTGCCGGCTTGGGGATGTTGGATGGCTGCTTGCAAATACTACCCACGTCAACAGTAAGTGTAGTCGGCTTGTACCGCGATGAAACAAGCCTAGAGCCAGTTGCCTATTTTGACAAGGTCATACAGCATGTAGATCAGCGCAAAGCCATTATCATCGACCCCATGCTCGCCACCGGCGGCACTCTGCTCGCTACTATTGAACTGCTAAAATCCAAGGGCTGTACCGACATAGTTGGCTTGTTTCTAGTCGCCTCACCCGAAGGCGCCGCCCGCATTGAAGCCGCCCACCCAGACGTTACCTGCTGGGTAGCGAGTATAGATCAGTGCTTAAATGAAAAGGGTTACATACTGCCTGGTTTGGGCGATGCTGGTGACAAAATCTTCGGTACTATGTAGTAGCAGAACGTCTACTGCCATTTCGAACGCAGCAACCCGGCCATAGCGAGCACACCACTCCCCGTCATTGCGACCACACCAACCCCTGTCATTGCGAACGAAGTGAAGCAATCTCTTTCAGACAAAGTGCAATACTGCTTGAGGTTGCCGCGTCGTTCCTCCTCGCAATGACGTTTGGTTTTTCCGTCATTGCGAACGCACCAACCCCCGTCATTGCGAACGAAGTGAAGCAATCTCAATCACACAAGGTGCTAACTTGCAGAGATTGCCGCGCCTTCGGCTCGCAATGACGGTTAATTGAAGAACAAAAAAAGCCACCCGAAGGTGGCTGTTTAGGTGAAGCTACAAAGTAGCTTACATGTTTGGATAGTTTGGACCACCTGCACCTTCTGGCACTACCCAGGTGATGTTCTGGCTTGGGTCTTTGATATCACAGGTCTTGCAATGCACACAGTTCTGACTATTGATTTGGAACTGTGGATCACCGTTCTCGTCATCAATGATTTCATAAACACCGGCAGGGCAGTAACGCTGGGCGGGTTCATTCCAATTGGCCAAGTTGGTACCTAGTGGGAGGCTAGCATCTTGCAACTGCAAGTGACAAGGCTGGTCTTCTTCGTGGTTGGTACCGGATAGGAATACCGAAGAAAGTTTGTCGAAGCTGATTACGCCGTCTGGCTTTGGATAGTCTATCTTAGGCATCTGACTAGCAGGTTTCATTGCTGCGTAGTCTGGCTTGTCATCTTTGAGGTTGATTGGTAGCTTACCACCAAAGATATTTTGGTCAACCCAGTTGTAAGCGCCGCCAATCCACAAGCCGAATTTGTGCATTGCTGCACCAAAGTTACGTGAGCGGTATAGCTCGTCATGCAACCAAGAGGCCTTGAAATTGTCATCAAGTGGTAATTGCTTGCCACCTTCTGCGGTTGTGGATAATTCAGCAAACACAGTTTCCGCTGCCAACATCCCAGACTTCATTGCCGTGTGGCTGCCTTTGATCTTAGAATAGTTCATGGTGCCAGCATCACAACCGATTAGCATTGCACCAGGCATACTCATGCGAGGTAGGGCAAATAGGCCGCCCTTTTCCAATGCACGGGCACCGTAGGAAACACGGCTGCCGCCTTGTAAATGCTGCTTCAATACCGGGTGGTGCTTGAGGCGCTGGAATTCGTCAAATGGGCTTAAGTGTGGGTTGTCGTAGTTCAAATCGACAATTAGACCTACTACCACTTGATTGTTGTCGCCGTGGTAAAGGAACCAGCCACCATTGGAGTTGCCAGTTAATGGCCAGCCGGAACCGTGTACCACTAGGCCAGGTTGATGCTGATCAGCAGGGATATCCCATAGTTCCTTAATACCAATGCCGTAGTGTTGGCTAACGGTGTCAGCATCTAGGTCGAACTTTTCAATAAGTTGCTTGCCTAGGTGGCCGCGACAGCCTTCAGAAAAAATGGTGTACTTAGCATGTAGTTCCATGCCTGGCATGTAGCCGTCTTTAGGTTCGCCGTCTTCACCAACACCCATGTCGCCGGTAGCAATACCTTTCACACTGCCGTCTTCGTGGTAGAGTACTTCTGCTGCGGCAAAGCCTGGGAATACTTCAGCGCCTAGGTTCTCTGCTTGTTCTGCCAACCAGCGGCAAACATTACCAAGGCTTACAATGTAGTTGCCTTCATTGTGCATTGGCTTTGGAATAAAGAAACTAGGCATGGCTATACCGGATTCGGGGCTACGCAACATGTGCATTTCATCTTTGCTGACAGGTGTATTAAGTGGGGCACCCATTTCTTTCCAATTTGGGAAGAGCTCATTCAGTGCCGTAGGCTCTAGAATTGCCCCAGATAGAATATGTGCACCTACTTCAGAACCTTTTTCAACAACGCAAACAGTGAGTTCTTGTTCTTTCTCTTGGGCCATTTGGAGCAGTTTACACGCGGTGGATAGACCAGCAGGGCCGGCACCAACGATGACAACGTCAAACTCCATAGATTCACGTTCCACGGCATAACCTCTTAATTTAAAATGTTAGTTAGTATCGATACGATTATGTCGTACCATCAATAATTTCAAGTCTAGGCAACAACGCTTGCCAAGACTTGTTTTTAGCCGACTTATTTTGGCCTTTTATCACCAGGCTTGCAATGGAAACTTGCCAGTCGTGTGTTTACGAGCCTTTGTCATTGAGCTCTGGTAAACTAGGCGCCGATTTTATAATTGTGGCTTTGTTTATGCATATCTTATTAGCGGCTGACTTTAGTCAAGCGCATGTTACTGACCAGTTGCGACAGTTGCGTCCTGGCGACCGGGTGCATTGTCATGATGTTTGCCAGTTTCAGGTGGCTTCTAACCTTATAAGAGACTGGCGTTGGGCCAATATATTGGTGTTGTTGCTGGGGCAAGATAATCAGGTTATTGAGCAGTACAAGTATCAAGCCCAGTCAGGTGAGCAGCAAGGTGGCAGTCGACATCAACAACGCAATCAGCATCGGCAAGACCAAGAACAGGTTGTGCAGGCCCTGGAAAAGGTGTTTGCCCATTGCCAACAAGTGGGATTGCAGGTGGTGTCGTTTAGTGATGGTTTGGTAGTGGTGCCCGAAGCATTGGCGTCCGACCCTATGGCGTTGAGCTCACCGGATGCGCTTGGTGTCAATGATTGTGAAGCTTATACGAGTATTACCGAGCAACTAGAACCTTAGCTAGACCCATGTTGGCTAGGGGGTGGGGTACGATTTGGGGGTGGAAGTAGGCGGAACCGACTTAGAATTCGGCTCCGCTTGTTTATCGCTTATCAATATCTATTAGGCGACGTCTTCAGTTTCTGCTTCTTCAACTGGAGAACGTTTGCCTTGGGCTGCGCCTTTGCGGCTTTGGATTTTGGATTTGGCTTTTTGTAACTGGGTTTCTATTTTGGCACTGAGGGAGTCAATGGCGCTATACATGTTGTCGCCGCTGGCTTTGGCGAAAATTTCGCTGCCCGTGTCTAGGTGTAAGGTGGCTTCGGCAATGTCCTGTTTGCCGTCTTTGTCGATAGTGACCTGTATGTTAGTGATGTGATCAAAGTGACTTTCGTTCTTTTGAAGCTTGGCCATGATGCGTTCTTTAATGCCTTCGGTGGCCTTGGCGTCGTGACGTGCTGTGATGTTCATTTGCATAATCGATTCCTTCTGATCGAGGGTTACAGGAAAAATGGTAACTAGATAGGGTCTCCTTTTATGGCTTTGTTTGACTGTGCATTGCAAGCAGTCTGTATTTACTAAACCACAAGTTAGCGTGGAAAAAAAGACCGCAGCGTAAATATTTTTCTTTAACAAGTTACTTAGCTACTAGTGTATGCTTAAGTAACTAGGCTGCTTATTGCGCAAAATCAAGGAATTACCAGTGACAGAAAAAACTTTTGACGTACTCATTTGTGGTGGTGGCATGACGGGCGCCGGTTTGGCCTCGGTGTTGGCACAACAAGGGTTAAGTGTGGCTGTATTTGAAGCTCAGCGTCCGCCAGAATTTGATTTGTCCCAAGCATTTGATTTACGTATATCCGCCTTGAGCCCACAAACCCAATCTGTACTAGAGCGCAGTGATGCTTGGCGAATATTGCAGTCTATGCGCACGTGTCCATACCGTCGTATGCGGGCATGGGAAATGCAGGGCTTTGGTGACTTAACCTTTGATGCGGCGCAAGTCCAAGCCAATGAGCTGGGCCATATCGTTGAGAATCGAGTCACTCAGTTGGCCTTATGGCAGGCCCTACAAGATATGCCACTGGTCACCATGCTGTGCCCACAAAAACCTGTTCGTACATATCGCTTAGGCGATCAAGTACATGTGGTGACAGAGGCGGGAGATGAGTATACCGGTAAGCTATTAGTTGCTGCCGACGGCGGCAACTCCATGGTACGTCAGCAATTTGGTATTGGTGTTAACCGCAGTCAATACCAACAGGCTTGCTTGGTTGTCTCGGTGAATACCGAACTGGGGCAACAGGATATTACCTGGCAGCGTTTTACCGCTACAGGCCCACAGGCATTTTTGCCATTGCCTGGGCAACATGGTTCTGTGGTCTGGTATCATCACGCAGACGAAGTGAGGCGTTTGCATGGGCTCAGCAATGCTGACCTGGGTACAGAAATTATGCGTCAATTTCCTGAGCAGCTAGGTAGCATTGAGGTACTAGATAAAGGCTATTTCAATTTGCAAAAGCAGCACGCTCAGGACTATGTGCAGGATGGTTTGGCTTTGATAGGAGATGCCGCTCACATGATCAATCCGCTGGCCGGGCAGGGCGTTAACCTTGGCTTTCAGGATATTGCTTGTTTAGATGAGGTGATTGCCAAAGCACGCGCTCAGGGGCAAGATTGGTGGCGTAGCGAGGTGCTAGAGGATTATCAACAACAGCGCCGTTGGGCAAATCGATTGATGATGCAATCTATGGATGCCTTTTATCATGGCTTTAGCAATGAACAAAACGCCTTAAAGTGGTTACGCAATGGGGTGTTGGCTGTCGCCAACCTTACCCCCATTAAACGCCAAGTGGTTCGCTACGCCATGGGAATGCAAGATGTGACCAGCTCCATAGGTAAAGTCTTAGGCCGTTGGGCTGGATAATGAGCTAATCTTAATATTTGTCCGCTTGCAGGTCTTTTAGTAGCGCGCGTTTTTGCCTATACTGTAGCCTAACTTTTTTGTTCTACACAGCTAAAAAAACAAATATGAATGACCATAAAGTATATTCCGCTCTCATTGTCGATGACGATGAAGTAAACCTAGAGATTTTAGCCGACTATCTCGAAGCCGCTGGCTTGTCTGTTATGACCGTCCCCGATGGCGAATCAGCCCTAGAAGTACTAGAAAACGTTGATTATAGCTTTGACGTGGTATTTTTAGATTGGATGATGCCGGGTATTAGTGGCCTAGAAGTACTGCAAATTGTACGTGCTTCTGAGCGTATCAAAGACCTAGCGGTTATTATGCAAACAGCAAAAGCCAGTGACCGTGAACGCCGTGAAGGCTTGGAAGCCGGCGCTGATTTCTATTTAAGCAAGCCTTTTGATGAGGGTACTTTCTTGGCCGCCTTGGAAACCATTATTCCTGGCGCAACCTTTGGTTAACTCACCTTTAAACACACCTATACGCATCTGTCTGCGGGTTACGCAACAGGTGCGTTTTTATATGGAAAGGGTTCATGTCCAATACCCCCAATGCACACCCTAGTTTTTCTTTTGTACGTCAAGAAACCATCCAATCATTACAGCTAGACGCTCAGCTATACCAGCATAATGACACCGGTGCCATGCACATCCACCTAGATACGGGGCAGGACGAAAATGTCTTTTTAGTGGCCTTTCGTACTATGCCAATGGATTCCACTGGGGTCGCGCACATTCTCGAACATACGTCGCTTTGCGGTAGTGAAAAATTTCCTGTGCGCGACCCGTTCTTTATGATGATTCGCCGCTCACTTAATACCTTTATGAACGCCTTCACTAGTAGTGACTGGACGGCTTATCCATTTGCTAGCCAAAACTACAAGGATTATCAAAATCTTTTGGAAGTTTATTTGGATGCTACCTTCTTTGCCCGTTTGGACGCTTTGGATTTTGCCCAAGAAGGCCACCGTGTGGAGTTTGAAACCCAAGCTGATGGTAGCGAAAAGCTGGCCTATAAGGGTGTTGTGTTCAACGAGATGAAAGGTGCCATGAGCTCACCCGTAAGCCAATTGTGGCAGAACGTGAGCAAACACTTATTTCCGTCCACAACTTATCACTACAACAGTGGCGGTGAGCCAGTTGATATCCCCGATTTAACTCACGCACAATTGTTGGATTTCTACCGCAGTCATTATCATCCGTCTAACGCCGTATTTATGACCAGTGGTAATATTCCGGCCGATGAGTTGCAGGCGCGCTTTCAAGATCTAGCGTTGCATAAGTTTTCTGCCCAAGCCATGGATCACTTACATATTAGTGATGAGAAACGCTATTTTAGCCCTGTCAGGGTGCAAGAAGGCTACGCCGTAGAGGCTGGTGATGAATTAGCTAAGAGCCACCATGTAATGGCTTGGTTGCTTGGTCATAGCACAGATTTGTATCAACAATTGCAGGCCAATTTGTTGTCTCGCGTACTGCTCGATAATAGCGCCTCTCCGTTGCGTAAAGTGTTAGAAACGGGTGGCGTCGGCAGTGCTCCTTCGCCCTTGTGTGGTTTGGAAGATTCTAACCGTGAAATGACCTTTGTTTGTGGTGTTGAAGGTGCTGAGCGTGAAGAAATAGACGCTTTTGAAAAACTTGTGCTAGGTTGCCTCGAAGACATTGCCGAACATGGTGTTGCAGAAGAATTGGTGACGTCAGCACTGCATCAGTTAGAACTGAGTCAGCGAGAAATTGGCGGTGATGGCTACCCATTTGGCATGCAGCTGATTCTTACTGCTATGCCTGCGGCTATACACCATGGCGACCCGTTAGCGGCTTTGAATCTGGACCCTGTTATCGCGCGCTTGCATGCAGATATCACAGATAGTAACTATATTTCACGCTTGGTAAAAGAGCTGTTGTTAGGCAATCCGCATCGTTTAACCTATAGCATGCACCCCGACGAGCAGCTAGCTAGTTTTCGTGACGCAGCTGAAGCCGCCAGCTTAGACGCGCTACATAGCACAATGGATGACGATGCTAAGCAACAGGTCAGAGATTTGGCGGCGGCATTAAACGAACGACAGATGCAAGAAGATGATGCCGGATTGCTGCCTACCGTCACGCGCCATGACATTCCTACGGATACCCAAATACCTGAAGCCGAAGCGCAGCAGTTTAGCCAACAAACCTATTATCAAGCCGGTACCAATGGCTTGGTGTATCATCAGCTGTCCTTACCTTGGCCCAAACTCAAAGCTGCAGACCTACCTTATTTTGGCTTGCTAGCGCAGTTGTACACAGAAATGGGGGTTGGTAGTGAAGATTATTTGCAAACACAGGGGCGTCAAGCGGCTCTGTGTGGCAGTATTTCTGCCTTCCTGTCTAAACGTGGTAGCGCCGATAGTGCCGACTCGTTAAAAGGCTATTTCACCATTTCCATCAAAGGTTTGTTGGATAAGCAAGAAACCATGCAAGCCTTGCTTAAAGAGACCCTATTTGATTGTCGTTTTGATGAACAGCAGCGGGTTAGAGAGCTGATCGCACAGCTACGTGCTAGACGCCAACAAAGCGTAGTTAATGGTGGCCATAGCTTAGCCATGACTTGTGCTAGCCAAAATATCAGTGCCGCCGCCAACATGGGCAATGCCATGTCCGGTTTAGAGTCTATTAACTGGTTACAGAAGCTTGATGATAGTTTGGCTGAAGCAACTGCCTTGGCTAAACTTTGTAGTAAGCTAAGTGAGCTGCAAGCGCGTCTAGTGGCAGGGCCGATGGAAATCCTGAGTGTTGCAGAAAGTCAGCACCAACAAGACCTTGAAGCGGCAATGCAACAAACCTTCGGATCTTACGTTAGTCGAGCAGCTACGCTTGATAGTCAATTGGATTGGGACTACAGCCATGGACATGTGAAGCAATTGTGGACCACTAATACTCAGGTCAACTTTTGTGCCAGAGCTTACACCACCGTAACTTCTACACATGCCGATTCACCCGCGTTAATTGTGTTGGGCGAAATACTACGCAATGGTTATTTGCATCGTGCTATTCGTGAGCAAGGTGGTGCCTATGGCGGTGGCGCTAGCCAAGACAACAATGGCGGCTGTTTCCGTTTCTATTCTTATCGTGATCCACGATCTAGCGAAACTTTTTCCGACTACGATGGAGCGATTGCTTGGGCTACAGCGGACAACATCAATGACCAGCATCTAGAAGAAGCCGTGTTAGGTGTTATTGGCAGCCTAGACAAACCTGGCTCGCCGGCAGGTGAGGCTATTTCAGCACACCAAAACAATCTGCATGACCGGACACCCGAGCTACGTCGCAATTTTCGTAAACGCATTTTAGATGTCACCGTGGCAGATGTACTGCGTGTTGCCACAACCTATTTTGTTGATCAGCCTTGTTCCGAAGTGGTGGTTGGGCCTAAAGACCTTGTGGATAGTGATTACTTTAAAGCATTTGAGGTGCATAAAGTGTAAAAACCTGATTATTTGGTCAGCTTTTAGTTGACCCGTCTTTGTGTATTAGTTAGATTGGTTGTTAAAAAGAACACTGAGTAAAATATGTCTAGCACTAGCTCTGCAAAGAAAATGCCGCAGGTATTACTTGAGGTGCGCGCGCTCACCAAGAAATTTGGTGACTTTGCCGCCAACCAATCTATCGACCTTGTTCTTGAAGCTGGTACAACCCACGCCTTGCTAGGTGAGAACGGGGCCGGCAAATCGACCCTGGTGAAAATGATCTATGGTGCCTTACAGCCAACATCAGGGGCTATCGTATGGCAAGGTAAAGAGCTGATAATTGATAATCCAGCCGCCGCTCGAGAACTGGGCATAGGTATGGTATTTCAACATTTCTCCCTATTTGAAGCCTTGACCGTGGCCGAAAATATCAGCTTGGCCTTGCCGCCACAATTACGCACACAAGGCTTAGAGCAACGTATTGCCAGCCTGTCTGAAGACTATGGCTTACCGCTTAATCCACATGCCTTGGTGGCCGACTTATCAGTCGGCGAACGTCAACGTATTGAAATTGTACGTTGCTTGTTGCAAGAACCGCGCTTGCTAATAATGGACGAACCTACCGCTGTACTTACACCGCAAGAAGCCGACGCTTTGTTTGCGACCTTAAATCGCCTAACGCAAGAAGGTTGTGCGGTACTCTATATTTCTCACCGTTTAGAAGAAGTAAAGCAATTGTGTCAGGATGCAACTATTTTGCGCCATGGCGAAGTCGTCGCACAAGTAGATCCACAACAAGAAACCGCCGCCACCCTAGCTCAACATATGGTTGGCTCAAGCGTGCATCAGGTTAGTCGTCAGGCTAGCCATGAAGCTGGTGATGTATTATTGCAGTTGAGCAATTTGAATCAAGCTGCTGACACACCTTTTGGCGTTGGCTTGGTAGACATTAATATGCAAGTACGTAGCGGCGAAATTGTGGCTATTGCTGGCGTTGCTGGTAATGGCCAAGGTGAGTTATTTGCATCTATCTCTGGTGAGCGTACTAATAAAGCTATAGATGCCGTGCTTATACAGGGTGTAGCTTGTGGTCAACTGGGTATCAATGGTCGTCGTCAGTTAGACACTGCCTTTGTACCCGAAGAGCGTAATGGTCACGGTGCGGTTGGTGACTTTAGCCTGACCGAAAATATCTTGCTCTCCCGCCATGCTGTAACGGACGGTAATGTGCCAACACACAGGGGGTGGGCCGGTATTAATCAAGCCGAGCTAGCGCGCATTAACAGCCACGTTGCACAAACTTATGATGTGCGTAGCGCCACAGAAGATGCCGAAGCCGGCTCCTTGTCTGGTGGTAACTTGCAAAAGTTTGTCGTCGGGCGCGAGCTTGATCGCCAACCAAAGGTACTCGTTATCAACCAGCCAACATGGGGTGTTGATGCTGGCGCCGCTGCCTTGATACGCCAGGCGCTGATCGACTTGTCGCGGCAGGGCAGTGCTATCTTGGTGATTAGCCAAGACCTAGATGAAATTTTTGAACTCGCCGACCGTATTGCAGTTATTTCACGTGGACAGTTATCAGAAGCGCATGCTGCTAATTACATGAGCCGTGAAGAAATCGGTTTACTCATGTCGGGTGCCCACGAAAAACCCACGCAAACTAACTCATATAAAGGCGGCAACTAAGGTGCAGTTGATACTAGAAAAACGCGCTCAGGCCTCACGGCTGATGCACATTGCGTCACCTTTGTTGGCCATTAGCTTAACCGTTTTGTTAGGTGGTGTGGTTTTTGTCGCCATGGGGCAACCGCCTCTAACCGCGCTATACATCTACTTTATCGATCCATTAACTAACCTCTGGTCTATCGAAGAAGTCTTGGTTAAGGCCGCCCCTTTGGTGCTAATTGGTGTCGGTTTGGCCGTCACTTTTAGGGCCAATGTATGGAACATAGGTGCTGAAGGACAATTGACGGCCGGCGCCATGCTGGGGGCGCTGATACCTATCTTTTTCGCTGAGTGGCAATCACCTTTAGGCCTATTAGCTATGCTGATTTTAGGCATGCTTGGTGGTGCCTTGTTAGCGGCTATTCCTGCATTTTTAAAAATTCGCTTTGGCGTTAATGAAATCTTAACCAGTCTCATGTTAGTTTACATTGCGCAATTGTTATTGGATTGGTTGGTGCGGGGTCCTTGGAAGGACCCACATGGCTACAATTTCCCAAAGTCTGTGGCTTTTGATGGCTGGCATTTGATGCCTATTTATGGCGATGGTCGCGTGCATATGGGCTTGGTTATTGCCCTTATAACGGCGCTTATTCTGTATTGGGTAATGCATCGTACTATTAAGGGGTTTGAGGTCCGTGTCGTTGGTAGTGCGCCTAGAGCCGGAGCTTTTGCAGGTTTCTCGCAAAACAAAATGGTGTGGTTCTGCTTTCTATTATCTGGTGGCCTAGCAGGCTTAGCAGGCATCATCGAAGTAGCCGGCCCAATTGGTCAACTGCAACCCAATATTTCACCCAACTATGGCTTTACCGCCATCATTGTGGCGTTTTTGGGCCGTCTCAATCCAGTCGGTGTTATTTTTGCAGGACTGTTATTGGCCATTAGTTACATTGGCGGAGAAGGCGTGCAAATAGAGCTCGGGGTTTCTGATAAAACAGCCCAGGTTTTCCAGGGTATGTTGCTGTTTTTCATACTTATGTGTGACACCTTAATCCACTATCGTGTGCGTCTGCTTAACATTAAAGGAGGACCACGATGAGTGCCTACGAAGCCATTATATTAACCATTATTACGGCCTCTACACCCTTATTGCTAGCCGCTATTGGTGAGTTAGTCGTAGAGCGTTCGGGCGTACTTAATTTAGGCATAGAAGGCATGATGGTTATGGGCGCTGTCAGTGGTTTTGCCATGGCCCATGTAACCGGTTCCCCTTGGTTAGGCGTGTTTATGGCCATGCTGGCGGGTACCGCTATGTCATTGTTGTTTGCATTTATGACGCAAACCTTGGTAGCTAACCAGGTCGCTACGGGTTTGTCTATTACCTTATTAGGCTTAGGCTTATCGGGTTTGATTGGTAGCGGCTTTGTCGGTATGCCGGGTGTCAAGCTAGGCTATGTGTCTATTCCTGTGTTATCTGATTTGCCTTACGTAGGTAAGCTGGTATTTGGTCAGGATCCTTTGGTATATATCTCCCTCGGGCTCACCCTTGGCGTAGCTTATGTGCTCAAGTACACTCGTGTGGGTTTGATTATCCGTGCTGTTGGCCAAAACCATGATTCTGCCCATGCTTTGGGTTACCCGGTGATCAAGGTGCGTTATGCCTGTATCGCTTTTGGTGGTATGACGTCGGGCTTGGCAGGGGCATATTTGTCTTTGGTTTATACCCCACAGTGGATTGAGAATATGACAGCGGGTCGTGGCTGGATTGCTTTGGCTTTGGTGGTGTTTTCTACTTGGTTGCCAGGCCGCTTGGCCGCGGGTGCTTATCTATTTGGCGGTGTATGGATACTTGGTTTGTATGCCCAAGGTATGGGTTTGGGTATTCCTTCTCAGCTGCTATCGTCTTTGCCTTACGTTGCCACAATTTTGGCTTTGATTGTTATTTCTACAAACCGTAGACTATCGGTGATCAATACACCGGCTTCATTGGGGCAAGGTTTTGTTCCCGATCGCTAATAATTTTGGGAGTTAGGCGCATATTTGCTTAACCCAGCTAATAATAAATGGCACATTTGAAGTGTCCAACCTGGCATGCGCCAGTTTAATAAAACCGAGGAGAATTGTTTATGAAAAAATTGCTCACTGCAGCCGCTACAGTAGCATTGGCATCCGCCATGTCTGTATCCGCATTGGCGGCTGATAAATTGAAAGTTGGTTTTATCTATATCGGCCCTCCAGGTGACCATGGCTGGACATACCAACATGACCAAGGGCGTTTGGCTGTTGAAGCTAAGCTTGGTGACAAGGTGGAAACTGTATTTGTTGAAAACGTGCCAGAAGGTCCAGATGCCGAGCGTACTATTACACGTCTAGCCCGTCAGGGAGCAGGTCTTATCTACACCACGTCTTTTGGTTACATGGACCCTACGCTAAAAGTAGCTAAGAAATTCCCCGATGTGAAGTTTGAGCACGCTACTGGTTACAAGCGTGCCGACAACGTAGCAACTTATTCGTCACGTTTCTATGAAGGTCGTTATGTAATTGGTCAAATAGCGGCCAAGATGTCCAAGTCTGGTACCGCGGGTTATATTGCTTCATTCCCCATTCCAGAAGTGGTACGTGGTATTAATGCCTTCCTATTGGGTGCACAAACTGTCAACCCAGACTTTAAATTGAAGGTTGTGTGGGTTAACTCTTGGTTTGACCCAGGTAAAGAAGCTGACGCCGCTAAGGTATTGATCAGCCAGGGTGCCGATATCATTACCCAACACACTGACTCTACTGCGGCGGTACAGGTTGCTGAAGAACAGGGCGTATATGCCTTCGGTCAAGCATCTGATATGGCTGCTTTCGGTCCTAAGTCTGTGTTGACTTCTATCATTGATGATTGGGCACCTTATTACATTACTCGTACTGAAGCTGCGTTAAATGGCACTTGGGAAAGTACGGATACGTTCGGTGGTATGGATTCCGGTATGGTTGGCATGGGTGCGTTTAACAACATGCCTGCTGATGTGAAGGCGATGGCTGAAGCGACCACGGCTGCGATCACTAGCGGTGAGCTACACCCATTTGCCGGTCCAGTTTACAAGCAAGACGGTACGCTAGCTGCAGCGGCAGGCGAAACGGTTGCGCTTGGTGACCTACTCGGTATGAACTGGTATGTACAAGGTGTTGATGACAAGCTATAAGCTAGTCTAAACCCTTATGCTAAAAAGCCTCGCTACGCGGGGCTTTTTATTTACAGATGTAGTGTATGCCTCGGGCGCATCGATGCGCAGGAGCGTCCCGTGAAAAGATGTTAGTGCCAAGACCCCACAAGATACAAAAGCTTCTAACTTGGCATGAGGTAGCAGGGATGGCCCTTTTTCGTTATAGCCGATTATGACGACGCCGAGCAAGGATGCTTGATCATGGAAGTAGCGCGAGGACTGTTTGAGGTCTGCCTTTTAGACCGAGTTCCGCAGCACCCATGGTTAAGTAGCCTGCGCAGGGTAGTTGGCGTAGCCAACCAAGGAAGTTAGGCTGAAACGAAAAAGGGCCGTCCCTGCGGGCGAAGGCCTGCAATCGTATTGTTGATCACAGTAGTTGGTGAAAGATTCTAACCACGTGCTTTAGTAACGTCTACGTAGAGGGTCAGCTTCTGACCTGGCTGCAGATACTTCTTAAGGTCGTCGTTCCAGCGCTGTATATCCTTCACCTTGACGTTAAAGCGATAGGCTATCTTGGATAGGTTGTCACCATTACGCACCTTGTAGGTGAGTTTTTTGATCACCTGACGGGAACTACTAGTCAGTTTAGTGCTGGCAACACGAGGCCAAACGTTAAGCTTCTGGCCAATTTGTAGCGGGGTACGGGTGCCTATTTTATTCCACGTCACAATCTGTTTAACGCTAACCTTGTACTTATTAGCGATTAACCATAGGCTTTCACCACTGGCAACCTTATGTTCTATGCGGTTGCTGGCATTGCGTTTAGATTGCTGCTGTTGATGCTTGATAACACGCTGTGCGGCACTGAGACTGTAGGCTTCCGCGTCCTTACTGGCCGTTGGAATCATCAATGGCTTACCGGCCACTATGACGTTGCTAGAGAGGTTGTTTAGCGAGCGAATGAACGCAACTGAAATATTGTGGCGCTTACTTAGCAGCAACAAACTATCGCCTGGCTGAATGATATAGCGTTGCCACTCAATGCGTTTGTTAGCGGGTAGGTCGGCCAGCTTCTGACGGAAATCGTCAGCCTTAGCAATAGGCATCAATAACTGATGAGGGCCTTCCGGGTCGGTCGCAAATTGATTGAACCCTGGGTTCAGGCGGTAAAGTTCTTCTACCGTTATGTCCGCCAGCTCAGCCGCCAGTGCAAGGTCTATTTGTGAGCCAATATCAACCCGTTCAAAATAAGGTTGGTCCGCAACAGTGGTGAGCTTGTCAGTGCCTGCGTGATCTTTAACCACCTGGCTTAATCCCAATAATTTGGGAACATAGTGCATGGTTTCCTTAGGCAGCTTTAAAGACCAATAATCCGTTGGCTTGCCGAGTTTTTTGTTGGCTTTAATGGCTTTGCCAACCGTTCCTGGGCCACCATTGTAGGCAGCTATGGCCAAGTGCCAATCACCATCAAACATCTTATT
>DPHB01000055.1:5818-6337 GCA_003521845.1 Oceanospirillaceae bacterium | reverse complement strand
CCAATCACCATCAAACATCTTATTAAGGTGCTTTAAGTATTTGATAGCGGCGGCTGTGGAGGCAACAATATCTCGGCGGCCGTCGTACCACCAAGTCTGCTTCAAACCAAACATTCGTCCAGTGGCCGGAATAAATTGCCAGGCCCCTGCTGCACGGCCATGGGAATAGGCGAAGGTATCAAAGCCACTTTCAACGATTGGCAATAATGCCAATTCACCCGGCAAACCAGCGGCAAGCACTTGGTTAAGCACGTAATGGTAATAGCGGCCAGAACGCTTGGTTACCTTTTGAATGTATTCGGTTTGGCGGCGATAGCGTGAGTCGTAGAGGTCGATACGCTTACTGATGGCTTCTGTTTGTTTTACGGCCGGCAACTTGTAGGCGTTGACCGTGTGTTGCCACAAATCCAAAACGGGTGGTGCGACTGGCTCCACCGGCTGGGATAGCTCATTTGCAGCAAGTTGTTCAAGTAGCGTATCTGGCGCCGCAACGAAAGTTGCTGGTAAGTAAGCTTGGGC
>DPHB01000055.1:5282-5663 GCA_003521845.1 Oceanospirillaceae bacterium | reverse complement strand
GCTGGTAAGTAAGCTTGGGCAATGTAGCTAGGTTGTTGTGTTGTTGGTTGTTGCTGTGGTTCTAATTCAGCTGTGCTATAGGGCTTGGCAAGTAGCTCGGCCGCGGTGCCTCTGCTTACCTGTAGGTTTGTTGTCGGATCCAAAACTGACGCTGGCACTGCTACTAACAATGGCTTATCGCTACGTTGAAAACTGATTACTGGCGCGCTGCTTACGGCTTTGGCGGTGCTTGTCACAGGGATTGGCGGCTTGTCTTCAGCAGGGGCGTTATGCGCTACTTGTTCAAGCGTCACTTGTTGTTTGATAGGTGAGGCTTGTGGCGCAGCTGTTTGCTCACTGGCTGCCGTTGTAGCAAGCACTTGTGTCGGCAGGGCTTTTTGC
>DPHB01000055.1:4747-5130 GCA_003521845.1 Oceanospirillaceae bacterium | reverse complement strand
TTGTGTCGGCAGGGCTTTTTGCTCTGCTGCGGCGCTTTGGGTTATGTTTGTTTGAACCCCGCTTTGTTCACAAGCCGATAACACAAGTGTAATAGGTAGCACTAAGCATAGACGGTTACTGCTAGTAAGTGGAGACTTGCGTTGTGGGCGAGTGTATCGAAGCATAAACAATGGTGGAGCACAAAAATCGAGGTGCCTAATTTTAGGTATAGGCAGACCATATTGCAAGAAACTAGGCTTTTGCGACAAAGGTTTTGGGCAATTTTGTGCTAGTAAAGCCCTTGCAGAGGCTAAGTTTCAGCTTAAAACTGGTTTTTCCATTCGCGTAAGGTAGCAAAGACATCGGCTTGGCTATCTAGTTTGCTTGCCGCGCGTTGCTGCGC
>DPHB01000055.1:4267-4514 GCA_003521845.1 Oceanospirillaceae bacterium | reverse complement strand
TGTTGGGCTATTTTTTGCCCTTAGTTGCTTGGCTTGTTGGATGGCTTGCTGAATGTCTTGGTTGTCTGGTTCTACCGCTGCGGCAAAGGCTAGGTTAGCCAAGCTGTATTCGTGTGTTGGGTAGGCTAAGGTGGCCTCCGGTAAAGACATAAGTAGTTGTAATGACTTGTGCATTTGCGGCATGGTGCCTTCAAATACTCGACCACAGCCACCGAGAAATAATGTGTCGCCGCAAAGTAGCTGTTGG
>DPHB01000055.1:2873-4127 GCA_003521845.1 Oceanospirillaceae bacterium | reverse complement strand
GTGTCGCCGCAAAGTAGCTGTTGGTTTTCTTTGTCGTAATAGGCTACGTGATCAAGGGTGTGTCCTGGAATAGTTAGTAGGCTAAACTTTTGGCCCAAGACACTGATGCTGTCCTGGTCTTGCACTACATGGTTGATATGCGTACAGGGGCTCTCACAACCACCATATACGGGCATGTCACCAAAAGCCTGCAATAGGGCTGGTATGCCGCCCGTATGATCGAAATGATGATGGGTAATTAGAATGGCGACTAGCTGGTAACCATTGGCGGCAGCGAAATCAATAACCGGCTGCGCATCACCTGGATCGACAACGGCGATTTTTTTTTGCTGTGCATCAGCGATACACCAGATATAATTGTCGTCAAACGCCGCAAGTGGTGTAATGGTAGTGTTCATTGGTGTGCCTCGGTGTACTAATCGCTTGAATTAAACCAAGCCTATAATTGCTGCAACTAACTAGCAAGTGGATGTGACCAAAAAATGCAAATTCGTGGCCTAAAAAGCTATGATCAAGAACAGCTTGATTTCGAACAGTGGTTACTCAGTCCCTTGGGGCAGTCCCTGTTGGCAGCTGAGAATCATGAGATAGCCAGTCATTTAAAACACTGCTTTGGTGTGTATCGTGTACATGTAGGGCCGGGGGCGGATACATCGGTACAGCTGAGCGCTAATATGCCGCGTACTATTTTGCTTGGCGCTCACGCCGGTATGGACACGCAAGTTATCATGGATCCCCATAACCTGCCGTTAGCTAATGACTCCGTACAAGCTTTGGTCATTCAACATGTGTTTGATATCGCACAAGACCCACATGACATGCTACGTGAGGCGGCTCGTGTAGTAATGCCAGGTGGGCGCATGATTATCTGTGGTTTTAATCCCTACAGCTCATGGGGCATGTGGCGCGCCATGCGGATGCACAGAGGCTATCCTTGGCAATATCGATTTCTCTCGGCCCAGCGCTTACAGGATTGGTTAAGTCTGTTGAATTTTAAGGTGGTCGAATGTGGACGAAGTTTTTATCGTTTGCCTATAAATAATCACAAATGGTTGCAGCGTACTGTTAAAATGGAGCGCTTTGGGCAAGGCCTAGTCAAGCGTTTTGGCGCGGTTTATGTAATGAGTGCCATTAAACAGGAAACTCGTTTGCGTAACCACAAGCCATCTTGGCGTGCCAAGATTAGGCGCCCTCAGTTAGGTTTAGCAAAAGTAGATGGCCAAGTCAGGTCGAGACAAAAGTGATGGATGAGAT
>DPHB01000055.1:1357-2708 GCA_003521845.1 Oceanospirillaceae bacterium | reverse complement strand
GAAATGTTCACCGATGGCGCCTGCAAAGGTAATCCAGGCCCAGGTGGTTGGGGTGTATTGTTGCGTTACAAACAACAAGATAAACGTCTGCACGGTGGTGAGATTTTGACCACCAATAACCGTATGGAATTAATGGCTGCCATTAAGGGTTTGGCCGCACTAAAGCGCCCTTGCTTAGTACAGCTAACCACAGACTCCCAGTATGTACGGCAAGGTATAACTGAGTGGATACATGGTTGGAAAGCCAAAGGCTGGATGACAGCTGCGCGTAAGCCGGTAAAAAATGCCGACCTGTGGCAGCAACTAGACCAGCAAGTGCAAAAGCACCAAGTGCATTGGCACTGGGTAAAAGGGCATAGTGGTCATGCAGAGAACGAAATTGCCGATCAGCTAGCAAATCTAGGCGCTGCTGAACAGATTTAGAGTTAGTGAGCTTGGTTTTAATGGTCATAGGCTAAGTATTTCTTAGTAAACGTGAGGGTGTGATAGTGGGAAGAATAGTTGTATTAGATACGGAAACTACGGGCCTTGATCCAAAGCGAGGCGATAAGCTAGTAGAAATAGGTGCTGTAGAGATGGTTAACCGTCGTCTTACAGGCAACAACTACCACCAGTATATTCAGCCAGAACGTGATGTGCCCATGGAAGCGCAAGCGGTGCACGGTATTACGGAAGAGTTCTTGGCGGATAAGCCTGTTTTTTCTGCCGTAGCTGATGAGTTTTTGGCGTTTATCGATGGGGCCGAACTAATCATACATAACGCGCCCTTTGACGTTGGTTTTCTAGATAATGAATTAGGTATGCTCGCTAAAGCGCGGGGTACTAAATTACCTAAAATTAGAGATATCTGTGACGTTACTGATTCTTTGATTATGGCGCGCCAGAAGCACCCAGGGCAAAAGAACAATCTGGATGCGCTATGCCGTCGTTACTATATTGATAACGGTCATCGAGAGTTGCACGGGGCCTTGTTGGACTCTGAGATTTTAGCGGACGTTTACCTGGCGATGACCGGTGGTCAAACCAATTTGTTACTTGCCGGTGACGATGCGGAGGCTGGACAAGGTAATGCCGGTAAGCAAGAGAAAGTTAGTGTTGATGGCAGTGGTCTTGCTATTGTCTATGCCAGCAGTGCAGAGTTAGTTGCCCATACTGATAAGCTTGAGGTAGTAGCAAAAGCTGCTGGTGGGCAGGCCATGTGGCAAGAAATAGAGCAAGGTGTAGAGACTACAATATAATAGTTTTTGCTAGGCACAAAAAAGCCGCTCATTGAGCGGCTTTTTTACATCAAGTGTCCCGTCCTGAAATAGGTTTATACCTTGGAGATCTATTTCATGAAACCTATTATCCC
>DPHB01000055.1:477-1210 GCA_003521845.1 Oceanospirillaceae bacterium | reverse complement strand
CTATTTCATGAAACCTATTATCCCACCTCATCAGAAGCGCACTCAGCGAGATTACAATTTGGGCTTTAAATTGGCCGTTATTAGTCAAGTTGAAAAAGGCGAACTAACCTATAAACAAGCCCAAAAACTCTATGGCATTCAAGGCCGCTCTACCGTGCTAGTATGGTTGCGTAAACATGGCCAGTTAGACTGGTCTGCTAGCGGAGGCAACATGATCAAGCAACCAGAAACCCCAGAGCAAAAAATAAAACGCTTAGAAAAGGCCCTTAAAGAGTCACAAGACCTGGTTTATCTGCACCGTGAAATGCTCAAAATCGTGGATCAAGACTGTGGGAGTAATTACGTAAAAAAGTCTTTATCCGCTCAGCAAGAGATGCGCAGGCGAAGGGGAAACTAACATTAACCCATTCCTGTCGTTTACATGGCATCAGTCGTCAAGCTGTTTATCAGCGGTTGAGGAGGCATAGCGCCAAACAACTTGTTCTTGAGCCGATAAAGGA
This sequence comes from Oceanospirillaceae bacterium, assembly GCA_003521845.1. Taxonomy (GTDB): domain Bacteria; phylum Pseudomonadota; class Gammaproteobacteria; order Pseudomonadales; family Balneatricaceae; genus Njordibacter. The sequence continues at coordinate 710 of DPHB01000055.1, read as the reverse complement.
TATGGTGCATAGCATACGGCGCTTGATGCCTAGGCTAGGTACACGCAAACTTTATTATTTAATGAAGCCAAAGCTTGAAGAGTCAGGTATTAAGCTAGGGCGTGATGGTTTGTTTGAGTATTTACGAGCCAATCGATTATTGATACAACCAAAGAAAAGTTACACCAAAACCACATATAGCAAGCACTGGATGAAGAAACATCCGAACCTATTTCAAGAGTTGGATGTTGCTA
>DPHB01000055.1:0-305 GCA_003521845.1 Oceanospirillaceae bacterium | reverse complement strand
ACCAGAGCAAGCGTACGTTAGTGACATTACTTACGTAGAAAGTGACGAAGGCGTGCACTATTTATCGTTAGTGACGGATGCTTATAGTCGAAAGATTGTAGGGCATCATCTAAGTTATGATATGAAGGCTGTTCAGGTTGTAAAAGCTTTGAAACAAGCAGCGGCAAGCCGCTTAACGAAAAAGCCATTAATCCATCATTCGGATCGTGGTTCTCAGTACTGCTCAGATGTTTATCAGCAGGCACTGAAACACAATGATATTAAGCCTTCGATGACGGATGTGCGTATTCCAGAACATTCGGCCA
>DPHB01000021.1 GCA_003521845.1 Oceanospirillaceae bacterium | reverse complement strand
AGCCACGGCTGTCTTTTTTTATGTTCTAATGGTTAGCTTGAGACTTTTATCAGGGAAAAAGTAGCTATCTAGAGTACTTTTTCGTTGTAAAAAATCCCAAATAACGTTAGTGTAATACCCATGATCAGCAATTTGTGGATTAGGCAATTATGCAAAGGCAGTTGTTAGCCGATTTACAGGCGTGGAAGCAACAAAAAGAACGTAAACCTGTACTTGTGGACGGTGCGCGCCAAGTAGGGAAGAGCTACCTCGTACATACACTATTTGGCAGCCAGAGCTTTAATCGGGTCGTCACCATAGATTTCCTTGCACAGCCTCAGTTAAGTGACCTTTTTTCCGGCAGCTTAGACCCAGACGTTCTGATTAGGAACATCGAAATTACATTTGGAATTATTTTCGAACCAACAGAGGATTTGTTATTCTTCGACGAAATTGGTGAATGCCAAAATGCCCTAACATCATTAAAGTTTTTCGCAGAACAAAAGCAACACTATTTTATTGCCGCCTCCGGGTCTAATCTAGGGTTATTAAAATCATTCCCTGTTGGCAAGGTTGAATGGCTGACGTTACGACCTATGTGTTTTGACGAGTTTTTATTGGCTTGCGGTAATACACGCTTATATGAGGCATATCAACAGCTTGATCGAACGCTAACTGTTCATCACCTGCTATGGTCGTGTTTGCTAGATTACTACTATGTGGGTGGCATGCCAGAAGCTGTGAGTGTATGGGTGGCTGAAGACAAGGGCCCAATACAGTCGCGTATAAAAGCCGTAAATAGCATCCATCAACAACTTATTTCTGGTTATGTAAAAGACTTTGGCAAGTATTCTGGTGCAACAAATGCACTGCATATTGAGACTGTATTTAGATCAGTGCCCAAAAAATTATCAAACTACGTAGATGACAGCGTCAAACGCTTTACTTTCAAGGACGTTATCGAAAAGAAGAAAAGCTACGTCCAGTTACGTGGTCCCATCAATTGGCTTGAGGCCACTAAACTTATTTCCAAGAATTATCCAATTCAATGTGAGCCGGTGGTGCCATTAATGGCACTGCGCAGCGAAAACCTTTTCAAGGTGTTTATGTTTGATGTTGGACTGCTCGGTCATCTGCTGGGCTTAACCTACGCTGACCAGTTAAACCAAAGTTGGACATATAAAGGCTATTTAGCAGAAAATTTTGTGCATAATGAGTTAGTAAACCAAACCAATGATGTTACCTATAGCTGGACTGAACGTAATGCAGAGCTCGAGTTCATTTTACGTGACGACGCCGGCAATATCTTTCCAGTAGAAGTAAAAAGCGGGAACAGAACCAAAGCCAAGTCGCTTAAATCATATATAGAGCGTTATGGGCCAGAAAAAACGGTAAAGCTTATCGGCTCGGCTGGCGGCACTCAAGCGTCTAACCACCTTACTGTGCCTATATATTATGCAAGTCGACTTGCCGAATTGATGTCAATGAGTGATAGAGAAGTCCCGCAGACATAATACTCTATTTATCCTTCGTGACCAGACGCTTGAGCAAGCCTCTCAATACTTCAGTGTCTTCAGCGCCGAGTACATCAGAAATTTCACTCTCTAGCTGTACCAAAATGGCACCTATTTTCTGACGTACTGCGTGCCCCTTCTCCGTTACCGTGGGCAATTTGTCTCGGTTATTACCTTCTGCAAAATCTAATTCGATCACGCCATGGCCAATGAGTCGTTTAATAGACGCGTGGGCGGCCTGACGACTAATTTCCAGCACCTTGGCAAGCTGGGACACGCTCCGTGGCTGACGCGATATCAGCATAAACATCTTGGCATCCGCTGGCCGCACGTTGAGCTGTGGCGAACTTTCGCGTAGCTCAACCATGCGCAGGTCTAGTTGTTCGGACAGATCTTGAACCAGTCCTCGTATGTTATCGTACTTAGGGTAAGGCATTTATGTAAACCCTGGTTAACAATATAAAAAGTATAAGCCATTATAGTAGCCATGACGTTAATTAATTTTATTGGATGACAATATGAACAAGATATTCGTTGGTGCATTAAGCGCCTCAATATTGGTGTTGGGCGGTGCATACTACCAGTTTGAATATATGCCCGAAGTTGACCCAGACTTCCGCAATGCACCGGTAACGGGAATGAGTAAAAGCAAGGTGACCGGTAAGCTTCCCTTTACTACTCAAATTGCCAACCCTGCAGGCATCAGCTACAACTTTGATGACAATACCTACTTAGTGTCAACTGATGACCGTGTGTTTGCAGAGGTAGCAGCAGACTTTACCCAAGTGCTGTCTTCGTTTGTGATCAACAATAAACCGTACGGCACTGGCGACACCGAAGGCGTTACCTACTTAGGCAATGGCAAAGCGGCCGCCGTAGGTGAAAATGGTGTGGTAGTGCTGCTGAGCAAAGCACAGCCCGATTTATGGGTAGAAACCTCACGTTTTGAAATTGATGGCTTCAACCAATCCACTCAATTGGGTTCGGCGGCGTACGACCCATCTACCAACACGCTTTACACCGCACAAAAGAAAGCTAGCAACAAAGTGCTTTACGCTATCAATCTAGAGACGCAGGCCGTAGTAATCACGCCGCTGACTTTGGGCGCAGGCATTGCGCAAAAACCCAACGGCGATTGGTCCGACTTCTATGTAGCAGGGTTAGATTTTAACAAGGGTAAGCTTCATGCAGTGAGCGAAGCCTTTAGTAGTGTCATCACCATGGACTTAAACGGCGTGATTACGGCCATCACCGGTATCGAAGGGCTTAGCGAAAGTGCAGGTATTACCCACAATACGAAGGGCTATGTACTCATAGGTGACGCCGAAGGCTACTTGCCAGACCCGCCAATTTACTTCATTGAGGCGCTTTAACAATGCTTAGCTCACGACTCTATAAAGGCAGAATAATGGTGGTTGTAGGTTTCGCCATAGGCCTAATCAGCCTAACCATGACTGCAGGCCACATTGGCAACCCAAGCTACTTACTAATAGCCGAAGCAGGAGAGGGCGCCACACATGCCTGGTACCACGCCCTAAGGGAACTATGTGGCGACATAATGACCATGGTAGTTATTCTTATCGTGCTATTTGGCAAGAGCTCAAATCGCACGCCATTAACTTGGCTGCTGAGTTTGTTGCTGATGCTTGGCTATTACGCGCCGTTTTGGATTGGCACACCGTTTCTTGGCCAACTCGAAGCTCCGAATATAGGTGCAGAAGTAGTGCACGTAACCATGGCAGCTCTTGCGTTGGGTGGTTTGGCGTTTTTACGTAAGGAGTTTAACGGGGGTCTGTCTGATGTTTAGAAAAATCGTGGGTGTCACCTTATTGGTGGCATTCATTGCGATGGCCACCTCAGGGTTGATGATGATGGTCATCGAAAAGCCATCATTTACCCTGCAGATGCACCCAGTACACAAAATATTTGGTTTGATAATGATCCTGGCGGTAATCGCTCATTTAAGCTTTAATTACCGAGTATTGCTTGGTTATTTGAAGGCGAGGTCTGTGGCAATTTATGCCAGTGCGGCAATTATTGTACTGATCTTACTGTACGGCGTAGCGCTCAACAATAAAATTCCTGATGCAATTGCAATTCCTATGGATAAATTGGCGGCCCAAGCAGAAGCCCATGAATAACGACTGGGCTCAAACATTAGAAGACAAGCTAATACCTGACGTATGGGTCTAGTTGACTAGATCAACATGTCAAAGCAACTGCGTATGCTCATACACATGAACAGGAGGTAAAAATACAATACGATGAAAAAAGCTGAACTTTTATGTC
>DPHB01000038.1:93169-109032 GCA_003521845.1 Oceanospirillaceae bacterium | reverse complement strand
TTGCAGAGATTGCTTCGCTACGCTTGCAATGACGAAGTAGCTACTCGCAATGACGAAATGGGAAATATTAGGAACAACAAATGAACCTACCTAAAAAAGTACGTATTGTTGAAGTAGGCCCTCGCGATGGTCTACAAAACGAACCCGGTCAAATGCTTTCTGCTGGCCTTAAAGCCAATCTGATCGATCGCCTTGCTGCCGCTGGTTTACGCGACATTGAAGCCGCGGCTTTTGTACACCCTAAATGGGTGCCACAAATGGCTAACAGTGCCGAGGTGTTAAGCCTTATCACTCGTCACAAGCACGTCAACTACAGTGCCCTCACCCCCAACCTACAAGGTTTGGAACGCGCCCTACAATCGGGTGTAAACGAAGTAGCAGTATTTGGTTCGGCCAGTGAAAGCTTTAGCCAACGCAATACCAACTGCAGCATTGCCGAAGGTTTGGCACGCTTTGAACCCGTTGCCAAAGCAGCGCTAGATGCCGGTTTGCGCGTACGCGGTTATGTTTCCGCTGTTATTGACTGCCCTTACGAAGGCGCAGTAGCTCCAGCAAAGGTTGCCGAAGTTAGCGATGCCCTAATGCAAATGGGCTGCTACGAAGTATCCCTAGGTGACACTATTGGTACTGGCACACCGGGCCGCATGTTAGATATGCTGTCGGCTGTGACGCAATACGTGCCCAGCCAAAACCTAGCTGGCCATTGCCACGATACCTACGGCCAAGCATTAGCTAATATCTATGCCATGATGCAAGCTGGCGTGGCAAGCTTTGACAGTTCCATTGCTGGTTTGGGCGGCTGCCCGTACGCCAAAGGTGCCAGTGGCAACGTCGCCACTGAAGACCTTGTGTACATGCTGCACGGCCTAGGCATTCACACGGGCATACAGCTAGATCGTTTGCTTAAGGTTGGTCAAGACATCAGTGCCGACCTAGGCCGCACCAACGGTGCTAAAGTCGGCATAGCATGCCAGTAAACTAAGTATTAGCACTAGGCATATTTAGGCAAGTATTCGTCGATTAATATCAAAACATAGACTTCAATAAGACGTTTAATGAGCCCATAATTTCGGCTCGTAAAACATAGCTCGGTAAATAGACTCGGTAATAGCAAAATGACAACAGCACTTTGGCAACCCAGCGCACAACGCATTAACGACAGTAACATGCAGCAATTTATGCTGCACATGAATGCTAAACATCAGCTCAACATGCAATCCTATGCCGACCTGCATGCTTGGAGCGTAGATGACATCGCCACCTTCTGGGATGAAGTTTGGCAACTGTCTGGCGTTATCGCACAACACAAGGGCGATACAATCTTGAATAAAGGCAACCTGATGCCTGGTGCCGAGTGGTTCCCCGAAGCTAAGCTTAACTATGCTGAAAATCTGCTTAAACACCGTGATGCGGCCACCGCCTTGGTATTTTGTGGTGAAGATGGTAAGCGTTTAGAAGTATCTTACGCTCACCTCTATCTGCGTGTAGCCCAATTGAGCAGCGCTTTACGTCAGCACGGTATCCAACCTGGTGATCGCGTCGCAGGTTTTATGCCGAACGTTATAGACACCGTAGTGGCTATGCTAGCGGCTAGTGCCATTGGCGCCGTATGGAGTTCTTGTTCTCCGGACTTTGGTATTAATGGCGTACTGGATCGCTTTGGTCAAATTAAGCCTCGTATCCTATTCACTACCGATGGCTATTTGTATAACGGCAAAACCCTTAATTCCCTTGAGCGTGTTGCCGGTATTGCAGCACAGCTTGACAGTATTGAACGCATTATTGTGTGCGATCACGTTGCTACCAATGCCGATCTCGCTGTATTAGACCAAACGGTACCGGGCAAAGCGGTACACCTTAACGCCTTTATGGATGCCGATGCCACCGAAGTCGAGTTCACGCCCATGAACTTTGCCGATCCCTTATATGTTATGTATTCCTCTGGTACTACTGGTGTACCTAAGTGCATCGTACACAGTATTGGCGGCACCTTATTACAACACAACAAAGAACACATCTTACACACGGACGTAAAACGTGATGACGTACTTTTCTACTACACCACTTGTGGTTGGATGATGTGGAACTGGCTCGTCAATGGCTTGTCAGTTGGCTGTACAGTCGTACTTTACGACGGCTCGCCTTTCAAACAGCCAGCCATTATGATGGATATGGCTGAAAAAGAAAAAGTCAGCATCTTTGGTACCAGTGCCAAGTATATTGCGGCTATTGAAAAAGCCGGTATCAAGCCAGCAAAAAGCCATGACCTAAGTCACCTACGTGCCATCTTGTCAACGGGCTCACCTTTGGCCCACGAAAGCTTTGACTACGTTTACACGGACATCAAAGCGGACGTCTTGTTAGCCTCTATCTCTGGCGGCACCGACATAGTCTCTTGCTTTGCCCTAGGCAGCCCTATATTGCCCGTATACCGTGGCCAACTGCAGTGCGCGGGCCTTGGCATGGCGGTAGAGATATTTAACGATGATGGCCAAGCAGTGACACAAGAAAAAGGAGAACTGGTTTGCACCAAGCCCTTCCCTTGCATGCCTATCTATTTTTGGGATGACAAGAATGGCAGTAAATATCACGATGCCTATTTTGATCAATTCGACAATATCTGGGCGCACGGTGACTATGGTGAAATCACCGCTGAAAACGGCGTTATCATCCATGGTCGTTCAGATGCCGTACTTAACCCAGGTGGCGTACGCATCGGTACCGCCGAAATCTATCGTCAGGTAGAAGCTGTTGCTGGCGTACAAGAAAGTATTGTTATCGGCCAAAGTTGGCAAGATGACGTACGCGTTATTTTGTTTGTGGTATTAAAGCCTGGCATCCAACTGGATGATGAGCTGGTTAAAACCATCAAGCAGCAAATCCGTGCCAATACCACACCTCGCCACGTACCGGCCAAGGTAATTCAGGTTGCCGATATCCCACGCACCATTAGTGGTAAAATCGTCGAACTTGCCGTGCGCAAGGTAGTGCATAACGAAGCCGTTAAGAACAAGGATGCCCTAGCTAATCCAGAGGCTCTAGACTTGTTTGCTAATTTGCCTGAGCTACAAGACTAATTCATGCCCTTATTACAAAAACTGCCAGAAATTCTTGCTCAGCCGCCCCAAGGTGGCTGGCACAGCAAGGACTTCGCTGGCATTGATCAATTGCACATTGGTGGATTAAAGGCCACCAAAAAACTGCTTGATTGGCTACCTATAGCTGCCCAAAAAGGCTTGGATATGGGGGCAGGACTTGGGGGTTGTGCACGATTATTAGCGCTTGAGCATGGCTGCCAAATGACCGCCAGTGACCTTGACGCTGATTATATTGCCGCTGCACAATTATTAGATCAGGCTCTATCAAACAGCCCCAATTGCACCTATGTGGTAGCCGATAGCCTGGCTCTACCCTTTGCAGAGCAAAGCTTTGACTTTATCATCAGTCAACATGCCATGATGCCCATTGCCGACAAACCTAGTTTACTGCAAGGTGCCTATGACCTTTTGCAGCCTGGTGGCAGCCTGCTATTGCATGAAGTCTATCTCAGTCCAGATAAACAAGCATCCCAAGTCACCTATCCAACGCCCTGGGCCCAAGAAGCAGCTCATAGCCACCTACAAACATGGGATCAATTTGCAAACATGTGTACTGATATGGGGTGGATTTTGACTAGGCAAGAAGATAAAACCGCACAAAGCCTAGCTTGGATTAATGCCGCCCGCGCAAAGATAAGTGGCGCACAAGGGTCAAATATGACGCCGATGCGCAACCCACTACATGCAGGCCTAGCCCTAGGTAAACAAGCTGGCACCATGAGCGCCAACGTAGCCTACAACCTGGCCAATGGGTTTATTGAAGTACGTAGCGCGCTACTAACGCGTTTATCTTAGTACATTCTTCGTCATTGCGAGCCTCAACCCCCCGTCATTGCGAGCGCAGCGAAGCAATCTCTTCAACCTTGCACTTCGCCTGCTAGAGGTTGCCACGTCGCTACGCTCCTCGCAATGACGATAGGACGGAGCTTTCGCAATGACGGGACTATTTATGAAGCCAAACGCTCACGGCGTTTACGCCATACGTCTTGGCCTATCATGTTACCCACGATCATCAGGCCGCCACCTAGTACAACCCACCAATTAAACAGCTCGCCGTACAAAAGCATACCTAACAAAGCGACCATTGGCAGACGCAAAAAATCCATGGCCATGATGCTACTGACTTCGGCCGTTTGCATGGCCTTAGATACGCAATAGTGAGCAGATATACCCAGCACGCCGACAATTGTTACCCATATCCAACCCTGAGTGGTTGGCATAGTCCAGTCTCCACCAGTAAGCATGGCACTGATAGGTAATTGCATGAGAGTCATATAGAACACGATAGTCAACGGATGTTCTGTCGATACCAAGCGCTTGTTATAGATAACCGCCAAGGCAAACCCAACAGCACCGAACAACATCACCAACATGCCGCTGGACAAACCCTCAATACCAGGCCTAACTACGGCCACCACCCCTAACATACCGAAACCAACGGCCGCGGATTTACGCCAAGTAATACGCTCGGATAAAAACACAGCGGCAATCAACATGACCCATAGAGGTACGGTAAATTCAATGGCAAATACTTCGGCTAAGGGGATCATACCCATAGCGAAGAACCAACTGGCTTGGCCATAAAAGTGAAAGAAGTTGCGCGCTAAATGGGTATGCGTACGCTGAGTAATAAACAGCTCTGGCTGACGTCGCCAATAAATGATAGCCATGACAATAATCAGGCCGATAAGGCCACGTAAGGTTAACACTTCAAAGGTATCTAAAGTGCCACTTAATTCACGGGCGCCTACTGCCATTAGGCAAAACGAGAAGATAGCGCCAAGCATCCATAATATTGCTTTCATATAGACATATTCATAAGTTGAGGGATCTTTAGGGTCACACGTAAACCTCGGTGCGGCATGTTTTCTAATAGCACTTCGCCATCCAGCTGGTGCATAAAGTTTGCTGTGTCATGCAAGCCGTTGCCGGCATGGGTGCCCACCCTAGTGGAAAAATTACGCTGTATAGCCGACGCCAACACCTCTGGTGTCATACCTGTACCTTGGTCCGTGATCGAAATAAGCAGATGGCCAGCTTCCTCTATCGCACCTATGGTTATATCGCCACCGTTAGGCATGGCCTCCATGGCATTTTCTAATAGCAATTGCCACACCTTAGCAAATTGATTACGCGGAACCATGCTTACCCTTACCTGTTCGTCAAAAGTATAGGTCAACTCGCATCTGCGGGCTTGAAGCTGGGCATAAAGACTAAGTCCAACATCTTCACAAAGCCCACGTAGGCCAAATTCCATAAGCGACTTGGCTTTGGTTGTGCGGCCAGCGCTAACCTGAAATAACTGTGCGATATCTTCGACTACCTCGCCGATAACCCGGCTTGGATTACCCATGCCTTGTTCGGCTAGGTGTTTCATCAAGTGGGTAGTTTTATCCAATACCTTGGGTAATTTTTCTAGGTTAGCCGAGCCTTTATTGGGCAAATGATCGATATCTTTAACAACCAACTGCATATAGTTGTGTAACCCCCTCTGCAAGCGGTTGATGGCTTCGCGCTGTTGTTCCATGGTATGCAATTGGGTACTAATCGAAGTCAGTGCATTGCCCAAATTGTGGGCTACGTCGATGCGCACTTCTTCGCCACCATCTTTGAAGGCCCGAAACCTTTCCAACTCTTCGGCACGCTTTACATCCCGTAGATCTTGAATGTTTATTACCCAGTGAGTAGTTTGCTCTGAGTCGATAGTCGCGCTATTAACCAATACTGGAATAAACTTATTAGCGCGCGTACGTAACTGCATCTCATGTTGTGTTTGTTCACCATGGGCAATCAGGTCCCCGGCACTTATACGCCCCACACTGGATAACAATCTCGGCAAACTATAGTCGCTTAACTGAGCCTCAGTTATACCAGTAAAGCGATGAAAGGCTGGATTTGAGCGCAAAATATGACCGTCTTCGTCTACCACTATCAAGGCGTCGGACATGGCCTGAATAATATTCTCTAATGACCGATTACTGTAGCTCAAATCTGCAGTTCGTTCCTCAACCAAGTGTTCTAGAGATTGGTTAAGTTCTTGTAGTGCATTGGTGGTAGCTAGCAAACTGGCTGACATTTCATTAAACAAACTGGCGGTTTGGGCAATTTCGTCCTTACCTCGTACGGGAATCTGCACAGTGTAATCACCCGCAGAGATAGCTTTGGAGGCGGTTCTTAAGTCGGCTAATTGACGTACTAACCAAGAACCCAATAAATACGAGAATAAAGCGGATAACAGTATCTCTGCTAGAGCGAGGGCGCTTGTGTTGTATAAGGCTGTGGCAAGACGTGCTTTGATATCGGCCACGTTAAAACCAATTTCGATACGCCCGTAAGGTTCGCCATCAACTTCGATTGGGGCCTTGGTGATAAACAAGTGTTTATCATCAACGTAACCGGAATCCCCATGTAATTGGCCACGTAGAGTAGCGCTGGGCAAGGTGCCACCACTAGTTAGTAGCTGGCCGTAACCCCATACTTGTACATACGCCATACCGTCGGAGGTCATAAGTTCTTGTACGGAGGTTTCTAGGGTCGCTAAATCGAAAGATAACACCGGATCTTTGATCATGCTAACAAACAGCTGCGAGGTGCTTTCTGCCCTTTGTAACAGTAGCGCTTCGTTGGATTCGCGCATCATGTTGATGCTGCTCCATACCAGAATGATCAACAAACTGGCTTCGATAAGGGCGACACCAAGAATGGTTTTTAGGCGAAATGACATAACCAGCGCTACAGCTTATTTAGAGGTCTTTCAACAAGTCAATGCGCAACGCTCGCACATCGTCCCAGTCACTATAATTGGCGGCTTCGAAGCCCTTAAAATTGATCGCTTTGAGTAGTTCTTTGCCCTCTGCTGTATCGGCCATCTTAAGCATCGCGATTTGCACGTTTTCTATCACTGACTGCGAGAGTCGTGGATGAGCAGCAATGGCATGGGGGGTATATTTTGGGCTTCGCCAAAATATCTGTAGCTGGTCACGAATTTTAGGGTCGGTATTGTTAAAGGTACGCATCACACCGCCGCCAGCGGGGAATAAACCTTTCGCCACAGACATGTAAACAGAGTCGTGGGACTTAACATATTGTGGTGTAAACGCCACCCCATCAGTATGCAAAGCAGAGCGCGTTAGAATACTCGCGGCAAAGGCCGCAGGTGCTGGGAATGCCAACGCACCACTCAGGTCGGTTAGTTGCTTAAGATCGGCGTCCTTACGGGCGACTAAAATACCCATAATGGCTTTATTAGCTTGCTTAGCTAACGCAATATAACCAGGTTTGTCACCAAACACGGTGTAGTGATAGGGGTTCATATAAGCGAAGTCATACTCACCGGCGGCCAGCCTACGTTCAAATTCAGGAATATTAGGCGCCGTAGCAAACTTAATTTTGATACCCGCCTCGGCCGATAAATGAGCAAAAACAGGGCCCCAATTACGAGCTAGCTTATTAGCCGCCTGCTGCGGGACAACACCAAAAGACAGTTCCTTTGGGGCATCGGCATAGGCACTAGCAGCCCAAGTAAATACAAGTAGGAAAGATAATACAAGTTTGGTCATTCTTGGCAACATCATTGACATCCTTTTACCACAACAATTGCCTATGGGGTCAGCAATTGGTAACTATGAAACTTCCGCTGAGGTGTTGCTTATATGCTTAGGTAGTTCTGGGTCCACACTTGATCGAGCAAGTAACAAGACTCTAATAGCACATACCAAGGTAGCGGTAGCGCCCCAAAACAAACCAACTACAACGCCTGCGTCCACAATAGCACGCCAAGGGCTAGGTAACATCTCTGCAATCAAGATAAATACCAATACCATGGCAACGATAAGATAACTGATGAGCATACGCTTACGACTAGCGTAAATAAAACCCATAGCAAAGACTGGTGCCAAGAGGACCAAAATAGGTTTAGGATTTTCTACCAGCCAGTGCAAGCGTGCGGCAACACGCGGTGCAAATGCTAACTGAAAACCTTTGTAGCCTTCGCTATAAGCCATAAATAGCACCCATACTATAAGTGCTAGCCAATGCCAAATTTCTGCTGGATAATCAAAAAAAGTAACGGCGATTTGGCTCAGGCGAATAACAGAAAAACCCAATACAGCAATAACACCAAAGGTGCCCCACAGGGCAGCAAGTAAAGACAGTAAACGCATTAACAGATCGCAAAAAGCCAAGGTAAATTAAGAGGCGAATAGTTTAGCAGTTATGCATGTTTCTGACTACTCATTAAACCTACCGGCAAACCCGTATCTAGGGCAAATATACAGATACTCTAGCACCGCCAAGTTGTTCGTCACGGCCAAATTGCAATTGCCCACCAATGGATAGGATAAAGTTAGCCACCCAGTGTAGGCCGTTGCCAGTATGTTCTGCTTTGGTAGAGTAACCTGCTTGCGTCAGTAGGTGTACTTTGTCTTCTTCAATACCCGGGCCGGTGTCAGATATACAAACACAAATAGGACCACCACTATGCTCACCTGGGTCGGCGCCTTGTATATGAATTTGGGAGGCGTTATCGATAGTAGCCATCGCTTCCACACTATTGCGTAGCAAATTTAACAGCACCTGCATCAACAAATTACGCGACACACCAGACACCTGCAACCCAGGCTCACAAGTAACGTTTATAGCTACCTGTGGGTGTGCCAAATAATCGATACTGTCTTGCAGCAAGGAACCTAGTTCAAAACTCGGCATAGCCAGGTGGGGGTTTTCTTTTATCGGTCTAGCACGCACTTCGCTTTGCACTTGCGCTACCTGGTGGCGAATACTTTTTAGTGGTTCAACTATCCCATCGTTAGCCGCTGTGGTAAGTATTTGGCTTGCTCGATTTATTACAAACTGTAGTTTTACCATCTGTTTATCATCTAACGGAGGCGCCAACAAATCAGATGACGATGCCAAACCTTTCGCCATACTACGCAAAACCTTGACCTGCTTTGCTATTGTATCGGTTTGCTTATTCACATCCGTAAAAGCATTTCCCAAACGATGACTAAAGTCTTCCTGGGCCGAATTTAAGCCCTGTTCATAGGCCCTAAATGCTGCTTGCTCATAATTATGTACAGCATTTCCCATACTTTGGCCATAAACCACAAAACACAACGAGCCTTGTGGTTCAACAGCATACAAGCTTAATAAACAGGTTAGGGTTTTATCATGTGGCAGTTGGAGGTAGACAACCTGCCCTTGTGTTTGCTCGGCCAATACCTGTGACCAAGGGATTTTAGACTGACATGTTTGTATGTGCTGCCAACTTTTATGCAACCAATACGCCTCTGGCTGCTTAGTCAAATCCACCCAGGCCGCGTTGCAAACCAGCACCCTACCTTCTGCATCTAGGCCAAATGCAGGCATCGGGCCTGACAATGATAGGGACTCAACAGTCACTTATTATCTCCACTGCTATAATTACCCTGACAATAGATTGCCATCGGTGCCAAAAAGGACAATAATTCTGCCCTATTATCAGCCAAACACTAGAGTAACCATGGTTCGTCGATCTCGCAAGCGCCAATTTGACACAACTATCGCTTCACCTTGCGTAAGCTTGTGCCAGTTTTATGATGACCAACCTGTCTGTAAAGGCTGTGGACGTGATCAAAACGAAATACGCGACTGGCCAATTATGACCGCAGAGCAAAAACTTGCGACCTTAGAGCAGGTTGCCATACGCAAGAAAAGCTTACCTGGTCATTGATGAATTATGCATGTGCACGGCGCTGTACCCGTGCAATGTGCTTCTCTAAAACGCGGCTCACGGCGACAAATGCAAAACTCCCCGTGACAAAACTTACTGCACCAAAACCCCGGCTACAATCCATTTTGGCACCCGCCACATTTTCATGTTTGGCCTGACACACGCTGCCATCGGGATGTGGGTAAACCAGTTGCTCTAGCGAGTAGACACAATCAACGCCAAACTTTCGTTTCTTGTTGTCGCTAAAGCCATAATGACGGCGCAGAGTGCTTCTCAGTTTAGCCGCCAAGGGGTCGGCTTGAGTGAAAGCTAGATCGCCTACCAGAATTTTGCTGGGGTCTTTTTGCCCTCCGGCGCCACCTATAGTAAGCACCGGCACCTTGTTACGCTTGCACCAATAAATCATTGAGGCCTTGGCCTTGATGCTATCACACGCATCAATCACGTAGTCAAAGCCTTGATCTAAGTACTCAGCCAAGTTATTGGGGCCAATAAAGTCCTCAATCACTTGGCACTGACAAGCAGGGTTGATGTCCGCGATACGGGCGGCCATAACATCCACCTTGGCCTCCTCAACCGTTGAATCTAACGCCACTAACTGTCGATTGATATTGGTTTCGCACACGTCATCCATATCAATCAAGGTAATTCTGCCAACCCCAGAGCGCGCCAAGGCTTCAGCCACCCAAGTACCCACACCACCAATGCCAACAATACAAATATTGGCTTGAGTGATTATTTCAAAGGCTTCGAGCCCATAAAGACGTTGTATGCCGCCAAAGCGGTGTTGTAGATCGACCATAACGAAATAACTAGCTGATTGTTAAGTCATATTGTACGATTAACCCATCCCATATCCTAGTCAATTCCCGTAACTTTATATCTACTATGAGCTACCCTATTCCCGACCTGAATGGCCACGACCTAGAAGTTCGCATTGATGTGAAGAATAGTCTGTTCATTGCCAATCTAAGGCACACACCAGGCCGCCCAGCCTGCACCAAACATTTACATGATATGCGTCATCAATATCCTGACGCCAACCATCACTGCTGGGCTCTAGTTGCCGACGCGCCTGGCAATAGTACTTTTTGGGGATTTAGTGATGCTGGAGAGCCTTCAGGTACCGCTGGCAAACCTATGCTACAAGTACTTAGCCATGCCGATATTGGCGAAGTGAGCGTCATAGTAATACGCTATTTTGGCGGCACAAAACTGGGCACAGGTGGCCTAGTAAAAGCTTACGGAGAGGCGGTTAAGGAAGTGCTTGCGGCCTGCCCAACCAAACTCAAGTTAGACCTATGCGAAATGACTATTACCCTGCCTTATGACTTAAGCGGAAAAATAGAACATGTATGCCAGCAATACCAAGGAGAAATAATTGCCCGTGAATACGGCCAAGACCTGCAACTACAAGTAAGACTAGAAACCCACCAGCAAACTGCCTTAAAACAAGCCCTTGCGGCTTGGCCACAGGTGAGTATTGCCAACTAACGTCTTTGCGAGCGCAGCGCAGCAATCTCTTGCAGGCTAGCACTTTGCCAACTTGAGATTGCCACAGCGCTACGCGCCTCGCAATGACGGTATAGTCGTTTACTGCTTCTTAACAAATTCTGATTTTAACTTCATGGCACCAATACCAGGAATTTTACAATCAATGTCATGATCACCATCTACCAAACGAATATTCTTCGCCTTAGTACCGACTTTTACAACCAACGAAGAGCCCTTTACTTTTAGGTCTTTAATCACGATCACTGTGTCACCGTCTTGTAATAAATTACCGTTGCTGTCACGAATAACCAAAGCATCCTCATCAGCTTCACCCGGTTGCCATTCATGAGCGCACTCAGGGCAAACTAATTGATTACCATCTGCGTAGGCATAAGGAGACTGGCACTGGGGGCAAGGAGGTAACTCAGACATGAAAGGGGCTCGGATGATTACATTTGGATAACAATCTTAACACATCAACGGGGTCAGACCTCAGGTCTAACCCCGTCAAGTTTACAAACGGTCGTCAGTAATTGCCATAACACTAGTACTACCGGCCATTATAGAAGCCAAACAGCCTTTAAAGCGCGGCAACATGTGCTCTAGATAATAGGCTGCAGTGACCTTTTTGTTAGCCGCAAAAACGGCATTTTCATGATTTTCGACTAGCACGCTAGAGCGCATCATCTGCCACCCACCACAAACGTAACCGGCCAACATTAACATGTCATAGCTAATGGCGCCGGCAAGCATTGGGTCCGTTGCCGATTCGGCCAACAGCTTTTCATAAGCCTGCTCTAATGCATCAACACCTTCACTGAGCATAGCCAGTTGTGCAGCCGTTAATGCGGCACCATGGTCGGCAATATCGGTACGCATTTCTGCCACTAGGCTAGCCATGCCAGCGCCTTTATCTGATAAAGTTTTACGCCCCACTAAATCCAACGCCTGGATACCTGTAGTGCCTTCATAAATAGTCAAGATTCGGGCATCACGCTGATGTTGAGCAGCGCCGGTTTCTTCTATGAAACCCATACCACCGTGAACCTGTACGCCATGAGAGGTTACTTCCTGCGACAGCTCGGTACTCCAGCCTTTGGCAATTGGGGTTAACAAGCCTACACGCTGACGTGCTTTGGCTCGTTGCTCTGGATCTGTAGCATTGTGGCTCAAATCGATCTGTACCGCAGTCATATAACACACCGCACGAGAAGCTTCCGTTAGACTACGCATGGTCATCAACATACGGCGTACATCAGGGTGGTGAATAATAGCACCGCGCTCAGCCTGGCCTGGTGCCACGCATTGTACACGTTCGCGGGCATAGTCCAGCGCATGCTGATAGGAGCGATCAGACAGGGCCACACCTTGCAGACCCACTACCAAACGCTCGTTGTTCATCATGGTAAACATGGCTACCAGACCTTGATTGGGCTGACCAACTAGGTAGCCAACAGCACCACCGTTGTCACCGAAACTCATAACGCAGGTTGGGCTAGCATGGATACCCATCTTGTGTTCAACGTTGATAGCGTAAGCATCATTACGCTCACCCAAACTACCGTCGGTGTTAACCAGGAACTTAGGCACCAAGAACAAAGAAATACCCTTCACGCCTTCTGGCGCATCGGGCAATCGCGCTAATACTAGGTGTACGATATTGTCCGTCATATCGTGATCCCCCCAAGTGATAAAGATCTTTTGACCCTTAATCAGGAAATGATCACCTGCTGGCGTAGCAGTGGATTTAAGCACCGCCAAATCCGTACCCGCATGGGGCTCAGTGAGGTTCATGGTTCCGGTCCATTCTCCCGAAATCATTTTTTCCAGATATACGTCCTTTAGCTGTGCGCTACCATGAGCATGAATAGCTTCGATAGCACCGGCCGTTAACATTGGGCACAAACCCAAAGCCATATTTGAAGCTTGGGCCATTTCGGCAACAGGCATGGACATGGTAAATGGTAAACCTTGGCCACCGTATTGAGGGTCAAAATAAAGACTATTCCAACCACCTTCCGCAAATTGACGATAAGCATCGGCGTAACCGTCAGCAGGCTTAACACCGTCAGCAGTTAAGGTTACACCCTGCTGATCACCTGTCACGTTGAGGGGCGACCATACTTGGCTGGCCAATTTATCTGACTCAGCGATGATGGCAGTTAACAATTCTGCGTTAGCATCTTCATTATCGACAGCTTGCGCTAAAGCCGATAGGTCATGTAGCTGGTCAACCACAAAATTCATTTCATCTATGGGGGCGCGATATTCAGACATTTTAGATCCTTGTGTACTTGGTACCAGTTATGGGTATTAATGCTTGCTTAAGGGTATTTTAACGACTAGTGCTTGGTAAATAAAAATACGCCTCAATCCTGACTCGCCAGTTTTACATGTAACTTGCGAGTACTCAGTAGATTTAGACAAACAGCCAGATGACAAGGTGCAAGTAGGTGGGTATCATGCTGGCTATACCCTTTTTGGATTTGTTTGGAGACATATAGTGCAACACGGATATTATTTGCAAGACATAAGCCCTGGAATGGAATCCAGTTTTGATAAACAGGTTACTGCTGCGGACATTGATGCATTTGCAGAACTTACGGGTGACAACAACCCTATCCACCTAAGCGAAGAATACGCAGCACAGACGCCTTTCAAACAACGTATTGCCCATGGCATGCTTAATGGCGGCTTGATTTCCACGGTATTGGGTACCCAACTGCCAGGACCAGGGTGTATTTATTTAGAACAGCAGCTACGCTTTAAAGCGCCTGTAATGATTGGTGATACAGTAACAGCACGGGTATGTGTAGAAGAGATTGACGAGCGCCGCCGTCGAGTGAAGCTAAAAACCGAGTGCTTGGTAAATGGTAAAGTTGTGACGACGGGTTCGGCCACCATGATGGTAGATAGTAAGCCTGAGTAGCTTATTAGGGACTGACTTTTCCCACAGGGAAATGCCTATCCCAACATGCCCAGTATGAGGCATTTATATGGGGACAGGCACTTTTTGCTACGCAAACAAGAGCCAGCCCCCTAACAGTATTACAACTTCGCAGTTAAGCGGCGAATCTCTTCTTCGCGCGCAATCATAATACGCTGTAACTCACTCACTTTTGCCAAGGATAAATTAAGCTCCGTATCCTTGTCTTTCATGAGGTTACGCAGCTCTGTTTCTCGACGTGTTGAATCTGCTTTATCCAACAGGCCACGCTTTTTAGATTCTTTAATTTCAGCTTCACGCAACTGTAGCTCATCTTCTAGACGCTTTAAGCGGTTATTGGTAGCCAAAATCTGGGTATTTGAAGCTGACACGTTACGTGACTGGTTGGTAATCTCGCCACGAAAACGTTTCAATTCCTCATCTTGTGAGCGAATTTGCCGTATTTGCGTATCATTGGTTACGTCGTTGCGCGCTACCTGTGCTTGCATATCTTGGAGACGGGCATTTAGGGCACCTTCTTTTTTACCCCACTCATCACGTAACTTGTCCAATTGGTGACGATAATAGCTAAGCTTGCTTTCTGCTTTATTCATGCCTTCTTGATGACGCAAAATTTCTTCTTTCATACGTTGATCAAGTTGCTTTTTAGCTTCGTCACGACTAGAAGCGGCTTGCTCAGCATCGCCGCGCGCTTGCGCTAATAGCCGCTCTAAATCACCAACATTAGATTCGGTAGACTGCAGATTAGAGCGCAACATGGCACGCTCTGCTTCCAAGTTCTTCACACTCGTATCACGATCCATCATCTGGTTACGCATACGTTGATTGGAATCTTCCAAGGCTTCTATTTGCGTACGCGACAAGTACAACTCATCATCGCTGCTCAAGCCCTGATCATTGGTACTCGTATCGACCGTATTTCGCGCCGCCAATTCAAGCTCTAAGCGGGCATCCTTTAGCGCATTGTCCCAAATCATTTGTACTGACTGATAAACAGTTTCTGGCACTTCAGGGCGATGGTAATCACTGCGTAAACTTTTTCGGAATGGAACCTGCCCTTCAACCTCCAACCACCAGCGTTCTAGCTCGGCCTGCAAGCCATCGGAAGGTTCAATTTGCATGGCGTCGGCAATCTGGGTAACAGTAACCTTGTTACCTTCTAGCAATAAGCGGGAAGCATGTTGATGCACAACACTAGCGTCGAATGGTATTTCCATATTCAATCGAAATCCTAAATAGCCGCGGGCCTGCCGCAGTAAAACTTAATTATCAATCCAAGCAAGCATGTCTCTAGTAGCTTACCTAGTCCATTATATTACGCTGGAACCATCTGACGTAACACATATTTTTGTATTTTTCCGGTTGCTGTTTTTGGTAATTCACCAAACACCACATGTTTAGGGACTTTAAAGCGCGCCATGTTGTCGCGGCAAAATTCTATGACCTCTTGCTCGCTCACTAGCTGACCTTCCTTAAGACACACAAAGGCGCAAGGAGTTTCACCCCATTTGTCGTCTGGGCGCGCCACAACAGCCGCCTCCAAAACGGCAGGATGACGATATAAAGCGCCCTCGATCTCAATAGAAGAGATGTTTTCACCACCAGAGATAATAAT
>DPHB01000038.1:90774-93019 GCA_003521845.1 Oceanospirillaceae bacterium | reverse complement strand
ACCACCAGAGATAATAATATCTTTAGCTCGGTCTTTGATTTCCATATAGCCATCTTCATGCCACACAGCCAAATCACCGGAATGAAACCAACCACCGGCAAAAGCTTCCTCAGTGGCTGCTGGATTTTTCAAATAACCTTTCATCACCATATTGCCACGTAAGCAAATTTCACCTATGGTCTCCCCATCCTTAGGTACGGGCTTCATGGTTTCCATATCAATAACCGCATGATCTTCTTGGTTAGGTGTCCGTACGCCTTGGCGCGCCTTCACAGCCGCACGCTCTGGCTCAGACAATTGATCCCACTTATCACCCTGCCATTCGCAAATAACACAGGCCCCAAAGGTTTCGGTTAAACCATATACATGAGTAATATCAAAACCCAAGCTTTCCATAGCTTGTATCACTGCCGCCGGTGGCGCAGCGCCGGCTGTCATCACCTTCACTTGATGAGTTATACCTTGCTTGTCAGACTCGTCTGCGTTATTGATCATATTCAAGACGATCGGTGCCCCACCAAAGTGAGTCACCTTTTCACGCTTAATTAGATCTAACAAAATTTCTGGTCGAATGTGACGTACAAACACATTTGCACCGGCCATTAATGCAGTGGTCCAGGTAAAGCACCAACCATTACAATGGAACATAGGCACTATAGTCATAAACACCGGGTACTTATTCATGTCCCAAGCCAACGCCATATTCATGGCTGTCAGATAAGCACCTCGATGATGGTAAACCACGCCTTTGGGGTTACCCGTGGTGCCGGACGTGTAATTTAAACTAATGGCTTGCCATTCATCGGCTGGCATTTGCCACGCATAGTCAGCACTGCCGGATGCAAGCAATACTTCATATTCAAGGCTACCTATTAGCTCACCACCAGTAAAAGTAGGATCATCAATATCTATCACTATAGGCTTTACTTTACAGAGTCTTAAAGCTTCTTTTACCGTAGCAGAAAATTCACGATCAACCATCACCGCTTTGGTTTCGGCGTGATCAAAAATAAAGGCGATGGTCTCCGCATCCAAACGCGTATTAATAGCATTCAACACAGCCCCGGCCATGGGAATACTATAGTGCCCCTCAAATAATTCGGGGCCGTTATGGGCGACCACAGAAACCGTATCACCTAAGCCAATACCTTGTTGTGTTAAGGCTTCCGCCATCGCCACGCAGCGCTGATAGGTCTGCAACCAAGACCGACGCACGTCACCATAAATCTGCGCCGTGGCATTGGGGTAGACATCAGCGGCCCGCTGCAATAAGGACAAGGGCGACAAGGATTGGAAGTTAGCTGGATTTTTGCCTAAATCAGTATCGTACATGGTTGTTAATCTCTTCTTGTAAGCTATATGGGGCTTGCGCCCAGTTACGCTCATTATCGCGACAAGCAGCAACCAATTACAAGCTGGATATTTGTATTATATGCTAGCTGGTTGCAAGTCTTTGCAAGGCATTACTTAAGGCCCGATCATAAGGAGCATTGACCACAACCTCCTGCCCTGTTGACGGATCCGTTAAGCTTAGTTGGGCCGCATGCAAAAATAGGCGCTTCAAGCCCTGTTGACGCATATCAAGATTGGCGTCTTCTAGACCATACTTGTTGTCACCAATAATAGGGTGCCCCACATGCAAACAGTGCACGCGAATTTGATGTGTTCGACCCGTTACCGGCTTGGCCTCTAACAAGCTAACATCAGCATATTTTTCTAACACACGATAGCGCGTAACACTTGGTTTACCCTCATCATCAACCTTAACCATACGCTCACCGGATTTGAGCGTGTAACGCAACAAGGGCGCCTTTACTTGCTGTACTGCCTTTGGCCATTCACCCGCTACCAAGGTATGATAAATTTTGTCAATGCCACCTGGATTACGCAGTTGTTCATGTATGGCACGCAAAGTAGAGCGCTTCTTTGCCACCATGACACAGCCCGATGTATCGCGATCCAAGCGGTGCACAAGTTCCAAAAACCGGTAATCGGGGAACACTTGGCGCAAGCTTTCGATCATACCGAGATTTATGCCGCTACCACCATGCACGGCTAGGCCACTGGGCTTATTAATGACCATCAAACCGTCGCTTTCATACAAAACGGCGTCTTTTAGGGCCTTTGCTAAGCCTTCACCTACGGGGGCAATCTCATCGGCCTCGGGCAACTTTACCGGAGGAATACGCACAATATCGCCAACACATAACTTGTAGTCGGGTTTAACTCGGCCTTTGTTAACCCT
>DPHB01000038.1:90219-90602 GCA_003521845.1 Oceanospirillaceae bacterium | reverse complement strand
ACCTCGCCTTTACGTACAATACGATACACCAAACTTTTAGGTGCACCCTTAAGTTGGCCAATAAGAAAGTTATCCAAACGTTGCCCCAAACGATCTTCCGTTATGGTCACTAGGCGCACTTTATTCAAAGGCATTTCGCCACGCGCACGCTGGGAATGCGATTTTTCTTGAGAAGGTTTCAGCGATGACCTAGTTGGTTCATAAGAAGCATGCTTAGCAGCTTTCACATGCGCTCTGGCAGGCCTTTTACTGGCTTGTTTTGAAGGCTTTTTTGGTTTCGGATTTCGTGCAGACATGCAGACCACAAATTTGATTGCTTGGTATGGCGGCAAATGTTAACATAACTGCCACTGAAACTGGCCATCTATTTGAATTGGCAGACT
>DPHB01000038.1:89582-90050 GCA_003521845.1 Oceanospirillaceae bacterium | reverse complement strand
AAGTCTGCAGACAGCCAGAGCGACGACATAGCAATGCGCATCAGTGGAGATTTCAGGCCCATAGCTGGCCTTGGTGAACCGCAATATCGGTTGATCAGAATATTAAGCTGTAACCAGGAACTACCTGAGTTATTAAATTAAACCGACCTGTTTAACCCGGTTACGGCGAATTAATTTACGTTTGGTGTTTAAGTGTAGAAGCACCCTACCCAAGGATTGATCAGACAGTTTGTGTAGCCAAATTGCTACCCCAAGGCAAAGCAAAGCAACATACGCCTTGTATAAACCTACTGATCAGTAATCTTAGCGAAGCGCCGTAAACGGCTGCATGCTTATCCGTGATGGTATGGTTTCCTGCACTGTTGGAACAAGTCTGCCCCCATTGGTAAAACACCATAGGGAGACCCGTGCAAACCACGGAAAACCGCCATTGGCCACGATTCCATAGGGCCCAGGCGTTTCCTGTGC
>DPHB01000038.1:87353-89401 GCA_003521845.1 Oceanospirillaceae bacterium | reverse complement strand
ATTAATTGCCGTAGGGTAAATGGGCTTCAAGAAATTGAATACCATGAAAAGAATGTTAATCAATGCAACTAATTCTGAAG
The DNA here is from genome assembly GCA_003521845.1 of Oceanospirillaceae bacterium. Taxonomy (GTDB): domain Bacteria; phylum Pseudomonadota; class Gammaproteobacteria; order Pseudomonadales; family Balneatricaceae; genus Njordibacter. The sequence goes on along the minus strand of DPHB01000038.1, from coordinate 89,321 downwards.
AGTTGCGCGTAGCACTGGTCGACGGCCAGCGCCTTTACGATCTAGATATTGAATCTGGAGCTCGTGAACAAAAGAAAGCCAATATCTACCGCGGTAAAATCACCCGCGTAGAGCCTAGCCTAGAAGCGGCCTTTGTCGACTACGGTGCTGAGCGTCACGGTTTCCTACCTATCAAAGAAATTTCTCGCCAGTATTTCAAAGAAACTGCGCCAGGCTCCGGCCGCCCAGGCATTCGCCAACTGGTTGAAGAAGGTCAAGAAATCATCGTCCAGGTAGACAAGGAAGAACGTGGCAACAAGGGTGCAGCCCTTACCACCTTCATTAGCCTTGCTGGTCGCTACCTTGTTTTGATGCCTAATAACCCACGTGCCGGCGGTATTTCGCGTCGCATCGAAGGTGAAGAGCGCGCTCAATTACGAGAAGTAATGAGCCAACTCAACGTACCCGATGAGTCTGGTGTTATTGTGCGTACTGCTGGCATTGGCCGTACTACCGAAGAAGTTCAATGGGACTTGGATTACCTACAGCAGTTGTGGGATTCCATTACTCATGCTTCCGCTCAGCGTGCCGCTCCATTCCTGATTTATCAAGAAAGCAACGTCATCATTCGCGCCATGCGTGATTACTTGCGCCCCGATATCGGCGAAGTATTGATCGACGAAGAAAAAGTTTACCAAGACGTACTTAACTTCGTACGCCAGGTAATGCCAAGCTATGAAAATAAGATCAAGCTTTACCAACAAGACATCCCTCTGTTCAACCGCTTTCAAATCGAATCGCAAATCGAAACAGCCTTCCAACGCGAAGTGGTATTGCCTTCTGGTGGTGCTATCGTTATCGATCCGACAGAAGCTTTGGTTTCAATCGATATCAACTCCGCACGTGCTACCAAAGGTAGTGACATTGAGGAAACAGCCCTCAACACCAACCTAGAAGCCGCCGAAGAAGTTGCGCGTCAGCTACGCTTGCGTGACATGGGTGGTTTGGTGGTTATCGACTTTATCGACATGGGCCCCATGCGCAACCAGCGTGCCGTAGAGAACCGTCTACGTGATGCCCTAAAGCTTGACCGTGCTCGCGTACAAGTTGGCCGCATCTCACGCTTTGGTTTGATGGAAATGTCGCGTCAGCGTCTACGCCCATCCCTGGGTGAAACTTCGGGTATAGTATGTCCTCGCTGTAGCGGTCAAGGTACCATCCGTGACGTATCATCTCTGGCGCTATCTATCATTCGTTTAATCAACGAAGAAGCAGCCAAAGAACGCTCTGCAGAAATACGTGCGGTACTGCCTGTTAATATGGCAACCTACCTACTCAACGAAAAACGTGACCAGTTGTTAGAAATTGAAAAAGCTAGCAATGTACGGGTATTGGTTATTCCAAATCCACAGATGGACACACCACACTTTGAAGTTAGCCGTTTGCGCGACGACAATGAGTCCGTTATTGCCGGCGAAACCAGCTACGAAATCGAAGTTGAAAGTAAGCAATTTGACGCCGAAGAGTTTAACAATCACTCCCAAGTGCCAGTTGAAAAAGCGGCCGTTAAATCAGTACAACCTGCACAGCCAGTACCTACCCCTGCCGCCGCACCTGCCCCAGCCAAAGCTGAGCCAGTAGTAGCAGAAGAAAAGTCAGCTGGTCTAACTAGCCGTATCGTTCGCGCCCTAGGTAGTTTGTTTGGTAGTACACCTGCAGCCAAGGCAGATACAAAGCCTGAAACTACAGAGAATAAGCCAACTGACAACCGTAACAATCAACGCAACAATCAACGTAACAAACGTCGTAACGAAGATCGCAACGAAGATCGTAATGCTAATCGTAACAACCGTCGCAATGACCGCAAGCGCCCGCATAAAGAACACAAGCCAAAGACTGATGTTCAGCAGGAGGCTACCGCTAATACGGATGCACCAAGCGAAGAAAAGCGTAACAACCGTCGCAATGAGAATCGTAACGACAACCGTA
>DPHB01000038.1:85639-87167 GCA_003521845.1 Oceanospirillaceae bacterium | reverse complement strand
CGACAACCGTAAAAACGGCCGCAACCGTAACAACCAGAAGAAAGAACGCGCACCAGAAGCCGAAGAACAGGTAGTAAGCACAGAAGCACTACCAGAAGAAGCTTATGAGTCTGCCAGCAACCGTACACGCGAACAAAAGCGTCGTCGTGATCGTTCTGGTAAGCGTAGTGGTCGTAGCAACAATAAGCCTGATACAGAAGCTAATGCAGAAGAACAACTGACTGAGAAGTCCGTTCAAGAAGCAAGCCAAGAGCAAGCGCAAGTTGAGAACACAGAAGCTGACGCTACTGAAAAAGCACCTAGCAAAAACACGCGCAGCCGTCGTGGTCCGCGTAATCGTAAGCCAAAGGCTCAGGATGATGCCAACAAGGTTGCAGCTGAAAGCGAAAATGCTACTCAAGCGAAAGTTGAAGAAGCTACCAGCCAGCCAGCTGAAGCCGTTGCCCAAGCGCCTGAAGCCGCAGAAAAGCCAACTGTAGAAGCAGTACAGGAAGCGCCTATTGTCGAGTCTGTGGTAGCCGAAGCCCCAGCTGAGAAGGCAGAAGAGCAAGTGGTGGAAGTTAAAGCGCCAAAAGCTAAGCCTGTTGCTAAAAAAGCCAAGGTTGAAGTAGCCCCAGCGGAAGAAGTTAAGGCACAAGCAGCGCCGACTGAAGAAGCCAAAACAGAGGCCGCTCCGACTGAAGAAACCAAAACAGAAGCAGCGCCTGCGGAAGAAGCTCCTAAGCCTCGCCAACGTCGTCGTGCCGCCAACGATCCACGCGAAAAGCGTCGTCGTGAAAAGGCCGAACAGGAAAAGCCAGCAGCTACTCCTGAAGCTCCAGTGATGGAAGAAGCCAAGACTGAAGCACCTGCCGAAGCGCCAGCTAAAGAAGAAGCACCTGCAACTACTGAAGCTCCGGAACAAGCAGCACCGGTTAAAGCAGAAGTTAGCCAGGCAGCTGATTTGGCCGAGCCAACCGAGCCAAGCAAAGCCCCTGAGTAAGGGGCAAGACTAAATTATAAGCTAATTTAGTCTAGCAAAAAGCCCACTTTCAAGTGGGCTTTTTTATATCTGAATTTCGCCACTACTAGCAAATATTCGCGGCTCTACTTCCAGCTGTACGGCATAATGTTTAGCCACGTCAGCTTGTATCTGCCTCGCTAACGCTAACAAGTTTTCACCCGTCGATGAGTTATCTAGACCAGGCTCGCGGATCAATACCAAGGCCTGCTGCTTATGCACACCCACACCACCTTTGGCGTAGCCTTTCCACCCCAACTGGTCAATTAGCCAACCTGCTGCAAGCTTCACATGACCTTTGCCATGGGGGTAAGCCACGATGTTGGGATAGTCGTTACGCAATGCCTTGGCCTGTGCAGTTGACACTATTGGGTTCTTAAAAAAGCTACCCACATTGGGAATATGTGCCGGATCAGGTAGTTTACTGGAGCGAATATGAATAACTGCCTCGCGCACTTGCTGCGGCGTCGCCTCATTGGCGTGGCAAGCAAATTGCTGTTCAATATAGGCGGCCATGTCACCATAGTA
>DPHB01000038.1:85310-85480 GCA_003521845.1 Oceanospirillaceae bacterium | reverse complement strand
CATAGTTCACCTGTACTTCTGCAGCTTCGTTTAAAGCCAAAGTAACACTAGTAATGATCCAGTTTGGCTGACGTTTAAATAGGCTATCCCGATAGCCTAGTTGACACTGTGCGGCCGATAAACAAAATTGCTTATCAGTAGCAAAATCATAAACCATAACTTCATGCAAA
>DPHB01000038.1:80396-85111 GCA_003521845.1 Oceanospirillaceae bacterium | reverse complement strand
AGCACCAATATTTTGTACTGGTGCGGCACCCACTAAGCCAGGGATCAAAGACAAGTTTTGCAAACCGTAAGCACCTTCAGCGATACTCCAGGCCACCAAATCATCCCAGTTTTCACCGCCACCCACTTGTAGATACCTTATACCCTTGCCGCTAGTTTGCACTGTGCAGTGCAAATTCTCTGCTGGCACCCAATGTTTACCAACAATGGCCATATGCATCACTAAGCTTTGCAGGTCTTGGGTGAGGATCATATTGGAGCCGCCACCTAGCAACAACCAATTCAAGCCATGCTGGTGACAATAGTTGCGTGCCGCAGACAAGTCTTCTAACTGAGTGATGCGGGCATAACGTTGCGCCACCACGGGCAAAGCCAAAGTATTAAACGACTGCAGGTTGACGGATGTTTGAGGGGTCCAATTACTGGCGTTATGTTGTGTCACAAATCACCTAGCAAAACTGGTCATGCAAATAGCGACAGGCATGATCAAGCAGGTTCAACACTTCGTCAAAACCTTCATCACCACCATAATAAGGGTCAGGCACCTCATCCATAGGTGAGCCTGGATAATCTAACATCATTAACAAACTTGCCGTGCCATCTACCGGTTGCACTGCCTGCACATTAGCCATGTTGCTATGGTCCATAGCAACGATAATATCAAATTGGTAAAAATCATCTATACATAATTGACGCGCGCGCAAACTATCAATGTCTATGCCTCGGGCCTTTGCAGCCTTGCGCATACGCGTATCGGCAGACTTACCAATATGGTAGGCAGCTGTACCAGCAGAATCACAAAAAAAGCGCTGTTCGCTGCCCAAGTTTTGGCACCAATGTCTAAACGTACCTTCAGCCGCCGGTGAGCGACAGATATTTCCCAGACAAACAAACAGCACTTTCTTCACAAGTGTTACCTTTTTTGTTGTTCAGGCCTCTAGGGCAGCTAAATCGTCACTACTCAATTCACGAGCTTCCGTTTCGAGCAACACAGGAATGCCTTCTCGCACAGGGTATGCTAACTTGCTTGCTCGGCAAATTAGTTCATTCTTTACCCCATCATATTCAAGTCCGGCATGGCTGACGGGACAGGCTAACACTTCCAACAATTTCTTATCCATGATGATCCTTGTTTGCATCTAGATGTAATTTATTTAACAGCGCCGCTAGCGCTGGCTCTGGTATATCAAGGCCCTGCTCGGCGTAGTACCAATGCTGATTTCGAGGCTGATTTTGAGATGCGGCAATGGCTTTGCATTTTACCGCATCCTTGGCCGTCATAATAAGTATTACATCAAGAAAAGGCACAAGATCTTCACTCACAAAATCGTGATGATCTTTAAAACCACTGCCTTCAACTTGTAGACCCATGGCCTGCAAATCATTAAAAAAGCGCTCTGGGTTACCTATACCAGCCAACGCCTTAACCGCTGTACCACTTACCGGCCAAGCCACTGGTTCATCGTCACAAAGACGTTTCAAACTAACTAGCTTTGGCTTAATTTCATACGTAGGTACTGCCCTGGGAGGCAAATTGCAGCCTCGGCTTGCACTAGATCCAGTTATAAACACTGCATCTACAGTGTGCAAACGGCTTGCCGGTTCACGCAATGGGCCCATTGGTAAACACTGCCTATTGCCTAAGCCTCGTTGACCATCGATTAACAGCCACTCACAGTCGCCTTTTATAGTATGGTTTTGTAAGCCGTCATCGCTGATGATCAGGTCCAAAGCATATTTACTCGTGAGGCATTTAATATCCGCTTGGCGATTACTGCCTACCGCCACAGGCACACCTGTGGTGCGCCATAATAATAGAGGTTCATCCCCTACCTTGCTTGCTATATCTGTCGGCCCCACTAGGTAAGGGCCTTTGCCTATACTGCCACCATAACCACGACTGATAATACCGCAACGAATACCGCGGGCACTTAAGTCGTGCACCAAGGCCTGCACGAGGGGAGTTTTACCGGTGCCACCAACACTAATATTGCCAACCACTAGCAAAGGCAAATGATTGGCTGCTGGCGTCGCAGCTAAGCCAAGGCTCAAGCGCCGCAGAACACGGTATATAATACTCAAAGGCCACAATAGCCATAGCCACCAGGCTCCTTGATACCAAGCTTTTATTAACCCTTGGGACATATCCCGAACACGCCTTTACATTATTACTAGTGAACCCTAATGCAGCGACAAATATGGCTACATTTTAACTAGGTAGATTATAGCCTGCTAGTCAGCATAATTATATGTATGCTCAACAACTAAGCGACCAACTTGGTTGCCTTCTACGCGCAGCTGACCATGCACAGCCGTGTTATGCCATTGTATGCCGTGCTGCCAATAGCGCTCAATAACTTGCCCATGTGGGTGAGAAAAGCGGTTTTGGTAACCAGCCGAAATAATCACACTCCTTGGTGCAACATTATACAAAAACACCGTATCCGACGAGGTACGACTACCATGGTGAGGCGCAATTAAAATATCGCTTTGCAAACTCTCACCATACATTTGCCCCAGCAAACGCTCCGCTTTGTATTCAATATCACCGGCTATCAACAGCCGCTGCCCTTGCCATTCAACCTGTATAACACAAGAGGCATCATTACCGCGCATACCATGCTTCCATAAAGCAATATGCCGTATTTTAAATTGTCCAAAAACTTGCCAGGTGGTACTTTGGCAGCGCTCTACGTTTGCACCTATCGGCACGTCCTTTTCCAAACGAGGCCTAGGTTCTTGGGGTAACCACCAGCTAGCTACTGGAAAATTATTATGCTGCCTTGCTAAGGCCTGCAGGCCGCCGCTATGGTCACGATCCCAATGACCTATATAAACCCTGTCCAACTCACTCACACCCGCCCTATTTAAAGCTGGCAATATCACCGCTTCTAGCAAGTTAAAGCCGCTGCTGTACCTATCCCCTAAGTCATATAACCTGTGTTGATGACCGGATTGCAGCCAAATGGCCAAACCCTGACCAATATCAAAAACCGTAATTTGATGCCGTGAAAGTTTGGCCCCCGCCACCATCGGCGCCAATACTAACGGTACAATAACGCCGCAGGTTAGATAAAATGGCAGCCAATGGTAACGCATAACCAATGCGAAGCTGCCTAACAGGCTCCACACTAACCATACCGTAATTGGCCAATGGCCCACGTTCAACAAGGCATAGGGCAAGTTGGCGGCCCAAGCCAGCAACAGCCACAAATAGTTTAACCCCTCAACAACCGCCTGTATGAGCATGTGCTCTACGCCCAGCACAGGCAAACACAAGGTTGCCAACAACAGTATAGGTACCACAACCAGGCCAAATAAGGGAATTAGCAGCAAATTGATGACCGGTCCCAACAAACTTAGGCCGCCCGTCATGGCACCAATCAAGGGGACTAATAAGGCCAACAAAGCTACCTGACTGCTGAGAGCGCTAAACAGCCACTGCCGCCAGCCATTAGCGCTATGCTGTTCAATAACTAAGGCCAAGTTGGCGACCGCCACATAAGAATACCAAAAGCCGGGGCTGTACATGCTCATCGGTTGAAATAACAAGGTGGCAATCCAGGCCAGTAATAGGCGTTGCCATAGACGCCAACCAAGGCCAAAACGATTGACTAACATAAGCGCCGATAACATGATCATGGCACGCTGAGCTGGCAGCCCCCAGCCACTAAATACAGCATAGGTTAAGGCCGCTAGCCAACCCAGCCAGATGCCCAATTCACGTGCCTGCGTGAGTTGTAAGTACGCCGCCAAGCGACTTGCCAACCACATAAACAAGGCCGCAACCAAACCTATATGTAAACCCGAAATAACCAACAGGTGGGTCGTACCCGTACGCTGCAAAACCTGCCAATCAGCACCTTGCAAGCCTTTACTATGCCCGGCTATTAATGCGGCCCACAAAACTGGCCCCATACCCCCATTTGTCTGTTCAAACGCCTTAGACAGCTGTTTAAGAAATAACACACGGGCATCACTTAGCCACGTGGGTATCAACGAGGGACAAGGCTGCCACTGCGCAAAACTCTGTTTGATATAGCCGCGCGATACCTGCCCTTGGCGCTGGCTCCAAGCTACATAATCAAAACCATGAGGGTTGTGATAATTGCGTGGTTTAGACAATACCGCGCGAACTACCAAACGGCCCTGTGGCTGGGCCTTAAAAACCTTAACCAGCTCCTTGTCATAGACACTCAACTGCATGTAGTTAGCGCTTAAGTCTTGACTAAATAAATACCAAGTTTTGTTGGTTTGACTAGCAGACACCCCTGCCACACTGCCTGTCGGTACATTCGGTATCAATAGCCGAGGGTGTTGTACGCGTAGGCTTATGGATCTTAACCGAGTATCCACAAGCTGATAACAACCTGAAACCAGCACAGTTTGTTTATGTAGATACTGGGGTATTTGCATTTGTTGTTGTGCCTGCGCTTGCCAGAAGCTGCCAAGTGCCATGGCAAACAAGCTTAAGCCAAGCCAGTAAGTTTCCCTATTCTGGGCAGGCCCAAACGCAGGCCTTTGCCGCAAGACTAGATACAAACCGATCAAACAACATGTTAGTCCCCACCATTGCCACCAATTTAGCGGTACATAACCCAATAAGTAAGCCGCTAATAAGGCACCGAAATAAATCCTCATATCGCCACTCCTTGGCAATAAAATTCATTTAATTAGATTAATCTCCTGTTAGTCTAGTCCTTTTGTCGGGCTTTT
>DPHB01000038.1:40918-80255 GCA_003521845.1 Oceanospirillaceae bacterium | reverse complement strand
TGTAGTCCTTTTGTCGGGCTTTTGGGGTGGCTGTCTTGGCTTGTGCGTAACCTAAGTGCATAATAGCCACTTAACGGCACTTAGTGATTGACCATGCCCCGCAAATTTTTTAAAAAAATAAGCCCTAACCCCCATAAACTAGTGCAGCATAAGTCCATGCGCTGGCTGAGCGATGCTATGCACAAACCTGGCATTTGGGGTTATAAGCGAACCAATGTATCGCATGCTTTTGCTATTGGTATTTTTTGCTCCATGCTGCCTATTCCGTTTCAAATGGTATTGGCTGCCTATTTGGCCTTTCGCTTGGCCGCAAACTTGCCGATTGCCATTGCACTAGTCTGGATCAGCAATCCCTTCACCATCCCTGCTATCTATTTTTTCCAATACAAACTAGGCAGCATTATCTTTGGTGACCGTGTAGCGGATCCAGATTTTGAATTATCCGTGCATTGGTTTTACCAACAATTAGCGGCCATCTGGCAACCATTTTTGCTAGGCGCCTTTATTTGCGCACTAGTAGGCTCATTGCTAGGTTACGTCATAGTAAATCGTTTTTGGGTATGGAAAGTACGCAAGACTTGGCGTATTCGTAAGAAATAAATACCTACGAAACAGGTAAGCCTGGGTTGAGAATGCCGTCACGCAAATGCCATTGGCTATCTTGCTGCGCAGCTAATTGAGCATCATGAGTCACCACCACAAAAGCCGTATTAGAACTGGTTTGTAATGCTTGCAATAGCGCTAACACCTGTTCGGCATTCGCCTGATCCAGATTACCTGTGGGCTCATCCATTAATACACAAGCTGGTTCATTCACCAAAGAACGAGCAATGGCAACACGTTGGCGTTCGCCACCAGAAAGCGCTGCTGGACGGTGCTGCATACGATCTTGCAAGCCTACTTGTTGCAATAACTGCTGCGCTCTGGCTTTTGCTAGTGCCGGTTTTAATCCAGCCATGATCGCCGGTAGCGCTATGTTTTCCACGGCGTCAAACTCAGCCAATAAATGGTGAAACTGAAACACAAAACCTAGGTGCTGGTTGCGCCAGCGAGCACTGTCTGCCGCTGACATATGCGCCCACGTTTGGCCAGCTACAGCAATACTGCCGGTATCTGTTTGATCTAAACCAGCTAGAAGCTGTAACAGGGTACTCTTACCCGAGCCCGAAGCGCCAACAATGGCACTAGACTCACCAGCCGCCAATCGGAATGCTAGCCCTTGCAGTACCTGAATCGACTTTTCTCCATCGGCAAACGCCTTGCTCACGTTCTCAGCTTGCAGCACGAACCTACTCATAACGCAGTGCCTCTGCCGGATCAACCTTGGACGCCTTCCAGGCTGGGTAAAGGGTCGCTAACAAAGTCAAAATTAAGGAAACTCCACTAATCATAAGAATATTGTCTAATTTCACTTGCGATGGGAAATAACTAATAAAGTAGACATCAGCACTCAGCACCTTGAAACCAAACAGCTGTTCAACCCAAGCCACCATATCAGTGATATTGAAGGCCACTAACAAACCAAGCAAGGTGCCGCTAGCAATGCCAACGAGGCCAATAACCATGCCTTGGACGATAAAAATACCCATGATATTGCTAGGCGTTGCCCCTAGCGTACGCAAAATGGCGATGTCGCCTTGTTTGTCAACTACCAGCATAACTAGCGTAGAAACTATGTTAAAGGCCGCTACGGCGACAATAAGCATCAACAGCAATGCCAGCATGCGGCGTTCGAGTTGAATGGCTTGAAACAAATTGCCATGGGTACGTGTCCAGTCACTGCTCCAATAGCCCCCAGGCAAAGATTTGGCCACGCTACGCACCAAGGCTGGCGCCGTAAATAAATCATCTAGTTTTAAACGTAAGCCTTCGGCACCACCGCCTAAGCGCTTTAGTTTACTGGCGTCACTCATGTGCATAATAGCCAAGCTAGCATCAAGTTCAGCACCAACCTTAAACACACCGGTTAGAGTAAAACGCTTTAAGCGTGGAATTATACCCGCTACCGTGAGGCTTGCCTCCGGCATGATCAAGGTTACCTTATCACCTAAGCTCAAGCCCATTTGACGGGCCAATATATCACCCATTAAAAGGTTAAATTCACCGGATTCTAAACTCGCTAAAGAGCCTTCAACAATATGTTGTGGCAAGATAGAAACATGCTGTTCTGCGGCAGGTAAAATACCGTGGAAGAATACCGGTTGTACACGACCTTTGTAGGTAAACATACCTTGACCATGCACAAAAGGCGCTACGCCCTGCACACCGGAATGGCGTAGCACGTCTTGAGCCAAACTTTGCCAGTCCATTATTGGGTCTGCAGTTTGTACCGTGGCATGAGGCACCATGCCCAAAATACGCTGACGTAGTTCGCGATCAAAACCGTTCATCACCGATAGCACAATGATTAACACAGCCACACCTAGCACCAAACCCAACATAGAAATAAGGGAAATAAAGGAGATAAAGTGGTTACGACGCTTAGCGCGTGTGTAACGCAAACCTATGGTTAGGGCAATGGATTGATACATACAATACCAAAGTTAAAATCATATCATTACGTCTTTACGAGCGAAGCGAAGTAATCTCTCTCAGGCAACGTGCCGACTTCAAGAGGTTGCTTCGCTGCGCTCGCAATGACGACGTATGATCTAATTGTTAATAAAGCGCGCGCGGTTAAGGCCTAGTTGTGCCGCTACGCGATAGGCTTCAGCCATCGTTGGGTAGTTAAAAGTATGATTAACAAAATACTCAATAGTATTGGCACTACCTTCTTGGTTCATAATGGCTTGGCCGATATGAATGATTTCTGCCGCACGGTCACCAAAACAGTGTATACCAAGAATCTGATATGTCTCGCGGTGGAAGAGAATTTTTAACATTCCAACAACTTCGCCAGAGATTTGCGCGCGGGCAATGTCTTTAAAGAAGGCCTGACCTACCTCATAAGGCACCTTATCAGCTGTTAGCTGCGCTTCCGTTGCCCCTAAAGAGCTGATCTCTGGAATGGTATAGATACCTGTTGGCACGTCATCAACATAGCGCGAACTTTCGCCACAAAGGTCTGATGCGGCGGAACGACCTTGGTCAAAGGCTGCCGAAGCTAGGCTGGGCCAACCCACAACGTCGCCAGCGGCAGAAATACCTTCTACGGAAGTGTTATATTGATGGTTAATTTCCAATTGACCACGACCGTTGGCTTTTAAACCGATATTGTCGAGCCCTAAGTCAGCGGTGTTGCCAGAACGGCCGTTACACCAAAGCAAAGCATCAGCACGTAGTTTCTTGCCTGATTTTAGCTCCATACTCACAGACTGCTCATCACAAATAACCTTGTCATATTCTTCGTTGTGACGAATACGTACACCATTATTACGTAGGTGATAGCTGAGGGCGTCGGAAATTTCTACGTCCAAAAACTCGAGCAGATTAGCACGGTTATCAACCAGCTCAACTTTGACCCCAAGACCAGCAAAAATAGACGCATATTCACAACCAATTACGCCGGCACCATAAACAATCATGGTACGTGGAGTGTGCTCCAGGTCCAGAATAGTGTCGCTGTTGTAAACCCGATGATGGGAGAAGTTAACATCAGCTGGCTCATATGGACTAGAGCCTGTAGCTATAACGGCCTGCTCAAAGTGCAAGTTTTCTTGCTCACCACCGTTAGCCACGTCCACGGCAATGTTGTGACGATCAACAAACCTAGCATGGCCAAAAAACACATCGACACGGTTACGAGCATAAAACTGCGTGCGCAACATGGCCTGCTTGGCAATAACTTCGCTAGCGGCCTTCATAACCTTAGGGAAGGAGAAGTTTTTGGGCTCACCAATAACTCGGAACATCGGGTTAGTATTAAAGTGAATGATTTGCTTCACTTCGTGACGTAGGGCCTTGGAAGGAATAGTTCCCTTGTGAGCACAGCCACCACCGACTTGTTCGCGATCTTCTACAACGGCAACCTTCTTGCCCATTTTTGCTGCGTTAATTGCTGCGGCTTCACCGGCAGGACCCGAACCCAATACTACTAGGTCATAATTATAGTCGGCCATAACTGTCTCTTTGTTGTTTTACTTACTTTAATGTCACTAGGGCAAAGCTTAACACCTGCCAAGCACGCTGATTTACTTGCTTGCGTCGTAACTTAGGTCTTCTTTGTGTTGTGCTTGCTCGGCTTTAATAGCTTTTTGCTGTTCAGTCTCACAGACTTCGGCGTCGCCTTTACAAACATCACAAGCGACATCCATACCTAGGGCAGTCATACCACCACAGGAACCAGAAATGGGCTTACGCCCCATGATGACACCGATGGCCATACCGCCAACCAATATCAACAACACAACAAAGGTTAAAATCATCGTTTCCATGGTACACCTCTACCTTACTATTAAGGTTCTATAAATTGTTCAAAACCAGAAGTAGGTTTTGCTATAAACTTGTCTGCTTGCCATATTATAAAGTAGGCTGGCACATTATGCATTGCTGCCCACTCTGGCCCTTGCGTTTCACCCATTACCATCAATGCGGTGGCTAAGGCATCGGCCGTTGCGGCATTATCCGCCATGACCGTTACTGATGCCAGTTTATGTCGCACTGGCTGCAGCGTTTTTGGATTAAGGGTGTGTGAATAGCGCACCCCGTCTTCTTCATAATAATTGCGGTAGTTACCCGAGGTGGCAATGGCCCGGTCTTCTACGCGCACCACTTGAAACACACTACGGGCTTGTTCAGCAGGTGATTCGATAGCAATGCGCCATGACTGGCCGCTAGGCTTACGGCCTTTAGTGCGTAGCTCGCCACCAATTTCAACTAGATAGTGCTCGATGCCCTGCTCTTGTAACCACAAGGCGACCTGGTCAACACCATAACCCTTAGCAATGGCCGATAGATCGATAGCACTGGCTCTAAGCTTTTTTATGGCTGCAGGGTGCACTTGTACTTGGATATATTCATAACCAACCAAGGGCCGCAGTACTTCTAACTGCGCACTTGTGGGTATCTTTGTTGGCTTAGGTTGTGGACCAAAACCCCACAAGTCGACAACGGGACCAACGGTAATATCAAAAGCACCGTTAGTGCTTTTACTGATCGCTTGCGCTTGCGCGACAAGCTGCGCCATAGGTGCCGGTACTGAATGCCAGACACCGGCTTGGGCGCCATTTAAACCGGATAAATCAGACGCGTCCAGATAGGTAGACATAGAGTCTTCTACACGGCGAATAACTTGATTTATGTGGCTAGAAAATTGGCTGTCATCAATGGTTTCATTGGGCCACCATTTGACCGTATAACTGGTCCCCATTGCGAGGCCGGTTACAGTTTTAATCTCTGGCGCTTGTGCGCCACAAGCTGTCAACAACAGTGTACTAATTGCAAGTATGAAACGGTGTATCATCGTCATAATTAGCACTTTGCCTGCTAGAGGTTGCCGCGTCGCTTCGCTCCTCGCAATGACGAAACAAAGTTATTCGCTCCTCGCGATGACGAAACTTGGTGCTTCGCACCTCGCAATCACGGCATCCATAATAAAAAGTGGCTCCCTTAGGAGCCACTTGTTTACTTATCCGCCGAAGTCATCCAACAAGATATTCTCGTCTTCAACACCTAGGTCTTTAAGCATGGCGATTACCGCCGCGTTCATCATTGGTGGTCCACACATATAGTACTCACAATCTTCAGGCGCCTCATGGTCCTTAAGATAGTTTTCAAACAATACGTTGTGGATAAAGCCGGTGAGGCCGTCCCAATTGTCTTCTGGCTGTGGATCAGAAAGCGCCAAATGCCATTCGAAGTTTTCATTCTCCGCTTGCAGCTGGTCATACTGGTCTACATAGAAGGCTTCACGCATAGAACGTGCACCATACCAGAAAGAGATCTTACGCGTGGAGTTCAAACGCTTAAGTTGATCGAAGATATGCGAACGCATTGGCGCCATGCCAGCACCGCCGCCGATGAAGACCATTTCGTTGTCGGTATCCTTGGCGAAGAACTCACCAAAGGGTCCGTAAACGGTAATCTTGTCACCTTCTTTCAAATTGAACACGTAAGAAGACATCTTACCTGGTGGGATACCCTGAGAACCCGGAGGTGGCGAAGCAATACGAATATTGAACTTCACTACGCCCTTTTCTTCTGGGTAGTTGGCCATGGAGTAAGCACGGATAGTGGTTTCGTCTACAGTAGAGATGTTTTCCCACACTTTAAAGCGATCCCAATCACCACGGTATTCTTCTTGAATATCGAAAGTCTTGTAATCAACTGTGTGCGCAGGGCATTCTAGCTGTACGTAACCGCCCGCACGGAAGTCCACATTTTCACCTTCAGGAAGGCGTAAGGTCAATTCCTTGATGAAGGTCGCGACATTGGGGTTGGACTCAACAGTACATTCCCATTGCTTAACGCCAAATACATCTTCTTCCACTTCAATCTTCATGTCTTGCTTAACAGCAACCTGACAGGATAGACGCCAGCCTTCTTTGGCTTCGCGCATAGTGAAGTGAGACTCTTCAGTAGCCAGCATGCCGCCGCCACCTTCAGATACGATACAACGACACTGGGCACAAGTACCACCACCACCACAAGCAGACGCAAGGAAAATACCTTGCCCCGCTAGAGTTTGTAGCAACTTGTCGCCAGCGGCAACGGTAATGCTCTTGTCTGGGTCATCGTTAATTTCAATGGTGACTTCACCAGAGCTTACCAGCCTGGCACGCGCTACTAGGATGATGGCAACCAAGGTCAACACCACCGCTGTAAACATCAGTACACCGAGGATAACTACAGTATTCATAATCTAATTCCTCGTCTTACAGCTGAATGCCGGAGAAAGACATAAAGCCCAATGACATCAAACCAACCGTTACGAAGGTGATACCCAAGCCACGTAGGCCTGCAGGTACGTCAGAGTACTTAAGCTTTTCACGAATGCCTGCCAAAGTTGCGATAGCCAAAGCCCAGCCAGTGCCGGCCCCCAAACCATAGACAACAGACTCAGCGAAGTTGTAATCACGCTCTACCATGAACAAAGCACCGGCCATGATGGCACAGTTTACTGTGATCAATGGCAAGAACACGCCCAAAGCGTTGTACAAAGCTGGGAAGTACTTATCTAAAAGCATTTCCAAAATCTGTACCATGGCAGCGATTACACCAATGTAGGAGATCAAGCCCAAAAAGCTCAAGTCTACGTCTGGCATACCAGCCCAAGCTAACGCACCGTCAGCGAGTAGGTAGGTATAAATCAGGTTGTTAACAGGTACCGTGATAGTCAATACCACGATAACTGCAACACCAAGGCCAATAGCAGTTTTTACCTTCTTGGAAATTGCCAAGAAGGTACACATGCCTAGGAAGAACGCCAAGGCCATGTTTTCAATGAAAACTGCCTTTACAAATAAACTAATATAATGTTCCACGTCGCTAACTCCTATTTAGTGTGCTTAGCTAGGGTGAAATCGGCTTTTTCTACCTGGTCAATTTTCCAGGTACGTAACAGCCAAATAAATCCACCGATAACGAAGAAAGCACTAGGTGGCAACAGCATCATACCGTTGGAGTAGTACCAACCGCCGTTAGTGACTAGTGGCAAGATTTCGAAACCAAACAAGGTACCAGAACCAAATAGCTCACGTAGGAAAGCCACAAACAGTAGTACCACTGAGTAGCCTAAACCGTTACCAATACCGTCCATAAAGGATGGTAGTGGTGGGTTTTGCATAGCAAAGGCTTCCGCACGACCCATTACGATACAGTTGGTAATGATCAATCCAACAAATACCGAAAGCTGTTTAGACACGTCATAAGCGTAAGCTTTAAGTACCTGGTCTACGACGATTACCAAGGAGGCAATGATGGTCATCTGCACGATGATACGAATGTTGCTCGGTACTTGCTCACGAATAATCGAAATAAACAAGTTGGAGAACGCGGTTACCGTTGTTAGTGCAATACACATAACAATGGTGACGCTCAAAGAGCTGGTTACAGCCAGTGCCGAACATACACCCAAGATTTGCAAAGCAATGGGGTTGTTGGCAAAGATCGGGCTGATCAATATATCTTTAGTCTTTGACATGATTATGCCTCCCCTGCTTTCAGGTTAGCTAGGAAAGGAGCGAAACCGTCCTTGCCCATCCAGAAACGCACTAGGTTGGTAACACCGTTACTAGTCAACGTGGCACCGGCTAGGCCGTCAATGTCATGCTTGGATTCGGCCGTTGCTTTACCTTTGATCAAACCGATCATAGGTTGAGTAGCATCCGCACCAAATACCTGCTTGCCATTCCATACCGCTTTCCAGCGTGGGTTATCAACTTCACCACCAAGACCCGGAGTCTCTGCGTGGGAGTAGAAGCCAAAACCAGCAACTGTATTCAAATCACCTTCCAAAGCGATAAAGCCGTACAAGGTAGACCAAAGGCCATAACCGTGAACTGGCAAGATCACCTTTTCCAAGCCCTTGTCGCCTTCTACTAGGTAGATGGTACGCAAGTTAGCCTGGCGACGAATGGACGCAATGTCCTGGTCAGCAGTCAAGGTCGTGCTCATGGCAGGATCTTTAGCCGCTTTACGGTCGTCATAGGTATTAACATCCGCTGCTTCAGTGTAAGCACCCGTCGCCATATCAACTAGCTTAGGTGTTACCTTGGCAAAGGCCGCATCCAAGTCGCCATTAACCACTTCGATACCAGCCGCAGCTAGAATGTTTGCTTTCTTTTCGTTGGCAGCGTTAGCTACCTGCTTATCTTTTAGTACCACGGCAGCGGTAGAAACCACTACGGAACAGACGACACATAGAGCTAGTGCCACCATGACGGTACGAGATACAGAATCTTTACTAGCCATTGCGTGCTACCCTCCGCTTGATGTTGGCTTCGGTGACAAAGTAGTCAATCAAAGGCGCAAACAAGTTGGCAAACAAGATGGCAAGCATCATGCCTTCTGGGAAAGCTGGGTTAACTACACGAATCAACACAACCATCACACCAATTAGTGCACCAAAGTACCACTTACCGGTATTAGTCATAGAGGCAGATACAGGGTCGGTAGCCATAAAGATCATACCGAATGCAAAGCCACCCAAAACTAGGTGCCAGTAGAAAGGCATAGCAAACATTGGATTAGTGTCAGAACCAACCATGTTCAATAGCAAGGTCATGGCAATCATACCAACCATTACACCAGCGATGATGCGCCATGCAGCGATACGCGTGTAAAGCAAGATAGCGCCACCGATGAAGATAGCTAGCGTAGACACTTCACCAACAGAACCTGGGATAGTACCAATAAAGGCGTCCATCCAAGTAATACCTTGAGCAGCAACTGCTTCAACGCCTTCAAGAGCAGCAAGACCTAGTGGAGTTGCACCGGAGAAACCGTCAACGGCAGTCCAGATTGCATCACCAGACATTTGTGCTGGGTAAGCGAAGAACAAGAACGCACGGCCGGTTAGGGCTGGGTTCAAGAAGTTCATGCCAGTACCGCCAAATACTTCCTTACCGACTACAATACCGAAGCTAATACCTAGCGCGGCTTGCCATAGTGGAATATCAGGTGGCAGGATCAAAGCAAATAGTACTGAAGTAACAAAGAAACCTTCGTTTACTTCGTGACCACGTACTGCGGCAAACAATACTTCCCAGAAACCACCCACTGCAAACACTACCAGATAGACTGGCAGCCAGTAGGCAGCACCGTGGATCATGTTGTCCCAGATGCTAGTAGCATCAAAACCAGCCATAGCGCCAACAATGGCACCACGCCAGCCTTCAACTTCGCTGATACCCATAGAAGCCATAGCAGTGTTTGCTTGTAGGCCTAGGTTATACATGCCAAAGAAGATAGCAGGGAAAGTACATAACCATACAGTGATCATCATACGCTTCAGGTCGATACCGTCACGTACGTGAGCATTGCTTTTGGTTACATAGCCAGGGGTGTAGAAAATGGTGTCTGCAGCTTCATATAGCGCGTAGAACTTTTCGTACTTACCGCCCTTAGTGAAGTGAGGCTCCATGGAGTCTAACATTTTACGCAAATTCACGATTAGCACTCCTTCTCAATGCGGGTTAAAACGTCACGTAGAATAGGACCGTACTCGTACTTGCCGGCACAGGCATATGTGCATAAGGCCAAGTCGGCTTCTTCTAGTTCCAAGCAACCAAGTTCTTGTGCTGCAACGATATCACCAACCACCAACGCACGTAGCAATTGAGTAGGCAAAATATCGAGCGGCATCATATCTTCAAACACACCGACAGGTACCATAGCGCGAGCCGAACCGTTAGTCGTAGTGGTGAAGTTGATTTTCTTGGCGCGGTTTAAAGCAGAAGTGTAGATGTTTAGCACAGAGTGCTTATTGCCACCGCTTGTCATCCAACCGAAGAACTCACGCTTCTTACCTTCTTCAAGGATAGTGACCTGATTGTGGTAACGACCGACAAAGCTTTCTACACCAGCTGCCGTACGGCCACCTAGTACAGAACCGGTAATAACACGGTTAGCAAATTCACCTGACTTGGTCTCACCTGCGATTAGCTGTTCGAGAGAAGCACCAACACGGGTACGCAACAAACGTGGCTTAGTCACCATTGGACCACCTAGAGCAACAACGCGCTCAACGGCGATCTGACCAGATACAAAGGTCTTACCGATAGCGATAAGGTCTTGGTAGTTGATAGTCCAAACTGTCTTGTTTGGGCCAACTGGATCAAGTAGGTGGATATGAGTAGATGGCAAGCCTGCAGGGTGAACACCAGCAAAGCGCTCAACCTGAGTACCAGCAACGTCTGGCACTTGTGTGCCAGCTGCGGCACAGACAAACACCTTGCCGTCCGTTAGGTTGGCAACAACCTGTAGGCCTTGGGCAAATGCTTCCTGTTCGGCAGCAATCACAACAGCTGGATCAGCAGCCAACGGATGAGTATCAATCGCCGTTACAAAAATAGAGCTAGGCTTGCTGCCTGGAGCAGGCACCTTGCTAAACGGGCGAGTTTGGAAAGCAGTCCATTGGCCAGATAGTTGCAGGGCTTCCTGCACTTTATCGGCGCCAATACTAGCCAACTGATCTACCGCATAGCTTGGTAGTTCAATGGCGTCATCGCCTTCAATATCAATTACTACAGACTGCAATACACGTTGTGCGCCACGGTTGATAGCGCTAACAGTACCTGCAGCAGGTGCAGTGTAGTTTACTCCAGGGGTTTTCTTGTCAGAAAACAACACCTGACCGAGCTTTACTCGATCACCTACCTTCACGGCCATGGTTGGCTTCAAACCGACATAATCGGCGCCAAGCACAGCTACCTGGTTTACTGCTTTGCCATCATCGATGGACTGTGCAGGTGTACCAGCTATAGGTAGATCCAGACCTTGTCGGATCTTGATCATAAGTCGTACCCAAATACTAAGTTATCATTTGGCCCGTATTCCAATTACTCTTGTTCGGTAATTAATGCAAGCAAGATGTAAAAACACCCAATTTGCCGAGGATCACAAACCCATAAAAAAAGCCGGCTTATTATAAAGATTGAGTGGCAAATTTGCTACCTAAACAAACAGTAATTGGTCGCACCTAAGACCAAAGTCCAGCGGTATTTTGTTATTTTTTTACCGAATAACCTTATATAAGATAAGTATTAGCCAAATACACTGCAAACAGTCTGATTTAATGGGCTTTTTAATCCCAAAAAGCTATAAGCTTATACTCATTTAGTATGAATGAGTTTTAAAAAGATGGGTCACATGGCTGTGACGAGATGAGCTTCATTAATATTGTTTTGAGTTGTAATAAATTTACTTTTTCAGAATTACTCAAAAAAAGGCGTCATTAGACCTCAGACCTGAATCCGCACCTAGTGCAATAAACAAACACCATCATTACGAGGGTCGAAGGGCCATGGCAATCTCTACCCAACCAACTATCAGTGCAAAAAGCCTCCTACTCTTGAGCATCCAACATATAGGCCTGCAACCCCTGGCTGCTTATTGCTTGATTAGCCCTTAACATCTGCTGCAACATATCACTGCTAGCCGCAGCAAAATCATTATCGTCGTTACTGGGAGACAAACGCTGTTTCATGGCACTAGCCGCTTGAGGGTGTCCTGACAAGGTCAATCCGATGGCCGCCTGGCGGATCAGTTGCAAATCACGACTCACATCATCAGGCAAAAATGCCACTCGCCACTGCAGCTTACGCGCCTGCCAAGTTTCCAATTCCAAGCTGTTAACCAAGTAATTAAGCGCTACTGGGTTGCCCGTTTTATTTACCATATAACCCAAACACAAAAATGCGTTACTCTTAGCCCTAAATGCGGCGGCGCTAATCTCCCCTTGCCCTCGATGAATATAATCAATGACCCTTCTGGTTGCCACTGGGTCGCCAATATGGCCAATTGTTTCTAGTATATTTGAGTGAACTTCTAGATTGTCCTGCAACTTCAATAGGCCTAGCAGTCGTGCGCTATCGGCAAGACCGTATTTTCTAGCTTCAATAATTGGCACACCATGGGGAAAGGCCTGCTGCACAAACTGCTCAACAGGCACTAATTTATCTGCCCAAGCCACGGTGCCATGCAAAAAACATAACCAAGCTGCCACTATATAAGCCTTCACCGTTCACCCCTCCCCTGCTACAAATTGTTCACATTCTTGCTGGTTCACAACACGAGTCCGACTGGTCACAACAGGGTTCATCAAGGCACGTGCAACCGAGCGATGACTCAAGCCTTGGTTATGACCATATTCATGTGCCCATAAGACTCCCTCTACGCGACGACTAGAACGCACCACCAACAAAGAATCACCTGGTACAGGGGCACACCCCAAAAAGGTACCAAAACGGCCACAGTAATTGATCATATTAACCATCTTTATCTCGCCTGGCACCTGTGTGTACAGTAACGCAAAATCCTCGGCACTATTAATTACCCCCGTACCGAGACTGAAAGATGATAGGTCACCAGATAAAACAAACTCGGCACCGCATACAACATCGGCGGCACTATCCTGTACAGCCAAAACCGCACCCATATCATCAACAATATGCAAAGCATCTGCACGTGTTACTGCAATGGATTGATGGTGAGCCACCTGCAAGTCATGCTGGCGCATTGCATCACGTACCATGCCTGCGTCACTATTGGAGCCAACACCAGCGCAGCTGGTTAACAGCATTATTACCAACACCCAACAACCAATTTTCATCGCCTAAACTCCCTATCGATTTATCGCTTCCATACTCTTAGTCTAGTTCAACCTACAGAAAGTACGCGTCTACACCTTATTGCCCCTCAACATCAGCCACCTACATTTATTGCAGGCAAAAAAAAGACCGCCTAAGCGGTCTTGTTTACATCTGAACGCTCAGCGCTCAAACATTACTTTTCTAGAGGGTATGCAGGCAACGCTGTCTTGGTAACGTGCTGAAGCATACGTACTACCTGGCAAGAGTAACCATACTCATTGTCATACCACACATACACTACACAGCTCTTACCGCCGCTAGCGATGGTGGCTAGGCCGTCTACTACACCCGCAGCACGAGAGCCGACAAAATCGCTAGATACAGCTTCGCGAGAAGTAGTGAAGTCGATTTGTTTCTGTAGGTCAGAGTGGATAGAAATGTCGCGCAAGTAGTCGTTCAACTCGTCGCGGTTTACTTCCTTGTCCAAGTTTAGGTTAAGGATAGCCATGGATACGTTTGGTGTTGGTACACGGATAGCGTTACCAGTTAGCTTGCCTTCTAGCTCTGGTAGCGCCTTAGATACGGCCTTAGCAGCACCCGTTTCGGTCAATACCATATTTAGGCCAGCAGCACGTCCACGACGGTCGCCCTTGTGGTAGTTATCGATCAGGTTCTGGTCGTTAGTGTAAGCATGTACAGTTTCAACGTGACCATTGGCAACGCCATACTTGTCATTCAACGCCTTCAATATCGGTGTGATAGCGTTAGTAGTACAAGAAGCTGCAGACAGGATGTTGTCTGTGTCTTCGATATCAGCTTGGTTAACACCCATCACGATGTTCTTCACACCCTTACCTGGTGCAGTTAGCATAACCTTGCTAACGCCCTTGGCCTTTAGGTGCAAGGACAAACCGTCGTGGTCACGCCAGATACCGGTGTTATCAATTACGACGGCGTTGTTGATACCGTATTCAGTGTAATCAATAGAATCTGGAGAAGAAGCGTAGATAACCTTGATCATGTTGCCATTAGCAATGATGGCGTTGTTTTCTTCATCCACGGTAATAGTACCTTGGAAGTTGCTGTGTACAGAGTCACGACGCAACAAGCTAGCACGTTTTTGTAGATCGTTGTCACCACCTTTACGTACTACCATGGCACGCAAACGCAAACTTTGGCCACCACCAGCTTTGTCAATCAGCAAGCGAGCTAGTAGGCGACCGATACGGCCAAAACCGTACAATACAACATCGGTGCCAGAGGCATTGGCATCATCATTCACGGCGCCTTGCAGTTCCTGAGCAACATATTCATCAATAGATAGGTCACCGCCATTGTTTGCAAAACCAGTGGCTAGCTTACCAATATCAACATGAACATTGGCTAGATCCAAGTTTTGCATTGCTACAACAACTGGATAGGTTTCATGTACAGACACTTCATTCTTTTCTACCATACGCGCAGCACGGTGAGACTTGAGAATACTGATTACAGAACGGTTAATAATGTTACGACCGTATACGGAAGTTTCAACGTTATTATCACGATAAAACTTGCCGATCATGGGGATCATGGCTTCGGCTAGCGCTTCGCGTTCTTTCCAGTCAGAAAACACTTGTTCTTGGCTCACAATGGATTACCTATGTTGTGGTGGCAGGCTAGTTCACGAACACCCTTCGCTTAACGCCCCTACCTAAAGTTGTGGGACCCGTATTATCCTAGATTGTGGCGAATGGCGCAATCCATCTACCCCTAATCTTGACCATAAACAAGGCTTATTCAGATTAATTCTTAGCCCGCTTGTCAGCCGATAAGTCTTTCGGTTTGTGAGTCTCACACTAAGATACCGCAAACACCTACAGGAGGGGTGCAAAGCCGCCATGAAATAACTACAATAGCCGTACATCTATTTGCCATCAAGTTAAGTCTGTTACCGTGTTAATTGAACCTCTACCACTTGCATCATCTACCAACCAACACCAACATTGGGGCCAAACCACAGGCGCGGGTAGTGCCCTAGCCATTGCCGAAGCGGCACAAGCTGCCCAGACCCCCTTGCTCGTTCTGGTAGAAAGCACCGACGCTGCGTTAACGCTGAAAGCGGAACTGCAGTTCTTTCTTGCCGCCACTTCATTGCACGTGCACATGTTACCTGACTGGGAAATTTTGCCGTATGACAGCTTTTCGGCACACCCTGACATTACTTCAGAGCGTATCAAAACCCTCAATGCTATTGGTGACCTTCACCATGGCATTATCTTGGTACCCATTGCCACCCTGTTACACCGACTTGCACCTACCAGTTATTTGGCGGGCAACTCATTCGCCTTAGCCACCGGCAATGCGTTACAACTTGAAGCATTTCGTAAGCGTTTAAGCGAAGCCGGTTATCAGTACACAGAAACCGTAGCCCAAGCAGGCGAATACGCCGTTCGAGGCAGCCTCATTGATCTCTACGCTATGGGTAGCGAAGCCCCCATTCGTATCGAATTATTTGATGAAGAAATTGAAAGCCTGCGCTACTTTGATCCAGACAGCCAGCGCACTACCAGCATCATAGAAGAATTTAACTTATTACCGGCGCGAGAATTCCCCTTAAGCGCCCAAGCCATTAGCCAGTTCCGTCAAGCTTTTAATGCCAACTTTGAGGTTGAATCCAACAACTGCCCTATTTATCAAGATGTAAGCCAAGGTTTGGCACCCGCGGGTATCGAATACTACATCCCCTTGTTCTACAACTTGACGATGTCTACCCTACTTGATTATGTACCCCATCAGGTGCAAATAATTCGCCATGGTGATCTGCATGGTGCTATACAACACTTCTGGCAAGATGTTGCACAACGCTATGATGATTACGGCCATGACGTGGAACGCCCTCTGTTGCCACCTCAACACCTATTTTTAAGTGCCGAGCAGCTTTTTGGCTTACTTAAACAACATGGCAACGTGCATATACAGGCGCCGGCTTATCTTGAGCCACAGGTCAACAAAGGCGAAACTAACTTGGGTTTTGCCAACCTTCCAGAGGTTGCTATTAATAGCCAATTGGCCAAACCACTTATGGCCTTGGAAAGCCTGCTAAAGACGCAAGCTCGAGTGTTAATATGTGCCGAATCTGCAGGCCGCCGCGAAGCTTTACTAGAGCTATTTAAAAAGCTACCGCAACCACCACAAGAAGTAGATTCTTGGCAGGAATTTTGCCAATCCGCAACGGACTTTGCGATCAGCGTTGCCCCCCTAGAACGGGGTTTAAATCTACCGGCACGACAGTTATGCCTAATCAGCGAAGCACAGATTTTTGGGCAAAAGGTTCTCCAACGTCGCCGCCGAGACAAGGAAAGCAACAGCGCAGACATTGCTATTCGAGACCTAGCTGAGCTGACCATTGGTAGCCCAGTGGTACACCAAGACCATGGTGTAGGCCGCTATCAAGGCCTAAAGGCCTTGTCCGTAGACGGCCAAGAGAACGAATTTTTAGTACTGCTGTATGCCGATGAAGCCACCCTATATGTACCTGTGGCCAGCTTACAATTACTAAGCCGCTATACAGGCGGTGGTGACAACTCGCCCTTGCACCGCCTAGGCACCGAACAGTGGCAAAAAGCCAAACGCAAAGCGGCAGAAAAAATCAAAGATACAGCGGCCGAATTGCTACGTATCTACGCCATGCGTGCCGCCCGCGACGGTTATGCCTATCCGCGTCCTGATGACAGCTACACCGCTTTTGCAGATGCGTTTCCGTTTGAAGAAACACCCGATCAACAGCAAGCTATTAGTGCCGTAATTAAAGACATGTTGGCGGACCAGCCCATGGATCGGTTAGTGTGTGGTGACGTTGGCTTTGGTAAAACGGAGGTGGCCATGCGTGCCGCCTTTATCGCCGCTACGGGCGGTAAGCAGGTAGCTATTTTGGTACCCACTACCCTTCTAGCCCAGCAACATTATGAAACCCTGCGTGATCGTTTTGCCGACTGGCCGATTAACGTGGCCGTTATGTCCCGTTTCCAATCTGGCAAGCAACATAGCAAGGTAGAGCAACAAATAGAAGACGGCAGCTTGGATATACTGGTTGGCACCCACAAAATCATCCAAGGCAAGCTTAACTTTAAGCGTTTGGGTTTGCTCATCATCGATGAAGAGCATCGTTTTGGTGTGCAACAAAAAGAGTCTTTTAAAAAGCTTCGAGCCGAAGTAGACATCCTGACTCTCACTGCAACACCGATCCCACGCACCCTGAATATGTCCATGGCAGGCATGCGCGACCTGTCCATTATTGCTACACCACCGGCCAAGCGCATTTCCATTAAAACCTTTGTGCGCCAGTACGAAAGCAAGCTGGTAAAAGAAGCCATGTTGCGTGAATTACTACGTGGCGGTCAGGTATATTACCTACACAACGATGTCAGCACGATCGAAACCGCCGCCGAGAAAATCCGCGAACTAGTGCCTGAAGCCCGTGTTGCTGTTGCCCATGGCCAAATGCGTGAACGCCAACTAGAACAAGTAATGAGTGATTTTTATCACCGTCGTGCCAATGTTCTGGTTTGCTCCACCATTATTGAAACCGGTATCGACGTACCTAGCGCCAACACCATTATTATTGACCGAGCTGACAAATTTGGTTTGGCACAGCTGCACCAGTTGCGAGGCCGTGTAGGTCGCTCTCACCATCAAGCCTATGCCTACTTGATGACACCACACCCCAAGGTACTCAGCAAAGATGCGACCAAACGCCTAGAAGCTATCGAAGCTACCGCTGACCTAGGTGCAGGCTTTACCCTCGCTAGCCACGACCTAGAAATACGTGGTGCCGGTGAATTGCTAGGCGAAGAACAAAGTGGCCAGATGCAAAGCATTGGTTTTAGCCTGTATATGGAAATGCTCAACGCCACCGTAGAAGCCATGCAAAAAGGGGAAACACCAAACTTAGACCAACCAATACAAAGGGGCACCGAGGTCAACCTAAACCTACCTGCTGTTATACCTGAAAGCTACCTACCCGACGTGCATAATCGACTCATCATGTATCAGCGCATTGCCAACGCACAAAACAAGGCTACACTAAAGGAGCTGCAGGTTGAGATGATCGACCGCTTTGGCTTGTTACCCGAAGCTATTAAGAGCTTATTCCGCCAAACGCGCTTAAAACTAAGCGCCCAAGACATAGGTATAAGTAAAATTGAGGCCTCTAGTCACAATGGCCGCCTGCTGTTTGATAAGCATACCCAGGTAGAACCCATGGCCTTGGTAAAACTGGTACAAACCCAACCCAGGCAATTTAAGCTTGAAGGTAGCAACCAGTTGCGCTTTACTTTACCCATGGAACATCCTGAAACTCGCTTCCAGCGGGTGGAAGACTTGCTGAAACTATTGGTTAAATAATGCCCAAAACCTCGACCAAATTATGGCCTCGCCTCACTGCCCTATGCTTAGGGTTACTGACAATGGTACTCGCACACACAGCGCAAGCTGTAGAAAAACGCTGGTACCAAGCCGAGGTTATCATTATGGAACGCCTCGCCAATGTTCACACGCAAGAACAGCACCCAACTTCCCTGGCCAGTAAAGTACGCACTAGCGCACAACTAAAAACATACCCCAGTATTGGTTCGCAAGCATTTACGCGCCTACCTAAAGAGTATCGCCGGCTAAATAGCGTAGCTAAAAAACTGCAACAATCGGCACAATATAAGGTGCTATTCCATGAAGCCTGGCCCATGCCGGTGCGCAAGCAAAAATCAGCAACCTGGATCAAAATTGAGGCCGGTCAGACAAATGCTGGCAATAGCCAACTTGAAGGCGCAATTGGTGTCAGTCTAGGACGTTTTCTGCACCTGCATACGCAGCTACATTTAAATGAATTTACTAAAGACGGCACCAATGTACAGACAGAAATTAGTAAACTGTTTAACTACCCAACATCCCAAACCAATGTAACTCAGCGTTTTAGCATGATACAAAAACGCAAGATGCGCAGTGTTGAACTGCACTTCCTAGATCACCCAAAACTGGCCTTACTGGTGCGATTTGACCCCTACAGCCCACAAACGGGCCCCTTACCCAGGCCATCGACAGAGCTTGGTAATAGTGCCACCAAAATCACCGCCACCAACCTAGCAGAAGCGACCGTTAGCGCTTTATCAGACGCTAATGTCATACCACTGGCAAACTAACTTTAGCGACTAATAGCGCTGCACTAGTTCATCTCTTACTTCACCAATCAAAGCATCCAAATAGTCCTGCTGATCATGCGTTGTGGCTCTAGGATAGCGTGGGTTAAGACGATCATCATGCCAATCTTGCCAAAGCTTTGTATGCTGCAAAAACTCGCGAGCAAACGCTTCCCCCACTTCTAAACAACCCAACATTATGACATCTAAATAGGACTGTGAAATGGGACTAAACTGTGATTCACGGGGGCAATCGGGATAGGTATATACCCAAACTGGATGCGCCAAGAGAGACTCCGCCATTGCATCATCTAAATATTCAATATGGTGATGATCTAGAGCCTGCCTAACGTAACCTCTCTCCCGTAAGTCAAATTTGTCTAACTCACCGGCCGGCACATCAAAGAGCACGCCATTGCATTGGCTTGAGGCTTCTGAACGAACCCCCACGGCACGCATATCAACACCAGTAAAGCTCACCCAATAGCGCTGCAAACCGCGTACTCGTACGGGTATAGAATCACCGGCAATGCCCGTAATGCGGCGACTATCGCTATTAATCAAACTGCCATAACCAAAAATGTAATGTTTATCCATGCTCGACCTGTACAGCCTGTTGTTGATGAATGTGCAAGCTTTGTGTAGGAAAGGCAAATTCAGCGCCATGGCTTTCAACAATATCGGCAATGGTTTTAAGCAGTTCCTGCTTGATGACATGAAACTCAGCCCAGGCTGTGGTCTTGGTAAAGCAATAAACAAAAAAATCCAAGCTATGATTATTAAATTGGTCCAAATTAACCATCAAGGTTCGATTAGTATCGATAGCTTCGTGGGCCATCAGCATAGCTTTTACATCACTAACGATGGCTTCCACACTAGCTTGGTCCGCATAACGAAGGCCAAATATCTCATAAAAACGGCGATTACTCATGCGCGATGGGTTTTCTACAGAAATACTGGTAAAGGTTGCATTAGGCACGTACAAAGGCCGCATATCAAAAGTACGAATACGCGTTACACGCCAGCCAATATGCTCAACGGTACCTTCTATTTCCTTATCCGGTGAGCGGATCCAGTCACCAACAGAAAACTGTCGGTCCATGTAAATCATCAATCCACCAAAGAAGTTGGCCAGCATGTCCTTGGCAGCAAAACCAACGGCAATACCGCCGACCCCACCAAAAGCCAAAACACCAGAAACAGACAAACCAAACAACTGCATCAGTATCAGCACCGCACTAATAACCACCACAACCTTTAATACCTTGCCCATGGCTTCTGCCGTACTCGCATCCCAGGCCAAGCGATTGCCAGCAGGGTGCAATACAATGGCTTGCAAAACAGTAATCAGGCGTATTAAAAACCAAGCGATAAGAATCACTAAAACGGGTTCTCGTAGCTGACTCGGTAAATCATTTGACCAACTAGGTACAGAACTGACTAAGACATCGTTTACCCAACTTACACCAAGCAACCATAAACCCGCCAACAAGGGACGGCGAGCAGAATGCAATAGTTCCACATCAAGTTGCTCTTGACCCGCAGCAAAATTTTGCATCCATTTTGCGGTGAGCCATTGGGCTAGCATCACCAAAACTGCCAACAATCCAATTTTTAACAAGACTAGATGAGTGGTATCGATCGCCTCAATAAACTGCGTTAATTCGTTCAACATAATGCGTGTACTCCTTACGCTAGTTTTTCAATGGCCACCACCGGTGCTTCAGCAGCGGCAACCAAAATTGGAATCAATTGCTGCAGTATTTCAGGCAGCTCGCGTTGTGTTGCGTATTCTGCAGCACAGATGGCCCCTAAGGACTCACTATTAGACAGGGTAAATACCATCATGCCCATAAGATGATGAAAGCGCCAAAAGAACTGTTCATGGCTCATTTCTGGCATATGAGTGCGCAGTGTCTTCATCAACAGCATAAATAATGGCGCATACTGATAGGTCAAATGCTTGCGCAAATGCCCTTGTGATTGTGTATAGGCCGAGTTGATAAGGCGGGCAAATAAGGCCAAGCGTGAGGGATTTCGCTGAGCTATATTCAAAGCTTCCAACATCAGATCAGTATAGATACCTGTTAACACCTGATGATTAGATTGTTGTTGCACGTCCATGCCCAGCAGGCGTTTTTGTATACCCATAGTTAATGGCTCAAAAAAACGGTCTGCCACGGCCTGGATTAGCCCTTTCTTGGAACCAAAGTGATAATTAACCGCCGCCAAATTAACCCCTGCTTTGCTGGTAATGGTACGCAGAGACGTCTCAACAAAGCCATGGGCGCCAAACTCAAACTCTGCCGCATCGAGAATGCGCTCAACTGTTGCTTTCTTCACAAACTAATCCTTTTTCAAATGACTTATTAACAGTGTTTAAAACGTTTGTTTTACGCTAACACGAAGCCTACATGCGTGCAAGGAACCTCTAGCCGTATCGGGTTTTGATAGGATAATCTAGTAACATCAGTTACTATGTTCGCTTTCTTATTCAAAGCACTTATATCATTATGCCTTTTCAAAACTTTACTCGGAATGTTTGGTTATTGTGCCTAGCACAGGTATTTGCTTTTACTGGTACCAATGTCACTATTTTCTTGGGCGGTATTGTCGGATCCTTGCTCGCCCCTTCCCCTGTTCTAGCCACTCTGCCCGTTGCCTTTATGATCGTTGGTACAGCGAGTGGCACCGTACCTGCTTCCATGATCATGAGCAAGAAAGGCCGCCGCTTTGGTTTTATCAGCGCCGCCATCTTTGCCAGCTGCGCTGCACTAGTCGGCGGTTTCGCCATCGACATGGCTAGCTTCTGGTTATACTGTTTTGCTTGTTTTAGCATTGGCTTAAGCGTGGCCTTTGTGCAGCAATACCGTTTTGCTGCGGCAGAGAGCGTAGCGCCAGAATTCGCGCCCACAGCAATTTCTTCCATATTGCTGGCCGGTATTGCTGGCGCCTTTTTAGGTCCCAACATTGCCAATATCACCAAAGACCTGCTGCCAAATACGCCTTTCGTCGGTTCCTATATGGCCCTAGCTCTGATGGTATTGATGCCTGCCTTAATCCTATCTTGGTTAACCAATACGGACCACAAGCAAACAGCGGATACGGGTAGCGGACGTAACCTGAAAGAACTAGCAAGCCAACCCAACTTTATCCTTGCCATTATGGCCGCGGGCATTGGTTACGGCATCATGAGCTTCCTTATGACAGCAACGCCGATCAGTATGCACGTGATGGACGGCCACAGCCTTTACCACACGGGTGTGGTAATTCAATGGCACATTGTGGGTATGTTTTTACCGTCTTTGTTCACGGGCAAACTTATCCGTCGTTTTGGCCACCACAAGGTGATGATCGCCGGTATTTTAGCGTTACTGGGGTGCATTATTGAAAGCCAGTTTGACCAAAGTGTTATGGGGTATTGGATTAGCTTGGTATTGCTAGGTATTGGCTGGAATTTCCTGTTCGTCACAGGTACTGCACTGTTGATCACCTGCTACCGCGATGCCGAAAAATACCGCGCCCAAGCACTCAACGATTTTATGGTCTTCGGTTTCCAAGCCCTCGCCTCCCTATCTGCTGGCTGGCTGCTTAGCGTGTCTAGCTGGAAGACCATCAACCTACTTTCCGTGCCTTTCTTAGTTCTGCTACTGTTCACTATCTGGTGGGCACGTCGTCAGCCCATGCCTAATCAACAGGCCCTGTGAAGAAACTTAGCAACACAAAAACTAACAAGTACGAAGAGCCAGTAATTGCAATGCGAAAAAGGTGCCCACTGATCAAACGACAGCGTCTAGCCACGATATTGTGGCGCTTTGTTTTGCCTTGTTATGACTGCCTCGTTAGTTGAGCTTGCTTGAAACAAGACGATTTAAACTTACCCCATGCTCTGCAGCCTGAATAGCTAACATTCTGTGTGCATCTGGCGTAATACGAACCATAAACTTACCGCTATAGTTTTTAGATGAAATTGGCTCAGGTACTTCTTCATCTTGAGTAAGCATATCGTCGACGCATTCACGGACAAGCTTACGTATACCGGACAATGCTTCTTCTGGTGTTTCTTCTAGCCAGCTTAAACTCGGAAACTCAGTGCATAAGCCTACATGTTCTTGATCGTCTTCAGACCAAGTTACTCGGTATGTATAGCGATTGGTTAAATCAGTCATTTTTCCACCTCCAGACGGTCAATTGCTTGAAGCACTTGCTTCACTTGATAAGGCTTAGCTTTACCTTTGGAATTCTGGATATTGACGCGTGGATCGCCTTGTCACGGAGTTTTATAAACTCTGTGACTTGAACCAGATTGCCTAGGTTCACCAAAGTATTCATCACAGACTTTACATAAGTCATTGAATCCTATGCCTTTGGGGTTATTCCTCATTATTTCGAGGATTTCTAGAACCTTTGCCATAAAACACATAGTATCACTATTAATACTATAGTCAATCGTATGATGATTGCACGATATCAGATAGACACTGGCATGTAACTCACACAACACCCGATAATTGTTTAGCAGGAAAATCAGAAAACATAGGTCACATCGCGGACAAGACACCACGCGCCCAAGCTACGTCGTTAACAAAAACGGCATCAACACCTAGACGGTACAAGCGTACTAGATCAGCTGCACGAGTGACCGTGTACACACGTACGGCCAAACCCCGGGCATGGGCATCGTCTACCAAATCTTGGTTAGTGGTTTCTACATGAGTATGAATTGCTTGCGCTGCAAAAGGTTCAGCACAAGCGGTATAGTCTAAAGGGCATGCACAAATCAGTGGCGCAACGGGATGGTGTGGCAACAATCGTTGCAAGTCTATCAGCGCGTGGTGATCAAATGCAGAAACACATAACTGCTGAGCACTAAATCCATAGTTGGCAATAGCGTGCTGAATGTCCTTGACGACAGCAGACACGACTTCACGGCATTTAAGCTCAATATTAACCCTAGTTTGCCCCGCCACCATGGCCAACACC
Organism: Oceanospirillaceae bacterium; assembly: GCA_003521845.1. Classification (GTDB taxonomy): domain Bacteria; phylum Pseudomonadota; class Gammaproteobacteria; order Pseudomonadales; family Balneatricaceae; genus Njordibacter. The sequence goes on along the minus strand of DPHB01000038.1, from coordinate 55,909 downwards.
TGATCCAGACTTGGCGGTGGCTTGCCATCACCAGCGTCTAGCTGCTGCCAGTTGGCATGGTCTAGCTGAGCCACAGGCCCTAAGCCGCTAGTTGTGCGTTCTAGATCCTCATCGTGAATCACCATCGCTTGGCCTGCTACCAAACGTACATCCAACTCGATACCGTCAGCCTGTTCAGCCAAAGCGAGGGTAAAAGCCTGTACCGAGTTTTCAGGTGCCAAGGCACTAACACCACGGTGAGCAAACAGCTGCATAGTATTGTTTCCATGGCCGCTCCTAGACATCCTGTCAGCGCGGCATACTGTACATCGCCGCTCTTTGACTTCCTGTCACTGCGGCATACTGTACATCCTGTACATAAAAAGGGCTTGTGAGTATTACTCAAAAGCCCTTCATAAAACAATAGCTAGTTAAGCTAAACTAGCCTGTACCTTCTTCTTCCATTAAGGTGCGTACTTTTACCCAACCCCAGATTAATGCGCCAACCATTACTGCAATCAAAATCATGCTAGGCCACAAGGTTTCAAAGGTGTACGCGTCTAATCCAAACATGGCTATATTCTCCTTAGCTCTTGAATGGGTACAGCTTATCGCAACCGGTATTTAACAAATTGACTTAGCGCAATTTTTGGCGCTATAAAAATTGACCTACAGCAAGGTTTTTAAACACTGCCTAATTGATGCGCCTTTTGCTACACTTGGCAGCTTATAAACCTGACTAATCAGACAAGAGTAAGCACATGTCGCAAAGCACAAACATCTGGCTAAAACACCCCCTAGCCATTCTTGCCGAAGGCGCAGAAAACGGCCTTGTTGTGGACACTAGCTCAGGCACCATCGTCGAACTAGTATCCCAAGGGCAAGACCCAGTTGCCAGCTATGCTGAAAGCGTGGATGCGCGACAATGGGTGGTACTACCCGGCCTAGTAAATGGGCACCATCATTTCTATCAAACCCTAACGCGGGCCCTGCCCAGAGCGCTCAATAAGCCACTATTTGGTTGGCTGCAAAGCCTCTACCCGGTATGGGCAGGTTTAGAAGGTAAGATGGTGGAAAATTCAACCCAGTTGGCCCTCGCCGAACTGTTGCTTTCAGGTTGCACCACAGCAGCGGATCACCACTATTTGTTCCCTCAAAGCATCACCGACGCTATGGATATACAAGCTGAAACGGCACTCAACATGGGCGTACGTATGACCATGACCCGCGGCTCTATGAGCCTAGGTGAAAAGGACGGAGGTTTGCCACCGCAATCCACCGTACAAACAGAAGATGACATACTGGCCGACAGCGAACGCGTGATACAGCGTTATCACGATGCCAGTGCTGGCAGCATGCTACAAGTGGCCCTAGCACCCTGTTCCCCCTTCTCCGTAAGCCAAGAATTAATGGCAGAGTCGGCCAAGTTAGCACAACAGCACGATGTTATGCTGCATACCCACTTGGCAGAAACCATTGACGAAGAAAATTTCTGTTTACAGCGTTTTGGGCTGCGCACTGTCGACTACCTAGACAGTGTTGGCTGGCTGCACGACAAAACATGGTTGGCCCACGGTATACATTTCAATGACGATGAAATCGCTCGTTTAGGTGCCGCTGGCACGGGAATCTGTCACTGCCCAACTTCTAACATGATGCTAGCTTCTGGCATGGCACCGGTACGCCAACTAGAAGCGGCTGGCAGCCCGGTTGGCTTGGGTGTAGACGGTTCTGCCTCCAACGACGGTTCCAATATGATTCAAGAAGTGCGCCAAGCCTTGTATTTACAACGTCTCAAGTATGATGCGCAAGTAAGCCATTTTGATGCCTATCGCTGGGCAACCAGCGGCAGTGCAAAAATGTTGGGGCGTAGCGATATTGGTAAATTGGCGGTTGGTATGCAAGCCGATATTGCTTGCTTTAAGCTAGATGAAATGCGCTTTAGTGGTAGCCATGATCCACTTGCGGCACTATTGCTATGCGGTGCCCACAGCGCCGATGCTGTGATGGTAAAAGGTCAATGGCGGGTAAAAGACGGGGCTATTGAAGGCTTGGACGTGGCAGAACTTATACACCGCCATCACACTAGCGCCAAGCGTTTAGCCAATAAAATTGACACCTAATCAGGACTTATAATGAGCCTAGTTCGCCCAGCCACAGTAGAAGACCTAGCCAGCATCAATCATATCTATAACTATTATGTCGCCAGCACCCACATCACCTTTGATGAAGAAGCTTGGTCTGCGCAACAGCGCACAGCATGGTTTGAGAAATTAAGGGACAGTCCGTATGATTTGTTAGTCTGCGAACATGACAAGGTAGTAGTAGGTTTTGCCTACAGTTCGGCCTTTCGCCCTAAGACCGCGTATAACAGGTCTGCCGAAGTCACCATCTATACGGACCAAAAGCTTGCTCCTAAAGGCGCTGGCACCCAGCTTTACCAAGTGTTGATAGAGCGTGCTGAGCACAAGTTTCACCGCTTGTATGCGGTGATTGCCTTACCCAATACGGCATCCTTAGGGCTGCATGAAAAACTAGGTTTCCAGAAAGTTGGTCAAATGAATGATGTTGGCTATAAGTTTGGTGCTTATCACAGTGTGGCACTATTGGAAAAACGGCTCCAAAGCACTGAATATTGCCCTTTATAAGTCACTATCAAAAACTATTGAATCAAGTATTGTAGCACCCATCCCCCAAACTTCAGACCAGGTTTCCTCTGGTGCTTCGAAAAGCAAACGAACCAAGTTTGCAGTGCTCTTATTAAACACCATAATCTCGTAGGTAATGAAGTCACCTTGCGCATCCTTATGTAACGACGCAATCGATATGCCGCCTAAACCTTGATAAGAAATTTTGTCATTCCCTTGCAACACCTTGTCTACATACTGCGGTTTTGTAGCGTAGTATAATTCAATGTACTTTTCTATTGACATATTTTTTACTATGTCGGCATCCGGTGTTAGAAACACACTTAGACCTGTAAAAAACTGGCCATTTGAGTCTATATCTTCTTTGGATATAAATACGGCCTCTTCTTGGCCCTTTTTAGCCTGCTTAGTATGCCAACCATTGGGTACGGCAATTAACATTCGGTTATCAAAAAATGTTTCCCAGCTATAGCCTTCTGGTGGTTTAGTGTTTTGATGTGCCCGCAACTTTAGATTAAGCTGCTCCATCATTTCTAATATCTCAGGTTGTCTATAGCCAACGGCGTAGGCTTTGACAAAATCTGCAGACGCCTGTGCTTTGCTACCCATCCGCAGGGCAACAAGACCTCTGTTGTATAGGGCTGAGCCGTTGTTAGGCTGCAGCATAAGCGCTTTTTCCAAATCGGCCATAGCCTTATCAAACTGACGAAGATCAGACCAGCTATTTGCTCGATTAATATAATCGCCCCAATAGTCATTCGGCTTTAGTTCAATGGCTATAGTAAAAGCCGAGATAGCAGATTCAAATTTTCCCATGCGTCGCAACGTTATACCTATATTTCGATAGGTGCGAGCCTTGCTTGATGCGTTTAGCTGCCCCTTTTCCATGCATTGCTCGTACAAATCCAAAGCTTGCTTGTACTGTTTGCTTTGCGTTGCCTGCCAACCTAGCCGGCAATCTTCTATGTTTTCAGCCGCCACCGGCAGGCTCAAAGTAATAAAGCTAATCAATAGACCTCTCAGAAAATGCATTTCAATCTCCTTTTCAATCTGCATATCGACTTTCAGAATGTCAACAAACCCGCAAATAGTTAAAAATTAAGTAAAGCACTACTAAGCTATAAGCGCTAACTAAACTGAGTTATTCCGTTAATTTTAGTTTTTTCGGATCAACTGTATGTCGATTAGCAGTGCTCACAAGTGCTGCGTTAATTTCGCCTTTAGTTCTGTTTTCTAAGCACATAGTTTTCAGGTGGCACAATGCATGTAAAACGCTTAAAGCTTCAAACAGTAGGCAACAGATCACAATTATCAATTTGATTACCATCTAGCATCATTTTGATGTATTGTGTATCTATCTTGAATTAGTAAGAGATACAATCATGAATGCTGCCGTCGACCAGTTTCTTAAAGAAGCCCAAATTCCAGCCTCTGCTCTGAGTGACAGAGCCATATACATTCAGACAGTACGCGAAGGCCTGCCTGGCCATACAGTAAAGGCTGGCAGCAAACTAATTGATCGTAGTTTGTTCATCCGTTTATTTGATACTAACTCGGCTAACCTGAGTCGTTTTTATAGCAAGAAACACCTCAACCGTCATGACTCAGAAGAAGTACTCGATACTTTTCGCGTGACCGCAGAAGCAATACGTATCTGGGGCGATAAAGACAAGGCCTTAGAGTGGTTAAATCTGCCTATACCTGCCCTCGCTGGTGACAAACCTGTAGACCTATTTGATACCTTCGACGGCCGCCGTTGGGTCAGTGAAGTGTTACGTAAGATAGAGTTTGGGGAATTCAGCTAATGCAGCTGTATCGCATCAGCCCGCAAGCTTACCTAGAAAATTTTAGTGGTCTTGGGGCTAGCTACCAAGACGGAGCTAGGTGGAATTCGGCTGGTTTGCCCGTGCTATATTTTGCATTGTCGCCAGCAACGGCCTTACTAGAAATGGCCAACTACATCCCTTCACCGCGACTAGTGCCCCCATCATACCGGTTGGGCATTTATGAGCTACCTGAACAGGTAAAGCTAGATCAATTAAGTAGCAAGCAACTACCAAACGATTGGGCTCAGTACCCCTCCCCCAAATCTACACAAATACTGGGTGATCAATGGTTAAATGCTGGTGAAGCATTAGGTTTACTAGTACCCAGTACAGCCGTTTCCGCAGGCCTAGAGCAAATTGTGCTCATTAACCCACGCCACCCACAAATTAATCTACTTCAACTTACGGACAGCATAAAAGAGCTGTATAACAAACGCTCCTTTATGGGAATGTAATTGGCCAATCTAACTCTTAGCGCCCTGTTGTTTCATCTTCTGGCGTGGCACGAATAGCGCCAAACAAGAAGCTAAACAAACCAATAAACATCATGCTAAATAAAATAATAGTAACGTAAACATCGCTGCTATAACCACAGGACATGGTGCCGACATAACCCTCAACTGGCTGCATATAATCTGGGCCGCAATAAAGCTTACCAGCGGCCTTAGAAACTAGCATAGTGGCACGTTCAACTAACATAAAACCACCACTAATAAATATCAGGCCTAGGGCTATGTTCTTCAGCATAATCAGTCTCTTTAGTTGCTCTTTGTATGTGCAGCAAACGCTCACAGATAGTGCCTAATTTTACTCTTTTTGTGCTGCCACGACCACACCTAAGAAAAGCCCATTAACACAAGTAAAAAAGCATGGTAGAAAGTAAGATGAAAAGGTACACTGCAAAAAAACAAAAGCACCTTACAAGGCTGAAACCATCCATGCAAATTGAACGTTTACAAACACATGTCGTAGCCGTACCACCGCCTCATATTGGCGGCATGTATTGGATTTTCGTCACCTTAACCACCCGCTGCGGCGTTACTGGTGTTGGTGAAGTATACGCCTCTACCTTCCACCCCACAGTAATGGAAGCCGCCTTACAAGACGTATTCGATCGTTACCTAAAAGGACACGATCCCCATCATATAGAACGCTTTTATCGGGAGTGTTATTCCAGTGGTTTTACCCAGCGCCCCGACCTCACCATGATGGGAGCCTTTAGCGGCCTAGAAATGGCCTGCTGGGACATTATCGGTAAGGCCGCTAACAAACCGGTGTATGAACTTATCGGCGGCAAGGTACACGACAAGCTGCGCAGCTACACCTACCTGTATCCATTAGACAAAGATGGCCAGCACAATTACGACTGCCCTGACCTAGCCGCAGAATGCGCTATTGCTAACCAAGAGCTTGGTTTTACGGCGGTAAAATTTGACCCTGCTGGGCCTTATAGCGCTTATTCTGGTCATCAAATCTCTTTAGCAACCCTAGAACGCAGCGCCTTGTTCTGTAAAAAAATCCGCGCCGCCGTAGGCAACGACTGCGACCTACTGTTTGGTACCCATGGGCAAATGACACCGGCGTCGGCCATTCGTTTAGCACAACGTATTGAGCCCTATGACCCCTTATGGTTTGAAGAGCCTGTACCGCCAGGCCAAAACGCCGCCATGGCACAGGTAGCTGCCAAAACCAGCATTCCCGTAGCCACAGGCGAACGCCTAACAACCAAGTATGAATTCCATGACGTACTACAACACAAGGCCGCATCTATACTACAGATGAACCTAGGTCGCGTTGGCGGTATCTTGGAAGCTAAAAAGATCGCGAGCATTGCCGAAGTACACTACTGTCAAATAGCCCCACATCTATACAATGGCCCCATTGGCGCCGCTGCCAGCATTCAGTTAGCAGCAGCAACACCTAACTTCTTAATTCAAGAAAGCATCGGTACATGGGACGGCTTCCATGCCGAGGTAGTAGAAGAAAAGATCGACTGGCAAAACGGCTACATCATTCCTAATGACAAGCCAGGCTTGGGCATCAACCTCAACATGGAAGTGGTAACAGCGCACTCGCCATATAAAGAAAAGAGCCTGCACTTGATCATGGATAGCAATCCCTATGATGTTGGCAGTGAAAATGGCTCCGAAGATTGGAAAGGCTTCGACTAATTTAGCTAGACGGTATATTTATGCAGTTTGATTATATTGTTGTTGGCGCTGGCTCCGCTGGTTGTATTGTTGCAGAGCAGCTAAGCCAGAATGGCCACCACAGCGTTTTGTTGCTAGAAGCTGGCGGTGCACTGCACAACCCTTGGATAAGCGTGCCAGCCGGTTTTGGAGCCACCTATTACCACCCCAAGTACAACTACATGTACTACAGCGAAGCCGAAGCCCATATGGCCCAGCGTCATCTGTATGTGCCCCGTGGCAAAGGTTTAGGCGGCTCTGGGTCCATCAATGCCATGATCTATGTACATGGCGCCCAACGTGACTTTGACGATTGGGCTAAAGCGGGCAACCCTGACTGGTCCTATAACAAGGTATTACCCTATTTCAAACAGCTAGAACAACACCCAAGTGGCGGCACCTCCCACCGTGGTGGCCAAGGCCCCATAGCCATTACCCCCATGAAAAACGGTGCCCACCCCACTTGCCAGCACTTCCTGCAGGCCACGCAACAAGCAGGCCTACCACAAACTAAAGACTTCAACGGTGGCCAATTTGAAGGCGCTGGCATCTATGACACCAACATTCGCGATGGCAAACGAGACTCTAGCTTCACAGCTTATCTAAAGCCCGCCCTAAAACGTAGTAATCTAACCCTGTGGACCCAAGCCAAGGTCACCAAGCTAACCCTGGACGGCACTCAGGTAACAGGCCTAGAAGTCAGCCACCAAGGCCAAACCAAGCAAGTACAGGCCACACGTGAAGTAATACTTTGCGCTGGCGCTGTGGCCAACCCACAAATTCTCGAATGGTCTGGCATAGGCCAACAGCAGCGCTTACAAGAGGCAGGCATAACCTGCTTGCTAGACGCCCCAGCGGTAGGTGAAAATCTACAAGACCACCTGTGTGCAAGCTTCTACTACCGTGCCAACTGCCACACCCTAAACGACGATTTTGGCACCTGGACAGGCAAAATCAAAGCAGGCTTACGGTATGCCCTTGGCCGCCAGGGCCCACTGTCTATGAGCGTAAACCAAGCAGGTGGATTCTTCCGAGGTAGCGAGAAAGAAGAACACGCCAATATCCAAATGTACTTCAACCCCTTGTCCTACGAGATACCAGAAAACCCCAATGCTAAGCTAACGCCGTTGCCCTATTCTGGTTTCCTTATTGCCGTAAACCCATGCCGCCCCACTAGCCGCGGCAGTGTTCATATCAACACAGCTAATCCACAACAAGCACCACAAGTGAAGCTTAACTTCCTCAGTACCGAACACGATCGCAAAGAAGTCGTCCAAGCGGGCAACCTAGTACGCAAAATAGCCAAGGCAGCCGCCTTGCAAGAAATTACTGTAGCAGAAGAAAAGCCCGCAGCTGAAGTCACCAGCGATGAAGAAATGCTAAGCTACTTCCAACAACAAGGTGGTTCCATCTATCACCTCAGCGGCACCTGTGCCATGGGCTCAGACCCAACAACGAGCGTAGTAAACCAAGAGCTAAAAGTGCACGGACTAGAAGGCCTGCGCATCGCCGATGCCTCTGCATTCCCTAATGTGACGTCGGGCAATACCAATGCTCCCACCATGATGGTGGCGCTGAAAGCGGCAGATTTGATTTTGCGCTGATACAATATTCAGCGTTGTGAGGGCTACTAAATACCTAACCTTAAATGGCCAGCTATCTCCTTTGCCAACACTGGCGGCACACCTTCATGTTTGGCCAGTTGAGGCCAAGTTGATACCACGTCTATAGTTTCATCAATGACTTTATTAAGTAGGGTCTGGCTAAATAAAGGGCTGAGTTTTTGTAGGCTATAAATATCCCCACGAGTGAAATCATCACGTTTGCCATTTAAAGTCATCCAGTGACTATTTACCCACTTGCTGCCGGGTTTATAGCTGTAGGCCAGGTCATAAGCAGGTGATAATTGCCATTGCGCACCTTGTAATATAAAAGCAAAGTTCTTAGCGTGATCATCGTGATTTCTTGCCACAATATTAAATACCATGCGACGCAGTAGTTGTTCAGCATCTACGGCAGATAGTTTTAGTTGCCGAGCTAAGGCAAATAGCTCCGCATAGGAGTATGAACCTGGTAGCTTGTAGTCAACGTGATCTAGGCCATTGAGGGTTTGTACATGTAGTTTGTTGTTGCCAATACGATCAAATCGTTGCGTGATAAAATGCCGTCTATTACCCTCGTCCAGTAACTTGCAAGGCATCATGTCAATGCCACAAGCCATGGCCATTTTGTGATAAACATATTCCATGGCACCGTAGCCTAACGGGTCGCCAAATGTTTCACTATTCTTGTTATGCTCACTAACCCCGTCAAATTTCATTAAGTGATGAGTAAATCCTTTAGGGACAGTGGCTTGTCCCGAACGTGCTTGAGTAAAGTCGTGATTAAAGGCCAGTACGGCTTTGGGCCTAGCCCCGCCGGCGCTGGTACCTACAGACAATAGGGATAACATGGCGTCACGGTCTTCTTGGCCATCGGTGTGCAGGTCCACAGCAAAGTTACTACGTGTATCGAGAACCTCCTGAGCAATGGTGACCAGTGTTTCAATCTCCACTTGTTGCGAGGCATTTAAATGACGCATTTGCTTGGCCGGTGAATATTCCAACGCGCCCATGCCGCGCTTGCCAATATATTGCAGTCGTTGCAGTGGTGTAATGTCGGCGGTGGCGCTGCCTTGGCTCGCAACCCATGCATTTAATACGGCGTTGCCAAAATCATCTGGTAACGAATCAGCTATAAGCCCAGGTAAACCTCTAAAAGTATGATTATCTAGTTCTGGGAAGCTATACACCTGTGATGATAGGGGCATTTTAATCGGCGAGAGTTGTATGCCTTTATTAATAAAATCAGGCGTATATTCAAAGGCCCCTATGCCTTTATCCGTGTCAAAGCTAACGGCACCAATAACAGTTCCTTGGTAATTAATGTTGACAGCTTCCATCACCATAAAGGTTCATCCTCTTTTTTAGTAATGGTTTTGCGCGATGCTCGTTGTCTTTTACTGCCTTGAAGTTTGGCTATCTGCAAAGGTGATATTGCCTGTCCTGGCAACATTAGGTCCAACTGCCCCGTTAAGCCAAGCACTTGTAAAATAGCAATGAAAATATCCAGCTGTACTTTACCTTTTTCGGCATTGAGTACCGTTTTGCGAGCGACACCAGCTAGCCTAGCCACTTCGGCTTGGCTAAGATTGCTGTTTAGACGAGCTTGTTTTAAGCGCTCACCAAGCAGCTCAGCAAGTGCTGACGGGGTGGAGTTTATATTCATTCTAATATGCATTTTTGGTCACATTAAAGCCATAAATTGCTTTTATTGTTCCAATTATAGCACACTAAAACAATAATTTTTAGGCGAGTGTTTTTGCAAGCTACGCAATGACGGCTTATTTAGAACCTTGCCACTGCTCATTGGTGATGCAATACAGTGCATGACGCTCTAATTCGTGACCTTGGGGCAAAGCCGGATGGTCAAAGTCTTGCTTGGTGTCATGCATACCAATGCGCTCCATCACCGCCATGGAGCGCAGGTTGGCTTTGGGTGTAAAGGACATAAGTTTTTCTAACTCAAGCTCTTGGAAGGCAAAATCTACGGCTGCCTTGGCCGCTTCTGTGGCGATGCCCTGTCCCCAGGTATCTCGGGACAAGCGCCAGCCAATTTCCACACAGGGGCTAAAGGTGAAATCATGAGTAGGTTCATGTAGACCAACAAAGCCAACAAAGCGTTCGTCTTCAATACGTTCTACAGCCCATAAGCCCCAGCCTTTGGCCGTAATCAAAGATTGGATACGGTCAGCCATGGCATCGCTTTCATCACGCGATAAAGCCCTAGGAAAATAACGCATTACTTCTGGGTCGGCATTCATGCCGGCAAATACTGCATGATCGCGAAGACGCCATTGACGTAGGCGCAAACGTTCTGTTTGCAACTGTACTGGGCTTTCGAATTGCAGTAATTTCATGACCTTGGACCTAGCTGCGAGTTGTAATATGAGTACTGCCACTAATAGTAGCAGCTCACAATTTAACGGGCTTGTGTTACCACGTCAACTAAGTAAACAACCGCTATGACACAAATTCAGCACTTACTTCAGCAATAATTTGCGCCAGTAATTGGCAGTCCTCTACGTCAAAGGTTAACGGCACACGCATATCTAAGGTTTTCTCTAACACCTTTAAGGTGTTAGGTAGGTGCTGCGGGGCGAGATAACGCCAACTATCGTAGCGGCTGGTAAAGGCCTTAGGCTCGGCTTCGCCAAACCACTTAAGCTCCACACCTCGCTGGCCACAGGCTGCCACAAAATCCGGGATTTTAGCCGTAGCAATGCCTTGTGCCATAAACTGAATAGAGCTACCTACATAGTCTTCATCAGCATGCCTAGCAGGTAGGTGCAACCCTGGCACTTGGCACAACCGATCAAACAATACGTCATAACGTTGGTTCCAGCGTAGACAATTGGCTGCCAAATTGGGCATCTGAGCAAGCGCCAAGGTAGCGCGCAAATTATCCATACGCCCAGACATGTTGGCACTGGTATAACGCACCTTCTCAAACACTTCAGCACTAGGTGCTGCACCATGGCGCTCATACAACATGTAGGAACCCGAGTGCATAATAGCTTTAGCCATCATTTCTTCATTGTTGCTAACTAACAAGCCACCTTCACCGGTGTTCATATGTTTGTAGGTTTGCAAACTAAAGGCCGACATAACACCAAAATTTCCAGAACGCTTACCTTGCCAAGAGCCGCCCATAGTGTGAGCGCAGTCTTCCAATACCTGCAAGCCAAGTTCATCACACACGGCCATTAAGGCAGTCATGTCTGGAATATGTCCACGCATCAATGACAATACCAATACCTTGGCACCTGACGCCCTCGCCTTGTTGCGCAAGTCCTGCAAATCAAGGTGATAGTGATCGTCTATTTCCACTAATACTGGCGTGGCGCCAACGTTAACAATAGCCCCCGGTACGGGTGCTAGGGTATAACCATTGGTTAATACGGCATCGCCTGCTTGCACGCCCATAGCGCGTAAACCAATGTGAATGGCGTAGCCACCAGAGGTACATGCTAAACAATATTGACTACCTTGCCAGGCAGCATAATCTTGTTCTAACTGTGCCGCAGCAGAAAGTTCGTCTCCAATGGTATTGTAGCGGTGCAAACGACCACTGCGCATGAGTTCTATAGCAGCATCTATACCGGTTTCTGGGATAGACTCTTGCTGGGTAAAGGGCTTGTTAAATGTTAAGGGCATAACCATACCTGTTGAATATCAGCGTTATTGACAATCTAACGTTACTGGCGCTAGCAAGCTAGCGCCAGTTTCTAACATTCATTAGTCCAACTGCTAGCTAGCCTGCAAATAGTCCAACATGGTCTGTGCATCAGATACCTCAAAGCCTTTTGTTTCCACAAAGGCTTGCTCAATCACGCCATCATTAATGAACATGGAATAACGCTTAGAGCGCAAGCCAAAGCCCGCCTTGCTTAAGTCTTGTTGTAGGCCTAGGGCTTGTGTGAAATCGGCGTTACCATCACCCAGCAGCTGCACTTTTTTGATACCCAAGAACTCACCCCAAGCAGACATTACCCAGGCGTCATTCACGCTAAGGCAAATCACACGATCAACCCCAAGTTGTTTAAATTCCTCATAGGCGGCTTCAAATCCGGGCAAGTGCTTATTAGAGCAAGTAGGTGTATAGGCGGCTGGCACGGCAAACAACACCACCTTTTGGCCAGCGCACAATTGCGCCGTGGTGTGGCTTAGGTTTTCGCCATCCAGGCGTTCGTTTAGGGTGACACTGGGTACATTTTCATCAATCAATGTGCTTGGCATTTTGTCTACTCTCTTTGCTTGTTATATATGTGTTTTAATGGTTCTAAACTGTTTATCTAAATATGACGCAGATTAACCTAAAAGCCTAGATAATTAGGGTATGTTTAATTCTGCCCTAGCAACAACTCAGAGCAATGGAATTATGACACAAGAAGATTATTTGTTAATAGAAGAACACGGCCCTTGGATAGAATTAACCCTCAACCGCCCCGCTAGCTTTAATGCCTTATCTGAAGGCATGCTCTATGCCTTGCAACACGCCATGCACGACATTGCCCAACGGGACGATTTAAGCTGCGTCATTATCAAGGCCAAAGGTAAAGCCTTTTGTGCCGGTCACGATCTTAAAGAAATGCGCGCCAACGTTAGCGACGCCTATTATAAAAAGTTATTTCACCAGTGCAGCCAGTTTATGCAAAGCATTGTTGACCTGCCGATTCCTGTCATTGCCGAAGTACAAGGTATAGCCACTGCCGCTGGCTGCCAGCTAGTGGCAACTTGTGATTTGGCCGTGGCTGCAGAACATGCGCGGTTTGCCGTGTCAGGTATCAACCTAGGTTTGTTCTGCTCCACACCGGCGGTAGCGTTAAGCCGTAACATGGCCAAGAAGCACGCTCTAGAGATGCTCTTAACAGGTGAATTTATTGATGCGACAGAAGCGCGACAAAAAGGTTTAATCAATCGTATCGCCAGCGCAGAGGAACTTACGCATGCGAGCAGAAACCTAGCGGCTACTATCTGCCACAAGCTACCTATCGCGGTAAAAACCGGCAAAGCCATGTTTTACCCTCAGCTAGCCAAGCCCCTTAACGAAGCTTATGACCTGGCTGGCGACTATATGGTACGCAACATCATGGAAAATGATACACAAGCGGCTATCGCCGCCTTTACCGATAAGAAAAAACCCCAAAGTTAAACACTTTGGGGGGGAAGGTTCTTAGTGATGTATAGCCAAATTACGCCTATAAATCATTAAGAACAGCGCCCTGCCTGGCTGCTGTCTCCAGACAGATACACCCTTGGAGAATGGTTTGCACAATTTACGTGCGTGTATGTATGTATTTCCTGCTAGATAGCAACAGTACCCAACGCTTGTGTACCTAGTACGATTAAGCTAGCTGCCCAAAACGACCATTTAAATGTATTCATTGCTGGTACTCCTTTGTGTGGCAATTAGTGAGATCAATTGCATTTGTTTATAGATGCCTATTGCAACACAAAATCCTGAAGCCAAAGTGGATGCATAATGGAGATATAGTGAAGCTTTTACAATTTGCTCAATAAAGTCTGCATAAGCTCAATTATTTGCCCTCCTACTCTTGACACATGGCAGGCCACCGACTAAATTGTTCGGCACCGAACGATAATTATTGAACACGGTCGAATAACTATGAATCAAGATGCTTACGCTGATCTAACCAGCCACGACACCTTTACCACGGGTTTCCCAGCAGCCACCTTCCAACGTCTACGCGACGAAGATCCTTGTGCTTGGATCGAGGAAACCGACGGTGGCAAAGGGTTTTGGGCAATTACCCGTTACGAAGACATTAAAGAACTTAATCGCAAACCCCATATCTTTAGTTCGGCTAAAGGCATCCGCTTGGAAGAACAGTCCGAAGAAGAATACATGGCGCGTCGTACTTTTCAGGAGACCGATCCACCAGAGCACACGCGCCAACGTATGATCCTACATCGTGCCTTTTCCCGCAAAATGATCGCTAAGTACGAAGAGCTAGTAAGAGAATTGGCTTGTGATGTATGTGACACCGCTCTACAAGGCAAGCAAATAGACGTGGTGAAAGAAATTGCCCGTAAACTGCCGATGCGCATGCTTGGCCGCGTGCTAGGCACACCCGATGAAGACGGTGAATGGTTAGTCGACAAGGGCGACGAATTGATTGCCAACTCGGATCCTGAATTCACCGATCATGTTATCGACCAGGTTGATACGGACGAATACCGTTTAATGCCCTTCCGCTCCCCTGCTGGTAAAGATATTTACGACTACGCTAAACAACAAATGGTAGAGCGTTTGCACACCAAAATGGACGATGTTCTGTCTTTATTGCTTGAACCTAACAAAGATGGTGACGTACTTAGCGAGCTAGAATTTAAAAACTTCTTCGCCCTTGCCGTTGCCGCCGGTAACGACACCACTCGTTATAGCCTTGCTATGTCTATGTATCACCTAGCCAACCAGCCTGAGTTATTAACCCAGCTCAAGGGCAAGGCCAACGACGACCCAATTTGGGATACCGCCGTAGAAGAATTTATTCGTTTCGCTGCACCGACTCTACACTTCCGTCGCACAGCTATGGAAGACTACCAGTTACACGACAAAACCATTAAAGCCGGCGACAAGGTGGTACTCTGGTTCACCTCGGGCAACTTTGACGAGCGCCAATTTGACGCTCCTAATAGCATCAATATCACCCGTTCACCTAATCAACACATGGCCTTTGGCCAAGGTGGCCCCCACGCCTGTTTGGGCATGTGGTTAGCACGTTTG
>DPHB01000038.1:40455-40778 GCA_003521845.1 Oceanospirillaceae bacterium | reverse complement strand
GGCATGTGGTTAGCACGTTTGGAAGTCAAGGTAACCTTGCAAGAATTACTGCGTCGCGTGGATACTATGGAGCAGGCTGCACCAGAAAAGTACTTGCGTTCCAACTTTATTCGCGGCATTAAATCACTTATGGTACGCTTCGATAGAGCGGCCTAATTGTTAAAAAAATAATAGCAAAAAAGAGTAAAAACATGACTGACTTTCGACGTATACGCACCATCTATGCCGACCACCTAGGCCTAGCACGCGGCAAATACCAGCCCGCAGCTACCGCGGCTAATGGCGAGGCCCGTTTCTGCCAAACGGCTTACGGCTTAACCTTC
>DPHB01000038.1:37447-40289 GCA_003521845.1 Oceanospirillaceae bacterium | reverse complement strand
CTTCGATCGTGACCTATTGCCTGTTGAAGGCAGCGGCCTATTAACGGGCCTACCGGATATGGTTGGCCACTTCAAAGCTGAAGATGTACGTGCAGGGTGGGAAGCAGACACAGGTATCGCTATTGTCGACCTCACAGACAGCAAAGGTAACCCTATTGCTGTTAATGGCCGTAATGCTCTCAAACGTGCACTAGAGGCTTATGCAGCATTAGGCCTAAGCGTTAATGTTGGCGTTGAATTGGAAGCCTTCGTTTTTGAAAAAAATGAAGCTGGCAACTGGGTTCCTTACGATACACCAGGCGCTTACGTATATGGGGCCGGTGTTGGCGTAGACCCTGCAGGTCTCATTGATCAGGTATGGAATCAAGCCGAAGCCATGGGCATCGAGCTGGAGTCCTTCAACTCCGAATTTGACTGCTCACAGTTTGAAATGACCTTGCGGTATGGCGAAGCCATGTCAGCCATCGATGACTTGTTGCTATTCAAAACCATGGCCAAAGAAATCTATGCCGAAAACGGTTACCTATTGAGCTTTATGCCCAAGCCAATTAGCGACCGTGGTGGTAGTGGTTTGCACATCAACTTTAGCTTTAGCGACGCCGATGGCAATAATGTCATTAACGACAGCAAAACCGAAGACGGCTTGTCCAAGCTATGCAAGCAAGCTATTGCAGGGTTGATCCAGCACCATGAAGGCCTAGCCGGTATTATGGCACCAACGGTGAACTCCTACCGCCGCCTACAACCAGCTAGCCTATCTGGATACTGGGCTAACTGGGGTTACGACCACCGTGGTGTGACCACCCGTATTCCTGACGAACGTGGCAAGGCAGCACGCATTGAATTCCGCATGGGTGATTGTGCCGTTAACGTTTATACGGCTACCGCGGCAACCCTACAAGCGGCCTTATTAGGCATTCAAAATGACTATGAACTACCCGCTGCCGAACAGCTAGACTGCCTAGAATCGCAAAGCACTGAACGTCATACACCAGACAACCTAGGCGCAGCACTTGAAGCCTTGTCTGCTGATACAGTGTTAACCCAAGCTATCGGTCAAGAACTAGTGGATAACCATGTCGGCATCAAAACGCAAGAATGGGAAAACTACCTGGCCTTTATTAGCCAAACATCCCAGTGGGAAACTGATTTCTACCTGAATTTTGTCTAATCGCGTAAAAACTATTGACGCTGATGGGGCTTTCTTTACAATCGCCCCATCTTTTTTAAATTGTTTCTGGAAATGAACATGACCCAAGTTACTTTTACCCAAGCCGACGGCGCTCAAGTATCCGTAGAAGCCAACAACGGCGAACACCTAATGAAACTTGCCCTAGACAACGGTGTTGAAGGCATTACCGGTGCCTGCGGCGGCTCGTGCATGTGCGCAACCTGTCACGTTACTGTTGATAGTGTTACTGGCCAGCTAGCAGGCCCCGGTGAAATGGAAGCCGAAATCCTCGATATGGAAGTTGACGACCCACAAGAAACTAGCCGCCTATGCTGCCAAGTATTTGTTGCTGACGACATTGAGTCAATCAATGTGACAGTTATGGAAGGCTAAACGCCGACCAGCTAAAAAAGGCGACCCCAAGGGTCGCCTTTTTTGATCAAGTTAAATTTCATTGCAATACTCTCTAAATTTGTAGGTAAAGGATCTCTCATGTCTGGAATCGTTATTATTGGGGCTGGTCACGCTGGAGTAAACGTGGCGGCTAGCTTACGCAAGCTAGATGCAGAAGTTGACATCACGCTATTATCTGCCGAAGACCAAATCCCCTATCACCGCCCACCTTTATCCAAAAAGGCGGTGTTTGACGAATCCCTACCTATTGAAATGTTACAAGCCAATGGTTATTACGAAAAGGCCAATATCGACCTGCGCTTAAAGACGCCTGTAGCAAGTATTGATACCACTGCCAAGTCGGTAACCTTAGCAGACGGCAACCAGCTACCCTATGAACAACTGGTTATTGCTACGGGCACCAAACTACGTGACCTACCCGCGCCTGGCGGTGAACTAGCCCAAGGTGTCTACACCTATGCGGACATTCAATCGTTAGGCCCACGTCTGCAAGCGGCCAATAAGCTAGTCGTTGTTGGCGGTGGATTTATTGGCTGCGAAGTCGCCGCCGGCGCCCTTAAAATGGGCAAACAAGTTAGCCTATTAATTACTGGTCCACGCGCGTTGCGCAAAGCAGTTGCTCCGATCCTTGGTGAAACCGTGACCCAGTTGCATCGTGATAGTGGTATGGATGTTCGCACTGGCTGCCGAGTACAAGAAATCACCCCACAAGGCGTGAGTACCGACCAAGGCTTTGTCGAAGCCGATCTAGTCATTACTGGTATTGGTGCCGATGCCAATATGCAACTAGCCCAAGATGCTGGTTTACAAACCCAAAACGGCATTCTAGTAAACCAATTTGGCCATACCAGTGCCGCGCATATCTATGCTGTTGGTGACGTGGCCGAGTTTCCCTATGGTAGCGGCGAACACAAGGCTAGCCTACGCCTTGAATCCATCCAAAATGCAACCGACCAAGGTGCACTTGTGGCCGCCAACATCATCGCCGAACGTCAGCAGCAGGCATATAAAGCCTATGCCCCAACACCCTGGTTCTGGTCTGATCAAGGTGACCTAAAACTACAGATGGCAGGCCTAGGCAGCTTAGATGCCGAACACAAGGTACTACCAGGCAATACGGACACCACACTCACCGTAGTACACCTGCAAGACAACATAATGATCGCCGTAGACACCCTCAACGTACCCGGCAACCACCTAGCCGCCCGTAAGCTATTAGAAATGAAAAAGCCCATTTCCTGGGCCATGATCGAAGAG
>DPHB01000038.1:32910-37299 GCA_003521845.1 Oceanospirillaceae bacterium | reverse complement strand
CGTGGCGAATGATCGAAGAGTATGAATTTGACCTAAAGAAGCTGTTTAAGGCCCTACGCTAAATCGTTTGACCGTTGCGCTTAGGCATCGTCATTGCGAGCATCGCGAAGCAACCTCTGAACGCTCGCACTTAGCCTGATAGAGATTGCTGCATTGCGTTCGCAACGACGGAGTTACAGTCCGAAACGATATTATTGTATTTCAAAAAATCACCTAACGTGCTCAGAATAAGACGTGGACAGAGCCTTTTAATATCAAATACTTACGAGTTTTTTCCTCCTCTATGTTCCGATAAGTAGCTGTAAAACCGAGGGATTTTAAGTCTCTCAATAAAGACTTACCTATCAATAAGTTAATCCATATATTCCGAATAAAATTGGATTTCCTTCCCATTTTAGATCTTTTAGTTACAAATCTCTGCAACTGTATATTCAGAACCGTAGCTGGTAGGTTGCGGCTACAATCGAGCGGACCTCTACCACAGAAAATATACTAGTATGATTGCATACTTCGATTACGAAATATTGGAAAATTTCATACTTTGATTTAATTTATGATACACAATAGACAAGTTATAGGCCTTGATATTGACGATACAATAACGACCCATCTGATTGTCGATAACCCATTTATCTTGGCGAATTTTAACGACGATACAGTCAAGGTACACAATCGGCATATCAAAACGGCATCTAGAGGCCGGCTGATCTTTAGTTTCAAGAATTAAACGACCTAAACGACCGTATATTTCGTAAATAATAACCGTTTATGACACTATTATTTCGTTTCAATATACACGACTATAACCCCAATATGGTTTAAACCAGCGATGATAGTTACACGTCACTCAATACAACCAACTGTTGTAACTCAAGCGCGTTACTTATCAATTCGTCTAGCAAGGCTTCATCAACCTCCATATGGCCTTCATATTCTGCAAGATTGCGGCGCTCGTGACATAAGGAAAACACCCTAACGGATGCAGGCTGAAGCGGTGTAGTATGCACTAAACATTGGAACACCAAATAACGTTTGTCAGTGCGGTAGCCACACTGACGCAATGCAGCTAGTGCCAAACCATGGGCAGCGTTATAGGCTAGATCAAAGCGACTCGAATAAGACAGGTTTGTATTTTGTGCATCATGCAAACGGTCCCTAGCTGAATTCAGTAAGCCAACAAGCTCGTTAGCATTAGGTGGTTCTTTATGTAGGTTTCTGCTCTTGTGTAGGTTCTCTAAAGTCATTGATCACTCCTTTGATCATTAATTTAGGTTGCTCCATAACTCGCATTACAAAGCTATTTTCGGCTTGTAGTTTATTGCTCAACTGGTCAGGCGAATAAATAGTCGGGTTTATAGGCCTCTGGAGCGTCGCCTCTACCGGCGCTAATAGCATCATTAGGTCGCCATAGCCAAGTTCACTAGCCACTAGCAGCAAATCTATATCACTAGCCCTATGGTCGCTAGATTTGGCTAGGGAGCCATACACAAAAGCCAGCTCAATACAGTCATCTAATGGGTCCAGGGCATCGCGGATGACATCGGCTATGCCAAATGTCTTACGTACAATACCAAGTACCTCAGTATAGATGGGATTATCTTGGTTTGCTTGATAATACAGTTGATTACCTTCTTTGGTGCTTGTAAGGATCTTGGCGAGTGTTAGTTTTTCTAATTCACGCCGCACCGTGCCTCTACCCATGTTGGCGAAGCGGACAATTTCATTCGCATAGAAACGGCGGTCAGGTTTGCCATACAGCAACCCCAAAACATTTTGCTGTGTTTTAGAAAACAAAGCATCACCTAATTTTACTGTCATATTCAACAACCAATAAGGACCCAATATGGGGACTATATACCCCATTTTGGGTCTTATCAAGTAATTTAAAACGGGACTAGGACTTGATTCCCGTAGTGGTGAATTTGCTAGTTTACAGCTGGCTAGTTTATTGGTGGGGTATACGCGGTATAGCTATCCCCATGGTGTTATTTACTGACGGTGGCTAGGATCATGCGCAACATGTCCTTGGTTGCATCCAGGTCTTGCTCTGACAAGGCCGATACCGCGTCATCTTCGATCTGGTGAAACATCGGGTAGATTTTTTGCATCAAGGCTTGGCCTTCCGCCGTAACCGAGGCAACAACGCGGCGTTTGTCGTCTGGGTGGGTGTCTCGCTTGGTGTTCCCACCCCGCTCCAAGGTCTTCAATATACCCGTTAAGGTGCTTTTTGCCACACCAGTTTCTTGGGCTAACTTATTGGTTTCCAGAGGGCCCCACACCCACAATACCCAGAGCGTTGTAAAACCGCTAAAGGACAGGCCGTAATCTTGTAGTAAATTGGTTTCTGCGTGGTTACGAATGAGGTTACTGATACGGAATATATTGGAAACAACAGAGGCGGATTTACCATATATACCATGTTTCTGAAGGTGGGCTTTGGCATCCGCTTCAGCACCCGTGGCAATGGTTAGTTTACTCATGTTGGCTCCCAAGGTTAAGATGCATTATTCTACCCTGTTTCACAGTGATTCCAAAACCTTAACTAGCTTCCACAAAGCTTAAATCTACACCGCTACCAAGGCTTGCTTATGCCCTCTGCATCGATACAAGACATCATTGGCTTTATTTTAGAAATAGATAAACTTAAGGCCGTTATTCGTAAGACTCGACCAAAAGATTTAGGCCGCTATGAAAATTCAGCCGAGCACTCCTGGCAGGTAGCCTTAGCGGCATTAATGCTGCAAGACTATGCCGCCCAGCCTGTGGATGTGGACCGGGTTGTACGTATGCTGCTGATCCACGACCTAGGCGAAATTGATGCCGGTGACGTAATAGTTTATGCGGCCAACGACCCCGCGCACTTGGCCGCTGAACGTGCCGGTGTGGCACGCCTTATGGCCCTGTTGCCAGACCATATGGGAGACGAATATTTGGCCCTTTGGGATGAGTTTGAAGCAGCTAGCACGGCAGAAGCCAAATTTGCTAAAGCCCTAGACCGTGCCTTGCCGATGCTTCACAATTTAAACGACGGTGGCCACAGCTGGCGCGAGAATAGTATTCACAAGCATCAAGTAGAAGCGGTGAATAAGCCACGTATTAAAAATGGCTGCCCTGAGTTATGGCAAATGCTGGAACCAATTTTAGAGCAAGCTGATGAGGATGGCTGGTTTGATCACAAGGTCTAATAAGGGCAAAACAGGAGGCACGCTCTTTTTAAAAAAGGGGACATAAAAAAGGGGACAGGCACTTTTTAGCCGCTACGCGGCTAAAAAAAGCCAGTCCCCTATTGTTTTCGCTACCTAGCCGATGCGTGCTAGCAGCTTGGCTTTGGTGGCCGCATCAGCGAAGGAATCAGCTACAGCCTGACGTGAGATAGCTTTTAGCTGCTCTACGTCCAAAGCAAAGTGATCAACGGCATTTTGGTACTCAGTACCAGCGGTGGTCGCAAAGAACGGTGGATCATCGGAGTTGAGGCTAACATTGATGCCCGCATCCAATATTTTGTTCAATGGATGGCTAGCCCAGTCTGGGTACACATCCAAAGCTAGGTTACTACCAGGGCATACTTCCAAAGCGATGCCGCGCTCTTTAAGGGCTAGCATTAAATCGGCGTCTTCAACGCTACGCACACCGTGGCCGATACGTGTGACTGGCAGGTTATCAATAGCATCCCATACACTTTCAGGGCCCAGCACTTCACCAGCGTGTGTGGTACAGCCAAGGCCTGCGGCGTGGGCCACATTGAAGGCCGGGGCGAAATCCATTTGGGTAAACATGGATTCATTACCGCCCATACCAAAACCCACTATATAAGGGTGTAGGTTAGCGGCCGTAAGTTGCGCCACTTTTAAGGCTTGCTCTGGGCCTAGGTGGCGTACGCAAGAGATAATGATACGGCCTACGATACCAAACTCTGCTTCAGCGCGATCTATAGCGCGGACGCAGCCCTGCACCATATCATCATAGCTAATACCTACAGTTTCAGCATGGTCTGGTGAGGCGAAGGTTTCAAGGTAGATAACGCCTTCTGCCGCACACTGTTTTAGGTATTCGTAGATGATTTCTTCGTAGTCTTCGCCTTTACGCAAGCAAAAACTAGCTTCATCGTAAGCACCGAGGAATTCAACAAAGTTGTCCCACGCGAATGTATCTTCAGCCGTGAATAAACCGTCTTTTAGGGTGATATTGTTACGTGCGGCAATGCGCCTTACTACTTGTGGGTAGATACAGCCTTCTAAGTGGCCATGGAGCTCCACTTTGGCAATATCTTTAATTTCAGCTTGCATGTGTTGTCTCATTCTAACTAGGGATAATACGGGCTTAATTCAATTTACACGCCACGCCTGCTGACACGGGTGATACGTTTAAATGCTGGGCAAGGGTTTGCCC
>DPHB01000038.1:8629-32753 GCA_003521845.1 Oceanospirillaceae bacterium | reverse complement strand
AGGGTTTGCCCCATATCGGCAAAAGTGTCGCGTAAGCCTAAGTTTTTGGCTTTAACCTGCTCACCGACAAAAACTACGGGTACATGTTCACGGGTATGATCAGAGCCCGGCATAGTAGGGTCGCATCCATGATCAGCAGTGGCTAGTACCAAATCATCGGGGCCTAACAGTTGTTCAAATTCAGGTAAACGCTGGTCTAATTCTTCCAACGCCAAAGCGTAACCAGGTACATCGCGGCGATGTCCGTACAAGCTATCAAAATCCACCAGATTGACGAACAGCAGCCCCTCTTTCACTTGTACCATCTGCGCCAACAAAGCATCCATCAAGGCCATATTATTATGGCCTTTCACGACACGATCTACGCCCTTGTGAGCAAAGATATCACCAACTTTACCAATCGATACCACCGGCATGTGCGCGGCTTGTATGTGATCCAACAAGGTATCAGCCATTGGCGCTGTAGTTAAATCACGGCGGTTGGCTGAGCGTTTGAAGTTTTCTGGAGCAGAACCGGTAAACGGCCTGGCAATAACGCGGGTAATATTCAGTTCATCCACTAAAGGCTTGGCAATGTCACACAGGTCATACAAACGTTGTAAGCCAAAGTGCTCTTCATGGGCGGCAATTTGAAAAACAGAATCAGCGGAGGTATAACAAATGGGCATCCCCGTACGTATATGCTGTTCACCAAATTGCTTGATTACCTCGGTGCCTGATGCGTGGCAGTTGGCTAAGGTACCATCGATACCGGCCTGCTGACAAAGGTCTTGCAGCAGCTTATCTGGGAAACTGTTGTCCTTGTCTGCAAACAAACCCCAAGCAAAAGGCACAGGCAAACCACAAATCTCCCAATGACCGCTTGGTGTATCTTTACCTGCACTCAACTCTTTGGCATAACCATAGGCACCTATTATATGCTCGGCATTAGACGCCATTTTGGTCGCAGGCAAGGCTTGGCCTCGGCTAGCTTCGGCGGCGGCTACCAAGCCCCAGCGGGTTAAATTAGGAATATTTAGGGGGCCGCTTCGCGCAGCGTTGTCGGCTTTGCCCTGGGCGCACTGTTCAACAATATGACCAAATGTATCCGCACCCACATCACCATAGGCTTGCGCATCGGCACTCGCACCTATGCCCAAGGAGTCCAAGACTAATATAATGGCTCTACTCATAGTGCAACTCCATCGGTCGTGATGGTCTGATATATAAGTGGGCTAATTGTGGGTTGTTGCTGACTCAAGACTAAACCTTGCTGCAAGGCAGTATCCACCACCTGAAATTGTTGTTGCGTGCGCATGTGAGCAAGGGCGATAGGCGCGCCTGCTTCCACATAATCACCAATGGCGACCACTCGGGTTAAGCCTAGACCATGATCAACTTTGTCGCTAGCAACACGGCGTCCGGCACCAACGCTAACCATAGCCATACCAATAGCATGGGTATCCATACTGGTTACATAGCCACTCGTACTAGCCACAATAGGTTGATTGATAGGTAGACTGGGAAACAAATCTAAATTCGAGTCAAGTATACTTTGCTCAGCCCCCATACGGCTACACATACGGGCAAATATTTGCGCCGCGTCTCCACTCTCTAAGGCCTTCTGCGCCTTGCCATAAGCCGAATTCAAATCATCTTCCAAGCCACCGACGAACAACATATGGGCAGCCAATTGCAAGGTGATTTCTACTAACCGCGTGTCGGCCTCAGCAGGGTTCATTAAACAATCAATGGATTCTTGAACCTCCACAGCATTACCGACACTATGCCCCAATACTTGATTCATATCGGTAATTAAACTATGGGTTGGCACCCCTGCGCCACTGGCTACTTTGGTAATTGATTGCGCGAGTTCAACGGCCATTGCAGAGTCCGCAGCAAAGGCGCCATTGCCCGTTTTCACATCCATGACCAAACCATCAAGACCGGCCGCCAATTTTTTCGACAAGATAGATGCCGTGATAAGGTCGATTGATTCTACGGTCGCCGTCACATCACGGGTAGCATAAAAACGTCTGTCAGCAGGTGCTAGGTCATCGGTCTGGCCAATGATGGCACAACCGATATCTTGTACCAGCTTTTTAAAGGCCACTTCATTGGGGTAAGGGTTATAGCCTCGCAGGCTTTCTAGCTTATCGAGAGTGCCACCAGTATGGCCTAAGCCACGGCCGGAAATCATTGGCACAAAACCACCACAGGCAGCGACTATAGGCGCCAAGATCAAACTCAACTTGTCGCCCACGCCGCCCGTAGAATGTTTATCAACAACTGGGCCATTAAGGTTGACGTCCTGCCAACTAATCACCCGCCCCGAACGCATCATCTGCTGGGTTAAATTGATGCGCTCTGGCATGGTCATACCACGCATATACACCGCCATTGCAAAGGCACCCAACTGGCTATCGCTAACTTGTCCGTTATGAATACCCTGCACCATAAAGGCGATTTGTTCAGCAGCTAAAACTTTACCATCACGCTTGGCGGCGATTATCTCTTGTACCAGCATCATTCATCTCCAGCAGTCTGCAGGAATTCCGGCCCAAAGGCATAGGGCAATAAATCACCTAATGTCACCTGCTTTACTACTGCCGTTGGGGAGCACAAGTATACGGGGGTTTGTGCATGGGCAAATTCGCGGATACGTTGCCGACAACCACCACACGGTGTTGCTCCCGTTAGGTCCTGACTCATAATATAGAGATGGTCAATACGTTGGTGGCCAGCTAGCACCATAGCGGCAATAGCGGCTGTTTCGGCACAGTGGCCTTCGGGGTAGCTGGCGTTTTCCACATTACAGCCGGCAAAGCTGTCACCATTAGGGGTAACAACAACGGCACCGACAGGGTAATTTGAATAGGGCGCATAGGCCTTACTCATGGCGGTTTTGGCTTGCGTTAACTTTTCTGCTTGTAAAACATCCATTGGCACTAGCGCTCCTTCACATAGGGTTTACCGATAGCTTTAGGTGCAACCGCTTTGCCGATAAAGCCGGCTAACAAAATCACTGTTAACAAGTAAGGTACGGCTTCAATCACCTGCACTGGTATGGCACCGATTATCGGTAACTCCACCCCTTCGATGCGCATCGAGAAGGCTTGCAAGAAACCAAATAACAAACAGGCCATAAATACCGTTAACGGGCGCCACTTACCAAATATAAGCGCCGCCAAAGCGATATAGCCAGCACCCGCAGTCATGTCACGGGTAAACTGAGCATTGTGCGCGATAGCAATATAAGTACCGGCAATACCACACAAAACACCCCCAATCATCACTGCTCGATAGCGCAGAGCAACCACAGAAATGCCGGCCGTATCAACGGCCTTAGGGTTTTCACCCACGGCACGTAAACGTAAACCAAAACGCGTACGGTACAAGACCCACCAAACCACAGGCACCAAAGCAAAGGCCACATAAACCAGTATATTGTGGCCGGAGATTAATTCCTTATATAAAGGGCCTAAAAAGGGCACCGAATTAACTAGCTCTGCGCCTGGCAATTGAATGGACATAATACGCCCATCACCTGTCAACGCCGGAGTTTGGCCACCTTGGCGAAACCAAGTAAGACCCAAAATAATGGTCAAGCCAGAGACCAGAATATTCAATGCCACACCACTAACAATCTGGTCACCCTTGTGGGTAATGGTAGCGAAACCGTGCACTAAAGATAACGACAAGGAAGCCAGGATAGCGCCCGCCAAAGCTAGCCAAGGTGAACCAGTAAAATGGGCGATGGCGGCCGAAGCAAAACAAGCGGCTAACATCTTGCCTTCCAAGCCTATGTCGACGACGCCAGAACGCTCACTGAACAAACCGGCCATGGCCGCCAAAATCAATGGTGTCGACAAACGTACCGTTGCGTCTAAGGTTAATAGCAAGGTTAGCCACATATCACTCATTGTTGTTACCTCGTTCATGCGCGCACCTCCTGGACTGGCGCCAGCCAGCGTACTAACCAGGGTTTATACATGTATTCCAAGGCACCGCAGAACAAAATCACTAGCCCCTGCATAACCACCACGATGTCACGGGAAATATTACTCCATTCAAAAGCCAGTTCAGCGCCACCTTGATACAAGATGCCAAATAACAAGGCCGCAATAACAATGCCAAATGGGTGATTACGCCCCATCAACGCCACCGCAATACCACCGAACCCATAACCCACATGGAAATTCATAATAATGCGATGGTGATAACCTAGAAGCTCGTTAATACCCACTAAACCAGCCAAGGCACCAGAAATACACATGGCAATAACAATGGTTCTCTTTTGACTAATACCAGCATAAACAGCGGCACTGGCATTACGCCCGGTAGCGCGTATGGCATAGCCCCAGCGGGTTTGCCAGAGGAAGAACCACACCAGTAGGGACATAAACAAAGCCAGAAAAATAGACATATTCAAAGGTGAACGCTCTACCTCAATGCCAAACTTGGCGAGCACATCATGCACAAATGGCAGCCAAGCATTTTCTGGAAAGAGCACCGTTTGCGGTGTCATTTGGCCAGGTTCACGCAACACCTTGACCATCAAATACACCATTAGGGTAGCGGCCAAAAAGTTAAACATGATGGTGGTAATAACGATGTGACTACCACGGTAAGCCTGCAAGTAACCAGGCGCCATGGCCCAGGCACCGCCAAACACCATAGCACCTAGAATACTGGCGGGGATCATTAGCCAAGGACTAA
Organism: Oceanospirillaceae bacterium; assembly: GCA_003521845.1. Classification (GTDB taxonomy): domain Bacteria; phylum Pseudomonadota; class Gammaproteobacteria; order Pseudomonadales; family Balneatricaceae; genus Njordibacter. The sequence goes on along the minus strand of DPHB01000038.1, from coordinate 28,055 downwards.
GCCCAGGAAACAGCATAAATACCACCAGACCCGCACCCAAACCACCTATATAAGCCTGCCCTTCACCACCAATATTGAACAAACCGGCATGAAAAGCGATAGCAACCGCAAGGCCAGTAAAGATAAAGTTAGTGGTGTAATAAAAGGTGTAACCAACACCTTCGCTATAGCCGAAAGCGCCATATAACAGAGTTTTTGCCGCCTCAATGGGGTTCACGTTGATTAGCAAAAACAATACTGCCGTAGCCGCAAAAGCCGTCAAAATATTGAGTAACGGTAATAAGAGGCCATTAATCCAGGCCAAACGGGAATCGCGACTCATACCTGAGCCTCCTGATCTTGTGTTTGAGACGGTGTTTGAGAAAGCGGATCATAAGCTTGTTGGGCATTGGCCATCAGCATACCTAGGCTACGTTCATCAGCGTCTGCTGCGGCCATACGACCAGTAATTTCTCCGTCACACAAAACAATGATGCGATCACTCAAAGAGAGTATTTCTTCGAGTTCCACAGAGACCAACAACACCGCCTTGCCAGCGTCCCGCATCGCCAGAATACGTTTGTGGATAAATTCAATAGCACCCACGTCTACCCCACGGGTTGGTTGGCCAATAAGCAACACTTCGGGATTGTGCTCCATCTCTCGAGCCAAAATGAGCTTTTGTTGATTACCACCGGAGAAATTGGCCGATTTTAGAGTGGCATCGTTAGGACGCACGTCAAATGCTTGCATTAGATCACTGCAACGCTGCGCCACTAAGTCGGGCTTCAGCCACCAGCCTTGATTTAGTTGTGTGTCACAGTGGTAGCCGAGTATGGACGATTCAGCGGCGCTAAAATCGGTAATCATGCCCATTTTGTGGCGATCTTCAGGCACATGAGCCATACCAATTTCACGCATTTGTGCAGGATTGGTCTGCTGCCCCTGGTCAAAAACATGACCTTGAATTTCGATACTGCCTTGTTGAATCGGGATGATGCCGGATAATACCTGCAAGAGCTCGCTCTGGCCGTTGCCCGACACGCCAGCCACACCCAAGACTTCTCCGGCACGCAATTCCAAATTAATATTCTTCAAGCGCGGCACGCCGTGATGATCTTGCCAATTAATCTGCTTAGCTTTGAGTAACACTTGGCCAGGATTGGCTTCGCCTTTACTCACATCAAGTAATACCTTACGCCCTACCATCAGCTCAGCCAGTTGACCTTCACTCGTGTCAGTGGTGGCCACATGAGCGACCATAGTGCCCTGACGCATCACGGAAACCTGGTCTGTAACCGACATGATTTCCCTTAATTTATGGGTAATCAAAATAATCGTCACACCCTGCTGCTTGAGCGCCGCGAATATCTTAAACAGCTCATCCGTTTCTTGCGGCGTTAACACCCCAGTAGGTTCGTCTAAGATTAGAATCTTGGCGCCCTTATACAGGGCTTTCAAAATTTCAACACGTTGCTGCAAACCCACTGACAAGGAATCAATGGTGGCATCTAGGTCTACATCCAGACCATATTCAGTGGCCAACCTTTGTAGTTCTGTGCGGGCTTTAGTCATGCCCTGCGCCAACAGATAGCCACCTTCAGCACCCAAAATAACATTTTCCAGTACACTAAAGTTTTCTACCAACATAAAGTGCTGGTGCACCATACCAATACCAGCAGCAATGGCTTGCTGTGAATCAATAAACCAATATTCTTGGTCAAACACCTTAATGCTGCCTGCATCGGCCTGATAAAAACCGTATAGAATGCTCATTAAAGTCGATTTACCGGCGCCATTTTCACCCACGATACCGTGGATACTACCCTGCTCAACTTGCAGGTTAACCTGGTCATTAGCGCGCACCGCACCAAAGCGTTTGTCGATGTTTTGCAGTTCAATAGCAAAGCTCATATTAATTCCTACTTTTCTATTCTAGGAATAGCATTATTTTTCCGTTGAACTCGAATAAGTGCAAAAGAAAAACAACAAATCAGTCATTACCTGGCAACGCCAAGTAATGACTGTACTAACGTCGTTGCGAACGAAGTGAAGCAATCTCTAGCAAGCGAAGTACCAGCTTGCAGATATTGCCGCAGCCCTACGGGCCTCGCAATGACACGAGTAGTTACTAATTAGTAGTTACAAGTGTTATCACTCATGTAATCGTGCACCACGATTTCGCCAGCAATAATCTTGGCTTTTACGTCGTTTACTCGCGCTTCCATCTGGGCGCTAACTAGACCACGGTTGTGTTCATCTAGAGCCCAATCAACGCCACCTTCAGCAAGACCCATAACCTGCACACCGGGTGCCCAAGTGCCGTTTTGTGCGGACTTGTAGCTCTGGTACGTGGCTTCACCAACACGCTTAACCATAGAGGTCAGCATCACACCTGGGTGCAAATGGTTTTGGTTGGAGTCAACACCAATAGCATACTTGCCAGCGTCAGCCGCGGCTTGATAAACGCCGTTACCGGTACCACCAGCAGCAGCAAAGATTACGTCAGCACCACCTTCCATTTGCGTGCGTGTAAGCTCAGCACCTTTTGATGGATTGCCAAACGCCGCAGGAGTAGAACCGGTCATATTAGCCAATACTTTAATATCAGCGTTTTGGTACTTAGCACCCTGCTCGTAACCACAACCGAAACGAGAAATAAGTGGGATATCCATACCACCCACGAAACCAACTACATTGGATTCAGACTTCATCGCCGCCAATACACCCACCAAGAAAGAACCTTCGTGCTCTTTAAAGACGATGTTTTGCACGTTGGCTTCTGGCACTACCATATCGATCAGCGTGAACTGTGCATCAGGGTATGCTTGAGCAGCAGCACTAACGGCGTTGGCTTGAGAGAAACCAACAGCAACAATTGGGCTATTACCACGCTTTGCCAAACGCTTTAGATACTGTTCGACCTGAGCTAGGTTAGTAGGTTCAGCTTCCTTAACCTCAATGCCTGTGTCGTCCATAAAGCGCTTAACACCGTTATTCCATACGGCCTCACTAAAGGACTTATCGAATTTGCCAGCGTCACTATAAACTACCGCAGGTGCCACATCGGCCGCCATGGCCGATAGGGATACGGCACTTGTCGCTACGGCTAGGCTTAAGCCTTTAACCATTTTGTTGAGCAGAGTACTTTGCATTATTTTCTCCTAGTTTTAAATATCGGCTTCCCGATTTGCGTTTTATACTTTAGACACTTACGGTACTAACCGAAGCTACTCACCATAAGGCGTCCAAATATTCTTTACTTGCGTGGCTTGGCGTAAAAACTCTTGCCCCTCACCTTGCCTATTGCACAGCCAATCTCGGTCATGATCAGCATGACACCAGGTTGGTTTCAAATCCCCAGCGCTGACAAACTCAACCTGTTTAACGGTACTGGCATCCGCCCAGCACCAAAGGCCGTCTATCTCAGCATGCCCCGCCATATGCTTGGCTAGCTCTGCGCGCGAGCCAGTAACAATATTCACTACACCAGCTGGAATGTCTGAAGTTTCCATCACTTGCACTAGATCCAAGGCTAGGTTGCCAAAGCGTTCACTCGGTACCAATACCACGCGATTGCCCATGGCCAAAGCTGGGCCAAGTAAGCTAATGACGCTCAATAACGGTTGTTGTTCTGGTGCCACAATTGCCAGTACGCCTTGAGGCTCTGGCAAGGCCATGGTGACACCTCTAAAAGGCACATCATGCACTTGACCATCGTACTTATCGGCCCAAGCAGCATAACTAAATAGTCGCTCTAAACTAGCGGCAAATTCCGCCTGGGCATGAGCAACCGTTTGCCCAGCCATGGCTTGCAAGTTCGCCACCCACTCAGATTCCCTTAGCGCCAAATTTTCGGCTAGGTAATAAAGTATTTGGGCACGCAGATGCCCGCTACTGCCAGACCATGCGCTAGCTTTAACCGCCGCCGCTACGGCATTTCGAATGTCTTTGCGGCTACCAACACCTACCCAATTAGCTACCTCACCTTGGGCGTTGTAGATGGGTGCACTATGACCTGCGTCAGGGCGCACTTGCTTACCACCAATATAAAACTTTTGCGTACGATCAATAGCCATGTCATTGCTGGCAACAGCCGTTTTCACAACCACTTGTGGCAGGGATTTTTGCGGTTTCAGGCCGGCAGGTTTGAGGTATTCATACAATCCCTCTTTACCGCCTTCACGACCATAACCCGACTCCTTAACACCACCAAATCCACAGGCAGCATCAAACTGATTGTGGTTGTTAATCCACACCACACCAGCACGTATCTTAGGTGCCACATCAAGGGCACGATTAATATTTTCACTCCACACACTAGCCGCTAAACCGTACACGCTGTTATTGGCCATCGCCACAGCTTCACTTTGGGTACGAAAACTCATGGCCACCAAAACAGGTCCAAAAATCTCTCCCTGTACCAATGGATGGCCTTGTTCTACATCGGTAATCAGGCTAGGTGGATAATAGTTGCAAGCCGCATTGGGCATGGTGCATTGGTGCAGTTCGCCGCCCTCTGCTAGACCAGTGGTCACCATCTTGCTAACGCGCTCAAATTGGATGTGGCTCACCATGGCACCCACATCAATGGACTTATCCAACGGGTTGCCATAGGTTAAGTTTTGCATGCGCAGTTTGAGCTTTTGCAACAAGGCCTGCTCAACACTTGCCTGCACCAATAGACGCGATCCAGCACAACAAACTTCACCTTGGTTATACCAGATAGCATCAACAATGCCTTCTACTGCGGCATCTAGGTCGGCATCCTCAAAAACAATAAAGGCCGACTTGCCGCCTAATTCTAGGGAGAGTTTTTTGCCCTGCCCTGCAGTCGCTTGGCGAATAGCTTTACCCACAGGCGTAGATCCAGTAAAGGCTACCTTGTCTACGCCAGCATGGGCGGCCAACAAGGCGCCCGTACTACCTGCACCATTAATGATATTAACCACGCCAGCGGGCACACCTGCTTGCTCACACAGGTGGGCGAATAACATGGCGGTGAGTGGAGTTTGCTCGGCGGGTTTAAGCACCAATGTATTGCCCATAGCTAAAGCTGGCGCAATTTTCCAAGCGAGCATCAAAAGAGGGAAGTTCCAGGGAATAATCTGCCCGACCACACCGACGGATTGATACCCTGTCAGTGCTTGGTCTTGCAACTTGGCCCAGCCGGCATGGTGATAAAAATGACGTATGGCTAAAGGCACGTCCGCATCACGCGATTCACGAATAGGTTTACCGTTATCCAAGGTTTCCAGTACGGCAAACAAACGTGCGTGTTTCTGCAAGCCGCGTGCTAAGGCATAAAGTACTTTAGCGCGGCCCATGCCACCCATATCCTGCCACCCAGTCTGAGCATTTCTAGCCGCAGCAACAGCGCTATCAACCGTCGCAGGGCAAGCTTGTTCTATAGTAGCTAGGCTTTCACCACTAGCAGGATTAGTCACAACCAAGGTGTCTGTACCTGCCTGCGCCAACCACTGGCCATTGATAAAATGGCCAAAGTGAGAACCTTGCTCTTGTAGCCAAGCTTGGGCTTCGTCAGCGCTTTCTAAAGCACAGCTGTAATCTAAATTTTGAAATTCTTGCATAAGCGTCATAGTGGCCTAACCCATTGAATGTCGGTAAGCAGCTGAGTAATAGCCACTAGCATAGTGATCAAGCTGGCGCTCAATATCGCCTAGCAAACTGGACGCACCAAAGCGGAACAAATCAGGTTGCAGCCAACGCTCGCCTAACTCTTCTTTCATCATGGTCATATACAACAAAGCCGTTTTAGCATCACTCACACCACCGGCAGGCTTAAAGCCAACCTGGTATCCCGTCATGTGCAAATAGTCACGAATAGCCCGTACCATAGTGAGGCTAACTGGCAAGGTGGCGTTGACGCTTTCTTTGCCGGTGGAAGTCTTAATAAAATCAGCACCGGCCATCATACAAACCATGGAAGCTTTGGCGACATTGGTTAAATTGCCTAGCTCTCCCGTCGCCAATATAGTCTTTATATGCGCCTCGCCACAGGCTTGGCGCATGGCCTTAATTTCGTCATACAAACCTCGCCAGTTGCCTTCCAACACCTGTCGACGACTAATCACGATATCTATTTCATCGGCCCCATCAGCGACAGAACAGCCAATTTCTTGTAGCCGTAGCGGCAACGGTGACAAGCCTGCTGGAAAACCTGTCGATACAGCAGCCAGATGCACACCTGAACCATCTAGGGCCGCTGATGCTGTCTCTAACATATCGTGATACACACACACAGCCGCGGTACTAACTTGCCAGTCACCCATATTCAGTTGTTCACGCAACTTGGCGCTCAAAGGCTGCTTGGCCTTAGCACATAAACGTCGTACCCGCGCTGCTGTGTCATCACCTGACAAGGTGGTTAAGTCGATTAGGGTAATGGCTTTCAAGAGCCACGCTGCCTGTTGCTGCTTTTTAATGCTACGACGATGGCCATAACTTGCGGCACGACGCTCAGTAGCGCTACGGTTAACCTGCATACCGGCAAAGCAATCCGCATCAAAGGCCAAACCAGGGTTACGCAGCACCTGCTCTGCATGCTCGGCTATGTGGCCATGATTAGGCGTTTGATTATGCAGGGCCACAACAGGCGCATTGGACACAGACTGTGTCATGCTTGATTCTCCTCAATAGCCAACAGCGCTTTGGCTGTGGCCTCATCCATTACCAGATCGGTCAGTAATTGCGAGCGCAAGGCTGACAAGATAGCTGTTTCTTTACCTAAACCAGCCACCACGGCTATAACGCGTTTGTTCGCCATATCTTCAGCTTCTATACCCAAGGCATGGTGATTTATTGGACTGTCTACAGCCTGACCTTGGGCATCATAAAAGCTACCTATCAAATCGCATACAGCACCGGCCCCACGCAACTCCTCAAGGTCATTATCACTGACTAGACCAACGCTGTTTAAATAATGATTGTTTTTCAGTGCACCAATACCCACGACATACAAGTCGGCATCGCGCGCCAACTGCAGGCTATCTTGCACACTAGGTTGGGACATGAGCATGTCACGCTCTCGGTCATCTTTGGCTAGGTATGGCATCGGCATAAAATAGCCTTCCCCACCGGTACGCTCAACCAAAGCATGCACCACGTCTAGACGGTTGGCAGAAAATTTACGGGTAAAGCTACCGGATACCGAAGCAAATACTAGGTCGGAGCGACTCATGCTAGGCAATCGGTCGGCCATGGCGGTTAACGAACGGCCTTTACCAATACCGACATGGGATCCAGCGGGTAACTGTTCTAATAGTTTATGGAAAAAACCCGCGGCGCCGGCACCAACTTCATTGAAGCCACGCAGTTCGTTATGCTGATCGTCGTCAGAAAGCGGTACAATCAGGCATGATTGCAAGCCAAAGCGCTGTATTAGGGTTTCTTCCATCGCCGTGCAGCTAGCCGCTGCACCTTCAATAAAAATTTTCACCATGCCCAATTGCTGGGCCTGCTGAATTAAACGGTGCGCCTTTACAGGAGAGACCTGTAAGCGCTTCGCTACTTCACCTTGCGTATATCCGCCGATATAACTCAGCCAGGCCGCTCTTGTTGCCAAGTCGAGTTGTTCGCTATCGATAGATTTATTGTTTTTTTCGCTCATGACGAAAAATATTACAGCAGTTGTAAAATTTATTCAATGCCTGAAATATTCTTCACTGTGATTAATGCAAGGTCACGCTCATGGGGCAGGCCCAGGGAAGCGAAGCCATCTCTTCGCTCCTGCACTGCGCCTGATGGCGCTTGCCACGTCGCTAGGACGAGGGAATCGCGCTCACTATACCATTAGGCCCTAAACGATCATTCACCAAAGTCACCCAAATACTAGCAGCAACAGGAATCAAACTATCGTTAAAGTCATAGCTTGGGTTATGCAGCGCACAAGGCCCTAGCCCATGACCCGCTTCCCGATGTTCACCATCACCATTACCAATCATCAAGTAACAACCTGGTTTTTCCTGCAAAAAGAAACTAAAGTCTTCAGAGCCCATGGTGGGGATAAACTCAGCCACACGCTCCTCTCCTACCACATGCTTGGCCACCCTTGTAGCATGCTCTGTCTGTGCCACATGATTCACGGTGGCCGGATAGGCCCGTTCAAAGTGCAATTCACCATGGCTACCAAACGCACTACAAAGCTCAGTGGTTAATGTAGCCATGCGTTCTTCCACCATAACTAGGTTGGCTTCGGTAAAACAACGCACCGTGCCTTCCAACACACAAGTTTCGGCGATGATATTTGTTGCGTCACTGGCAACGATCTTGGTGGTAGATAACACCACAGATTCCAAGGGTGCCGTATTGCGGCTTACGATAGACTGCAAAGCCTGTACCAAGTGGGTGGCTACCAATAAAGAATCAACTCCCAAATGTGGCAAGGCGGCATGGGTACCCTTACCAGTAATAGTGATTTTAAATTCGTTGGCAGAAGCCATAACTGGGCCCGCTGCCAAAGCAACGTGCCCTTCCGGATAGCCTGCCCAGTTGTGGTAACCATATATCTCATCGATAGAGAAACGATCAAATAGGCCGTCATCCATCATCGCCTTGGCACCGCCACCACCTTCTTCGGCAGGTTGGAAAATCAAATACAAGGTGCCTGCAAAATCACGGTTCTGGTTAATATAATCGGCTGCAGCCATTAAGCTAGCAGTATGACCATCATGACCACAGGCATGCATCTTGCCCGCATGCTGACTGGCATGGGCAAAATTATTGTCTTCTTGCAACGCCAGCGCATCCATATCGGCTCGAATGGCTAACCCTGGGCCGTCGTGATTGCCCTTTATGACCCCAACTACACCGGTTTCACCAATGCCTTCATGCACTTCAATACCACGTTCTTGTAACCATTGCACAACAAGGGCCGCCGTGCGCACTTCTTCATATCCCAGCTCTGGGTGTGCATGTATGTCACGTCGTACAGCAGCATAAGCCGCTGCTTTAGCCATCAACTCAGGTATTAAATTCATTATATATTTCACCGATTGTTTTGCAGGCGTCCTTTTTAGCAGATTTCATGCCCAGTTGAAACCTTATTAAAAGCAACATTAATTTGATCGAAATCAACTAAAGACAAGAAATGCCACGTGGCAACCCCCACCTTCGCCCCACCTACTTGCATGCTATAAGGCGTTACAGCAGACTGAGCCAGAGCAACCCACTCAAACTAGCGGAATACCCCTATCAAACTGACTAGTTTGAAACTTTAACCTGTTATTGAATTACCAAACAGGAATGCGCAAGTGAAAGACAAAAAAAGACAACCTATCGACCAAGAAAAGGTCATGCGTGAAGACGATTTCATCGTTTCCAAAACGGACCCTAAAGGTCGGATTACCTATGCTAACCGCATATTTTTCGAATTCGCAGGCTATACCGAAGATCAAATCCTCGGTGTACAACACAATGTTATTCGCCACCCCGACATGCCACGCTGTGTATTTAACCTTTTATGGGTACGCATTAATGCTGGTGAAGAAATCTTTGCCTATGTAAAGAACATGAGTAAAGACGGTAGTTTTTACTGGGTCTATGCCAATGTCACGGCCAGTCTCGATATCAATGGCAACATTGTTGGTTTTTATTCCGTGCGCCGCAAACCTAGTGCAGCCGCTATGCAAATCATCCCACCCCTGTATGCTACTTTACTCGCTGCAGAACAGAAGCATCCAACCAAAGACCAGATCGCCGCTGGCACAGCCGCTTTGCAAGCCAAATTGCAAGCATTAGGAGTTAGCTATGACCAGTTTGTCTACCAGCTCCAAGCTTAGTTGGCCTAGCATGCTTTTATTAACCACCGTTCTTACCACTATTGTTGCTAGCATCTGGCAGCCCAATAAGTGGGGGCAAGCCGGTTTAACCACCGTGGCTCTGACTGCCTTTCCAATCCAGCAAAAAGGCCTACAACGCCAGCAACACATGCGACGATATTGGCATGTAAATGTTATATCTATTCTTGCTAAGCATAGTAGAACCTAATATATTAGCTATACGTAAAGTAATCCAAGCTTACAAAAAATACCCACATAATAATTAACTTGGATAAATGCGCGTTCGTACTAAATATACGGTAGGCGCCGCGCAGTTAAGTAATGGCAGTAACCACGCAAGAGAATTAGCAATCAGGATAACATTGTGAAAGATAAAAACATTGTCCCCACGGACAAAGAGTTGGTCATGCGAGAAACGGACTTTATCGTTTCCAAGACCGACACCAAGGGCCGTCTTACCTACGGTAACCGCATATTTAATGAGTTTGCAGGCCTCGATGAGGCCGACCTTCTCGGCAAACAACACAACATCATTCGCCACCCGGACATGCCTCGCTCTGTGTTCAATTTACTTTGGCAGCGCATCCAAGATGGCGAAGAAATATTCGCTTATGTAAAAAACATGAGTTCTGATGGGAGTTACTATTGGGTTTATGCCAATGTCACCGTCAGCCTTGATGCCAATGGCAAAAGCATTGGCTACTACTCCGTACGTCGTAAGCCTAGTGCCAAAGCTATGCAAGTGATACCAGATCTATATGACGCCATTCGTGCGGAAGAAACTCGTGTTCCAGCTAAAGATCAAATCAACGCTGGTACTAAATTATTACAAGCTAAGCTAGCCGAATTGGGAGCCACTTATGATCAGTTTGTTTACCAACTCCAAGGTTAATTCATTCGCTGGTGTTGCCGGTCTAAGTGTAGTGGGCTCTTTTGCCGCTACAATTTGGTACCCCGACTTATACCTACAGGGTGCGCTCGCCGTGGTCGCTCTACTCTGTCTATTTGCCGTTTTGAAAGCCAACAGCCGTGCAAATTACGTGCTTGGCAAGGTCAAAGCCTTTACTGAGGACGTCGTAGAAGGCAAGCTTGAAGGCCGTATTACCAACATTGGCCCCGAGGATGACCTTGGGCAAATTGCTTGGAACTTCAACGAAGCCCTTGACCAGATGGAAACCGTATTGCGTGAAGCCAATGCTTTTGCGCAAAAAGTAAAACAAGGTGATTACGAACGTAAAGCACTGCCTGCTGGTTTACGCGGCATGTTCCCCGTAACCCTAGAAAACATCAACGCCAGTCTTGATGCCATGACAGGCACTATGCATTCCTTAGAAGATGTGATGGGCAAAGTTGGCAAAGGTGACTTTACCGGCCGCATGAATCCAGATCACGATGGCGCTATTGCCACTACCGTTAACGGTGCCGTAGAACGCGTAAGCACTATGTTTGTAGACGTTGGTCAGGTAATGCAAACCGTAGCCCAAGGTGACTTTAGCAAGCGCGTTACTGCACAAGGTGAAGGTGATCTAGAGCTCCTCAAGAACAATATCAACGACAGCCTTAGCGCTATCGGTTCTGCCCTAGAAGAAACCAGTAATGTTGCTGAAGCCATGTCGCAAGGTGACGTTACCCTGCGTATTAATGGCAACCACCCAGGTCGCTTGGGCGAACTTAAGAACGCGTTAAATACTTCTTTAGACCGCATGCAAGACACGCTATCTAACATTCTTAGCAATGCTAACTTGGTAAGTACTGGTGCCCGTGAAATTAGCCAAGGTAGCTTACAGCTATCCGAGCGCACTAATGAGCAGGCAGCTAGCCTAGAAGAAACCGCAGCTAGCATGAATGAAATGGCCTCTACCGTAGAAGCCAATGCCAGTAACGCCATCCAAGCAGACTCTCTAGTTACCACTAGTCGTAGCAAGGCCGAAGAAAGTGTTCGCGTGGTACAGACTGCCGTACAAGCCATGGAGCAGATCAACGAATCAAGTCAAAAAATTGCCGATATCATTACCTTGATTGATGGTATTGCCTTCCAGACTAATCTACTAGCACTTAACGCTTCCGTGGAAGCCGCCCGTGCCGGTGAACATGGCCGTGGTTTTGCCGTGGTGGCCGGTGAGGTACGTACCCTCGCCCAACGCGCGGCAGAGTCAGCGAAAGAGATTCGCGTCTTAATCGAAGCCAGCAACAGCCGTGTCAATGAAGGTAGCCAATTGGTTAACCAATCTGGTGAGGCCTTACATGAGATCTTTAAGTCTATTGAATCTATTGCCGATTTGGTTGGTCAAATTACCCATGCCTCGCGCGAACAAGCAAATAGCATCACGCAGGTGAACGAAGCGGTTACGCAATTGGATAGCGTGAACCAACAAAACGCGGCCCTAGTCGAAGAATCCACTGCCGCTAGTGACGCTTTGAATAACCAAGCCCAAGACTTACGTGAAGAAATTTCCTTCTTTAAAGTTAACGACGGCAATGGTCTTACCTCACCAAGCACCTATGCCATTGAGCCTAGTCGTGGCGCCGTGCCTAGTGCGCCGGCACGTCATGCAGGTAGCAAAGCCCACGTTGCCGCACCAGGTGATGCGGACATGGGAGATTGGGCAGAATTTTAATCTCTCTTTAGCGCGACAAAACGGTCTCTATGGAGGCCGTTTTTTGTCTATCATTGCGCAATAGGTGTACAATAAAGCCATCTAAGACCCTTGCACGAAGCAGGCAAAGGGCTCGCCTTATCTGCCATTTATATAGGAAAAAATTATGGCTTGTGTATTCGTTCAAATTCGCTGTAACCCTGGTCAAACCTACGCCGTTGCCGATGCCATCTATGAGCGTGAAATAGCATCAGAGCTCTATTCCACAAGCGGTGACTATGATTTGCTAATGAAAATCTATATTCCTGCCAATGAAGATGTAGGCCGTTACATTAACGACAACCTGCTGAATATCGAAGGTATATCCCGTTCTCTCACCACTCTCACCTTCAAGGCTTTTTAATCAGTCTTTATTGTGAAACTTCCCGTTACAGAAGTGCTGGGGGCAATTGATGCAGCCCTTACCCAACACCAACGCGCCATTCTCGTAGCTCCTCCTGGGGCCGGCAAAACGACGCAAGTTCCCTTGCACCTGTTACAACAGCTTGCAGACCAAGATCCTCACGGCTCGAGCCGCATATTGTTACTAGAACCACGCCGTCTTGCGGTCAAAAACACCGCTGAGTTTTTGTCTCAACAAATTGCAGAAAAGCCCGGTGGCCGTATCGGTTATCGTATGCGTCAAGATAACCAGGTGGGCAAACATACGCGTTTGGAAATCATTACCGAAGGTGTCCTGTTACGCTTATTGCAAACTGACCCCAGTTTGGAAGGCGTGCATACCATCATCTTTGACGAGTTCCATGAACGCAGTTTGGCTGCCGATCTTGGCCTCAGTTTATGCTTACAAAGCAACGCCTTATTTCGCGACGCAGACCCGGTAAATTTATTAATTATGTCTGCCACCTTGGAGACCGACAAACTCGCACAATATCTCGACCCTGTGCCGGTCATTGTGAGTGAGGGTCGCCAGTTCCCTATCAGTTATCACTATTTAGCCGCTACACCTGAACCCAGGCAACGCTTACAGGTATGGGCGCAAAGTGTAGCGCAAGCATTGGCTGACCAAGCAGGTAACATTTTGGTATTTATTCCAGGTCAAGCTGACATCCACAGGTTGCATCAAGAGCTGCGCCACCTAGAGGGTAATAGCCTCAGCATTTATCCCCTGTACGGCAAGCTAACTTTAGCAGAACAACGACAAGCAATCAGTGCCCCTCAGGCAGGACAACGTAAGGTCGTTTTGGCTACCAATATCGCCGAAACCAGCCTTACAATTGATGGCATTGGTTGTGTCATCGACAGCGGTTTGCACAAGCAGGCACTATTTGAGGCGGGTAGCGGCCTCACACGCCTACATACGCGCATGATTAGTGCCGCCTCAGCCACCCAACGCGCTGGCCGTGCTGGCCGTTTACAAGCTGGCCATTGTTATCGGCAATGGAGTGAAACCCAACAGCAAGCTCTGGCCCAGCAAAGCCAAGCCGCCATAAAAAACTCCGACCTAAGTAGTTTAGTGCTACAGCTATTAGCCTGTGGTTATAGTCATATGGATGAACTGGATTGGCTGGACACCCCTTCCGCTGGCGCATGGCAACAAGCAGTAGGTCTATTAGAACAACTGCAGGCGGTGACACCACTAGAACACGGCCTTGCCCTTACGGCACATGGCCAGCGTTTAGCTGCCAGCGGCATTGAGCCACGCTTGGCTCAAGTACTCATTAGTGGCATCGACCTAGGCCAGCTAGGCACTACATGCCAACTAATAAGCCAGCTAGAACAACCACAGCGACAGGCTAAAGCTGATATCAGCGAGGCCTTATTGCAACCATTAAGCCAAGCACAACAGCGCCTAGCCACACAACTGCAGCAACGCGCAAAACGCCTACCTTACAGCAACTCAAAACACCACAAAGATGACCATTGGCTGGCAACTGCACTCGCTCGGGCTTGGCCAGACCGTATAGGCCAAAAACAAAATCAACAGGCCGATAAGGTCAACTATAAATTGGCCAACGGCCGCGGTGTACAGCTGCTGTGGCCCAGTAGAGCTGCCGCTCCAGATTACCTAGTTGTGGTTAACACCTTCGCTATGGCACAGCAAAGCCGTGATCAAATTTCCAGCTATTTGGGCTTGTCTTTGGCCAACATAGAACACGCTATACCACACCTAATAGAAGATTCAGCGGTTTGTCAGTGGAACAAACAGACCGATCGCCTAGACGTCTTTCAGGCACGCCGGCTCAATCAGCTATTGCTACAGCAGGGTCAAAGTCGACAGGTTGCTGACCAAGCAAAAACCCAAGCGGTGTGCGATTACCTAGCTGACACGGGACTGGCAGCGCTAAATTGGTCTAGCCCGGTAAGCCAATGGCTGGCGCGCTTACACTTGCTTTATAGCCACGCCAACGCACATGAGCAACCTTGGCCAGACTTAAGCCAGCAATGGCTCACCGAACATGTAGAGGCTTGGCTAGGCCCCTATCTGAACGGCATTAATAGTGCTAAACAACTAGCCAAACTGGACCTTCTAGACATACTTCAGAATCAGCTAAGTTTTGCCCAGCAACAAGATATGAAAAGGCTAGTTCCGAGCAGAGTACAGGTGCCATCGGGCAACAGCCACAGCATCGACTATAGTCAGCAACCACCAGTGTTGGCGGTAAAATTACAAGAGCTGTTTGGCATGCAAGAGACCCCAAAAGTGGCCTACAATGTCAACCTGCAAGTACACCTACTATCACCCGCTGGGCGCCCTTTGGCGATTTCCCAGGACTTGGCTTATTTCTGGCGCAATGCCTACCAGGAAGTGAAAAAAGAAATGAAGGGGCGCTACCCAAAACACCCCTGGCCAGATGACCCCCTTAGCGCGCTGGCAACAGCTAAAACGAAAAAGCGTTTAGGGCAAGGTCACTAATCACGCGGGCGTAATAACTCCTGCACCCGGTCCACGGGCACATAATCACCACGGTATCCTGCCCTAGCCACAGTACCGGCAGCGGTGATGCTAAACAAGCCGTCTTGCAAATAGTCTTGATTTATATGCACACGCACTATCTGACCGATAACCATACTAGCGGCCAAAACCCGACCATCTAGGTCTTCTAAGGGTTTGATTTCGACCAGTTTGCATTCCATGTTCACGGGACTTGTCATGACCCGTCTGGCAGCCACTAGGTCGCCCTTTAACCAAGGCACTCGCGTCAGTGCAAACTCATCCACTTCAGGGCCCACAGATGCTGACGACAGGTTCATGGATGCCATGTTAGCTTGCGTGACCAGATTAACTGTAAACTCGCCCGTTTGTGCGATATTACGTAAGCTATCTTTACTACCTTCACTAGAAAACATTAGCAAAGGTGGCTTAGCACTAAGCAAATTAAAAAAGCTATAAGGCGCCAAGTTATGCACACCCTGGTCATTCAAACTAGCCACCCAAGCTATGGGTCGCGGTGCCACGATGGCCTTCATAGGGTCGTGCTTTAAACCGTGCCCTTGGGCAGGATCAAAACTATGCCATTGTGTACCTGCATGGGCCTCATTAGATAACATGACTAGACCTTAATATTGGTTTCATAAAAGGCCTGCAACAAAGCAATGGTGGTAATCACATCATGGCTACCTGCCGTTTCACGAATAGAATGCATAGCAAAGGTCGGCATACCCAAATCAATGGTTTTAATACCCAGCTGGGCAGCAGTGATTGGCCCAATGGTACTTCCACAGCCCATATCACTGCGCACCACAAAGGCTTGTACTGGCACGTTTTGTTGTTCAGCCAACACTCGAATTAAAGAGCTTGTTAGTGCGTTGGTGGCATAGCGCTGATTGGCGTTAATCTTGATCACTGGGCCCGCATTCAGCTTAGGTCCATGTTGATCATCGTGTTTGTTAGCAAAATTTGGGTGTACCCCATGGGCGTTATCGGTAGACACCAGTACCGATTGATGCAACACCTGATGCATTTTTTCTGCCACCGGGTACATGCGCTGCAACACTGACATCAAAAAATTACCCTGCGCACCTTCTGCCGTCTGGCTGCCAACCTCTTCGTGATCGTTGCATACTAACAACATGCCCTGCTTGCTAGAGGCTTGCAATAGAGCTTGCAAGCCTACATAACAGCTAAGCAAATTATCCAAGCGGGCGCTAGCCACAAATTCTTGCTGCCAACCAACCATAGCCGGAGCCTGGGTATCATAAAAGCTCAACTCGTAATCCAATATTTGTGTGAATTCCTGACCTTGCTCCTGCAAATGTTCCTGCAACAACTGACGCAAGTTAAAATCATCACCCAGCTCCTGCCCGAGTAACACAGGCAGATCTGTTTGGGCATTAATACTACTGCCCTTATTAGCCTCTCGATTTAAGTGGATAGCCAAACTGGGAATACAAGCGATAGGACGCTTAAAATCGATTAATGCGCTCTCCAGTTGGCCGTTGGCTCGGCGCCCGACAACCCGGCCCGCTAAGGATAGGTCGCGGTCAAACCAAGGGTGCAATAATGGCCCACCATACACTTCAACACCTAACTGTTGATAACCTTGTTTATGCATTTCAGGATTTGGCTTAACGCGTAAACATGGGCTATCCGTATGGGCACCAATCATATGCAAACGATGGTTACCGGGATCTTCAGACATTCGGAAAGCAACAATGGAAGAATCATTACGTTCCACAAAATAACCATGCCCATCACGCAAGTCCCAGTCTTGGGCCGGATCTAAGGCCCGAAAGCCAGCACCCAATAGGCGTTGCCGCATCTCTTCCACAGCATGAAACGGTGTCGGTGATTGTTGTAGAAATGCCAAGAGGTCATTAAGGCTGTCTGCGTGTTTTATCATGATGGTAAACGTATCTCGGTTTAGGTGTCACAGTGCGCTAACTCGCACTCAAGTTTTAGTGCTCAAGTGTGCCACAATTAAGTCATAAATGCAGTCTAACAAGCAGCGCTTATGGTGTTCTCCTCCTGCTATAGGTTAAGATGGAAGCAGACCTTGGCCACCAACAGTAATAGTTTATATGCAACAAAGATTTAGCCACCACCTACACAAACATCTAGACGCCTTAAAGGCCCTAACTCTGGGCCTTATATTCAGCGCCACAAGTCAGGCCACAAGCGCTGATAGTCACTTACCGCCTACCCTGGCTAGTACTCCAGATCAGGGCCAAATTACCCAAGAAATATTGCAGTTCATCGAGCGTCAGCACTATCAAACTCGCGCTATCAACGACGACTTTGCCGCTGACGTCTACCAACAATACCTTAACGCTATTGACCCGCAACGTATTTATCTAGCGCAAGAAGATCTCAAGGCCTATCAACACCTATCGAGCCAGCTGGACGAACAGCTTAGTAAAGGCCAATTAGCGCCATTGGTAGACCTGTTTAACCTGATGCAACAAAGACGTATGCAGGCGGTCGACTTCAATCTTGATTGGTTGCAAGACCCTAGCCAGGGTTTTGATTTTGCACGCCAAGAAGAACTGGCTATTGACGCCAGTCAGCAGCCGCGCCAAGCTAATTTGGCGGCCCTACAAAATCTGTGGAGAAAATTGCTTAAAAATCAATTCATTAACGGCTTAATTGAAAACGAGACAAGGGAGCAAATTCGTAGTCGCTTAGTCAAACGTTATGAAAACCAAGCTAAACGTTTAGCGCAAGTAGATGAACGAGATATGTTTACCAGTATTGCTAACAGCATCACCATGGTGACCGATCCGCACACTAGTTATTTGTCTCCGCGTAATGTCGAGGACTTCAACATCGACATGAGCCTATCCCTGGAAGGCATTGGCGCGGTTTTACAAAGAGAAAACGACTACACCAAGATCGTACGTATTGTAGTTGGGGGTCCGGCGGATAAGGCCGGCGAGCTTAAGGCTGCAGATTATATTGTGGGTGTAGCCCAACAAGATGAAGACATGGTGGATGTCGTTGGCTGGCGTTTGGACGATGTCGTCAACTTAATTCGCGGCCCCAAGGACAGCGTGGTAACACTGCAAGTGATACCTGGCGGTGATTTACAAGAACGTCCCCAGCTGCTACAGATAACGCGCAACAAAGTAAAATTAGAAGACCAGGCGGCAACACAAGAGATTGTAGAACTTGAAACCGACATTGGCCCCATCAAAATAGGTGTTATTAAACTACCCACCTTCTATTTTGATTTTGCCGGCTATCGTCGTGGGGACAAGGACTATCGCAGTACTTCGCGCGACGTGTTTCACCTGGTCGCCGAGCTACGCGAAGCCGCCGTAGACGGCATCATTGTGGACCTACGCAACAACGGTGGCGGCTCGTTAATTGAGGCCAATCAGCTTACCGGCTTGTTTATAGAACAAGGCCCGACGGTACAGGTTAAATACAACAACGGGCACATTGAAAAGCACCAAGACCGTAATGCTAGCCTTATCTATGCAGGCCCTATGGCGGTGCTCGTCAACCGTATTAGTGCATCGGCATCGGAGATATTTGCCGCCGCCTTGCAAGACTACCAGCGCGCCTTAATTGTGGGCGGCCAAACCTATGGCAAGGGCACGGTACAAACCCTAACCGATCTTAGCCAAGGCCAAATAAAATACACCCAAGCCAAGTTCTACCGTATCACTGGTGCGTCCACCCAACACCAAGGTGTGATTCCCGATGTCATCTTACCAAGCTTGATTGACCATAGCCGGGTTGGCGAAAGCAACTTGGACTATGCCCTACCCTGGGATCAAGTCGCCGCTTTAGATCATCCACGTTACATCAACTTGCCGCAAATTGTACCCTTACTACAAGAACAACAAGCACAACGTAGCCAGGCAGATCCTGACCTTGCCTACGCCATGCAGGTGAAAGACTATCGTGATCAAGAGCAAGACATGCTTAGCCTACAACTAGCCACGCGTGAAAATGCTTGGCAAGAAGAAAAGCAATGGTATCTAGATGCTATTAATCAGCTACGACAAAAGCAAGACTTGGCTACCATTGACGATGTGGACGATCATACCTTTGATTATGAAGCGGCTGAAAATGACCCTTATATTCAGGCCACGTCACAGGTC
>DPHB01000038.1:0-8416 GCA_003521845.1 Oceanospirillaceae bacterium | reverse complement strand
AAGCCGACAAGCAAACTTTACAAGGGCCTTGTTTTTATACAAATGGCAAGCCCTTGTTATTTATCTTAGAGCCTAAACAGCCCCTTGGTCCGCTAAAGTTTGCCAATCCAAACCTAGTTCGGCAACGATGTCAGCACCTTGCGCGCCGCTGTCTGCCACGGTTTTTGGCTGTTCTTCCATACCTTGTAAGCGCACGGCCGGCGCAGGCTGATCAACGCCTTGCTGGTTCCAAAACATCTTACGAGCTTGATTATGAGGGTGTTGTAGCGCTTCGGACAGGCTGAGTACTGGTGCAAAACAAGCATCTGAACCTTCAAGCAAGTCACACCAATGATCCCGCGACTGAGCAATAAAAATGGCCGTAAACTTGGCTTTGGCTAAAGGCCAACTGGTCTTATCCCATTGCTTGGCAAACAAGGCATCAGCGTCTAGGCCGAGTTTACTCAGCAACAGCTGATAGAAAGGTGGCTCCAAAGCGCAGATATTAATATGTAATCCATCTGCGCAAGTATAGGTTTGATTCCAAGGTGCAGCGCCATCGGCCCAACCTTGCCCTGCTGGCTCACTAATCTGTCCGGTATTACGCATCATCCACAGTAGGCCAGAAAGATAGGCACTGCCATTGCACATGGCTGCATCCACCACCTGCCCTTGACCTGTGCCTTGGGTTTGCCATAGGGCGTTCATCACGCCCCACAAAAGCATCATGGTACCGCCACCCACATCGCCTACCAAGGTAAGGGGCGCGTTGGGTACTCGACCTTGCGCGCCGCCATAATAAAGTGCGCCAGACAAGGCCTGATAATTGGTATCGTGACCGGCGGCCATAGCTAACGGGCCATCTTGCCCCCAGCCAGTAAGGCGCCCATAAACTAGCTTGGGGTTAGCCTTTAATAATACGTCCGGACCTAACCCTAAACGCTCCATCACTTGCGGACGAAAGCCTTCAAGCAAAATATCAGCCTGGCTAACGAGCTTTGCCACTAGAGCCACACCCTGCGGATGTTTCAAATCCACATTAATGGATTCTTTACCTCGATGATAAAAAGCCTGTTGACGATCGTCTGGGTGAATAGCCGCCGCCTTATCGCTAGCTTGTTTACGCCCCACTAGAATCACTCTAGCACCCATATCAGCGAGCATCATGCCGGCCATAGGGCAAGGGCCAATGCCTTCCATTTCTATTACTGTGATGCCATGTAAGGGAGGCTTGGTCATAAGGATATCCATACTGTGTTTTTATTTATGTCATCACCCGCTGTTCGTGCCGTTATCGCGAGCTTTTTGTGCCGTCATGGCGAGCTGTTCGTGCTGTCATCGCAAGCTGTTCGTGCCGTCATCGCGAGCGCAGCGTGGCGATCTCCGTCAGCATAGCACCTTGCCTGCACCAGATTGCCATGTCGCTTTGCGACTCGCAATGACGCAATTGTCTAACCATCACTACAAGCTACGGGCAATCAATTCTTTCATGATTTCATTGGTGCCTGCATATATTTTCTGTACTCGTGCGTCGGCATACAGGCGCGTAATGGGGTATTCCATCATATAACCGTAGCCACCATACAACTGTACACATTCATCCAAAACTTCATTTTGCACATCAGAGGCCCAATATTTCACCATGGAGGCGGTAGAGGAATCAAGTGTGCCAGCATCAGCTTGATAGATAGCATCACAGACAAAGCTACGGGTCACTTCTAACTTGGTCTTGGCTTCGGCCAATTTAAAACGTGAATTTTGAAATTCAAATACCGGTTTGCCAAAGGCTTTGCGCTCTTGCGTATAGCTGATGGTTTCTTGCAGGCCAAAGTCGGCACAACCAAGGCCCTGTACGCCTACTATCAATCTTTCCCACATCAGTTGATTCATTAACTGATAGAAGCCCTGCCCGGCAACTTCGCCCATCAGATTACTAGCTGGCACCCGCACATCAGTAAAGAATAATTCTGAAGTATCATTGCCTTTCATGCCCAGTTTCTTTAGGTTGCGACCACGTTCAAAGCCTGCCAGCTGGTCTGTCTCCAGCACAATTAGGGAAGTACCCTTGGCACCACCTGTTGGGTCGGTTTTACATACCACAATGATTAAGTCTGCTTGCTGGCCATTGGTAATAAAGGTTTTGGAGCCATTTATGACATACTCGTCACCATCCAACTTGGCCGTGGTACGTATAGCTTGCAAGTCGGATCCCGCACCGGGTTCAGTCATGGCAATAGCGCCCACGTATTCACCGCTCACCAACTTAGGCAACCAGGCTAGTTTTTGCTCTTCAGAAGCGTAGGACACCAAATAATGCATAACAATAGACTGGATAGCATAGCCCCAGGACACATCACCGGCAAAACCCTGTTCATATAAGGTCACCGCTTCAAAGGACATGTCGGCACCAGCACCACCGTACTCTTCTGGCACACCCGCCCCCATCAAGCCAGCTGCGCCTGCCTGATTCCAAAACTCACGGTCTATGTGACCTTGGTCATACCAGCGCTCGACATGAGGCACCATCTTGTCTTGTAAAAAACGGCTGACGATATCGGCGTATAAACGATGTTCGGTGGTAACCCAGGCCGCAGAAGCCGTAAACAATGACATATTGCTCTCCATAATTTATTCCCAACATCGTTGAGAAGCATGCTAACTTGTCTATTAGCTAGCGTATTTTGCAATTTATATTAGCGATGCTAGGGCTATTATGACAAGGACACCAGCTCATACTAGGCTTGACATTAGTTAACAAAATTACCACAATTCACACATGAAAATCACTTGGCCATTTATCGATAACATGTTGCAGGGCGCAGCTAGTCAAGGCCTCGCTGCAGAGCAGGTTTATGAAAACGCCAAACTGCCCCAACAGCTACTTTGCAAACAAGCTAGCCTCAGTGCCGAACAACATGTGCGCCTCATGCGTGCGGTGACACTGGGCTTAGGTGATGAGCTATTTGGCTTGGTAGAAAGACGCCAACCTATAGGTTGTTTGGCAGTGATTTGCGCCTATGCCAGCCACGCGGACAATTTACAACAAGCGCTTGAACGCACCTGCGAAGCGTTTCATTTACTGGACAACAGCCTTGGCTTTGAACTACAAGAAAGTCAAGACAGCTGCCACATTCACCTCTATCGATTACCTAACAAACGTGTTGCTAACGAACTGCCCATAGAAACCATCTTAATGGTGCTGCACCGTTTTTCTTGTTGGTTAGGTGATATTCATATTCCCATTCTTTCCGTAAATTTAGACTACCCGAAGCCCCCACAACACCTTGCCTATGGCGACATGTTTCTTAATGCCCCCATTGCCTATGGGCAAAATAGTAATCAATTAGAGCTACCAAAGATTGCCCTCAACAAACAAATAATCCGCAGTGAAGCCGATGCCATGAGCTGGGCAAGGCGCACACCAGAAGGCATTTATCTGCCCTTAGCCAAAACCCGAGGCCTGGCTTTGGATGTGTGCCTAATTATTGAAAGACTACTGACCAAACAACAGCTTTGGCCCCATATGGCGCAGGTTGCCCAACACCTTGATCTACCTGAATACAGTTTACGCCGTCGCCTTAAGCAAGAAGGCTTCGATTACATCCGTTTGCGTAACCAAGTACGCCAAGATCTAGTTATAAAACTCTTGGTAAACAGTAGCTTGAGCCTTGAAGAAATTGCTGAAAGCACCGGTTTTAGTGAAGCTAGCGCTCTAGTAAGGGCCTTTAAAGGCTGGACTGGCATGCCCCCTAATCAATATCGTCAGCGCCTCACTGCCAACACCTTGCTTGTCACCTAATGTCAATTAATACAGCAAGCAATATCATTGCCCCTGCAAGCTAGCCCTCCTACACTGACCTCATATACATCATTATGAGGTTAACATCATGACCACAGCTTATATTTACGACGCTGTCCGCACACCACGTTCTAGGGGCAAAATGGGTGTCGGCACCCTATCCGAAGTAAAGCCCATCAATTTACTTTCAGGTCTATTAAAGGGCTTACAAGAGCGCCATGACCTAGACACTAGCCTGGTTGATGATGTACTTATGGGTTGTGTTACCCCTATGTCAGAGCAAGGTTCAGACATAGCTCGCTGCGCTGTTATGCACGCAGGTTGGGACGAATCGGTACCCGGTGTACAGTTGGACCGTTTTTGCGCCTCTGGCTTAGAAGCCGTGAATAGCGCTGCCGCCAAGGTGGCCTCGGGCATGGAGTCTTTAGTCGTGGCCGGTGGCGTTGAAGCCATGAGCCGTGTTGGCATGGGTAGCAATGGCGGGCCCTTCCTAGCTGACCCTGAGTTTATCGCTGACAACCTTTCCGTACCCCAAGGTATTGGCGCTGACTTGATTGCCACCATAGACGGCTATAGCCGCGAACAAGTCGATGCTTTTGCTGTACAAAGCCAACAACGGGCAACGAATGCGCGTGACAAGGGTTGGTTTGACGGTTCCGTATTGCCAGTCACCGATCGCAATGGCATGTCTATATTGCAACGCGATGACTTTATTAAGCCTAATACCAGCACCGAAACCCTAGGCGCCCTACGCGCATCCTTTGTACAAATGGGTGCCGCCGGCTTTGATGACATGGCCAAACGCAAGTACCCACAGGTCATGGACATCAACCACGTACACACAGCGGGCAACTCCTCGGGTATCGTTGATGGCGCTAGCGCCGTACTCATCGGCAACAAGGCCATGGGCGAAGCCATGGGCATTCAACCTAGAGGTCGCATTGTCGCTACGGCAGTATTGGCAACCGACCCTGTGATCATGCTAACGGGCCCTGGCCCTGCTGCCAAAAAGTGTTTACAAAAAGCCGGCTTAACGGTCGCCGATATTGACCTGTGGGAAATCAACGAAGCCTTTGCTTCTGTTGCTTTGCGTTACATGCGCGACCTAGGTATTGATGACAGCATCACCAACGTTAACGGTGGTGCCATTGCTATGGGGCATCCTTTGGGAGCCACTGGCGGCTGTCTAGTATCCGTGGTACTTGATGAACTAGAACGCCGCGATGCCAAGCGTGCCATGATCTCACTGTGTGTGGGTGGCGGCATGGGTATTTCCACTTTGATAGAGCGAGTATAAGACAATGGCTGAATTTAATTACCAAAAAGACCAACATGGCATTGTTACCATCACCATGGACATGCAAGGTCCCGTGAACAGCATGAACCTCGCTTACATGGGTTTATTGCAAGACACAGTGGATCAACTAGAGGCCGAAACCAACCTCACCGGTGTGGTCATCACTTCTGCCAAAGATACCTTCTTTGCCGGTGGTGACTTAAAGTGGCTGCTCGCGGTTGAGAAAACAGAAATTGAAACTCTGTATAAACAAGTGGAAGGCATGAAAGCCAACTTCCGTCGTTTGGAAAAACTACCTGTACCGGTAGTTGCGGCCATCAATGGCAGCGCCCTAGGTGGTGGCTTTGAGATCTGCCTAGCTTGTAATCATCGCCTTGCCTGGCAGGACAAGAGCCTGAAAGTAGGCCTGCCTGAAGTTGGCCTAGGCTTATTACCCGGCGCCGGTGGCATCGTGCGTAGCATTCACATGCACGGCCTAGAAAAAGCCTTTCCTGTATTGAGCCAAGGCCGCCCCATGAGCCCGCAACAAGCCTTAGATTTTGGCTGGCTAGATGCCTTGACGGATGACAAAGAAAGCCTAGTTGAGCAAGCCAAAGCATGGATACAAGCCAATGCGGACCAGCACCAGCAGCCTTGGGACAGCAAAGGCCACAAGGTACCAGGCGGCAACGCTAACCACCCAGGTTTGGCGGCCAAGGTAGCCTTCGCCAGCGCGCAGTTGCAACAGACTACGCGTGGCCTGCTACCAGCTCCTGAACGTATTCTAGATTGCTGCGTAGAAGCCACTCGTGTGGATTTTGATACCGCCCTGCGTATCGAATCACGTCAATTCGTCGAGCTAGTGGTACACCCGGTAGCCAAGAATATCATCAATACCATGTTCTTCAATATGAACAAGGTGAAAGGCGGCATCAACCGTCCTCAAGACATAGCGCCTAATAAGGTACAGCGTTTGGGCGTGCTAGGTGCTGGTATGATGGGTCAAGGTATCGCCTATAGTGCAGCCATGGCAGGTATCCGTGTGCACCTTAAAGACCTGACCCAAGAGGCCGCCGACAAGGGCAAAGCCTATACGCAAAAGTTATTACAAAAGCGTGTCGACAAGGGTCGCATGAGTAGCGAACAAATGGCACAGGTATTGGCCAATATCGAGCCGACCTGCGTTGCCAGCGATCTACAAGGCTGTGACCTCATCATTGAAGCCGTGTTTGAACGCAAAGACCTGAAAGACAAGGTGTTGGCCGAACATGAAACTTTGCTAGCTGAAAATGGCGTATGGGGCTCTAACACGTCTACCCTGCCCATTACACAATTGGCAGCAAGTGCTAAACAACAGTCAAACTTTATAGGTCTACACTTCTTCTCACCTGTGGACAAGATGCCCTTATTGGAAATCATCTGCGGTGACCAAACGAATGACGAAACCCTAGCCAAAGCCTTTGACTTTGCCCGTCAAATCAACAAGACCCCCATCGTGGTTAATGACGCTACAGGCTTCTACACCTCACGTGTGATCTTTACCAAGCTCGACGAAGGCATGCAGCTTGTTGCCGAAGGCCTGGATCCAGTATTGGTCGACAACCTGGGTAAGGCCATTGGTTTCCCCGTGGGTATGCTCACCTTGATGGACGAACTAAAGCTATGGTTGCCGTTAGAAATTCACGACACCCAAGAGCAAATGGGCTTGCGTGATCCAAACCACGAACCCAATCCAGAAGCACGTGCTATGCTGCGCTGCCTAGTGGAAGAACATGGCCGCCGTGGACGTATTGAAGGTGGTGGCTTTTTTGACTACCAAGATGGCCAAAAGAGCATCTGGCCAGGCCTGCAAGCGTGGCGTAAGCCAGAAGTAGAAATCAGCCATGACGACATCAAAGACCGCATGCTATTCCGCCCGGTAATCGAAAGCCTCAAGTGTTTAGAAGAAGGCGTCATACGCCAAGTAGCCGACGCCAACGTAGGCTCTGTACTGGGTATAGGCGCGCCTATGTGGACCGGTGGCTATCTGCAATTTATCAATACCTATGGTAAAGATAAATTTATACGCAGATGTGAAGAACTAGCCAGTCTTTATGGTGACCGCTTTACCCCGCCTAAGGTATTATCAGAACGAGACACATTTAATTAAGCTCGGTTTTACCCCGTCATTGCGTACAAGGCAATCTTGTTGAGATTACCACGGGCCAAAGGCCTCGTAATGACGGGCATATCCACTCCGGGCTACACAGGAGCGACACCTTGCCTAGACCAGAACTTGTATTCCCCATTGCCGAAGCCCCACCTCATGGCATACCGACTGAAGTAGCCCCTGGCGTCTACTGGTTGCGCATGCCATTGCCCTTTTCTCTAGATCACATTAATTTGTGGATTATTGAAGATGAAGACGGCTGGAACCTAATTGATACGGGCATTGGCACCGAAACTTGCGTTGAGCTATGGCGCAAGATCATGCTAGAAAACAAAGACGCCAAGCCCGTTAAGCGCATCTTTGTCACCCATATGCACCCGGATCATGTTGGCCTCGCTGGCTGGTTGTGCCGCAAGTGGCAAGTGCCTCTTTTCATGTCCCGTACCGATTATTTGATGTGCCGCGTACTGGTCGCCGATAGCTACCGCGAAGCCCCCGAAGCGGGTATTCAGTTTTATGCTTCCGCAGGCTTTACTGCCGATCAGCTGGAATACTACGAAACCAAGTTTGGTGGTTACGGTAAGATGATCAAACCCTTACCCGAGCAATATGAGCGCCTGCAAGACGGTGATGAGTTTGTTATGGCCGGTCACACCTGGCAGGTCATCGTCGGTACCGGTCATGCTCCAGAACAGATGACCTTCCTGTGTGAAGCTTTAAACCTATATATTTCTGGCGACCAGTTATTGCCGGGTATCTCATCCAACGTCAGCGTTTGGCCCACAGAACCAGAATCAAATCCTTTGCAAGATTGGCTGGATTCCTGCGCCAAACTAGAACAACGCCTACCAGCTGACGTACTCGTATTACCGTCCCACGAACGCCCCTTCCAAGGCGCACCAGCACGCTTGCAATACCTGCAACAAGGCCATCAACGTGGGTTAGATAAGCTGCTAGCAGCCTGTGAAAGTCCACAACGCGTAGTTGATCTATTTAGCAGCCTGTTCCGTCGTGAAATCGACAATGCCGTTATGACCCTTGCCGTCGGCGAAACCCTCGCCCATCTCAACTTGTTAGTCCACGACGGTAAACTAGCCCGCACCACCGACAGCGATGGTATCCATTGGTACCAACAAGCCTAACCAAATTTTCATAAGCACCTGTTTGTAAGGATAGACTGGCACTTTGGGGTCAGACCCCAAAGTGCCAGTCT
>DPHB01000014.1:2835-4186 GCA_003521845.1 Oceanospirillaceae bacterium | reverse complement strand
ATAAACATAGCTTCAAACTGCTGCGCAGTTTCATCTAGTGCTGCACTTTGATCCTTGGAGGCCTGAGCTTTCAACTTGGACAAGCCCTGAAAATCCGTATAAGTTCGGGCGTGATCTGTTTGTGCTGTTAGCGTTGTGGTCATGTTTATGTACCTTTTGCTGAGATTGCTTCGGCATACGCCTCGCAATGACGGCTTAAATTACTATTAAATCAGCACGCAGGCTGCCACTACTTTTTAGGGCCTGCAAAATTGACACTAATGAGCTAGGCGTAGCACCAACGGCATTTACAGCATCGACAATTTCTTGTAACTGAATACCTGGCTGAAACAAGAACATATTGTTCTTTTCTTCGGTAATATTGACGCCAGCGTTAGCCACAGGAACGGTCCGCCCACCTTGAGCAAACGGCTGTGCCTGGCTAACATCATTATCGGTTTGTACGGTTACAGTAATACCACCATGGGTCACGGCCGCCGCGTCTACCCGTACGTTGCGGCTAATCACCACGGTGCCTGTACGAGAGTTCACCACTATGCGCGCTGGAGGTGCCGCGGGTTCTACTTCCAAATTTTCAATCATGGACATAAAGGCCACGCGCTGATTTAAATCTGATGGTGCTAAGATGCGTGTCGATACGGCATCCAAAGCTTCTGCTGTACCCAGGCCAAAAGTATCATTGATCACATTAGCCAGACGGCGATTAGTGGTAAAATCAGCGTTGCGTAAATTCATTACTAGGTATTCACTAGTAGAAAAAGGTGTTGCCACCATCTTTTCTACAGTAGCACCGGAAGGGACGCGACCTACAGTCGGTACATTGACTACGGCACTGGATCCTTCTGCCGCGGCAGAAGCACCATTGACGGCAAGAGCACCCTGGGCAATGGCATACACATCACCATCAACACCTAACAAGCGAGACATTAATAAAGTACCACCGCGTAGGCTGTTGGCTGCACCGATAGTAGATACAGTGACGTCCATACGCTGACCAGGTTTAGCAAAAGCTTCAAGGTCTGCCGTTAACATTACCGCTGCAACGTTTTTCAATTCCAAAGCATTGCGTGTAGAGGAACCATCGTAGTTAGAAAGCATATCGCTAAGGTTGACGCCAAAACGTGCCAACATAGAAGTCATACTCTGGCTGGTAAAGGACATCTTGCCATCACCGGTGCCATTTAGGCCTACGACCAAGCCATAACCAATTAACTGGTTATCACGCACCCCAGCCACTTCAGCCAAGTCTTTAACTCGGTCTGCTTGGGCAGTCAATGTCATGCAGCTCAGGGATAAGCCTACTGACAAAAGTGCGATGCGAAATATGTTCATAAAAAACTCCTCTAATTCA
>DPHB01000014.1:2409-2605 GCA_003521845.1 Oceanospirillaceae bacterium | reverse complement strand
TTGTTTTTATTGATTTTTAATTGTGTCAAAAAAACATCAAATTGATTAATAAGATGCAGCGGCAACTAATTGCCACCCGGCAAATACAGCGGCAAAGTGGTGGTATTCTTACCGGGACTGGCTCTTCTTTGAGAGCGCAGCGAACAACAGTGCCTGTCCCGTTCATTAGAGAACAGGCACTTTTGCTGCGCAAAAA
>DPHB01000014.1:0-2247 GCA_003521845.1 Oceanospirillaceae bacterium | reverse complement strand
CTGCGCAAAAAAGCCAGTCCCCTAATAATTTGAGTCAAAAAAAGGAGCCCGTAGGCTCCTAGTCATAACACACACCCTAAATGCTTTAGAATGGCCAGATCTTGTAGAAAAGCTTAGTACCCCAACCGGACTTGGTCGCATCCACGTAGTCGCCATCGCCGCTATAGCTGATTTCGGCGTTGGCGATACGCTTAGACAATACGGTATTGTCTGGCTGCACGTCTTCTGATCGAATCATGCCGGATATCTGGATATATTCATTGCCATCATTGAGGCTAATCATCTTTTCGCCACGGATTATCAAATTGCCATTGGTTAATACACGAACAACAGTGGCAGATATATCACCACCCAAGGTATTAGTTTGACTTGTA
This sequence comes from Oceanospirillaceae bacterium, assembly GCA_003521845.1. Classification (GTDB taxonomy): domain Bacteria; phylum Pseudomonadota; class Gammaproteobacteria; order Pseudomonadales; family Balneatricaceae; genus Njordibacter. The sequence continues at coordinate 1,873 of DPHB01000014.1, read as the reverse complement.
GCCCCGTTACCGGTGTTAGAAATATTATTGTCTATTGTTGCACCAGCTGGTAGGTTTTCACCTAACAAGCCACCCGTGACTCCCGTCATGGCCATACTATTGCTAGCTGCTCTAGAAGTAACATTGCTAGCTGATTTTTCGGCCATGGTTTTTTCACGCAGCATGATAGTAATGATGTCGCCAACCCGATACGCCTTGCGGTCACCAAACAAGCTGTCATTAGCACCTCCTGAATAAATGGAGCCATCGGCGACTGTCTTAACAATCGGTTCTGCTGGCAGTACAGGAGAGAAGTCTGCGCTACGGATGGGCATAGGTTTACTGGCGCAGGCGCTAAGTAGGGCTGCGCTAGCCAAGATTGTTAGTAATTTTATGCGTGTGTTGAGCATTAGCATTGTTCTACCCCATATATCAAATTACAAGTTATTGTTGATAAAGCGCAACATACCATCGGCAGCGGATATGGCTTTGGAGTTCACTTCGTAAGCACGTTGGGTTTCAATCATATTCACCATGGCTTCGACCACGTTAACGTTAGACGCTTCCAAGGAACCCTGTACCAAAGAACCTGCACCGCCGGCGTTGGGGGCCTGTACTTGAGGCTCACCACTTGCCGCCGTTTCCTTGTACAAGTTGCCACCAATTGGCTGCAAACCAGCGGGGTTGATAAAGTTGGCGGTTTGAATATTTCCGACAATCACTGATGTAGCTTGGTCAAAAGGCTGCACACTAACCGTACCGTCTTTACCAATGGAAATAGAGCGTGAGTTAGCCGGTATGGTAATCTCGGGCTGCAATAACTGGCCATTGGAGTTCACCAAGCGGCCCGTGTTATCTAACTTTAATGAGCCATCACGGGTATAGCCTAGCGTGCCATCGCCTTGTAATATCTGCAGAAAACCAGAACCATCAATGGCCAAGTCCAAGGCGTTATCCGTTTGAATCATATTGCCTTGCGCATGGTTCTTCTCTGTTGCACCTACCCGAGTACCGGTACCTAGCACCAAGCCCGTTGGCGCTTGTGTGTCGGCACCTGTTTGTGCACCTGGCTGACGCATAGTTTGATAAAGCAAGTCCTCAAATACCGCACGGTCCCGCTTAAAACCAGTGGTATTAACGTTGGCTAAGTTGTTAGAAATAACACTCATACGTTTTTGTTGAGCGTCGAGTCCTGTTTTTGCTACCCAAAGTGAAGCATCCATAATTTTATCCTCTTTTTCTGCCTGCCTAAGTTTGAGCAGGCAGATTATTCATTCTTCGTATTCGTTGACTACCGGGGTCAGGCTTTAGGCCTGACCCAAAAAATTTATGCTTAACTCATGCGCATTGTGGAGGCACCAGCCGAATCCACTTCTCGCGCTTGCTTTAACATATTCACCGACATTTCATACTGTCGCGACAATTCAATCATGCGTACCATGGAGTCAATAGCGTTCACGCTACTGCCCTCAATTGCTTTCGGTGTAACCTTGATTTCAGGTGCCACTGGCAGAGCCGGTTGATCACTTTCTAAAAGTCCGTCTTCGCGATTGGTCAATACGACACCCGCCGTATCCACTATTTTAAGCGCGCCTATTTGTTTACGATCACCACCCCCGGCAGGCATCATGGTAACCTGACCTTCGGAGTTAATTTCTAATTGACTACCCGGTGGCACTTTTATGGGGCCACCACTGATATCCATCAGTACTTGACCACGGCCATTTACTAATGACTTATCGGCACCAATACGTATATCGCCACGGCGGGTATACAGTTCAGACCCATTGCCACCGACCACAGCCAAAGCACCTTCGCCTTCAACATAAACATCCATCGGATTACCCGTCACCATTAAGGCACCAGGCGCCATGTCAACAACATTAGACATAGA
>DPHB01000066.1:15351-15779 GCA_003521845.1 Oceanospirillaceae bacterium | reverse complement strand
GGCCTTAAAGTTGACCAGTTATAGGATTGTACTGGTAAGTGCAGCCAAATCGCTTGTCGTTGCTCATCAGAAAACCCTTGCCAAGCCTCAATTTGCACCACAAAAGCCTTGGCTTGTTGTGCCAAATCCCCGACGGCATCGAAACAATGCTCGGCGCCAACCAAGCCAGGGTAGCTTAGCCGGTTAGGCAATAAAGGTAAGCAACCACATTGCACAGCTTCGCCCACGGCTAACCCTTGAAACTCATGGTAAGCCGTTGAGATGGCATAATCACATGAGCGCAGCAGCGCTTCATATGCCACTTTCGAGTCAACAAACCCCACCTGCCCTAGTTGGCCAGCGAACTCAGTTTGAATGCTTTGTAGTGACGCCGGCTGTTTACGAAACTGTTGGCCCAATAAATGCAATTTAAAATCCATTTGCTGCTC
>DPHB01000066.1:2601-15197 GCA_003521845.1 Oceanospirillaceae bacterium | reverse complement strand
AAATCCATTTGCTGCTCACGTAGCTCGCGCAAGCAAGCAAGTAACAAGTCTGGCCCCTTATCGTATTCCCAACGGTGATTCCACACCAGGTTAAACGGCTTGGGTGAGTTGTTAACCTGTTTACTAGGGTGCGACTGCAACGTAATGGGTATAGGTAGTACTTGGGATTTTTTGCGCAAATCATCCAACAAACTAGGAGGCAGTTTTTCCGGCAGGCGCTGCATCAAGTCAGCAACGCCAGCAATAAAGCTATCGCGATTATAAGTACTATTAAAAGCCAACTGGGTGGCACAAACCGCCGTATAAAGGTTGACGATCATGGGTTCAATATTGGCCTGTTTAGCAGCGCTAGTTTGTTGCTGACTAACCGGATAAGCAAATTGATTTTCGTGAAAATACACCAAGCTTGGGATACTCGCCAAGTTAGGTACCATGCCCTTCACGGACGACAAATCCACCATAGAGGTGGCAACAATGAGGTCATACTCTTGTTCTAGCGTGGGCCTTTCTGAAAGCGCCCATTGCAAGCTATTGCCGCGTATGCGCCAATTAAAATAGCGGCCCGGCAATACTAGCTGGGTCCATTGGTAAGTGGGAAACTGGGCCACCAATTGCTGGCGCCAATAACGGTGACTATCCGCATCATAGGCCGACAGCAATAATATGCGCATCACTGAGATTGGGTATCGCGAATAAAGCGGGACACTAAACGTACAAATAGGTCGGGTTTTTCAGCATGTAACCAATGACCGCAATCTGTCATGACTTTCAATTGCGTATTAGGTAATAAACTAGTAAATGCAGGGCGATGCTCGGGCAAGATATAAGCCGACTTTTCACCCTTCAGAACTAGCACTGGGCCTTGGTATGTATGCCCGGTAGGGGCGGCACTGATGTTGTCATATTGCTCTTCAATGACCGTCAAATTAAAGCGCCAGGCAAAGTCCTTAGTCTCAGTGCGATATAGGCTTTTAATTAGAAACTGACAAACTTTGCTATCGGCTTCATAAGTATTAAGCACTTCAAGGCCTTGCTTACGACTCTTTAGGTTAACTAAGTCCACCGCCTTTAACCCAGCCAGTATATCCTGATGGCGCGGTGCATAGGGTACTGGTGCTATATCGGCAAGCATTAGGCTAGCTACAAGGTGTGGATGATTGAGGGCCAATTGCGCAGCAACTTTACCGCCCATAGAATGACCCAGTATATGGGCCTGATCGATATGCAAATGCGCCAGCAGCGCCACCACGTCGTCTGCCATATGGGCATAAGACATGTCAGGTGCATGAAAGGAGTGGCCATGATTGCGTAAATCAAGACTGATGACGTGACGTTCTTCGCTCCAGCGCACAACATGAGTACGCCAGTTATCCGCGGCACCAAATAGACCGTGTATCACCACGAGTGGTATACCCTCGCCTACATTGAACTGCTGGTAGCTTAATAACACGCAGTTACTTCCAGATAGGTTCCATGAGGTTGTCGAGATCACCGTTGATTTCCACATCCACTTCTTCATAAGGGATTTCAAAATCTTTTACTGGTTGCCATTCGGCCCCAGGTGGGCGTTCCCAAACACTACCGGCGTTGTTATCGAGTAAAAGGGCCAAGCTTGGGTCTTTTTCAACTAGAGGCTCTAGGGGAAATGGCGGCAAATTTTCAAATTCCGCCAAATACTCATCACTTTCGTAACCAGTAAACATGCGCCAACCGGTGTCATTGGCGTGTTCCGGCACGGTTTTGTACATAAAACGTATCGGTAAGGCTTCATCACCTAAGGCGAGTTTAGAAACTCGCGCCATATGTCCATGGCGCGTTTGTCGTGGAGATTCACTCATAATACTACTTAGATCAGTCCTAAATGCTGCGCATGATAGCGCATATGTTCGCCAATGAAACTACTAATATAGTAGTAGCTATGGTCGTAACCTTCACGCTTATAATATTTCAAAGTGTGGCCAATGGCTTCACAAGTGGCTGAGAATACTTCTGGGCGTAATTGTTCAGCATAGAAGGGATCGGCATCACCTTGGCAGATAAACAACTCTTGAGGTGCTATACCTTGCGCCTGGTTGGCTTGCACAAGTTCGTTGGCATCCCAGTTTGCCCAAGCTGCCTTGTCCGCACCAATATAACCGGTAAAGGCTTTGTCGCCCCATGGGCACAAGCTGGGTGACGATATAGGCGCCATTGCCGATACCGAGGCAAAACGTCCAGGCTGCTTAAGGGCGCTAATCAAGGCACCATGGCCACCCATAGAATGACCACTAATGGCACGCTTATCGTTAACTGGGAAATTAGACTCAATTAACGCTGGCAATTCTTGATTCACATAATCATACATATGATAGTTATCAGACCAAGGCGCTTGCGTGGCATTGACGTAGAAGCCAGCACCACTACCAAAATCATAAGCATCGTCTTCACCCGGTAAACCAAGGCCACGAGGGCTAGTATCAGGCATGACGATAGCCAAACCTAGTTCTTGAGCTAAAGCAAAGGCACCGGCCTTTTGACTAAAGTTTTCATCAGAGCAGGTCAACCCGGACAACCAATACATCACGGGGGCTGGCGTGCTTTGCGTGCTAGCTGGCAAGAAGATGGCAAACACCATGTTGCTGTTAACACTGGCCGATGCATGTTCGTAACGCTGTAATTGGCCACCATGCACACGAATATCAGAAAGTAACTTGAGAGACATTGTTGTTTCCTTGCTGTTTCCTATAATTGAACAAAAAAGGGGCTGTGGTTGCCGTCATCAATAGACAAGGCACCAAACCCCTTTTTGAATAGCAATGAATACTATTTAGAAGATGATGACAGAACGAATACTTTCGCCATCGTGCATCAAATCAAAGGCCTTGTTGATGTCTTCTAGGCCCATAGTATGGGTTACCATTGGGTCAATCTTGATTTCACCAGCCATGTAACGCTCAACGTAATCAGGCAATTGGCTACGACCTTTAACGCCACCAAAAGCGGTGCCGCGCCAGCTACGACCCGTTACTAGTTGGAATGGACGGGTGCTAATTTCTTGACCAGCACCAGCTACACCAATGATGATGGACTCGCCCCAACCCTTGTGACAGCACTCTAAAGCAGAACGCATAACGTTAACGTTACCGATACATTCAAAGGAGTAGTCTACGCCACCGTCTGTTAGCTCTACGATAACGTCCTGAATCGGTGCATCGTAGTTCTTAGGGTTAACAAAATCTGTGGCACCAAGCATACGTGCCATTTCAAACTTGTCTTCGTTGAGGTCGATAACCATGATACGGCTAGCACCAGCCATTACGGCGCCCTGTACTACGCTCAAACCAATACCGCCCAAACCGAATACGGCAACAGAATCGCCCGGCTGCACCTTAGCCGTGTTCAGTACCGCACCGATGCCCGTAGTGATGCCACAGCCTAGCAAACATACCTTGTCTAGAGGTGCGGCTTTGTTAACCTTGGCCAAGGCAATTTCTGGTACCACTGTGTACTCGGAAAAAGTAGACGTACCCATGTAGTGATAAAGTGGCTTACCGTCCAAAGAAAAACGCGTAGTGCCGTCAGGCATCAAGCCTTGACCTTGGGTGGAACGGATAGCTTGGCAAAGGTTAGTCTTGCCAGACTTACAGAACTTACATTCACCACATTCTGGCGTGTAAAGTGGAATAACGTGATCGCCTACTGCCAAGCTAGTCACACCTTCGCCTACCTCTTCCACTACACCACCACCTTCGTGGCCCAAAATAGAAGGGAAAATACCTTCTGGGTCAGCGCCAGACAAGGTAAAGGCATCCGTGTGACAAACACCTGTTGCTACCATACGTACTAGTACTTCACCGGCTTTAGGGCCTTGCACGTCAACTTCAGCAATAGTAAGTGGTTGGCCAGCGGCCAAAGCAATTGCAGCTTTTGATTTCATAAAATGTCCTTGTTGTATAGCCTAGTAATAAGACTCTGTCTAAATCGTAAGGTGATTAATTATTTTCTGCTAACCAAGTGCGTAATTGGTTGGCAGTCCCGCGGATCACAACCCGTTCTTGTTTTAACGAAAGTTGGTAATCATACATGGGGTCATAATACCGGTTAAGCAGGTAACGAATCCAATCCTTGTGCGCTGAAAAGTTATCCGTAAGCGACTGCTGCTGTAGCGCATTGGCAAGTAGCTTCTGCGCTTCCTCATGTGACTCTGCTCCCAAACGTTTGCGGATACGATACATACTATCTTGCAAGCCTGCAGAGAGGTGTTCAAAGGCTACTTGTTTGTCAGCTAAGCGCTGTTCACGTACGGCCGTTGCTTCAACCACGTACTCGTCAAGAATACGCTCAACACGCGCTTCCAAATCGTCTTCTAATACCAGTATCGGTGATGCTTTAAGCTTGGCTTGTAAACATTCAGGTAGCATACAACGGCCAATTAAACGGCTTTCGTCTTCAAATGCAACTGCTTGATTGCCGGCCTTTGCTAGTTGTAATAAGCGTAGCGTTAAAGCACTTTCAAAGTTGATTTGGCTAGGCTGTGGATCAAACTGTTTACCAAAACTAGAGCCGCGGTGATGGGCCGTAGCTTCTAGGTCCACATAACGTGGAAAATCCACTAACACGCGTGTTTTACCTGTACCTGTACGGCCGCTCAATACCAAAGCAGGCAACTGCGCTACCAATTCTTCGGTACGGGTTAAACAATGTTGGCGTAAAGCTTTATAACCGCCTTCGACAAAAGCTATGGGATAACCAGCATCCGCCAACCATTGCTGAGAAATGCGTGACCGTAAGCCGCCCCGGAAGCAATACATGATGCTATCTGGGCGAACACCCATTTGTGCAACCCAAGCAGCAACACGTTGCTGTTTAGCATCACCTTGTACAAGCTGATGCCCCAACTTAATGGCCGCATCTTGGCCCTGTTCTTTGTAACAAGTGCCAATCAGCTCACGCTCTTGGTCTGTCATTAAAGGCAGGCCAACGCTACTAGGAAAGGCACCCTTTGCAAACTCTACAGGCGCCCGCAAATCAATCATTGGGCGTGCACCTAACAACAGCTCATCAAATTGTTCGGCAGTGATGGCCTCTGGCATATTCATGGCAGCCATTAGCTAAGGGTTACCCAGCTATCACTATCAGTTTGCTCACTAAGGTCACCAATCCAGTGTATTGGCATACCTTGGCTTTGTAATAACTCAACCACCTGTTGTTTGGCATCTGCAGACACAGACACCAATAGACCGCCACTGGTCTGTGGATCACAAAGCACATTTATTTGACGATCAGTCATGGTAGGCAAATGCTGGCCGTAACTAGCATGGTTGCGACCACTACCGCCGGGCACCGCATTCTTATCTAGATAATAGTCCAGGTCAGTCAGTAAAGGCACTTGAGCTTCATTGATATTGGCTTGCAAACCACTGCCTCGGCACACTTCCAGCAAGTGCCCCATGAGGCCAAAACCCGTCACGTCGGTCATGGCATTTACGCCATCCACCTTGGCTAACTTAGCACCAATAATGTTTAGCTTAACCATATTGTCACGGGCTAGCTGAGTGTCTTCATTGCGAAGCAAGCCTTTCTTTTCGGCGGTAGTCAGAATACCCACACCAAGTGGCTTAGTAAGCAGCAAACTATCGCCAGCTTGGGCCTGGTCATTACGCTTAAGCTGAGCAATATCTACCCGACCCGTTACGGCCAAACCAAAGATGGGCTCTGGGGCATCGATACTGTGACCACCGGCCAACATCATGCCAGCTTCGGCACATACTTGGCGTGCGCCATCAATCACTTGCCCTGCTACTTCTGGCGCTAGTTTATCAATGGGCCAACCTAGAATGGCAATGGCCATCAACGGCGTGCCGCCCATGGCGTAAATATCACTGATAGCATTGGTAGCAGCGACGCGGCCAAAATCGAACGCATCGTCAACGATGGGCATAAAGAAGTCTGTGGTACTAACGACAGCTGTACCATCGCCTAGGTCATACACAGCGGCATCATCGCGGCTGTCGTTACCAACCAGCAGGTTAGCGTCGTTGGCCGTTGTCATAGCCGGCAATTGGCTTTGTAAAATGGTATCTAAAACTTGCGGTGCAATCTTGCAGCCACAACCAGCACCGTGGCTGTATTGGGTAAGCTTAATGGTCACTTGGAACTCTTTGAAATCAACAATTTTGGCAAGGCGCTATTATCTGCCCTGTACCTATGGAGTTCAACCTTTTCTTTTGCTGCAACGAGTAGCAGAAATGGTGACTAAGAAACCGCTATCTATTGGTAGCTGTTGGGCCACCAACTGGCGTGTTAACTGGCTGAACTGTTTTTGACTAAAGCGCGGTTGCCAATTATGAGTCAACCACTGCTTTTCATCGTGTGATAACTGTTCTTTGTGTAACAAAGCGCGGTATAAATAGCCTTGCACACCATAGACGTTGCCATGGTAGTTGCCTACCTGATCAAATAGGTGAGGCAACAACTGACTAGGTAAACCACGATAAGTCGGTTCCAGCAAGGTGAGGATGGATTTAGTTAACGGGGAATCCCAATTAAGGTGTGCATAATAATGGTAGAAGTTAGCCAGTAATAACTTGCTCAAACGCAGCCCGTGGTTTTGCAAAGGTAAGACTAGTTGCACACTGGGAAGCCCCGTAGCGGCATCAAGCCGTTGGCCGGCCCAAATCACTTGATAGCCAGCTGCTTGCCAAAAACGAATGACGTCTGGTTCGCCAGCAAAACTGGAACCCAGCCACTGGCTATTGCTTGATGCTTGGTAGTGACGGTGTATTTGCTTCAGCATAAAACGCCCAATGCCTTGTCCCTGCACAGCTGGGTGTACAGCAATACGTTGAATGCGCCGCATAGGTAGCTGTGCCGCCTCTGCACAGCCCGCTTGCTGGGCCAGAATTTGGGCTAGCAAATGCCCCTTTATACGCCTTTGCCCACGGGCAATAGCGACACTCAAGTCCTGCGACAAGCCCCCTTCGGCAATTAAACAAGCGACGCCAATCAAGTTACCCTGCTGATTTAACCAGCAATGGGTAGAGAGATCAGGGTGATCCAGTAGCAAGCGCAAGTCTTGCGGTGTAGTTTGGTAATGGGCAAGACTCAATAGGCCGTAGACCTGGGCCAATATTGGCTCATCTAACGCCAGCTGCGCGCCAGTGTAAATATGATGTTCTAGGTCAGCTAGATGCGTATTCGTAACCAACACCGGTAGCTTCGGGGCCAAAAAGCTTTGCTGCACGAGTTCTTCTAACAAATCACCTTCTTGCCAGCGGATAGGCTCGGTCAACTCGATAGTGGTCAACTGAAACTCATGGCGCTGGGCCAATTGCGGCAGCTTTAAAGACAACCCCTGCCCGGTACCTTCATAACCATCACTGGAACTCACTAGAACCAAACAACTGAAACCTTGCATCAAAGCCTGTAACAAAGCATGCGGCAGGCTAGCGGCTTCTTCAATAACTAATACTGTGTTGTTGAGGGCGGCTTGTTCCGCTGTTATTTGCTGCACTAGCTGGTCAACCGCTATGTAGTCAGTTTGCTCGCCATGCTGATGCAGTACCGCCTTTGCCGTTTGACTAGCAGCGCTAGTGATGAGGGTGTTAACACCTTTTGTTGCCAACTGTTCTAGCGCTTTAGCCACAGCGACGGTTTTACCACGGCCTCTGGCGCCGCATACCCAAATTAGCTGCTTGGCTGATACACGCTGTTCTGACTTCTGAGCAGCCGTAGCTGAGGCTACCAGCTTAACTACCAACTGCTGCTGATCAGGCAGTAAACTAATAGAGGATAGATCCAGGCTGGGGGTGATTGCCGGTAGCGGTGCTAGAGCAACAACAGACGCAAGTGTTACCTCTTGCTGAGCTTGTTGTGAAAGCTGCATAACACCCTTGTGATTTTGCCACACAGCTTGCCACCAATGCTTAAATGGTGACTGAACATTATCAGGAAGATAACCATAGTCGACGCCTTGAGCATCAATATGATGTTGCCAGGGTTGGCCAGCAGGCACTATTAATATGGCCAAACTAGCGCCAACCAAGGTGCCACAAAGGGCACAAAAGCTGTTTACATTAAATTCATCACAGGCACGGTAGATAAGCAAATTATGACTACGCCCCAAATATTGAGAGGCCTGTTGCGGCTTGATATTGCTCACACCCAGGTCATAACCGGGCATGTTGACGCTAACGCCTGTCAGTTGTGAGCAGGCCAAGAGTTTGGGCAGCACCTGTTGATAGGTTACGCTACACTCTTCTAGCACCAATAATCCACGACTAGCTTGAGACTGAAGCAGTTTCCAATAGTTAGTAAAGTCGGACCAATGGTGGAACTGAGGCATAGCTAAATTTTAGGATGGCAAAAGATGCTGACTATTGTACACTCTGTATAAAGCTAGCAGAACTATTTAAACCATCATGTCCAGAATAGCCACAACCTGTCCCCACGACTGCCCCAGCACTTGCGCATTGCAAGTGGAACGCATTGACCAAAATACCATCGGTGGTGTCTATGCAGCCAAAGACAATAGCTATACCCAAGGTGTCTTGTGTGCCAAGGTAGCTCGTTATGCCGATCGCGTGCATCACCCTGATAGGATCACATCGCCGCTACTAAGGGTTGGCCCAAAGGGCGTGGGCAAAGAATCTTATCGGCAGATTGACTGGGATACGGCATTAGGTATCTTAGCGGACCGTTTTCGTAACATTGCCAAAGAACATGGTACGCAATCAATTTGGCCCTATTATTACGCCGGCACTATGGGCTTGGTACAAAGAGACAGTATTAACCGTCTCACGCGAGCGCTTGGCTATGCGCGCCAAAAATCTACCATCTGTGTCGGTATTGCAGACGCTGGATATATTGCAGCAACGGGCGTTAAACGCGGTGTCGACCCGCGCGAAGTAAAACATAGCAAGTTAGTTGTGGTATGGGGTGGCAACCCGGTACATACGCAAATTAACTTTATGCACCACATCACAAAAGCCAAGCTCAACAACGATGCCAAGCTGGTAGTCATTGATCCCTACGCAACGGCCACAGCTAAAAAGGCAGATCTGCACCTCATGTTACGTCCCGGCACCGATGGTGCCTTAGCCACCGGCGTTATGCATTACCTGTTCGCCAATGACTTGGTGGATTGGGACTATTTGGAAAAATACACCGACGACCCTCACGGTTTAGCGGAACACGTAAAGCACCGAGATCTTGCTTGGGCAGAAGAGATTTGCGGTGTCCCCGCAGCACAAATTGCTGAGTTTGCGCAGCTTTATGGTGACACCCCACAGGCCTTTTTACGGTTAGGTTATGGCTTTACGCGGTCCCGTAACGGTGCCTTTAATATGCACGCAGCCGCATGCTTACCAGCGCTAACAGGGGCTTGGCAACACTTAGGCGGCGGCGCGCTTTATAGTAATGGTGGCCTCTACCCTATAGACCAAAGCCTAGTTGTCGGTGCCGATCTGCCAACACCCGAAGGCCGTATACTGGATCAATCTCGCATTGGCCCCATTTTGACCGGTAGTGAGTATGACCTACAGGATCAAGGGCCAATTAAGGCAATGTTAATCCAAAACACCAACCCCATGGTGGTAGCGCCCGAGTCAAAACTAGTCCATGAAGGGCTAGCCAGAGAAGATCTTTGGTTATGTGTACATGAGCAGTTTATGACAGAAACAGCCGCCATGGCCGATTTGGTACTGCCTGCAACTATGTTTGTTGAACATGATGATATCTATACCAGTGGCGGCCATACGCATCTGCAACTGGGCCGCAAGGTCATTAATAGCCCTGATTTGTGCCGCAGTAATAGCTGGCTTATCAACGAACTAGGTAAGCGCCTTGGCGCCACTTCAGAAGCCTTTCACCTTAGTGACATCGAACTGGTGAAAGACCTTGTAGAGCGCAGTGGGCTCGATTGGCACAAGCTTGCTGCTGATAACTGGCTTGATTGCGCACTCCCCTTTGCAACGGCCCACTACTTGGATGGCTTTGGTCATGCTGATGGAAAACTTCACTTCCGACATGGCTGGCAAGAAGTACCGCGCAGCAAAGTCAAATTGTCAGGCTTTCCTGACCATGTGGCTATTACTGATGCTGTTGCTGGCGAACGCCAATGGCGCTTGGTTACCGCACCGGCAAGGCACTATTTAAATAGTACGTTCAACGAATCAGCGATTAGTCAAAAATTAGAAAAACAGGCAGATCTGTTGATTCATGAAGATGACCTGAAAGCACTAGGCTTAACAGACGGTGATGAGGTGATCATTGGTAATCGCCTTGGCTCCTTGAGCTTACCGGCGAAAGCTACTAAAGGTATATTACCCGGCACGCTGGTGTGCGAGAGCTTGTGGCCAAACAAAGCCTTTAAGCAAGGTATAGGAATTAATTTGCTGACTAGCGCTCATGAGGCTTTCCCTAACGGTGGTGCCGTATTCCACGACACGGCGGTATGGTTAAAACCGGCTTAAGCAGGCCAAGGCTGTTACAGACTAGCCATCATCTAAAAACGTACAGCCGGGGCAGACTGAAGCTCTGCCCCCGCTGCTGCATTAGCTGTGGATACTAGACTTGCGGCTTTGGCTCCACAGGCGTGTAGTGATTGTTTCCACCACACTAGATGCGGCTAAGCCAAGCTTTTCACCAACACTTTTCTTTTCTTCGTAACTCACTAGAATCACAGACGCGTCTTGCTTCACTAGTTGCTGCAAATAATCATCAGATGTACCCAGTGCATCAATTAGATTATTGCTAAGTGCTTGCTGGCCATACCAAACATCACCATTGGCCACTTCTTTGATATTCACTTGTGGACGCTGTTGCGCTACCCAGTCTTTAAACAAGTCATGGGTGATTTGCAGGTCTTCCATAAACTTGTCTTTACCTTTGCGCGTATTCTCACCCATTACCGTGAGACTGCGTTTGTGCTCACCAGCGGTAAGCACATCTACATCGATATCGTGCTTTTTAAGCAAACGGTGGATATTAGGCACTTCTGCCACCACTCCAATAGAACCTAATATAGCAAACGGTGCGGCCACTATCTTGTTACCCAAGCAGGCCATCATATAACCACCACTAGCCGCTACCTTGTCGACGCAAATAGTAAGATTAATATCAGCAGCACGTATACGTTCAAGTTGAGACGCAGCCAGCCCATAGGCGTGCACCATGCCACCTGCAGATTCCAAGCGCACTATTATTTCGTCTTGCGGCTGAGCAACGCTTAGTACCGCGGTAATTTCTTGACGCAATTTTTCTACTTCAGAAGCCTGTATGTCACCATCAAAATCCAACACATAATGTTGGGGTTTAGCTTGAACACTATGGTCATCAGCCTTGCCCTTGTTATCTTTGGCTTGTTTTTTAGCCTGTTTCTCTTCTTCTTTAAGCTGCTTGTCCTGGCTTTTACGACGACTCTTTAACTGATATTTATCCATCACCAATTCTTCAATGGTGTCAGTCATGTCTTCGATATCTTCATTGTATTTACGTACTTCGATATAACCGTGTTTTGGGGCACGGCGGGCGTGCCCTGCTGCCACCATAAGGCCAATAACAATGCCGATAGCGATCACCACTGTAGCGGCCTTGGCCAAAAACAAACCGTATTCTTGTAGAAATTCCAAATTGATATCCTCGAGGGAGAAGCGGGTGAAGAATTAGGAATCGCCGGACCCCGTCATTGTGAGGCGCGAAGCGACGTAGCAATCTTTGCAGATTACACTATCCTGAGAGTGATTACTTCGCTTCACTCGCAATGACGAATAAAGCGTTGATACGAGCTCGCAACGTCACTTCATGGGATACCCTTCCAGCCTACTTTATAGTGGTGATTTAAGCAGATAACAAGTCAAAGGTAATGAGCATTCAAATATTTTTCAAACACTTGTTTGATTTTTTTCCAAATAAAGCCTAGAATCAGGCTTTCATCATTCCAAACATAGGATATTCAAATGGCTGTAGTAGAAATTATGGCGCGTCTAGCGGGGGCATTTAACGCCGACGGAGCAGACGATCTAGAAGCAACCTTTCAGTTCATGATTGACGGCGACGACGATTTTTACATTGCGATCGAAGACCAAGCCTGTGCCGCTTCCATGGGCGAGCATGACGACCCGGATATTACCATGATGATGGACGTAGATACGCTCAAAGAAATTGTCACCGGCGAACTAGACGGCATGCAAGCCTTTATGGGTGGCCGCTTGCGCGCCGAAGGTGATGTCATGCTAGGTACCCGCCTAAGCCAGCTATTTGACCTTAGCTAAAATCAGCTAGCCCACTCTTGCCAAGCCCATATCAACAAGTTGTCGTGCAATCGAGAACTTGGGCGGCAAATCCGGTAGGCAGTCTGGTGTAAACCAGTCTGCCTCATCAATCTCGATGCCATCTACGGCAATCTCTCCGGCAGTATAAGTGGCCATAAAACCCATCATTAGTGAATGTGGAAAAGACCATGACTGGCTGCCGACATACTCCAAATCTTGAATTTCAATACCTACTTCTTCCCATACCTCACGGTGCACGGCAGCCTCTATCGTCTCACCCGCCTCGACAAAACCGGCTAACGCACTAAAGCGACCTTCTGGAAAACGTGTATTGTGCGCCAACAA
>DPHB01000066.1:0-2445 GCA_003521845.1 Oceanospirillaceae bacterium | reverse complement strand
AACGTGTATTGTGCGCCAACAACATACCTTTGGGCCCCGTGATTACCACAATAATGCAGGGCGACAAACGTGGGTATTGAGTATGCAGACAAGTCGAGCAGTGCATACCATAATCTGATTTATGTAGCTGTGTAGGCTTACCACAGCGGCCACAATGCTGATGGTCTCTTAACCAATGGGATAGTTGTAAGGCGCGCGCTAACAAGTCAGCTTGTGCGCTGGGCAAAATGGCCATCATTTCACGACCATGATGCGCTCCTAATGCAGATATCGCTGAGGAGCATAACACTTGCAAATAAACATCATCACCAGCCAACTCTGCAACAAACAAAGGTTGCGCAAGCCAGCCCACCATCGGCAATGAGCTCGCCTCGGCATGCAGCCAGTCATGCTGGTTTGCAGACAGAATGCTTCCATTGTGCATATAGATATAACGGTTGGTTATGGATGTTGCCGCATTTCTGCTCTTTATATGCATAATAACTAGACCTTTGGCGCATAGTGCGAGATTGATTAAAGCGCCTTAAACACGTAAAATACTGCGCCAAATCAAAGTTTAGCACATCACTGCATTGGACTTAACCAGTCAACGACAGTGTCAGCACTTAATCAGTTTTAAAATCATTATCGGATCCGCTCTTATGCAACATGCCAATACCCTGTTTCAGGCTTTTCAGGCAAATTTCCTAGGCAATTCACCTACTTGGTACAAGCAGGTAATTCTAGGCTTCCTAATCATCAACCCCATTCTCATGGCCACAGCAGGCCCAACGATTGCGGGCTGGATACTAATCTTTGAATTCATTTTCACTTTAGCTCTAGCGCTTAAGTGTTACCCGTTACAACCTGGTGGTTTATTGGCCATTGAAGCCATCGCCATTGGCCTAGCATCCCCTTACGGTGTTTACCACGAAGTATCAGCTAACTTGCAAGTTATCTTGTTGTTGATGTTCATGGTGGCTGGCATCTACTTTATGAAAGACATGCTATTGGCCGTATTTACCCGTTTATTGGTAGGTGTACGTTCCAAGATGCTACTGTCCTTATTGTTCAGTATGGCAGCGGCTGTTTTATCAGCCTTCTTGGATGCGTTAACGGTTACCGCGGTGCTGATCAGTGTATCCGTTGGTTTCTATGGTGTTTACCACAAGGCCGCTTCTCAAGCTGGTGCTAAAGCCCATGATCACGCCAACGATGACTTGCTGCATGATCACCACCGTGAAGATTTAGAGCAGTTCCGATCCTTCCTACGTAGCTTAATGATGCACGGTGCTGTTGGTACTGCCCTAGGTGGTGTTATGACCTTAGTTGGCGAGCCACAAAACCTACTCATCGCCGAAAAAGCAGGCTGGAACTTTGTCGAATTCTTCTTAAAGATGGCACCCGTTACCTTACCGGTATTTGCTATCGGTATTCTCACTTGTGTATTCACTGAGAAATTTAAGGTATTCGGTTACGGCGCCCAGCTTCCTGATGCTGTGCGCAGTGTACTGGAAGAATTTGCTGAAAAACAAAAGAGCAAGCGCACCTTGCGTGATAACGCGGCTTTGATTGTCCAGGGTGTTGTGGCGTTTCTATTAGTATTCGCCCTAGCCTTCCACGTGGCCGAAGTTGGCCTAGTGGGCTTGATGATCATCATCCTCTTGACGGCATTTAACGGCATCGTTGAAGAACACCAGATCGGCCACGCTTTTGAAGAAGCCCTGCCTTTTACCGCCTTATTGGTCGTGTTCTTTTCTATCGTCACCGTGATTCACGAACAGCACCTATTCAATCCCATCATTGATTACGTATTGAGCCTAGAACGAAGCCTACAGCCAAGCGTATTCTTCGTTGCTAACGGCTTCCTGTCTGCGATTAGTGACAACGTGTTCGTTGCAACTATCTACATTAACGAAGTTAAGGCTGCGTTTGATGCCGGCACGATCGACCGTGAGCATTTTGATACCCTAGCCATAGCCATCAACACAGGTACCAACTTGCCAAGTGTTGCTACACCTAACGGCCAGGCTGCGTTCTTGTTCTTGTTAACCTCTGCTGTGGCACCTTTGATTCGCTTGTCATACGGCACCATGGTTTATATGGCGTTACCTTACACTATCACCATGAGTCTAGTTGGTTACTTAGCTGTACTTTACATGCTTTAAATTACATTAAGGGCTTTTGCCTTGTCCCGTCCTAAAATAGGTTGACGGTTTTTTAAGAGCCACTTCATTACGAAGTGGCTTTTTTGTGCACTTCTTCCGGCGTTCTCATTCCGAGGCTCAAGTGCGGCCTGTGTTCATTATAAATATCCACTGACTCTTTCACTAATCGCTTTAATTCTTCAAAGCTTTGGCATCGTGTCAGTAAAAACTCTTGCTTCAATATGCCATTAATTCTCTCTGCCAGCGCATTCTGATAACAGTCATACCCATCCGTTGAGTATTCCAGACCCATTCGGCC
>DPHB01000048.1 GCA_003521845.1 Oceanospirillaceae bacterium | reverse complement strand
TAGCAAAAGTGCCTGTCCCTTTAAATCGACCAAGTAGCAAGCAGCGCACAACAGGACTGGCTCTTGTGCTACTCTTCCGTCCCCTGCACAAACGCCAAAACCTCGTCAACGTGGCCTTTCACCTTCACCTTGCGCCATTCCTTAACAAGTTCACCTTGCCCATTGATGACAAAAGTACTGCGCTCGATGCCGAGATATTCTTTGCCATATAGTTTTTTCAGCTTGATAACGTCGAAAATGCCACACAGGTGTTCATCTTCATCACTGATCAATTCAATCTTGAAGTCTTGCTTAGCCTTAAAATTGTCATGGCGGCGCATGCTATCTCGGGAAACACCAAAGACCCGGCAATTGGCTGCTTTAAAGGTATCGATGTTGGCGCTAAATTCATTGCCTTCGGTGGTGCAGCCGGGGGTAGAATCTTTGGGATAAAAGTAAATAACCATGTTTTGGCCGCTATAATCTTGGCTATCAAAGTCGATATCGCCCGTCATGGGCAGTTGCACATGGGGTAGGGTGTCGCCAAGTTGTAGGCCGGTGGTGTCAGCTGTCATAGGATTTGCTCAAAAAGGTGGTTACAGAGGCTAATTTTAACGCAATTTGTTATCCTTGTGTGCGGCATTTCCTGCTACAATTTCTGACATAATGATGATCGCTATAATTTGATCATGGAATTATACTAGTTGCATAAGAGCAGGGAACCAATGACTAGGAATAAGGTCATAGGAAGGAACCTAAAATACCCCTAAGGTGGCTGACAATAGCGACCTTGATCGACAAACATAGGAAACACAATGAAGCAGCCTGTTTGGCACCTGTTGGGATTGGCCTCAGTACTGATAGTGAGTGGTTGTAGTAGTAGCGGTGTGACTGTTACTGGCGACGACAGTGTATTTCGCAATAAGCAATTGGATTATACCCAAGCGCCAGTAGTAGAGCGTTTGCGCGTGCCGACTGATTTGCAGGACAAGCGTTTACAAAATGACTTGTTAACCGTGCCTACTACTGATACCAGTACTAGCCAAGCTGGTATCACCGAAGCTCCACGTCCGGCTTTTGTGTTTGCCGAAATGGGTAGCGAAAGTGCCCAGCTACTCGGTGCCAACCAAGATAAACACATTGCGGTTAGCGGAAATCCACAAACGGTTTGGCAACAAGTAAAGCAGTTTTGGCAGCTACAGAACATGCCGCTGCAGGTAAATGATGCGATTGCTGGGGTAATGGAAACGCAATGGGTAGCCTTGCCCGGTGTGAATGAAGACCCAGGTCTAGTAGGAGGTTGGTTGCGCTCCTTAACTGGTGGTGATAATGATGTGGCGTTCAGTAAAGTGCGCACCGAAATGCAACAAGATGACTCTGGGCGCATCGTCATTAGTCTCGGTTATATGCAGGCTAGCCATGACGATGTGGCCAATAATATGCAGCCAGATTGGCAGACTCAAGGCCATGATGTAGAAGGCAAGTCAGAATTGATGTATGCCTTGTTGCAGTATTTGAGCCGTACTGTACGGGTAGCTCAAAAATCAACGCAAGCCGCTTCTAGTGATATTGGCCTCTTGGGTCAGGATCAACATGGTCGCCCGTTAATTCGCATCGAACAAAACCAAGAGCAAGCTTTGGCACTTTTGCTAAAGGCCATGAGTAGCATGGACGTCGGTAGCCACAACCCACAACTGGGTATGATTTACTTCACTCATACCTCCAGCGTACAGGCCGTGGCAGAAGCAAAGCGCGGCGGTGGTATCCTCGGTTGGTTTAAAGGACTGCATGCCGGGAACGACAAGCGGGATACTGGGCCCATTACCTTGGATATGTCATTGTTAGGTGGTAAAGATGAAACTCAGGCTGTGGCACCAGAAATTGTCTACTCAAGCCAAAACATAGCACCATCCGTATCCGACGATCCCAAAGATCGCAAAGGTTTCAAAATTTGGTTGGGTGGTGAAGTGATCTATATCTTCGAAGATGAAGACCAAGGTGGCATAGATGAGAATGGCGTGTATAGCTTCACCGGTAACTTCCAATTGCAACTAACAGAAACCCTGAAGGGCGTGTACGTACAGGTGCTAACCTCTAAAGGTACCCATGCAGGTGCTGCCCACGCTGAAGAAATCCTTTGGCAAATTAAGCAGGGGCTATAACCGATGCGGGCCGCATTTTTGGATTTAAGTTCGCTAGGCCCGTCAGACCTTGATTTTAGCTCCTTGCAAGCAAGTGTCGGCGCATTGGTAACCTACGACTACACCAGTCCCGAGCAACTCCTAGAGCGCCTACAGGGCATGCAAATAGCCATCGTTAATAAGGTGGTGCTCAGTGCCGATACCTTGGCCCAGCTGCCTGAATTAAAACATATTTTGGTAGCCGCTACTGGTACCAATAATGTGGATCTACAACAGGCCAGGCAACTCGGCATTAGCGTGCAAAACTGCCAAGCCTATGGCGTTGATTCTGTTGCTCAGCACGCGTTGATGTTGATGCTGACGCTAAGCACTCGCTTATTGGATTATCGCGAGGCTATTCAGCAAGGTAAATGGAGCCAAAGTCGTAACTTTTGTCTTTTGGATTTTCCGGTAGAAAGCCTAGCTGGCAAAACCTTAGGTATTGTTGGTTATGGTGAGTTAGGTAAAGGTGTCGCCAAACTTGCAGAGGCCTTTGGTATGCGAGTGGTTATTGCCACTCGTCCAGGCCAAGGCAGCAATGCTGAACGCCTAAGCTTGGCAGACATGCTACCGCAAGTGGATATCTTGAGCTTACATTGCCCGCTAACTCCAGCCACAACAAATCTAATTGCCTTGCCACAAATGCAAGCCATGAAGCCATCGGCATTGCTTATAAATTGTGCTCGCGGTGGCATAGTGAACGAAGCTGACCTTATCTTAGCGTTACAAGCTAAAGAAATTGCTGGTGCCGCTACCGATGTATTAAGTGTGGAGCCACCACCGGCCGATCATCCCTTGTTGCAATATCAAGAGCATAATCTAATTATTACTCCTCATAGTGCTTGGGCTAGTCGTAAAGCGCGCCAAACAATTGTCCATCAACTAGCCGCAAATATCCTTTCTTTGGCTTCGCCACAACCTCAGTTTCTACTCCAGTAAGCAGCAAAAGCCCGTGGTTTCTGGGCTAGCACTAATGCAAGCTTTTACCTATAAAAAAACACATTATTTTTTGCTAAAAAGGCTTGACTTCACCTTGGCCTAGCTCGGATTTAATTTACTTGTGCACATAAGATAAAAAACCCTATTTTTAGTGCTAAAAATTTGTAAAAAACTAGTTTCTATCTGTTGACTTGTGTAAGCTATTGAAAAATAACGATAAATTAACATGGTTAAAAATTAACCAATTTGTGGGGATGCCTTATATTCTAGGCTTTGAGGTAGATTTCCAAACACTATTCACAGACTTATCCACAGGTATTGTGCATAAGCCATGTAACCCCTCATAACATAAGGGATTATAGGAAATAGTGTGTCAAAACCCTTGCTTAGTTACTAGCGGGGTCAGACCTCAGGTCTGACCCCATTATGCGCAGTAACTTAACATCGCGTAATCCGTCTTTACGCCCACTTGCATATATTTCAAGGTCACCTCCAAACCATGGCATGGCAGGGGCAAAACTTGATGCATATCACGATCACAAAACACTAGGTATTTAGTAGCGCGATGGTATACTTTTGCCATGTCGTACTAGTGCGTAAGCAGGTACCCAAGCCTGTGCAGAATTAGAACGAAACATAGAGGCAGGCATGGGTCATCAGGGCACCGCTGCCCTAGTACAATATATTGGTATTAAAGCTTAAGGAGCAACCCACGTGAATTTGAACAAGCTACTCGCTGCCGGCATCATCAGTTTGGCCTTACCCCTAGCAGGTTGGGCACACAACCACAGCAACCTAGACATGCAACATAGCTGGATTAAACAACCCGTGCCGGGCACCATGATGACCGGTGGTTTTATCACTATTACCAACAATGGTATGGATGATGATCAACTATTGTCAGCAAGCTCCAATATAGCCAAGCACACCGAACTGCATACTATGGTGATGGTGGATGGCGTGATGAAGATGCGTGAAGTAGAAGCCGGTTGGGCTATTCCAGCAGGCGAGACCCTAACGTTAAAGTCTGGTAGCAATCACATCATGTTTATTGGCCTCAATACCATGTTGATGGAAGGCGACAAGCAAACCATCACCTTAACCTTTAAACTTGCTGCTCTATATAACAAGCAAGTTTAAAGGTTAAGGTGATGGTTTGCTTGTCGCC
>DPHB01000033.1 GCA_003521845.1 Oceanospirillaceae bacterium | reverse complement strand
CTCGCCAATGTTTGCGGCGTTATGTAAATCAAAATGGTGTTTGATATATGCTGGAAATTAGACCTAATTGTGAGTGCTGTGATAAAGATTTAGCACCAGATTCTACTGAGGCAAGGATTTGCACATACGAATGCACTTTTTGTGTGACTTGTGTAAATGATATATTAGAAAATGTATGCCCAAACTGTGGTGGTGGTTTTGTACCTCGTCCTATTAGGCCTAAATTAGCAAGACGAACTGGTTTAAGTATCAATCATCAGCCTGCTTCAGTTGAAAGAGTGCAGACGAAATATAGCATTGAAGATCTTAAAGAGTTCTCTGCAAAAGCTAAACACATAAAACCGGAAGATCGGTGATCAATAATTTTACATAACAAGGCATTTAAACGGAACTAAAACAGTTGGTTAGGTTCCGCTTCGCCCCACATTATAACCAACTATTTTAGTCCGCTTAGTGCGGCGTTAATGCCACGCTTTGTATTTGATAAGGTCTACCACCAAGCATCTCGATAGCTAATACGCACATAAAGTAGCGTGGCAACCAAAGCTCGCACTAGGCAGAACACTAAATAAGTTAACCATAGGTGATTGTTGCTCGGTTCTGCTGCAAACCACACCAGTAGCATCGCTAACAGACTAGTCCATACGGAATGGAACATGGCCTTGGACTGGGCGCTGCCAACGTAGATGCCATCAAACAAATAACTCCATACGCTAACCACCGGTATCCAAATAACCCACACAGCATATTCTAGAGCCACTTCTTGTATGTTGGGCAGGTTGGTCATGAGTTGTATATACAAGGGATGAAGCAGTAAAAATCCAACACTTGCCATACCTGCTAGAATTATAGAAACCACGCCGGCGGCATTCACTGTGCGGTAGAAGCCGATGGTATCTTTTTTACCAATAACACGGCCACTACTGGCCTCCGCTGCAAAGGCAAAGCCGTCTAGAAAATAAGCCAACAAAGCAATGTACTGTAATAATAGGGTATTGGCTGCCAGTACCTCTGTGCTGATATGACCACTTTGGGCGGTAACAAAAGCGTGAGCAAATAACAGCATTAGGGTGCGGATAAATAAGAAACCATTCACTCCAACCAGCTTATTGAGGATGTCTTGGCTTTGGCTCCAAGACAAGCGTAATTCAGGGAAACCCTTTAAATGTCGGGCAACCAGCCATAGGGCGCTGGCAAAACCAAGGTAATCAGCAATTAAACTACCCCAGGCCACACCATCACTAGCCATGTCATAGCCAAGTACAAATACCAAATTGAAAAAGATATTACTGAGGTTGGTAACTAACAGAATGACCAAGGGGCCTTTGCTATCTTGGCGGCCCAAGAGCCAGCCCATAGCCACATAGGTCATGAGCACGCCGGGTGCACTGAAGATGCGGATTTGTAGGTAGCTAAGGGCTAGCTCTTGCACCTCTGTTGGCGTTTGCATAAAGCCAATGGCATCTTGTATATACAAGGGAGAGAGGGCGCTTATCAATAAGCCAATACTGGCTGCAAGTAGGCCAGGCAGGTAGAGCATTTGCCATTGTTGCTGGGTGTTGTTGGCGCCATGGGCTTGGGCAGTTAAACCTACGGTACCCATACGCAGAAAGCCAAAGGCCCAATACACAAATGACAGTATCGCCGCACCAACGGCCACCGCACCCAGATAACGGGCATGGTCTAGGTGACCCATGATGGCCGTATCGACGAGCCCCAACAAGGGCACGCTTAAATTGGAAATAATGAGTGGCCAGGCTAAGTGCCAGATGTGGCGATAGTCTTTGCCTGTCGGGGCACTAAGTAGCGGGTGAGGCATTAAGCTTGCTGCCACTTGGGCATTAGGTACATGGCAAAGAATACACCGCTGGCTATCATAACAATGGATGGGCCTGCTGGGGTGTCATAAAACCAAGACAGAGCCATGCCGCCGCTTACGGCTAAACAGCCCAATATTGCTGCCCAAATAGCCATTTGCTCTGGGGTGCGCGATAGGCGTCTAGCACTGGCTGCCGGAATGATCAGTAATGAAGTGATCAACAAGACGCCAACTACCTTCATGGCTATGGCGATAACCAGAGCAATTAACACAAACAGTAGGGTGCGCATTAAGTTGGTATTAACCCCTTCTACATGGGCCAATTCCGGACTGATGGTGTGATTGAGCAAAGGCTGCCAAAAGTAAGCCAGTATGCCTAATACCCCTATGGCGCTAATACTAATCCATAGCATGTCCGCTTGACCTAAAGCCAAGAGATCACCAAATAACATAGCCATCAGGTCAACGGGTTGGTCGTTAAATAAGCTAATGATCACGAGGCCGATAGCTAGACTACTATGGGACAAGATACCGAGTAGGGTATCAGCAGCAATGATGCGCTGATACATGAGTGTGCTGAGTAAGATGGCTAACAGTAAACAAAATATCACCACAGCTAAAGTAAGGTTGATTTGCAAGATCCAGCCCAATGCCACACCCAATAGGGCGGCATGGGCAAGGGTGTCACCAAAATAGGCCATACGGCGCCACACCATAAATGAACCTAGGGGGCCCGTTGTGGTTGCAATGAGCATACCGCCCAGCCATGGCCACAATAATAGTTCAATCATGGTTGCAGGCCTCATGGTGTTGGCCAGGGATAATGGTGCCATGGCTGTCGTGATGGTGATTGTGCTGGTGGTTATATACAGCTAGGGCGCTGGCACCCTGTAGCCCAAATAGCTCAATAACCGCAGGATCTTGGCTTACTTGCTCAGGATGGCCAGAACAACATACGTGCTGGTTAAGGCAAATAACTTGGTCCGTTGCTGCAGCCACCATATGCAGATCATGAGAAATCATCAAAATACCGCAACCTAGTTGGTCACGAATATCCACAATGAGTTCATACATGGCAACCTGGCCACCAATGTCTACACCTTGTACAGGTTCATCTAGGATCAACAATTGTGGACTATTGAGTAGCGCACGTAACAAGAGTACGCGCTGTGTTTCACCGCCCGAAAGGTGCTGCATCGGCTGGCTTAATAAGTGGGTGACACGGCAAGCCGAGGCCATATTGGTATAGGTTTGGGAACCTAGAGGGTGCTTGCCTAAACCTAAATCCAAAAAGCGTTGTACCGTTAGGGGTAAGGTCGACTCAAGGTTTAACTTCTGTGGCATGTAGCCAATGCGTAGGCCCTTGCTTTTCACCACGCTACCTGCACTGGCCTTCTGCAAGCCTAACAAGGTACGCACAAGTGTCGACTTGCCAGCGCCGTTGGGGCCAATCAAGGTGGTGATCTGAGCAGCTTGCAATGCCAAGCTAACATCGTGGATTAAACTGCGGCCGCCTTGCGTAACCTGTAACCCTTGGGCGCTCAACAAGGGACTAGTCATGTTGGGTATGGCCAGGTTGTTTATCATTGGCTAGGCAGCGGGCACAGAAGCCTGTGACTTCTATGGTTTGTTGGGCAATGGTAAAGCCGTGGGTATTGGCACTAGATTGCAAAGATTCTTGTAAGGTGCTGGTATCCAGTTCCAGGGCTTGGTTGCAGCTAAGGCATAGGAAAAAATGGCCTTCGTGGGGCGTGCCAGGGCTGCAGCAACCAGTATAGGCATTGACGCTGGTGAGTTTATGAATCAGCCCTTGTTCTTGTAAGAAGTCCAGGGCGCGGTACACAGTGGGTGGCGCAGAATTGAACCCATCTTCACCAAGCCTAGCTAACAAATCATAGGCCCCCAAAGGTTGGTGACTTTGCCAAACTAGCTCCAGTACCCGCTGTCTTACAGGGGTGAGCCGCACACCGCGTTCCTGGCATAGGCCTTGGGCCTGTTGCATGGCCGTAGCAATACAATGACTATGGTCGTGTTGTTGGAAAGGGGTGCTCTGCATTCTAGTGTCTCGAATATGATTCAAATTGACAAGTGTTATAATATAACATAACATGCGCGCCCTTCGCTATGTTTGTTTATCTAAATTGCCATCTAGTAGGGTTGATATGTCTGTTTCTGTTGTTCCATCTGTACGCAAGTTAGCCGCGATTGCTGGTTTGCTATTTGGTTTCGCAAGTGCTGCTTGCAGCTACGCGCAAAGTATTAATGAATTAAAGCTGGTAACCAGCATCCGTCCTTTAGCTTTGATGCAGGCTGACTTAGGTTTGGGTTGGCAAGAACCGCTTGTGCCGGTAGGGGTGACGCCTCATGACTTTAGCCTACGTGCGAGTCACATGAAGCGTTTGCAAGAAGCCGATTTGGTCATCTGGTTGGGGCCAGAAATTGAACCCTATCTGACAAAAATAATGGCCCGTAAAGCAGATCATCAGCAACTTATTTTGACTGCGGATAGGCTCGCTGAAGAACACGAAGAACACGAAGAACACGAAGAGCATGGCGACCACGCCGGGCATGATCATGGCAGTCTGCACCCTTGGGCTAGCCCTGATTTTGCTCGCGATGCCATGGCTGCGATGGTAGAAAAAGCGATTGCTTTGGAACCTACTTTAGAAAACGACTTAGCGGCACGTTGGCAGCAATTAGAAGCAAAATTGCTACAACAAGAGGCGCAATGGCAGCAATATTTTAAACAACATGAAGTTGCTTATATCACTTACCATGATGCTCTTGGCCCCTATGAAACCAGCATGTCCATTACTGGTTTAGGTAGCATTGCCGATGAGTCGGGTAGTCAGTCTGGGGTGAAGAATTTAAAGCAGATTTTTGATCTTATTGAAGCCGACAAGGTGGCTTGTATTCTAGTCGATGCCGAAGCCAATCAAGCCTTGCTTAACAAGGTAGCGGCGCAAGGTATTGAAGCAGTGGAAATTGACTTGCTAGCTTGGCAGGTTAAGCCTGGTGAGGATAACCTATGGCGTTACTTTGATGGCCTAGGCAAGAGCCTAGAGCAATGTGAGTTAGCGCATAACCACTAGTTAATGAGTGCGCTTATTGAGGTAGCGGATGCTGGTGCTTTTGGCGTAACAATAAGATGTCGCGAATAGCATCAGGATCTTTGAGTACCGTCACACCTTCTTCGCGTTGGTGAGAATCCAAACCGTGGTAGGTTTCTAGGCGTGATAGCCAAAAGCGCATGGCTGCGGTCTGTAGCATCATGCTCCAGTAGTCAGCCTCGGCAGAGGTAAAAGGCCTAACCTGATGGTAGGCTTCTACAAAGGCCTGGTATAAGTCTTCACGAATACTGCCGTTAGCGGCGATACACCAATCATTGACTGTCACAGCCACGTCGTAGAGCAAAAAGTCTGTGCAGGCGTTGTAGACATCGATAATGGCACTGTAGCTGGTGCCGTCGAACAAGGCATTGTCATGGAATAAATCACCATGCACCACGCCCTTAGGTAAATCCACACCTTGTTGCAACATGGCTTGATAGGCGTTGATAGCCCCGATTAATAGGGCGCCTTCTTCTGCACTAATACATTGGCTGGCGCGAGGGCCCAATTCTGTCCACCAAGCTTGACCGCGATGAGCTTCACGCTCTAGATCAAAGCTAAGGCCTGCTTTGTGCATTGCTGCTAATTCTTTGCCCATGATGGCGCAAGCTTCTGGAGTAATAGCACTGCGCGGCAAGTGATCACCAGCAAAGCGTGGGAACAACAAGGTAGGGCGGTCGGCTAAGCGTTTAAGGGCCACGCCAAATTCGTCACGTAAAGGCGCAGGTACAGTCACGCTATGCTCTACTAGGTGATCCGTAAGGGAAACAAAGTAAGGCAGGTTTTCGTAGCTTAGGTCTTCAAACAAAGTTAGCACAGAGTCGTGCTTAGGCTGGCCAGGTACCTGAGTGGTAATAAAGTAGTTGGTGTTTTCTACGCCGCCACTGATGCCTTTAAAACTGATCAGTTCCCCTAAATTAAAGGGTTCTAAATATTCAGCGATTTGTGCGTGGGATAGATGTGTATAAACGGCCATAGTACTTATGTGGGCGATGACTAAAATGGCTGCAAATAGTACGCTTTGATGAAGCAGGATACAAGTATTTCTATGCACAAAGCACCCAGTGATAGCGGCTAGGTGGCGCCAAAGATAGCAGCAAACTAGCTGTGCTTATGATAGGCTTAGGGTTTTCCAAGCTGCTCTGAAATGAGCACCAAACATCCTCATAGAGATCGCCCAATGCCGCAAGATGTTTCTGTTCCAGTGGTCCTAGTTGACGGGTCTTCATACCTGTTTCGTGCCTATCATGCTTTGCCTCCTTTGACGAACAGCAAAGGCATGCCAACTGGGGCGATTAAGGGTGTCATCAATATGAT
This sequence comes from Oceanospirillaceae bacterium, assembly GCA_003521845.1. Lineage (GTDB taxonomy): Bacteria > Pseudomonadota > Gammaproteobacteria > Pseudomonadales > Balneatricaceae > Njordibacter. The sequence continues at coordinate 10,635 of DPHB01000033.1, read as the reverse complement.
GCGCAGCCTACGCAAAGATTACACCAACGCTAACATCATCGTGATTTTTGATGCCAAAGGGCCAACCTTTCGTAACGAGATGTACAGTGAGTACAAGGCGCATCGTCCCCCTATGCCGGATGACTTGCGTCCACAGATTGAGCCGATTCATAACATCATTAAGGCTATGGGTCTGCCTTTACTAGTGATTCCAGGCGTTGAGGCCGACGATGTTATTGGTACCTTAGCCAGCCAAGCGACGGAGCAGGGTGTGGATACCTTGATATCTACAGGCGACAAGGACATGGCGCAGTTGGTCAGTGATCACGTCAAATTAATTAATACCATGACCAATACCTATATGGATCGTGATGGTGTGGTAGAAAAATTTGGTGTCAAGCCAGAACAGATTATTGACTATTTGGCCATTACCGGTGACAAGGTGGATAACATTCCGGGTGTACCTGGTGCTGGTCCGAAGACAGCGGTGAAATGGTTGGCAGCCTACGAAGATCTTGCCACCTTGATGGAAAACGCCGATGAGATTGGCGGCAAGATTGGCGAGAAGTTGCGCGCAGCCTTGCCCGATTTGCCGTTATCTAAGCAGTTAACCACCATCAAGCTAGATGTAGAACTGGATCATGGCTTGCTGGAAATTAAGCCGCAGCCAGTAGATCAGGCAGCCTTGCTGGGTTGGTATGAAGAACTGGAATTTGGCAATTGGGCGCGCGTATTACAAGCAGAAGGTGTGACCGCCGATACGCCACCTAGCACGGCGGCCCCGGCCAGCACACCAGCATCTAGTACCACATCTGCTACTGGTGATATGTTTGGTGGTGCGCCGAGCAGTGAGCCGGCACTGGCAAAGCCTGTGCCAGTACAGGTAGACAGCACTGACTACCAGTTGGCATTAACAGAAAGTGAAGCGCAAGCCTGGTTGCAGCGGTGCCAACAGGCAGACTACTTTGCCTTTGATACGGAAACCACCAGCCTTGATTATATGGAAGCCCAGCTGGTGGGTATATCCTTGGCTATCAAGCCAGGTGAAGCTGTATATATTCCCTGTGCTCATGACTACGTGGGTGCGCCAGATCAAATCAGCCGCGCACGTTTGATTGCTATGATCAAGCCCTTGCTAGAAAATCCAAAGCAGCTTATTTGTGGTCAAAATCTTAAATATGACATGAACGTGCTGGCAAAATACGATATCCAGTGGCAAGCGCAGATCAAAGACAGCATGTTACAGTCCTATGTGCATAACTCTACCGCAACCCGTCATAATCTGGATGACTTGGCCCATCTTTATTTGGATCACCAAAACCTAAAGTTTGAAGATATCGCTGGTAAAGGCGCCAAACAGTTAACGTTTAATCAAATTGATTTAGAACAAGCGGTGCCTTATGCGGCAGAAGATGCTGATATTGCCCTACGTTTGTGCATGCATTTTGATGATCTACTAGCCCAAGAGCCAGAACTAGCCAAGGTCTACACAGATATAGAGCAACCGCTTATTAGCGTCTTGGCTAACATAGAGCGCACAGGTGCCAAAGTAGATGCCACAGTGTTAGGTTTGCAAAGTCAGACACTTGGCCAACGTTTACAGGAGCTGGAGCGTAGCACTCATGAACTAGCAGGCGAAATTTTTAACCTAGCGTCTACCAAGCAGTTGGGCGTTATTCTTTATGAAAAACTGGGCCTGCCCATTTTAAAGAAGACGCCAAAAGGCCAGCCTTCGACGGCGGAACCTGTCCTGCAGGAGTTAGCTCAAGACTACGAATTACCGCGCTTACTAATGGAGCATCGAAGTCTCTCGAAACTAAAATCAACCTATACTGACAAGCTACCGCTACAGATTAATAAAGGTAGTGGGCGTATACACACGTCTTACCATCAGGGCGTGACCGCCACTGGACGCTTGTCTTCCAGTGATCCAAACTTGCAGAATATCCCCATCCGCACAGCCGAAGGGCGACGTATTCGCCATGCTTTTGTAGCGCCAGCTGGCCAAATAATGATGGCGGCTGACTATTCGCAAATTGAGTTACGCATCATGGCTCACTTGTCAGGCGACCAAGGCTTGTTGACGGCTTTTGCACAAGGCCAAGATGTACACCGAGCCACGGCAGCGGAAGTATTTGAAGTGGCTCCTGATCAGGTATCTAGCGATCAGCGGCGTAGTGCTAAGGCCATCAACTTTGGCTTGATCTATGGGATGTCGGCCTTTGGTTTGGCTAAACAACTAGGTATTAGCAGGGGCGAAAGCCAGGACTATATCGGGCGTTATTTTAGCCGCTACCCGGGGGTGCAAGAATACATGGACAACACTCGCGCCCAAGCTGCGGAACTGGGCTATGTAGAAACCATCTTTGGTCGTCGCCTGTATTTGCCCAATATTAAAGCGCGCAACGCCATTGCTCGCCAAGCTGCAGAACGTACCGCTATTAACGCGCCTATGCAGGGTACGGCTGCTGATATTATCAAACTGGCTATGATCCGTGTTGCTAAGTGGTTGGCTAGTCAAGCAATCGACGCGCGCATGATCATGCAGGTGCATGATGAATTGGTGTTCGAAGTAGCGCAAGATCAGTTAGCCACTTTGCAGGCTGGCGTTAAAGACGCGATGGAAGGTGCCGCGCAGTTGGATGTGCCACTGGTGGTGGAGATGGGGGTAGGTGCTAACTGGGATGAAGCCCACTGATAGTACTATTTAACAGCATAACGGGCGTTGCCATTTGCGGGTGGCACCGCCTCGTCATTGCGCAGACACCACCTCGTCATTGCGAAGGGCACCGCCTCGTCATTGCGAGCGCAGCGAAGCAATCTCTATTAGGCGAAGTGCCGGTGCGAAGAGGTTGCTTCGCTGCGCTCGCAATGACGAATAACGCGCTCGCAATGACGTTGGGGCTGCCGCACCCATCTTGTCTCAAAATTAAATTTAAATTATTTTTGAACTTTTCCAAATAACTAGACTCAGAGTATATAACTGCAGCAGCGTGCAGTAACTATTTCAGAGATGATACCAAAAAAAGCCCTGAGTGCTTCCCCTCACTTCAGGGCTTTTTTTGTGCGTGCGTTTCGTAGCGCGTGCTTTTGCCTGGCTTGAGAGCAAAATCCCTGAGCTTGATTTTGAGAGTCACTGAGGGTGGCTGTGACCGGGTCTAATTTGAGCTTGCGAAAGCCTGACCCTAGCTATCGGCACCACTTTCTACTTCCATCTCTAAACTCTCCTCAAATTCTTCCTCTTGTAGCAGATGCGGTTTCATGAGGCTGACTAGTTGGCGTTCTAGTTCAGGTAGCCCAGTGCCTTTGCTGGACGAAAAGGCTTGTATGGTGATCTGGCCTTCTGGATGCTTAGGCAGGCCTTTACGTACGTCACGTAGGGCGTTGGTGGTGGCATTGCGGTTTACCTTGTCGGCCTTGGTTAGCAGCAGGTGTAGCGGCAAGCTGGAGGCGAGGCACCAGTCCACGATCATGCGGTCAAATTCGCGCATTGGGTGACGGATGTCCATCACCAAGACAATGCCACATAGTTGACGGCGCTTTTCGAGATACTCATTAAGATGCTTTTGCCATTCGCGTTGCATGGCGAGCGGTACCTTGGCGTAACCATAACCGGGTAAATCGACTAGGCGTGCACCCTCAACGTTAAGCTGAAAAAAGTTTAGTAGCTGGGTACGTCCAGGGGTTTTACTGGTACGCGCCAAACGCGGGTTGCGCGTGAGGGCATTTATGGCACTAGACTTGCCGGCGTTAGAGCGGCCAGCAAAGGCAATTTCGGCTAAAGAGTCATCTGGACACTGCTTGAGACGACTAGCACTGATAAGAAATTCTGCGCTACGAAAATTAATATGAAGATCGGACATTTTTAGGCCATGGTATAACTTGATGACGCTATTTTACCTACTTTGGTCAATAATTGGGGAATTTTCCACCCTTGTTGGGCAAAAGTCTTGTATGGGTTAGGGGTCTAAAGATTGAAGTTGCAAGGTCTGGGCTTTATAATGCCCCTGCTTTTTGTCTCCCTATGTGCCAAATTTGGCCTTATAGTGGTGAACATCCAAATTTCGCAAACCGGTAAAAATATACGGGTTGCATATAAACTTACTGGATAGTTACGGGAATACCCATGAAGAAAATTTTAGCATGCATTTTAATGACTTTTGGCTGGATGAGTTTAGCGCACGCAGCTGGTGACGCTACTGCAGGACAAGGCAAAACGGCCGTATGTGCTGCTTGTCACGGCGCAGATGGTAACAGCATGATAGGCAACTTTCCTAAGTTGGCTGGCCAAGGCGAACGTTACCTTGTTAAGCAAATGAACGATATTCGTTCTGGCGCTCGTACTGTTGTTGAAATGACAGGCATGCTAGACAATCTTAGCGAGCAAGACATCGCTGACATTGGTGCTTACTTTGCTTCCCAAACCGGCTCCATCGGTGCTGCCAAGCCAGAATTGGTCGCAGCAGGTGAAATGATGTACCGCGCTGGTAATGCTGCTAAGAGCATTGCTGCTTGTACTGCTTGCCACTCGCCAACAGGTGCTGGCATGGCACAAGCTGGTTTCCCAGCTCTTGGCGGTCAGCATGCGGCCTACATCAGCAAACAGCTAAAAGCCTTCCGTACCGAAACACGGACTAATGATGACGCCAAAATTATGCGTCAGGTTGCTGCTTTGATGAGTGACAAAGAAATCGAAGCGGTTTCTAGCTATATTCAAGGTTTGTCCAACTAGGTGCTGTTGGTCTAAACTGACGTTTGGAAAAGGGTGGCATGGCCACCCTTTTTTTATGTACAGGATGTACCTTATGCCGCGGTGACATGGATGTCATAGAGCGGCAATGGCCCAGATTTTCATATACATAACCTTAAGCAGATAATGCTTAGGTAAAGAAAGCGTAAAAGTACTGGTGTCCCACTAAGTGCATGGTAACAATAGAGGCACTTAATCATTGTTAACGTGTTGCAGGAGAAGAATAAGATGCTAAATAAGTTGTTAAAGGTTTGTGTGCTGGCTTTGTTGCCAGTCGTAGCGGTGGCAGAAGATTACCAGGCAGGTTTTGATTATGCCGTGCTGGATCAGCCGATTAAGAGCAATGCTGATGTAGTGGTTGTGAATGAATTTTTTGGTTACTCCTGCCCGCATTGCAATGCCTTTGAGCCTAAGCTACACCATTGGGCTGAACAACAAGCCGACGATGTGGCATTTGTTGCCGTTCCCGTGGTGTTTGGCCGTAGCTGGGAGCCTTACGCTAAGAGCTACTATATTGCCCGTCAGTTAGGTATTTTGGATCAAGCGCATCAAGCGATGTATAACGCCGTGCACCTACAACAACGCCGTATTAGCACCCGCGCTGCCATGCAAAAATTCTTTGCTGAACAGGGCGTAAGCGAAGCCGACTTTGACAAGGCTTACGATTCTTTTGATTTGAAAAATAAACTACGTCAGGGCAACCGTCTAGCAGCGCGGGCGAAAATTACCGGTGTGCCAACCATGTTGGTAAATGGTAAGTATTTGGTTAATGCTTCTATGGCGGGTAGTCACGAAGGCATGCTCAAAGTGGTTGATCATTTGGTAGCGCTAGAGCGGGCCGTCAAAGCCCAGTAAATAATCTAGCCAGCTACCGAGTAGAACAGTAAGGGCGGTCGTTTTGCCGGCCCTTAATCAAGACAAATTATTCACGGCCCAGTAGAATGCATTACTTGGCCTAACTGAAGAAGATATTGCATGAGTGATCAAGGACCTAAGGAAACAACGCACTTTGGTTTTTCCGAAGTACCTCTACAAGATAAGGTTGGCCGGGTGGCCGGTGTTTTCCATTCCGTAGCAGCTAAATACGATGTCATGAATGACCTTATGTCTATGGGTATTCACCGGTTATGGAAGAAGCAAACCATCGAAATGAGCGGTGTGCGTACTGGCCACAAAGTGCTTGATTTGGCGGGTGGTACTGGTGACCTAACCCTGAAGTTTAGCGAAATCGTTGGCCCGGAAGGCCAGGTAATCTTGGCTGATATCAATGATTCCATGATTAAGGTAGGTCGTGACAAGCTAATTGATAAGGGCGTGGTGGGTAATGTTAACTACGTACAAGCCAACGCCGAGAGCTTACCCTTTCCTGATAACACCTTTGATTGCATCACCATCGCTTTTGGTCTGCGCAATGTGACAGACAAGCAAAAGGCTTTGGCATCCATGGCGCGCGTACTGAAGCCAGGCGGCCGCCTGCTGGTGTTGGAGTTCTCGAAGACTGATAACCCCATGCTGACTAAGGTGTACGACACCTATTCTTTTAATATTCTACCTAAAATAGGTAAGCTCATTGCCGATGATGAAGAAAGTTATCGTTATCTGGCCGAATCCATTCGCATGCACCCAGATCAAGAAACCTTGAAAGGTATGATGGAACAAGCTGGTTTAGTTAACTGCCGCTTCCACAATATGACGGGTGGTATTGTGGCTTTGCATTTTGGCATAAAACCATAAGCTCATTATGAAAGCTTTGTTACGCAGTATTACTTTATTACGGGTTTGCATTCGCCATCGTTTGGATGTGCCTTTGTTGCGCCTCCCCATCCCTCTCGCATTGCGTATCGCTTTGTGGCTCATGCCTTGGCGTGTGCTGGTGCCGGTGCGTGACAGCGAGCCTGAGCGTGTTAAAAACGCTTTGATTGACCTAGGCCCTGTATTTGTTAAATTGGGTCAGCTGTTGGCAACCCGTCGAGACCTGTTGGCCGATGAGTGGGTTGAGCCTCTAGCTAGCTTACTAGACAAGGTGCCGCCATTTGCGGGTGCCGAAGCACAACAAATTATCGAGCAAGCCATTGGCCAGTCTGTAGGTAGTGCCTTTAAAGAATTTGACCAAAATCCACTTGCCTCGGCCTCTGTGGCACAGGTGCATGCGGCTCGTTTAAGCAGCGGTGAAGCCGTAGTGGTAAAAGTCATTCGTCCTGGTATTGCGCGTACCATACGCCGTGATATCCGCCTGATGCGCGCCATGGCAAGCTTGTTGCATACTTGGGTGCCGGATATGCGCCGTTTGCGTGCTCAGGCCGTTATCGACGAGTTTGAAAAAACCATCTACGACGAGTTGGACTTACAGCGTGAAGCGGCTAATGCTAGTCAGTTAGGGCGTAACTTTGAAGGCTCTGAGCTGCTGTATATTCCTAAAATATATTGGCAGTTCACCAACCCTAAGGTGCTGGTGCAAGAGCGTATATTTGGTTTGCAGGTGAATGACCTTGCCGCCATAGATGCCGCCGGCATTGACCGTAAAGAGCTGGCGCGTGTGGGGGTAGAAATCTTTTTTACTCAGGTATTTAGGGATAGTTTCTTCCACGCTGACATGCATCCTGGCAATATCTTTGTTAATCCAGCGACACCTAGCCAGCCACAATATATGGCGGTGGATTTTGGAATCGTCGGTAGCCTTACCCGTGAAGATCAAGCCTATTTAGCACGTATCCTGCTGGCCTTTTTTGAACGGGACTATCGTCAAATTGCGCAGCTGCATGTAGATTGTGGTTGGTTGCCAGCAGATACTCCCGTACATGAGTTTGAAGGTGCTATCCGCGCTGTCAGCGAGCCGATTTTTGCTAAACCTCTGGCCGAAATTTCTTTTGCTCAAGTGTTATTAGGTTTATTCCAAACCGCGCGTCGCTTCAATATGCAAGTGCAGCCGCAGTTGGTCTTGTTACAAAAAACCATGCTAAATATCGAAGGTTTGGGGCGCCAGCTCTATCCTCAGTTGGATTTGTGGGAGACAGCTCAGCCTATTTTGCGCAAGTGGTATAAGGCGCAGGTGAGCCCCAAGACCGTGGTGCGTCAATTGCGTGATAACTGGCCAGATATGGCGCAACAACTACCGCAATTGCCAGGTTTGGTGCATGATGCTTTGGCACAACAAGCCAAAACTAAGGCGGCTAGTGAGCAAGTTACCACTAGGTCTACGACAAAAATACCTTGGTTAGCGCTTGTATTATTTGCTGCGGGTGCAGTAACCTTGCCTCTTGATTGGCAGGCCTTGTGGCATTATGCCCCAGTGAGTAGTTTGGCCATGTTGGTAGCACTAGTTTGGTTATGGCGAGCAGGTAAGTAAAGACATGAGTTGGTTAGATGAAGTGAAGTGGGACCAGGATGGTTTAGTTCCCGCCATAGCGCAAGATGAAGCTACGGGCCAAATTTTAATGCTGGCTTGGATGAACAAAGAGTCCTTGCAATTGACGCTACAAGAAGGTCGCGCTATCTATTGGTCACGTTCTCGTCAGCGGCTGTGGCGCAAGGGTGAAGAGTCCGGTAATGTACAAGAATTGAAAGACATGCGTTTGGATTGCGATGCCGACGTCATATTAATGACGGTAATTCAGCACGGCGGGGTTGCTTGTCATACGGGTCGCCCCCATTGTTTTTATAAGCGTATGCAAGATGGTGTTTGGGTAACTGACGTAGAGGTTGCCAAGGACCCAAAGGAAATGTATTCATGAGTGATGTATTACAAGCTCTGCAACAAGTATTGGAACAGCGTAGAAATGCTGACCCAGAAAGCTCTTATGTGGCTAGCTTGCATGCCAAAGGCTTGAACAAAATACTAGAAAAAGTGGGTGAAGAAGCAACCGAGACAATTTTGGCAGCAAAAGACGCCGAAATGTCGGGTACGACTAAAGAGGTGATTGCCGAAACGGCGGACCTGTGGTTTCATTGCCTTGTCATGTTGTCTCAGTTAAATGTAGAACACACAGCGGTACTTGCTGAACTGGAACGACGGTTTGATTTGTCGGGGTTGGTTGAAAAGGCCAATCGCGAAAAGTGATTTAAACATAACAATTATTAAATTTTATATATTTGGAGTAAAACATGGGTTTAGGTGGTATTAGCATTTGGCAACTAGTTATTGTACTGGCCATCGTACTATTGTTGTTCGGAAGCAAGAAATTGCGCAACATTGGCGGCGACCTAGGTGGTGCAGTTAAGGGCTTTAAGAAAGCCATGAGTGACGGTGCCGAAGAAGACACCAAGAAGATCGAAAAGCAGGAAGATGCTGCCTTTACAGCCGAAACAGCCGACAAGGCTGCCGAAGCTGATAAAGAAAAAACTGAAAAGTAGCGGCTGACTTATGTTTGATGTCGGTTTTACCGAGCTGATGCTGATCGGCGTAATGGGCTTGGTTATCTTAGGCCCTGAGCGTTTGCCAGTGGCAGCTCGTACCATTGGTAAATGGGTCGGTAAGGCAAAACGCACCGTCGGTGGCGTGCAGCGCGAAATCCAAGAAGAGTTGCGTTTAGAAGAGATTCGTAGCAAATCCCAGGCCAATAGCGAAGCTATTAAGGCCCGTATGGCTGAGTTGCGTGAAGAAACAGAAATCATGGAAGCGCCAGTTGTGGCGGCTGATTCGGTTGAGGCTAACAAAGCTGACGCGGAAAGCACAGTGGAAACTGAGCAGGTGGCTAACACAGAAACGCAAAATGACGCTGTTGAATCTACTGCCGAAGATGATGACCCATATGGTGCCCAGCCTTTCAGTGAGCCCACTAGCTTATCTGCCATGCAAGCTGCCACAGGCACACCCAAAGACTCAGCTGGCTCAAAACAGAGCTAGCGGTCATTCTGAATTTTTGTTGAGTAATACAACATGAGTGATGCTTCCTCCGCATACGAGAAGGATGAACAGGACAAGGCGCAAGAGTTACCCCTAATGGGGCACCTGTTGGAACTGCGTAATCGTTTGTTAAAAGCTGTGGTTCTAGTGGTTATCTTTTTTGCCGCAATGTTCCCGTTTTCCAACGACCTGTACTTATACTTGTCCGAACCGTTACGTAGTTTATTGCCTGAAGGTTCTACCATGATTGCGACGCAAGTAGCGTCGCCTTTTTTGGCACCCTTCAAGTTGACCATGGTCTTGGCTCTGTTTATCGGCATGCCGTTTATACTGCACCAAGCTTGGAGCTTTATTGCCCCTGGCTTGTATAAGAAAGAAAAGCGCCTGGCGGTACCTATGTTGGTATCCAGTATTTTCTTATTTTATGCCGGTATTGCTTTTGCCTATTATGTTGTCTTCCCTCTAATGTTTGGCTTCTTCACGGCTACCGGTCCAGAAGAAGTAGCCGTAATGACAGACATCACGGCATACTTAGATTTCGTACTAAAAATCTTCTTTGCCTTTGGTATCGTGTTTGAAATTCCTATTGCGACGGTGCTTATTATTTGGACAGGCGCAACGACACCTGACAACTTGGCCAAAAAACGTGCCTATGTGTTGGTTAGTTGTTTTGTCATCGGCATGCTAATTACGCCGCCAGATGTTATTTCCCAAACTTTGCTAGCCGTACCTATGTGGTTATTGTTTGAAGTGGGTATTATTTTTGGCCGCATGATTAAGCCTCGTGCTAATGACGACGATGGCGTTGAAGACGACGTTACAGAAACAACAGTTGTTAAATAAGAGCCTCGGCTTTTAAATCTAAAGAAAGGCCAGCGTCAGCTGGCCTTTCTTGTTTTAAGCTGTCTGTCTCCACTGACTACCTATACCCGCTTTACGAACTAACTAGTGGTTCCACTAGCAGAGGTCAGGCCCCGGGTTCCAGTCTTTTGCACCTTTTTGTCACTAATTTACAAAAAGCTATTGCGCTTTGTTTTGGTTTGGCTATAATACGCCTCCCTTG
>DPHB01000043.1:24711-44454 GCA_003521845.1 Oceanospirillaceae bacterium | reverse complement strand
GTTGTCACTGGTGACATGTTCCACACCGGCATCGACGTAGTCTTGTAGCTCGGGGGCTAGATTGTTGTCGCTATCATGGGCGTAGTTGGCGATCTTTTGTATGGCATCCAACTTGGTTTTGTTACCCACGTCATTTAGCAATGCCAAGACTTCTTCGGGGGTATCCGCACCCTCGCGCTCTTGGGCTTCGACTAGTTCGTTGACTGCCGCCAAGGTCGCCTCGGTGAGTAAGGCATGGGTAATGCCGGCATTGGTATAATCGGCCAATGTTGGTGTGGGGTTGCTCATGGAATCGGCATAGTTGGCGATCTTTTCCATGGCCGTGATGGCAACCTTATTGGTATTGATCAAGGCTTCGACTTCGGCTTCCGTATCCGCTTCTTCACGCTCAACAGCGTCCACTAAGGTATTTACATAGGCTAGGTTATTGGCGTTGACGCCATCAATTTCAGCGGCTTGATAGTGTGCTAAAGTCGGTTCTGTATTGGTGTTGTTATCGGCATAATCAGCAATGATGGCTAGGGCTGCCAGCTTGTTGGCAGCCGCATCGACCAAGGCTTGTACTTCACCTGTGGTATCGGCTTCGGGCTTGGTAACACTGTCAATAATGGCGTTCACCGCATCGACGTTTTGCGCGTCAATGTTGTTAATACCTGCCGCTTGATAATCTTCGGCTGTTGGCACAGGGTTATTAGCCGACTCTGCGTAGTTGGCGATCTTCTGCAATGCCGTCAGTCTAGCCGCATTGGACGCGATCAAAGCTTCCACTTCCTGCTCGGTATCTGCACCTTCGCGGTCTTGCGCATCGACCAGTTCGTTGACGGCTGCCAAGTTCTTGGCTGTCACGCCATCAACTTGGGCTGCCTGGTAGTCTGCTAAGATTGGCGTTGGATGCGCTGCGCTGTCTTCGGCGTAGTTGGCGATCTTTTCGATGGCGGCTAACTGCACCGCATTGGCATTAATTAAACCTTCAACTTCGGCCACCGTGTCGGCATCCACTCGCTCTACGGCATCCACCAAGGCATTCACGGCAGCAACATTACCGGCGTTCACGCCCTCAATGCCTGCTGCTTGATAGGTCGCAAGGGTCGGTACTTCACCCGTGTTGTCATGGGCGTAGTTGGCAATAATTTCCAGCGCGGCTAATTTATTGGCCGCATTGGTAATCAAGGCTTGTACTTCTTCTTTGCTGTCGGCTTCACCTTTGGTGACACCATCAATAATTTCGTTCACCGCCGCAAGATTGTTCTCACTCACGCCGGTAATATTTAGACTTTCGTAATCCGCCAGCTCTGGCACGGGGTTGGTTGACGAATCGGCATAGTTAGCGATCTTTTCCAATGCGCTGGGCGTTGTCGGTTGTACTGATGGTGTCGCCAAGACATTGTCCACAATGTTTTGTACTTCACCGGTGGTATCGGCTTGTTCTTTGGTCGCCGCATCGATGGCGGCATTGACGGTAGCCAAGTTGTCACTGGTGACATGTTCCACNNAGTTGGCGATCTTTTCGATGGCGGTGAGTTTATCGTTAGCCGCACTAATAAGGGCTTGAATTTCTTCATGTGTATCAGCTTCAGGCTTAGTTGCCGCATCAATGATTTCGTTTACCGCGGCTAGGTTACTTTGCGTGACACCCGTGACACCCGCATTTTCATAATCTTCCAAACTTGGTGCTGGATTGTCAGAGCTGTCATGAGCGTAATTAGCGATTGTTTCTAGGGCACTAAGCTCATTACCAATCCCAATATTCACTTGGTTTTGCAGACTCTCCACGCTAGCAACACCACTACCGTCATCACTGCTGTTTTGAAGCGCTTTCTGAATGGCAGCTAGGTTCTCAGGAGTCACGCCCTCAATACCTAAGGCTTCAAGTTCTGCTTGGCTCGGTATTCCCTTCGTACCGGCGGCTGCACTCATCACATTTTGCACGGCGTTGGCTAAGATTTGTAACTCTGATATTGAATCTACCTCTACCTTGGATTTGCCATCCAACACTTCACCTAACAAGCTTAGCTCATTCGGCTCGTCCATACCTGTAATGCCAATGGCTTCATATGTACTCTGGTCCGGGTTGCTAGCATTACCGGGGGTACCATCTGCTACGCCCAAGACACGGTTATAAGCATCAATAATGTTCTGTAACTCTTGCTGCGTATCAACTGCCTCACTGTCGTCCTCATCACCAGGAGTGCCATTTGCGCCACCTTGGGCATCAATGGCGCTATTGATGGCGGCAAGGTTATCGATATTCACACCAGACACACCTATATCTTGATAGGTTTCTACACTCGGCTCCGGCTTGTTAGCATCGTCGGCATAGTCTGCAACCTGTTGTAGGGCTATTTCAGCGGCTGTAGGCCCTGGCGACGCTGGAGCGCCACCACCGCCACCACCGCCCGCTAAAGCAAGAGTACCGACACCCACTCCCAATAAAGCAGGAGAAAATGCGGCGGCGGCAAGTGCTGGCGACGCACTAGCCAACAGATAGGTAGCATATAAATCGACCCAGCCAGGTTGGCTTTCTAAAATAGCTGCCATGGCCTGTTCGCTGCCATGGGCATAAACTATTCGAACAGATTCATCTGCCGCCAATTCATAGTTTGATTGCGGACCACTGCCAATGGCAACACCATCTGCACCATCAGCGGCAACATCTACCGAACACTGCAACGTGCTTTCTTGGCCTGAGCTGTCAGCTGGAGGCACAAGGCATACTTCAAAATAGTCAGCAAAAACAACCTCTCGGTTATCGGTTAAGCGAATAATTAAATCATTACCCGAGCGAATAACCACGAAATGATCGGCCAACACAGGTCCTTCAGTTCCTATCATCATGAGACGATAAGCTTCACCAACTTCGGGTATCATTTGTTGTACAGAATTGACCTCTAAGGTGGCCAGTTCTTCACCTGCTTGATTAAATACGGATACTGCTGAATTAGGCTGAATATCACTCATGATATTTACTCTCTCCTGAATGCTGTGATGATTTGCTGCACTAGCGTTATGAATGTTTTGTTTGTCGCTTATTTTTTGTTGCGATCGGGACATTCTTAAGCCTAGTACAGGTTTCACTTATTGCATTTAATTATTTTGATATTCATTTTTATCATTTAATGGTCACTAAAAAGCCTTGCTAATAAACAAAACAATGCCCTGTAATGGGGGATTAGGTACAAAATCGAAAGTCGCAGCAGACTCAGTAGTCGGCGCAGAGGCCGAAGGTATTCGTATTGTCGGATTAGGCAGACCAGGATGATCTTGTCAGGCTTCCTCAATCGTTGATGTTATTACTAAGGATGCAAGCTATGCTTGCAGCAATGACAAAAAACCAAACGTCATTGCGAGGTACCCAAAGCACTCGCTTCGCTCATGGGGCATGCTAAGCGCAGCGACGCGGCAACCTTTTTAAGTTGGCACTTTGGCTGATGGAGATTGCTTCGCTGCGCTCGCAATGACGGCGTGTGAGCACCGCAATGACAGAGTGTGCGCTCGCAATGACAGAGTGTGCGCACCGCGATGACAGTTTAAGTAACCCGCAATAACGATTTAACTTGCTCGCTGTTCCAGCAAATTAGTCAGCCAGTCTGGGTCCATTTCTGGCACCGATGACAAGAGTAGTTCGGTATATTCTGGGTAGGGCGGTGCCATGATGGTCTCTTTACTACCCTGCTCCACCACCTTGCCTTGGAACATCACCACTATTTCATCGGCAATGGCACGTACTGTGGCAATATCGTGGGTGATAAAGATATAGGTAATATCCAGCTCTGCTTGCAAACGCAGCAATAGTTTAAGAATACCCTCTTGTACAATTTGATCCAGCGCCGAAGTCACTTCATCACAAATAATCAGTTCGGGTTCTGCGGCCAAAGCTCTGGCGATGCAAATACGTTGTTTTTGGCCACCCGACAATTCACCTGGCAAGCGATCCATAAAGGAGGCATCCAGTTCGATAAGCTCTAACAGCGCCAATACCTTTTGGTCCAATGCCGCACCGGATAAGCCCAAATAAAACTGCAAAGGGCGGCCGATTATATCGCGCACCGTATGCCGCGGATTCATGGCCGTATCGGCCATTTGATAAATCATCTGAATGCGTTGCAGTTGCTCTTTACTGCGGTTCTTTAAGGCCGCAGGCAAAGCCTTGCCATTAAATAATATTTCACCTTTACTGGGTGGCAACAAGCCCGTGATAGCTCGCGCAGTAGTCGATTTGCCCGAGCCCGATTCCCCCACTACGGCTACCGTACGACCGCGAGGCACTTTGATATTTACATCACTTAGCACCTTCACACTGTTGCCATAACTAGCATCAACACCCCTCACTTCTAGGGCGATATCGTCACTTGGTGCGGCCTGCTTTTCAATGGATCGCACCGCCCACAAAGACTTGGTGTAGTCTTCTTGGGGGTCGCTCAACATGGCACGTGTAGGCGCATCTTCAATGGTTTCACCATAGCGCAATACTTTAATGCTATCGGCCATTTGTGCTACTACGGCAAGGTCGTGGGTAATATAGATAGCCGCCGTATTAAACTGCTCCACAATTTGGCGCATGGCGGCCAGCACTTCCACCTGCGTGGTAACGTCCAAGGCCGTAGTGGGCTCATCAAAGATAATTAAATCTGGCCGTGAGGACATGGCCATGGCTGTCATCACGCGTTGCAACTGACCACCGGATACCTGATGTGGATAGCGATCACCAATGGTGTCCGGCTCAGGCAGTTGCAAGTCCTTATACAACACTCGGGCGTCCTTTTTAGCATCCGCTTCACTCTGCAAGCTGTATTGCACCGTGGCTTCTATGGTCTGGTCCAACAAGCGATGGGCTGGATTAAAAGAGGCCGCCGCGGACTGGGCCACATAGCAGATACGCGAACCGCGCAAATTGCGCTGCTCTTTTTCTGGCATATCAGTGAGTTCCATACCATCAAACTTGATAGAACCACTCGTGATCTTACAGCCTGGTCGGGCAAAGCCCATAGCAGCCAAACCTAAGGTGGATTTGCCGGCACCGGACTCGCCAATTAGACCCAGTATTTCACCCCGGTGCAGGGTTAAATCAACCCCTTTTATGATTTCGTGCCAGCGATCATCGCTATAACCATCAATAACCACATCGCGCATTTCTAGCAAAATTTCTTTACTGTTATTACTCATCGCGTAAGCCACTTGTTTTGTGTAAGAACCAATCGACAACAAAGTTAACTGCTACGGTTAACAAGGCAATTGCCGCCGCCGGAATCATCGGTGTTAAGGCCGCTGTTAAATCATACTCTGCAAACTGAATCAGGCCCGCGTTTTCCCGTACCATAGAGCCCCAGTCTGCCGTAGGTGGCTGTATACCCACTCCCAAGAATGACAAGGCCGCAATGGTCAAAAACACAAAGCAAAAACGCAAACCAAATTCGGCGACTAAAGGTGGCATAATATTGGGTAATATTTCTTTACGCATGACCCAACCCAAGCCCTCTCCCCGCAAGCGGGCAGCTTCTACATAGTCCATTACCACCACATTGAGGGCCACAGCACGGGTTAAGCGAAACACCCGTGTAGCGTCTAGCACGGCAATAATAAAGATCAAGTTAACTGCGTTAGCGCCAAATATTGATAACAACATCAAGGCGAAGATTAATGACGGTATGGCCATCAGGACATCCACAAAACGGCTTAGCAGCTGATCCAACCAATTGCGACTAATGGCCGCAATCACGCCTAAACTGCCACCAATGATAAAGGCCAAAAATGTGGTCGCCACGGCAATACCAATGGTATTTCGAGCGCCGTAGATCAAACGGCTAAATACGTCGCGCCCCAAGGCATCAGTGCCCAGAATAAACTCATCACTCCAAGGCGCATACGCCAAGGGGAATATTTCTGCTTCACCATGGGGCGCCAATAGATGCGCGAAAACGGCCACAAACAAATAAGTAGCAATCACCAACATGCCAAACCATGCCGTGGGTGGGGCTGACTTCAACGTACGAATTAAATTTTCGCTAAAGGTACGGCGCGCCTTCACTAAGGTGACTTCGCCTGCCGCCGAATAGCTCGTAGATTGACTATTATTAGAATCACTCATCGTGGGTGCAACAACCTTGGGTTAGTAATAATGGAAATGACATCGGCAAACAAGTTCAACAATATATAGGTGCCGGCAAAGATGAGGGCACAACCCTGTACCACGGGTATGTCACGGCTAGTCACGGCATCAACCATGAGTTGCCCAAGGCCTGGGTACACAAACACTACTTCAACGACCACCACACCTACCACTAGGTAGGCCAAGTTAAAGGCGATAACGTTAACAATGGGTGCCCAAGCGTTAGGTAGTGCGTGACGCAGGATGATCTGTGATTTACTCACGCCCTTGAGTTCTGCCATTTCTATATAAGGACTGGCCAAGAGGTTGATAATCGCCGCCCGCGTCATGCGCATCATATGCGCCACAATAACCATGGTGAGGGCAATAGCCGGTAAAGCGGAGCGGTATATCTTTTCGCCGAAGGCGGTGTCATCGGAAATATTAGCTAGGGAGGGGAATACCTTAAAGTAGGTAGAAAACACCAAAATCAAAATATAGGCGACAAAGAATTCAGGAAACGAAATGGTCGTTAAAGTGGTTGAGTTAACGACTCGATCATAAATAGAATTGCGGTAGAGGGCGGCGGTAATACCTAGAAACAAAGACAGTGGCACGGCAATAATGGCCGTCATTGACGCCAAGAACAAGGTATTCATTAAGCGCGGCTCAATCATACTCCATACTTCGCGGGAGCGGTCTACCCCAGAAGCATTACGCCCGGAGAAGGCCGTACCCAAGTCCCCCTGCAGCACATTGCCGATCCACATAAAATAGCGTTCTACAGGTGGACGGTCTAAACCTAGCTCGCGGCGAAAGGCTTCGACGGTTTCCGGTAAAGCCGCCTGGCCAAGTACGGCTTGACCGAAGTCACCCGGCAAAAATTCTAAGGAACTAAAGATGATTATAGAAACAATAAAGAGGGTAAGTAGACCTAACCCAAGCCGTTGGATAATGGTACTTAGTATCGGATGCACTATTGTTGTTCTCCGCAAAATGGCAGCTTCAGCGGCAGGCATACTGCCTGTTTTTCATAACTGCCTGCACTATTATTTTTGTATTTTCGCTATCAATACTACTAAGCAGTCGCAGACAAAGGAAGCCCTATTTGAAAAATTCCCGGCGCCTTGAGGCAAAGTTTTTTATACCTAGCAATTAGTAAAACTAATGGCAAAGATAATTAACTTCTCGAATTTTTTGTGCTAGTTTCTACTTTGGTATTAGAAATCATTAGTGGTTTTAAACGGCCAGCGCCTATTTTATCCTTGGTGATTTCATCCAATAGTGTACATTAGGAGAATAAAAAAAATGCAAGACAAGTACCTTCAATCCATCAAACAACAACTGTCCGCCGGCCGTCTAAACCGCCGCCAGTTTATTTCATCCAGTGTCGCAGCCGGCATCGCCCTACCCGCTGCTATGAGCATGGCCGGCAATGTCATGGCCGGCACACCCAAGCGTGGCGGCACCTTCCGTTTGGGTATCCCACATGGTTCTACTACGGACTCCCTTGATCCAGGCACCCACGAAAATGGTATGTCTCAAGGCGTTTGTTATGCTTATTGTAACCACCTGATGGAAGTAGGTCCTGATGGCCAACTACGCCCAGAGCTGGCCGCTTCTGCCGTACCTTCCAACGGTGCCAAAACCTGGCGCTTTAATATTCGCCAAGGTGTTGAATTCCATAACGGCAAGACCTTAACCCCACAAGATGTGGTGACCTCCTTCCGTTTCCATATGGGCGAAGACTCTAAATCAGCCGGCAAGGGCCTGTTGTCCGCCGTAGAAGACATCAAGATCGACGGCAATGCCGTGGTATTTGAACTCAATGACGGCAACGCCGACTTTGCCTTTATCACCAGTGACTATCACTTTGCCATCATGCCAGACAAAGATGGCAACCTAGATTGGACGGCAGGTATTGGTACCGGTGCCTACATCCTGGACAGCTACGAGCCGGGCGTACGTGCTAAGTTGCACCGCAACCCCAACTACTGGAAAGAAGGTGCCGGCCACTTTGATGAAGTGGAATTAATCTCCCTACTAGATACCGTAGCCCGTCAAAACGCCATCATGAACGGTGACGTGGACGTAATAGGCCGTGTTGATCCAAAGACCGTACACTTGTTGGGCCGCAACCCTAACGTGAAAGTATTGGAAACCACGGGTACCCTGCACTACACCTTCCCTATGCGTGTTGATGCAGCACCCTTTGATAACTACGACATGCGTATGGCTATCAAGCTATCGGTTGACCGCGAAGAATTGGTTCAAAAGATCCTATCTGGTCACGGTGCTTTGGGTAATGACCACCCAATTTCTACCGCCAACCCTTACCACAACAATGCTATGCCACAGCGTGCTTACGACCCAGACAAGGCCGCCTTCCACCTGAAGAAAGCCGGCTATGACGGCAGTAAAGTTCAGCTATCTTCTTCTGATGCGGCCTTTGCCGGTGCCGTAGACGCGGCCTTACTGATCAAGTCCTCAGCGGCTAAATCGGGCCTAAACATTGAAGTATTGCGTGAGCCGAAAGATGGCTACTGGTCCAATGTTTGGAACAAGAAGCCTTGGTCTGCTTGTTACTGGGGTGGCCGTCCAACAGAAGACTGGATGTTCTCTGCGGCCTATACCAACGATACTAAGTGGAACGACACCAACTGGAAAACCGGTGCCGCGGCTGACCGCTTTAACGAGCTGGTTAAAACGGCCCGTTCTGAAACCAATACTGACCTGCGTCGTGAAATGTACCACGAATGCCAGATGCTCATTAGCGATGACGGCGGTGCTTTGATCCCCATGTTCGCCAACAACATCCACGCCCTAGGCAAAAACGTTATGCATGGTGATGACGTTGCTGCCAACTGGGAAATGGACGGCGGTAAAGCAACAGAACGTTGGTGGTTTGCTTAATTATTAAGTAAAACTGTTATCCGCAAGACCCAAGGCCAGGTGCAATGCACCTGGCCTTTTTTATGGGTAGTGCCTAAATAGATCATTGCGAACGCTTAACGTTTACCGTCATTGCGAGGCCGAAGGCCGCGGCAATCTCCATCAGGCGAAGTGCAATACGGCATGAGTTTGCTTCGCTGAACTCGCAATGACAGGAAAGGTACGCAATGACGGGGCCGCCGTAATGTCGTGAAGGAGGGAGCACCTACTACAGCATTAACTCGCGCCAGGCTAAACCCTGGCGGGTATCACCTTGGGGGCGGTATTCGCAGCCAATGGCGCCGGCATAGTTTAGCTCCCGCAACATAGCCAACACCTGTTTATAATCCAAATTGCCCGTATTCGGCTCGTGCCTATCGGGCACACCGGCAATTTGTACATGGGCCACCAAGTGAGAAAAATGCCGAAAACGTTCTATACTTTTGCCCTGATACTTTTCGCAATGAAAAAAATCAAACTGCATTTTTACATTGTCGGCAGCAATGCGTTGCACTAGCTGCGCTGTTTGCTCTTGGGTGGTTAACATATAGCCCGGCATGTCTATGGGATTAATGGCTTCCAAGGTGAGCGTTACCTTGGCTTTGGTAGCTTCTATTGCCGCCCAAGACAAGTTTTCCACGTACACTTGCTCGGCTTCGGCCAAGGTTAAATCATCCGGCACCAAGCCCGCCATAACATGCACCAACTTAGTATCTAGGCTGCGCGCATAATGCAAAGCTTGCTCTACACTAACGCGAAAATCGGCCCCCGCATCAGGGTGACAAGCCATGCCTCTGTCCCCTGCTTGCCAGGCGTCTGCACTGGCACCAGCACCGGTATTAAACAACACTTGCTGCACCCCAGCATCGCGGCGCACGGCATTGACCTCGGCGGCGCTGTAGGCGTAAGGAAATAAGCACTCCACTCCGGTAAAGCCGTCTTGCGCGGCCTGTTCATAGCGCTCAAGAAAATCCACTTCGTTATAAAGCATGGAAATATTTGCACACAGGGGTATCATGGCTGAGCGACCTCAATGTAAACCCAAATTCAACAAGGCCATCACCATACCATGAACCCTAAACCTGCAATAGGCTTTATTGGCCTCGGCCTCATGGGCCAAGCTATGGCAAGCAACCTACTCAAAGCAGGTTTCAACCTGCACCTGCACACTCGCACAGCCGCCAGTGCCGCACAGTTGTTAAAGCAAGGCGCCACCTGGCATGCCACACCTGGGCACCTGGCGGCTAGTTTGCCAGGGGCAATTATTATTGTCTGTGTCACCGACTCCAAGGCCTTGCAGGCCGTAGTCACAGACCAACATGGTTTACTAAAGCAGTTAGCTCCTGACACCTTGGTTATTGACATGGGTACCAGCCGTTACGACCTTACGCAAGAATTGGCCACGCAAATCAATAAAGCCGCCGCTCACTACCTTGACGCCCCTGTATCTGGCGGCCAAAAAGGCGCCATAGAAGCCAATCTATCGGTGATGGTGGGCGGCACAGCAACACAACTCAACAGGGCCATGCCCGTATTGCAAGCCATGGCTACTAACATCACCCATGTCGGCCCCCAAGGCTGTGGCCAAATTGCCAAGACCGCCAACCAAATGATTGTTGGCACTAGTGTGGCCATTGTTGCTGAAGCTTTGCACCTTGCCCAGCAAGCCGGCGCCGACCCAAGCCGCGTACGCGATGCCTTAAGTGGCGGCTTTGCCGATAGCAAAATATTGCAAGTGCACGGCCAACGCATGGTAGACCATACCTTTACCCCCGGTGCTAGGGCCACCACGCAGCTTAAAGACATGCAGCAAGCAAGCTTATTGGCTAGCCAACAAGGCGTCACCTTGCCGTTACTTGAGCGTAGTACAGAGCAGTGGCAGGCCATGGTGGATAGCGGGCAGGGCGAATTGGATCAGGCTGGGTATTTGGCTTGGGTGGAAAAGCTGAATGCTTGAAAGCTGGGTCGATGGTGACAGGCACTTTTGCTGCGCAAAAAAACCAGCCCCAGGTGGGTCCGGGACTGGCTCTTGTTTAGCCGCGTAGCAAAGGGGATTGGATCTTGCTTGACCGCGCAGCGGTTAACAAGTGCCTGTCCTTTTGCTTTAACTTAAGGGACAGGCACTTTTGCTGCGCAAAAAAGCCAGTCCCCGGTGATCAAAACAGGAAGTTTTGAATGAGTTCTTTACCGCCTTCTGTGGCAAAGGATTCTGGATGGAATTGTATGCCGCTAATTGGGTATTGTTTGTGCTCGACCGCCATAATTTCTGCCTCTTCAGCAGCTTCCAATTCGGCAATGGTGGCCGTCACAGTTAAGCAATCGGGTATTGAACCTTGTTCTGCCACTAGGGAGTGATAGCGCATCACTTCCAGATTATCGGGAATATCTCGGAATAAGCCTTTAGCATTGTGACTAATTGGGCTGACCTTGCCATGCATGGGCAACTTGGCTAAGCCCACTTTGCCACCAAAGCAATGCACAATACCTTGCATGCCAAGACATACCCCAAGCAAGGGGATTTTTGGACCTAGTTGAGTGATCACATCCGCGCACACGCCAAAATACTTGGGGTCATCCGGTGAGCCTGGGCCTGGTGAGATAATAATGCGATCTGGGGCTGATACGGCCACATCCAATAAGCTCACTTCATCGTTGCGTTTGACCACAATTTCAAAGTCGCTAACGCGCCCCATACGCTGGGCTTCTTCCATTATCTCACCGATGTACTGATACAAGTTATAGGTGAAAGAATCATAGTTATCAATAATCATCACTTTCATGCTGGTGACTCCATAAACTGATTCAACACCTTGCGCGTACCGGCAAACTTACGCTGAATTTCTTCATATTCATCGGCAGCATTAGAATCATAAACGTTGCCACCGCAAGTTTGCACGTAGGCTTCGTTGCCCTTGGCAAAGATAGTACGAATAGGTATGGCAAAGGTGCAGTCGCCATTAAAACCAAACTGCCCCACGGCTCCGCCATAGGGGCCACGTCCATCGACTTCTAGTTCATCGATGATTTTCATGGCTTCAATTTTTGGCGCACCGGTTAAGGTACCGGCTGGGAAGTTACTTGCTAGCGCACTAAACATATCGTGTTGCGGTGCCAAGATGCCAACTATTTCACTGGAGATGTGCTGCACGTGGCTAAAGCGTTTGATGTCCATTAGGCTGCGCACCTTGACGCTACCAAAGCGTGCCACCCGACCTATATCGTTGCGGTGCAGGTCCACAATCATATTGTGTTCGGCGATTTCTTTGGGGTCGTTAAGTAGATTGCGAGCCAAGATGGTGTCTTCTTCGCCCGTGGCACCACGCTTAGTGGTCCCAGCTAGTGGGTAGGTTTCCATTTCGCCTTGGCGCAAGCGGAACAATAATTCTGGGCTAGCACCAATAATCTGCTGCTCCCCAAAACGTACATAGTACATTTGTGGTGATGGGTTAATCTCACGCATCTGCTCATACAAGTTGATGGCATCGCCTTGCATGTTAAAGCGGTACTTAAAGCCCACCTCACATTGAAAAACCTTACCCTGCACGATGGCTTGCTTAACCGTGTCCACAGCTTCAGCATGCTGGGCCTGAGTCATGTCTTCACCGACTGGCTGAATTTGTAGTTGGGTTTTGTCTGGCGTAGGTTTGGCCAACATCTGTTTGACTAGGTCAATGCGGTTGTCTTCATAATAGAAGTAAATCACTTCACCGGTCATCTTGTCATAAATTAGGCCGTCTAGATAAACCCCAAAGCGAAAGCCATCAAACCAATCACTGGTTTGCAGCTTGAGGCTGGGTTCAAAATAATTCATGGCATCATAGCCAATATAGCCGATCAAACCACCGGCATATTTGCGGCTTAACACGTTCTGTGGCACTAGTTCACGTAGCAGGTAATAAGGATTGTCAGTTTCGTAACTTTGCCTATTGCCTGCACGATCTGCAATAGTGAGAGTATTACCACTGGCAGAAATTACCTGCTGTGGGTCAAAGCCGATTAAGGAATGGCGTGAGATATGGCTGTCTTCGCCCAAAGATTCCAACATAAAGCAGTTGTCATAGTCAGCTGCAACCTTTTTAAACACCTCAAAAAAGTCACACTCAGAGGTCACGGTAATATATTGCGGTTTACGAGGTACCTGGATAGGTGTCGGTTTGTTGGTGTTCATTAATTGTGTCCACGACTGAGTTTTTCAGGATGAAATTTACCGGCTTGTAAGGCTTTGGAACCACGGGTAACCGTTGCAATGCCAACGCCAAGCTGTTTTGCAACTTCACGCTGCGGTACGCCTTGTACTAACAAAGCGAATATTTGTAATCGATGCACTACTTCGTCTTGTTCATAGGGTGTGAGTAATGCCTCTAGGGCCTCCACCATGTCAGGCAATTGTTTTTGCGCCAACATATAGGCGGCCACGGATTCTAGATCTAGATGGTTCATTATGTTTCGATTTGTTATTAATCATCGTATCAATGTACTAGTACACTAGCACATCCTTTAACACCTGTCACTAAGCTTGACGGCAACTAAGGCATAAATATAAGACAACCAAAATGCCGCCCAACAAGACTGGGCAACTAAGGCTATTGCTAAGCGACAAGTTAGGGCTTAACCAGATCCAGGCTATCTACGATCCAGGTTGGATTGGCCAAGGCAATATCTTCACCGTGGTTATAACCACCGCGTACCGCTAAACAA
Organism: Oceanospirillaceae bacterium; assembly: GCA_003521845.1. Lineage (GTDB taxonomy): Bacteria > Pseudomonadota > Gammaproteobacteria > Pseudomonadales > Balneatricaceae > Njordibacter. The sequence goes on along the minus strand of DPHB01000043.1, from coordinate 30,740 downwards.
CGCACATGGGCATTGTGCGCGGCACCGACGTCATTGCGCGAGTCACCCACCATGAGCGCTTCGTGGGGCTCGACGGCAAAGGCTTCACAGGCTTTAAGCAGGGGCATGGGATGAGGTTTCTTTTCGGCAAAGGTATCACCGCAATACACCTCGTCAAAATACGGCAAGATGCCGAAATGGTCTAAGATAGACGGTGTGAAACGCGCTGCTTTATTGGTAATCACAGCCAACTTCACACCTTGCGCCTGCCAGTACTGCAACAAGGACTCAACACCAGGGTAGATATGACTGTAGGCATGCTCCAATTCGGCATAAGCCTGCATATATCCAGCCAACAAAGCGTCATGGCGGGGGTCTTTTTGGGTAGGTAACTGCAGACTATCAGCCAACACCCGTGCCACTAAAGCACCAGCACCGTTGCCAATCCAAGCTTGCACCTTGGTTAGGGTCGGGGCCGGCAAGCCCATAGCGACTGCCGCCTTTTTAATGGCCGCATCTATGTCTGGCAAGCTATCAATCAAGGTGCCATCAAGGTCAAAAAGTACCGCTTTGGGGGCAAAATCTAAAGGTGCTAAGTAACCAGCAGCGCTATCAGGCATTGGCTAGCTCATCACGCATTTGAGCGATGGTGGCGGCATAGTCTGGGGTATTAAAAATGGCCGAACCGGCAACAAAGGTATCTGCACCGGCACGGGCTATGTCGGCAATATTACCAACGCCCACGCCACCGTCCACTTCTAGGCGAATATCCAAACCAGAGGCATCAATTTTTTCACGTACGAGACGCAACTTGTCTAAAGTGCTGGGAATAAACTTCTGACCACCAAAACCGGGGTTAACCGACATTAATAGAATCATGTCTAACTTATCCATGACATGGTCCAAATAATGCAGTGGTGTGGCGGGGTTAAAGACCAAGCCGGCCTTGGCACCACCTTCACGAATCATTTGCAAAGAACGGTCGATATGCTCACTGGCTTCTGGGTGAAAGGTAATATAGCTAGCGCCTGCCTTTAGAAACTCACTAATCATATGGTCAACTGGCTTCACCATAAGGTGCACGTCGATAGGTGCAGTCACGCCATAATCACGTAATGCCTTGCACACCATAGGACCAATAGTCAGGTTAGGTACATAGTGATTGTCCATAACATCAAAGTGAACAACGTCGGCACCTGATGCAATGACGTTTTCAACTTCTTCACCCAAACGTGCAAAGTCAGCTGCCAAAATAGAGGGGGCAATTAAAAAATCAGCCATGCTAAAATCCTGTAATACTAAATAAAAAAGAACCCATTGTGGGACCTGTTAAAAAACTCCCGTCATTGCGAACCTGCACCTTGCCTAATAGAGATTGCTTCGCTGCGCTCGTAATGACCGGGTGTACTGTGTGCTCGCTAAAAACTCCCGTCATTGCGAGGAGGTACGACGCGGCAATCTCTGCGAGCCTGCACCTTGCCTGATAGAGATTGCTTCGCTGCGCTCGCAATGACCGGGTGTACTGTGTGCTCGCTAAAAACTCCCGCCATTGCGAGGAGGTACGACGCGGCAATCTCTGCGAACCTGCACCTTGCCTGATAGAGATTGCTTCGCTGCGCTCGCAATGACGGGGTGCGCTACGCTTAGCATGCCCCATGACCGAAGCGAATGCTTTGGGTACGCAATGAACGATAAAGCCGTTTGCTTACTTACGCGAACGCTTCACCACATCATAAGCAGCTTGAATTTCTTGAGTCTTTTCCTTGGCTAGCAGCATCATCTCGTCCGGCAAGCCTTGGGCAACCAGTTTGTCTGGATGGTGTTGGCTCATAAGGCGGCGGTAAGCTTGTTTAAGCGATTTATTGTCACAATTTTGTGCTACACCAAGCACTCCGTAGGCCTGCTCAACTTCACCAGCCTGCGGTTTGGCCTGGGCGCCATCGTGATGCTGCTGGTGAAACGAGTGTTCGGCCGCCATACGCGCTGCCACGGTTTCAAATTCTCGTTGCGTTACTCCCAACAGCTTGCACATCTCACCCAGTACGACACCTTCTGCTGGGCTAAACTCACCATCAATAAGGGCAGCGGCCAATTGTATTTCAACAAACATCATACGTGCTTGAGCATTACTGCGGCCTAGTGCACGACGTAAGGGTTCTAATACATCGGTGAGTTCATAACCCACGGTTTTGCCTTTGCCAAACAATTCAATGGCACGTTGGCGACGATCGCCCGTCAATTGCATACGCGCCATCACTGCTTCGGCATACTGTATTTCCGCTTGGGTAACGCGACCATCCGCCTTGGCAACTTTGCCCATGACGGCAAAAGTGGCATCAAAGAAAGCACTTTGCGCCTTCTCCTGAGTCCACTGCTCAACGCCTGAAAAGCGGCGTATGAGTTTATCTACCTGATAACCAATCACCGAACCAAACAATAAGCCAACAAAACCACCCGAAGCCAGACCTATAAGCGCACCAATAACCATGCCAGTGCGATGATTGGCCACGTTTTTTCCAACTAAATATCCGTTCAAACTAGAATCCTATTTATTTGCAGTTCCACAAGCTTGATTTGTGGTTTAAACTTACCATTTATTGGCGCCAGTTTCAGCGTTTTTCAAGTTCAACCGCTTCTTGATTTTGGATTTTCTTTTGTTAAATCAGTATTCCCTATTAACCAGACTTCCTAGCCCACTAAAACCTGTGTCGCCTAAATCACTGGCAGCAAGCATGGTAATGGTGTCGATAATGCCTTTTGGCACCCTACAAGCTGCAGACACAGCGCAACATTTAGACTGGCAGTGGCATACCAGTACAGAACTGAATTATTGCTCTGGCAGCTATCAACCGTTGATGTTTGACACCCTAGGCAGCAGCTTGCCCACTGCATCCCAACCTATTCATACCGATTCGGATACCAGCGAATTTGATAATGGCATCACCACCTTACGTGGCAATGTTGTCATGCAACAAGGCACCCAACGCCTAAGTAGCGAACTAATCAGTTTAGATAGCAATACCGATGTCATTCACATCGATGACAACGTCGAATACCGTCGCCCTGGCATGCTCATTACTGCCGCTAACGGTGTTTTTAACATGGACCGCAGCCAGTCTAGCCTACAAGATGCCCAACTAGTGCAGTTTGCTAGTGAATTACGCGCCCAAGCTACCAGCATCACTATCAACAGCGATGACAGCATGGTGCTGCAAGATGGTTCTTTCAGCTTTTGCCCTCCGACTGACAATAGCTGGAATATTGCCAGCTCGCGTATAGACATCCTGCCAGAGAAAGGTGTCGGTGAGGCTCGTAATGCAGTATTGAGCCTAGGCCCAGTACCTATATTTTATCTACCTTGGATCAGTTTCCCCATTGATGACCAACGCCGCTCTGGTTTTCTTTACCCGCAGCTATCCACCAGTAGCAATGCTGGCCTTTATCTGGCCACCCCCTATTACTTAAACCTGGCGCCTAATTATGACGCCATCGTCACACCCCACTATAAAGAACATCGTGGCCTTCACCTAACATCACAAGGTCGTTACCTAGGCAGCAGCGGTATACATCAAAGCAATACCCTGATCACCGTTGACGACAAGCAATCATCTAACCACAGTTGGTATGCTGACTATAGCTTTAGTGGTCAATTTAATGAGCAACTGTCTGCTGATATAAAGCTTGCCCGCGCTAGTGATATAGCACTGTTCGACAACTATGAATACGCATCTACTCAAGCTGACGCAAACAAAGTAACTAGCGAGATGGTGTTTAATTACCAGGTCGGTATAGATGCATTAAACAAGGTCACACTGGGCTTCAAGCAACATCAGCAACTAACTACCAACGCGCCTACTTATAATCTACTACCCTATGCCCACCTATCAGGTAATGGTGAGTTGGCGGAAGACGCCATATGGCAATATGCATTAAGCTACGACCATTTTCAGCGCGGCAGTCACGCAAGTCTAACAGGCCTGAGCGCCATCAATGGCCAGCGTGTTCACCTAACACCATCAATGCAATACGCTTGGCAGTCCAGCTATGCTTACAGCAAGTCAACACTCAGCTTGCCGACCAGCTTCTATCAGCTTACCGATACGCCAGCCGGCGTTGCCAGCCGTCAAGGCCGCAGCATCTACCAATTGGAGCTAGACTCGGGCTTATTGTTTGAACGACCAACAGCCAATGGCGGTCAACAAACCCTAGAGCCTCGTTTATATTGGGCTTATGCACCTTACCAGGAGCAAGACGATCTGCCGGTATTTGACACCAGCGCCATTGGTAAACCGCTATACCAAGCCAATCGCTTCAATGGTCCAGATAGAATTGGCGACACCAATCGCGTCACCTTAGGTGTATCCAGCCGTGTGTTAGCGGCCGATGGCAAACAACAAGCCAAATTTTCTTTGGCCCAAATCCACTACCTGGATGACCGCCAAGTACAATTATCTTCAAGTACCGCCACCGCCACGGAAACTTCTTCGCCTTTTTACGGTCAGATGGATTATCAATTTAACGATAAACTCAGTAGCAATCTAAGCGTCGATTGGAACAATCGAACCAATGAGGTTGAAGCCATGTCTGCCAACGTTCGCTATCGGGCAGCAAGCAATCAAATAGTCGCCACCAGCTATACCGAAACGGCCAGTAGTATACAAACCCAAACATCGGTTATTTGGCCGCTGGCACCACAGTGGACTCTTTTTGCCCAGCAGAAGGACGACATTACCAATAGCCGCCAACTAGACCGCATTGCCGGCCTTGAATACGCCAATTGCTGCTACAAGGTTCGCCTCGTTAACCGCGATTGGTATGTCGATCAAGCAACGGGCGACGAGCATGGTTTGTTTTTAGAGCTAGAATTAAAAGGCCTAGGTGATAGTGATACACGCTTATTTGGTACGGGTGATGCCGATATACAAGAGTTTATGAAAAATATTACGGGATACAATGAACGTTTTAACTAACTATAAGCGCAAGCTGGCTACGGCCACCTTGCTGGCCAGTTTTTTACCCTGGTCCACAAGCCAAGCTGCAACAGACGTTGATGTCATCACAGCGGTCGTCAACAATGACGTCATTATGTACTCGGAACTAGACACTAAAATGTCCGAGTTACGGGCAAAATATCAACGCCAAAACACAGTCTTGCCTGAACCAAATATATTTCAAACACAGGTTTTGGAACAGCTAATTATTGAGCTTCTGCAACTGCAAGAAGCCGATCAACTAGGCGTGCAAGTTTCAGAAACTATGCTCAACAATGCCATGGCAAACATCGCCAAAAATAACAATCTAAGCCTGCCTCAGCTACATCAGGCGATTGCCCAAAGCGGCCAAACCGTTGCCAATTTTCGCGCTGAAATTCAACGTAACATGACCATTGATGAAGTCAGCAAGATTGCTGTTAAACGCCGCATCAAGGTCAGTGAAAAAGAAATTGACCAATTTTTAGCATCCCAACAAGGCCAAGAGCTAGCCGATACTGAATACCTTTTGTCGCACATTTTTATCGCCACTCCAGCACAAGCGACACAAGCGCAAGTTGACGTTGCCAAGGACAAGCTAGCAGCACTACAAGCAGAGATAGATAGTGGCGCTGACTTTACTGGCTTGGCCAGCAAATACTCCGATGCTAACAATGCCTTAGAAGGCGGCAGTCTAGGTTGGCGCAAAGTCAGCCAGCTGCCCGAATTATTTGCTGCTCCGATAGCTAAACTAGCGGCCAATGAGGTGAGCCCACCGTTGCGTAACGCCAGTGGCTATCATTTGGTCAAAGTTATAGAACAACGTGGCATAGCCATCCAGCAAGTAGAACAAACTAAAGCCAAGCATATATTGGTATTGAGCAATGAAATACGCACCGCGGCAGACACCAAAGCATTGATTGATGATATCTACTCGCGCCTGCAACAAGGTACTGAGTTTTACAAGCTGGCACGTAGTTTTAGCGACGATGCCAACACCGCCCTTAAAGGCGGCGATATGGGCTGGCTGAGCCCAGGCCAGTTACCCCAGTACATGCAAAATCAACTAGATGATTTGGC
>DPHB01000043.1:13779-24569 GCA_003521845.1 Oceanospirillaceae bacterium | reverse complement strand
CAAAATCAACTAGATGATTTGGCCGAACAAGCCTTTAGTGCCCCTTTCCAAGGCGCCAAAGGCTGGCATATACTGCAAGTTGCAGAGCGGCAGACCAAAGATGTCGGTCAAAATGTATTGCGCAACAAGGCCCGTACGGCCCTGCATGATGGCAAGTTTGCCAGTGAACTAGAAAACTGGCTGCGCGAACTGCGCAACCAATCTTATGTAGAGATACGCTAGGTTGTCATACCAGAAGCTGCCGCGGGTCTTAGTCACGGCTGGAGAACCTGCCGGCATCGGCCCAGAACTATGCCTGCAACTAGCCGGCCCCCATGCCGATTGTGAAATCGTTGTCGTGGCTGACCAGCAGCTACTACAAGAGCGTGCACAATTGCTTGGTATAGATATCAAGATTTGCTCCTTTAACCCGCAGCAAGCTAGCGATTCAAGTCCACCACAAGACAATCAACTCACTGTTTGGCACACGCCATTAGCCAGTCCCAGTGTCGCTGGCACCTTGAATACCGACAACGCCGCTTATGTACTCAATAGTTTAGATTTGGCTTGTGACGCCTGTTTGGACGGCAGTGCCCATGCCATGGTCACAGCACCGGTCCACAAGGCCGTGATCAATGATGCTGGCACCCCGTTTAGTGGCCATACTGAATACCTGCAAACCCGTTGTGAGCAACAAAAAGTTGTCATGATGCTGGCCTGTCAGGCCATGCGTGTCGCCCTTGTTACTACCCACTTACCTTTATCGGAGGTGGCCAAGGCGGTAACACCGGAGACCTTGCAACAGGTGATAAGAATCCTACACCAAGAGCTAAAACTGAAATTTGCCACACCAGATCCAGTTATTTACGTGTGTGGGCTCAACCCTCATGCCGGTGAAGATGGCCATCTTGGACGTGAAGAACTCGACATCATCATCCCCACTCTGACAGGCCTGCGCCAAGAGGGCATAAATCTTATCGGCCCTTTACCGGCAGATACCTTGTTTAACCAAGACAATCTTGCACATGCGGATTGTGTTCTGGCTATGTATCACGATCAAGGCTTGCCTGTGCTAAAATACGCAGGCTTTGGTGCCGCGGTTAACATCACGCTGGGGCTGCCTATTATTCGCACCTCTGTTGATCATGGCACAGCCTTGGATCTAGCTGGTACCGGCACCGCTAGCGCTGGCAGTTTGCTCGAAGCCATTCAACAAGCCAAGTTGATGACGGCCTAACAGCAGAAACTAGATCGGGCCACAAAACACCCAAGCCACAACTCATTAAAAAGCATTAAAAGTAGTATTAAAATATGTCATCTCAGCAACATAACAAGCACAAAGCGCGCAAACGTTTTGGCCAAAACTTCCTCCAAGACCAAGGTATTATTCGTCACATTGTGGCGAGCATTCGCCCTCAGGCAAACCAAGGTTTGGTAGAAATTGGCCCTGGTTTAGGCGCCATTACCAAACACTTGCTAGCCGCTGCCGGCGCCCTAGACGTTGTTGAATTGGACCGTGATCTAATCCCGCGCCTGCGCATCAGTTTTGCCACTTACGGGGATAACTTACGCATCTATGAAGCTGACGCTTTGAAATTTGATTTCACTCAGATTAATGATCAACCTAATTCATTGCGCATAGTAGGCAATCTACCCTACAACATCTCCACACCCTTGATATTTCACCTGCTTGAGCATGCCGAACAAGTGTTGGACATGCATTTTATGCTACAAAAAGAAGTCGTGCAGCGCCTTGCGGCGCAAGCCGGTGAAAACAACTACGGTCGCCTAAGTATCATGGCACAGTATTACTGCCAAGTAGAAAACTTGTTTGAAGTGCCCCCCGAAGCATTTGACCCCCGCCCTAAGGTCGACTCTGCCATAGTACGCTTGGTACCTTACAACGACCTTCCGCACGTGGCCGACAATCACAAAAATTTTAGCAATTTGGTACGCACCGCCTTCGCACAACGTCGCAAGACCCTACGTAACAACCTCAAAGGCGTGCTAACCGCCGAGCAACTGGAAGAAATTGGCATTGACGCTACCCTGCGTCCAGAACGTTTAACAGTTGCAGATTATGTGAAAATAAGCAATTATCACCATCAGCACACACAACAAGAAGGCAATTAATATGTCTGACCAAATCACTCACGACAAGCCAAACACCAATACAGATACCTATATTGATGAATACGACGTTGCGGTGCAGGTTGATAGCCAGTATGTTTCCGAACAGTCTGACCCAGACCGCAACCGCTATGTGTTTGCATATCACATTACTATTACCAACCAAGGCAAGCAAAGTGCGCAGCTTCTGGACCGCCACTGGCTAATCACCAATGGCGATGGCGAATCACAAGAAGTTAGTGGCAGCGGCGTAGTCGGCCAACAACCTGTTATCGAACCCGGTAAAGAACACCGTTACACCAGTGGTACGGTACTGGGTACGCAAGTAGGCAGCATGAGCGGCAAGTACGGCATGAAGGCGGCAGATGGCCACGAATTCACCGCTCAAATCGCACCCTTTACCCTAGCTTACCCCCACGCACTGCACTAATGGCTACCTACGCTGTTGGTGATTTGCAAGGTTGCTTAGATCCCTTACAGCGTCTGCTAGAGCGTGTGAAATTTGGCGAAGATGACAAGCTCTGGGTGGCCGGAGATCTGGTTAATCGCGGCCCGCAATCCCTCGAATCACTGCGTTTCATCATGCGTATGGGCAAGCGTGCCAAGGTGGTATTAGGCAACCACGACCTGCACTTATTAGCCTTGCATCATCATGCGACAGACTTGGCAATAGACCCCACATTAGCCGCTATCTTCTCAGCACCCGATCGCGCCGAGCTAATGACTTGGCTACAGTCACTACCGCTCTTGCACTCCAGCACAAGATTGCAAACCGTAATGACCCATGCCGGCATTCCGCCGTGCTGGGACCTAGCTACAGCACAAGCTCTAGCAATGGAGATTCATCACATTCTCATAGGCCCACAAGCACCAGCATACTTTGCTAATATGTATGGCAATTTACCAAGCCTTTGGCAGGTAGGCCTAACAGGCCCAGAACGTTGGCGCTGTATAACTAATTATTTTACTCGTATGCGCTTTACCGATGCGCAGGGGCGGCTGGAATTAACAGCCAAAGCCAAACCTCAGACAGCACCAGCAGGCTTTGCCCCTTGGTTTAACCACCCCAGCCAAGTCGAGTATCAACAAGTATTTGGCCATTGGGCTGCATTAGAAGGTGAAACCGGCGTAGCAAGCATAGTGAACCTAGATATGGGCTGCGTTTGGGGTGGCCACTTGAAGATGGTACGCTTAGACGATAAAGCCGTTTTCAAAACAGCTTGTGTCTAACATCAGCTTCTGCTAATATTAGCTTTAACTTAATTAGAAATAATCGAACTATAGAGAGTACGAACATGACCAAACTACAGATTCTGAACCCCACTCTACTACAAGACAAAATTGACGCTGGCGCCTACGTTTTGGATATTCGTGACGCCAACAGCTATAATGACAGCCACATCACAGGCAGCCAGCGTATCGACAACAGCAACATCGCCGCATTTTTAAGTGAGGCTGACAAGGACAAGGCAGTTGTTGTATGCTGCTACAAAGGCTTTAGCTCCATGCAAGCAGCCGAAGTATTTATCAATCAAGGGTTTGGTGACGTATACAGTCTAGAAGGTGGTTTCAATTCCTTCTGTACTACCCACCCTCAAATGTGTGCCTAATTTAAACAACAGGCCCCGATAAGTGGACTAAGTGCAACAAAACTGGCAATCCTATATCGTTGGCGGAGCCGTACGAGACCGACTACTCGGCATCCCCGTAACTGACTATGACCATGTGGTTGTGGGTGCTAGTCCACAAGACTTGCTGGACCTGGGTTATACTCAGGTCGGCAAAGACTTCCCTGTATTTTTACACCCTACCAGCAAGCAAGAATACGCATTAGCACGCACAGAGCGCAAAGCGGGCCGTGGCTATAAAGGCTTCACCGTGCATGCCGCACCCGATATCACCTTACCTGAAGACCTGCGACGTCGTGATTTAACCATCAACGCCATAGCCGAAGATAGCGCCGGGCAGCTTATTGACCCCTATAATGGACAAACCGATATACAGACACGAATACTGCGTCACGTATCACCTGCATTTAGCGAAGACCCATTACGCATACTACGCTTAGCGCGCTTCCATGCCCACCTGCATCACCTTGGTTTCCAAATCGCACCTGCAACCAAGGCACTGGCCAAACAACTAGTCGCTTCTGGTGAACTGGAAGAAATTGCTAAAGAACGCCTCTGGCATGAAACACACAAAGCCATGCGCAGCCCTAGCCCTTGGATTTACTTTACTACCTTGCTTGAACTGGGTGCCCTCCAACAATTAGCACCTGCTCTTACTAAGCTATTACAACGCAAGAAAAACCCGCTCGGTATTTTACAAGCCGCCAGCCACCAGCTAACGGACCCAGATGAGCGCCTAGCTATTTTGCTACAGGCCTTAAATAAACCACAATTAGAAAGCCTAGGCGCTGCCCTTCGCCTACCCAAGGCAACCTTGCAGCTATGCGTACAACTAAGCATGCACCAACGCCAGCTATCTCACTACCCACAATTGCATGCCGAACAAAAGCATATTCTACTCGGTAATTGTGGGGCATTTAAAAACCCCAACCAACTTGAACGTTTGGTGAAACTAATTGGCCTGCTACACAGTCAAGGACAGATGGAATTACCCGAACTTAGCTTTAGTGCCAGCTTGTGGCAACAAATTGAAGTGGATTTGGCGGCCGCCAATAAAGTAAAGCCGCAAGATTTAATGGCTCTAGGCAAACAAGGTAAGGCGCTGGGGGAGGCTATCAAGGTGGCGCAGATAAACGCCATGGCTAGGCCTACTTGAGAGCAAGCCTACTAGCCAACAAGGCTAATCAGTAAACTCCATTGGTATCGATTTTATTACCTGGCCTAATTGGCTTGCCTGCCACAAACTAGCCATACTTTCCTGTGCCCCGGGGTATGACAGCGCAGGGGCGATGTCTGCCAAAGGCTTTAGTACATAAGCACGCTGTAAAACATCGCTGCGGGGCAAATTATCTGCAGGGCTAATCAGATTGCCATAGAGCAATAAATCCATATCCAAACGGTGGCAACTAGATTGCTTTTGGTCCCGCTGGCGTCCATTTTTGTTTTCTACTTCTTTGATCCAAGCACGCAAATCAGCCACCGACATGAGCGTAGAAAAACCGACCACCATATTAAGAAAATCAGGACCTTCAAGACCCACAGCCTGGGTTTGGTATACCGGTGACAATTGCACCGGACTAGACTCACCAAAAGCATCGCGCAAAGCCGCCACACCCGCCCGGAGACAGTGCTCTGGGTCGATATTGGCACCAAGCCCTAAATACACCTGCACAGTCATTATGGCTTATTGCCACGCTCAATAATGACACCCACATCTTGCGCTTCTGGTACCGCACCTGGCTTACCCAGTTTTAAACGCACAAAGGGCACCGGGAATTCATTTAATACCAAGGCAGCAATTTCTTCGGCCATGGTTTCTACCAGCAAAAACTCACTAGCCGTAATAAAGGCTAGCAATCGGTCTGACACATCTTTATAACTCACCGTACGGTCAATGTCCTCACTGGCCGCCGAGGCGCGAATATCCACAGCCATCTCGATATCCAATACCACCTTTTGTTTAATGGTACGTTCCCAGTCAAAAATGCCTATTGTTGTTTCTACAGCCAAGCCATGAATATAAACCGTGTCCATAATACATCCTATTTAAACGGGGTCGGGCCCCAAATATCAGCTATACATCAAATAGCCGTTAATTTATCCAGAGGCCAACGTGGCTGAATTTGTAAACGCAAATCATCGGCCTGCCCAGCCTGTAACCGCAAGGCACCAGCAAAGGCGATCATGGCACCATTGTCCGTGCAATAGGCAGGGCGTGGGTAATACACCTTGGCACCCAGTTTAGCGGCTGCCTCGGCCAATTTAGCACGCAATCGCTGATTAGCACTCACACCACCAGCCATTACCAATACCTTGTGTCCGGATTGCTCGATGGCGCGACGGCATTTGATGGCTAAGGTATCAACCGCAGCTTGTTCAAAGGCCAAACAAATATCCGCTTTATCTTGCTCACTCAGCTGACCGTCAGAACTGGCTTTCTGCAGTCCTTGGACAGCATATAAAGCCGCGGTTTTTAAACCACTAAAACTCATATCTAAACCGGGACGGTCCACCATAGGGCGTGGAAACTTAAAACGCCCTACTTCACCCTGGGTAGCATAGCGTGCCACATGAGGGCCGCCGGGGTAATCCAAGTCCAGCATTTTGGCTACCTTATCAAAAGCTTCACCAGCAGCATCATCAATAGACTCGCCCATTAACTGGTAATCACCCAAGCTATGCACATTAACTAGCTGTGTATGCCCGCCAGAAACCAACAAAGCCACAAAGGGCGGCTTTGGCGCATCAGGTTCCAATAAGGGTGCCAACAAGTGCCCTTCCATATGATGCACGCCAATGGTCGGCACATCCCAAGCCATGCCCAAGGCACGCCCAGTAGACGCGCCGACCATCAAGGCACCAATCAAACCAGGGCCAGAGGTATAGGCTACGCCATCGATATCGCCAAATTCTAGTTGCGCCTTAGCAAACACTTCACGCAGCAAAGGTACTAGCTTACGTATATGGTCACGTGAGGCCAACTCCGGCACCACACCACCATATTCGGCGTGCACAGCAACCTGGCTATACAAGGCTTCCGCAAGAATACCTTGCTGGGTGTCATAAATGGCTACACCAGTTTCATCACAAGAGGTTTCGATACCTAAAACTTTCATAATAATTGCGCTACAGGAGCCTTACTTGGGCTATACTAGGGTTTAATAGGGCGCAGTATTGCAGCAACCGCAGTCTACTCCCTTTATCTGGGGTGAATTTTACCTGCGACGACACCTATTGGCTATTAAAACCTAATACAAAACCGAAGCTAGAAGGCGCGCCACGGGCGCAGCTAAAATTAGGTAGCCATCCCCCTAAAACTTTTTCTCAAACAGCCTTTACACCCCCCAATTCAAAGAGTAGAATATGCGGCCTAAAACACATGTAGTGTTTGTGTTGTTTGTTCAGCAAAATCGGCGAATGAATAACAACAGACATTAAATTAACAAGATGGCGCCCACTTAAATAATTGCGTTATCTATGAACAGGTAGAGATATGCCGGCTGTAAAACTGAAAGAAAACGAACCATTTGATATTGCTTTACGTCGCTTCAAGCGCGCGTGTGAAAAAGCGGGCGTACTAGCCGATGTACGTAAGCGTGAATTTTACGAAAAGCCAACTAGCGTACGTAAGCGCAAAGCAGCCGCCGCTGTTAAGCGTCACGCTAAGAAAGTATCTCGCGAAAACCGTCGTCACGTACGTTTGTACTAAGACTGTTTATTACTGCTAGCCTAATCCCTATTAAGCTAGAGTAAACGTCAGATTCTGTCAGGAGAAACATTCTCTTAGACAACACCTTAGGGGCGGTTTTCAGTTACCCGCCCCTTTGTTGTTTCTGGCATTTAGCAAACTGAACCTAGCATTAGATTGCACTATCCACTAGCACGAGGCTCATTATGTCTGATTTAAAGTCCCAACTTAAAGATGCTCAAAAACAAGCCATGCGCGCTAAGGAAAAACAACGTTTGGTAGTTATTCGCTCCATGCTGGCGGAAATCAAACGCGTTGAAGTGGATGAGCGTATCGAACTAGACGACACTCGTATCTTGGCTATTTTAGACAAGATGCTGAAACAACGTCGTGATTCTATCAGCCAGTTCGAAGCCGCTAAGCGCACCGATCTTATCGATCAAGAGAAGTTTGAACTAGGTGTAGTACAAGAATTCTTGCCAACGCAACTGACACCAGAAGAAATAGCCGACATGATTGCCGCCGCTATCGCTGCCACCGGCGCTACCAGCATGCAAGACATGGGTAAGGTCATGGGCCAATTAAAGCCGCAACTACAAGGCCGTGCCGACATGGGCAAGGTTAGCGGACAAATTAAAGCCAGCTTGAGCTAGACAGCATTTAGGCGCCTCCGTGTCCGCCCAGCAGTCCCACCGCATCCCCCAAGACTTTATCGACAACCTGCTTGATCGTACGGACATTGTTGATGTTGTGGACAGCCGCGTAAAATTAAAACGCACTGGCCGCAACTATTCTGCATGCTGCCCATTCCATAAAGAAAAGACCCCTTCATTTAGCGTGGCACCTGATAAGCAGTTTTTCTATTGCTTTGGCTGCGGCGCTGGCGGCAACGCCATTGGCTTCTTAATGGACTTAGAGCACCTTAGCTTTCCAGAAGCCGTGGAAGAACTAGCCCGTAAAGCAGGCCTAGACGTCCCTAAACCCGACCAAAATTTATCACCGGCCGCTATTGCTGCACAACAAGCAAAAACCCAAGCCCGCAATCAATCCTATGACCTATTAGAGCAAAGCAATGCATACTACCAAAAGCAGTTGCGCCAACACCCTCAGCGCAAGCAGGCCGTAGACTATTTAAAAGACCGTGGCCTAAGCGGCCAAATAGCGCAGCGTTTTGGTATTGGTTTTGCCCCTACAGGCTGGCAAAATTTAATCGACAGCGTTAGTACTTCTGAACAAACCCTTACCGCCTTAGTGCAATGTGGCATGGCCGTAAAAAAGGAAGACAGCCAACGGGTCTACGATTTCTTTAGAGAACGCATCATGTTCCCTATTCGCAACAGCAAAGGCAAAGTTATTGCCTTTGGCGGGCGCGTATTGGGCGATGCCAAACCCAAATACCTAAACTCACCAGAAACCGACGTCTTTCATAAAGAGAAAGAACTTTACGGCCTCTACGAAGCACGCCAGCAAGAACGCAACTTGAAACGCATTCTTGTGGTAGAAGGCTATATGGACGTGGTAGCCCTAGCCCAACACGATATCAACTACGCCGTGGCTACCCTTGGCACATCCACCAGCCGCTACCACCTAGAACGCATCTACAAGATGGTGAGCGAAGTGATTTTTTGCTTCGACGGTGACGCCGCCGGCATCAAAGCCGCCATCCGCGCCATGCATACTTGCGTGGAATTTATGACTGACGGCCGTCAAGCACGTTTCTTATTGCTACCTCAGGGCGAAGATCCAGATACCATAGTGCGCAAGGAAGGCACCGAAGCCCTCACCCAGCGCATTGCCAGTGCCACCCCTTTTAGTGAGTTCCTCTTCAACCAATACGCCCAAGATTTGGACATCCACAACCTAGAACATCGCGCCAAACTAGCCACCGACATTATGCCCGTCATTCAATCTATGCCCAAAGGTTTGATGCGCAGCATGATGATTAGCAAGCTAGAAGATGTCACCGGCCTGAACCAAGACACCTTGTCACAGCTCACCGCAGTAAGCGAACCTATACCCCAGGTGCCGCCAGCAGCCACCAACCAAGCAGAACCAGACAGCGACCGACAAGCTAGCCCAGCGCCAGACTACCCAGATACTAGGCAGTTCGACACACCTTATGACGAGGCCACTGCAGACTACAGTGACTACCACCAGGCCCCGCATTCAGACTACCCCGAAAGCAGTGACTACTGGCCTACCGAAACAGTACAGCAAGACCAAGCTTACGCTTATCAGGGTGAGCAAAACCAAGGGCAGAAGAAGACCTTTAAGAAGACCAAAGGCGACTACCAAAAACACAGAAATTTTGGCAATAACCAATGGCAAAATCAGCCGCGCATTCCGGTAAAAGTACAAAACCCGGCCCAAGCGGCCATCCGCTTAATATTACGCCACCCAGAGCTAGCCCTAGCCCATAGCCAAATACCTGCGCATTTAAGCCAGCTACGCCTGCCCGATGCCAGCGTACTAGTACAGCTTCTGGAAATATGCCAACAAGTACAAGGCACATTAAAACGCGCCCCTAAAGCCGCCGAGTTACAAAGCGAGTGCGCCAACTTAGCAGCCTGGCCTATGATGCGCAGCCTCGCCGGCCTAGAGTCCCTACAAGTTGCCGGCGACCACGCTAGCCAGCTCAACGAAGCCATCAATAAACTAAGCCATCACTATTTTGACCAGCGTTTTGATGATTTGAGCAATATATTGCGTGGCAATCACAGCCAAGCAGAAACGGATTCTGCCAAGCAACAGCTAAAGGTACTGCTGAGCGAAAAAAGAAGCCTTGCAAAAGCGCCAGAATAGTAGACAATAGACTTTCTTCACAGGTCCAGACAGGGACCTTTAGGCAAGGGCCAATCGCTGCAGTAAATATACTCGACAGCCTTGAAAAGTAGCCCACGTAACGCCATCTATACAACATGCTTATGAAAAAGCGTGCACTTCAATCATTCCGCGATTTATCTGGAAGAAGTAGCGCCGTTCAACTATAATGTTCGGCCTGCTCTATTTCACCTAAATTGCCTACTATTTTAATAAGGGTTTCTATGGCTGCCAACGAACAACAGTCTCGTCTAAAAGAACTCATTACCAAAGGCCGCGAACAAGGTTTCTTGACCTATGCGGAGGTAAATGATCACCTACCAGAAGATATCGTCGACCCGGATCAGGTCGAAGAAATCATTGGTATGATCAATGACATGGGTATTCCCGTTTCGGAGCAAGCTCCAGACGTTGAAACCATACTCATGACCGATGGTGATACTACGGACGAAGCCGCGGCAGAAGAAGCCGCCGCCGCCTTGGCCGCAGTAGAAACTGAAGCCGGCCGCACCACTGACCCAGTACGTATGTATATGCGTGAAATG
>DPHB01000043.1:0-13631 GCA_003521845.1 Oceanospirillaceae bacterium | reverse complement strand
TATGTATATGCGTGAAATGGGTACAGTTGAACTGCTGACTCGCGAAGGCGAAATTGTCATTGCCAAGCGCATTGAAGAAGGCCTACGTGATGTCATGGCCGCCTTGGCTTTGTACCCCAACACCGTACAAGCCATTCTTGACCTCTACAAAGAAACACTACACGAAGAAGAAGGCATCCGCCTCAGTGATTTGTTCAGTGGCTACATTGATCCAGATGGCGAGCCTGATCCAGACCCGGTCAACCCTACTACCGTTAAGCCATCCGATGGCGATGACGACGAAGAGGAAGAAGAAACCGACAATGGTCCTGACCCAGTTGAAGCTGCAGAACGTTTTGGCGAGCTAGAAAAACAGCTTGCAATAACCATGGCAGCGCAAGCCAAGCACGGCCGCTCCAGCAAAGAAGCCCAAAAAGAGTACGCCCTTTTAGGTGAAATATTTGCCCCCATCAAGCTAGTGCCAAAATTCTTTGA
The DNA here is from genome assembly GCA_003521845.1 of Oceanospirillaceae bacterium. Classification (GTDB taxonomy): domain Bacteria; phylum Pseudomonadota; class Gammaproteobacteria; order Pseudomonadales; family Balneatricaceae; genus Njordibacter. Next base: position 13,157 of record DPHB01000043.1, on the reverse strand, counting down.
CGTTATTGCCTCTATCCCACGTGGCGCCCTAGCACGCGTGCGTGAACAAGAACGTGCAGTAAGCCAAATCTGTTTACGTCGTGCGCAAATGCCACGCAAAGTATTCCTTGCGGAATTCCCTGGTAACGAAGCTAACGTAGATTGGGCCGATGATTTGATCGCCCGTGATGCACCTTATTCCAAAGCCATTAAGCGCCACGCGATGGACCTACGCCGCGCCCAGCGTAAGCTAGGTACAGTAGAAGTAGAGTCAACGCTAACCCTTAGTGACATCAAGGAAATCAACCGTAAGATGTCCATCGGTGAAGCTCGCGCCCGCCGTGCTAAGAAAGAAATGGTAGAAGCCAACCTACGTTTGGTTATCTCTATCGCTAAGAAATACACCAACCGTGGTTTGCAGTTCTTGGACCTTATCCAAGAAGGCAACATCGGACTTATGAAAGCCGTAGACAAGTTCGAATTCCGTCGTGGTTACAAGTTCTCGACCTACGCTACCTGGTGGATACGTCAGGCCATCACCCGCTCCATTGCGGACCAGGCCCGTACTATTCGTATTCCGGTACACATGATCGAAACCATCAACAAGCTGAACCGTATCTCACGTCAAATGCTACAGGAAATGGGCCGTGAGCCTACCCCTGAAGAATTGGGCGAACGTATGGAAATGCCAGAAGATAAGATTCGCAAGGTACTGAAGATTGCCAAAGAACCTATCTCCATGGAAACCCCTATCGGTGACGACGAGGATTCCAACCTAGGTGACTTTATCGAAGACAGCAGCATGGATTCACCTGTAGACTCCGCCACTAGCGAAGGCCTACGCGAAGCCACCCGTGACGTACTTGCAGGCCTAACAGCCCGTGAGGCGAAAGTACTGCGCATGCGTTTCGGCATCGAAATGAACACCGACCACACCTTAGAGGAAGTGGGCAAGCAGTTCGACGTAACCCGTGAGCGTATTCGTCAGATCGAAGCCAAGGCATTGCGCAAGCTACGCCACCCAGTACGTTCCGATCATCTACGCAGTTTTATCGAAGAGTAAAGTTATTAGGGTCAGGCCTGAGGCCTGACCCTAATAACTAAAACTCAAAATATCTGCCTAAATTGCAATTAAAACAGCGTTTTAGGCATTTAGAATCTTGCCCAAGCTGCATAGCAAGGGTATGATTCACATCCCAATACGGGCCTGTGGCGCAGCGGTTAGCGCAGCGGACTCATAATCCGTTGGTCCTCAGTTCAAATCTGAGCAGGCCCACCATTTTTATCAGTGTTTTCAAACACTTGCGACTTAAGCCTCAGTGAAAACTGGGGCTTTTTTCGTTTCACTCTCTTAACGCACCTTTTTACTGTTAGAGTTCCAGCTTCCGAGTAGGCCCAGCATTTTCTCAAATCGAGTTATTTACTTCTCATTCAGCTACACAGCTCCTATAATGAATCCTATGAACAAAGATGGCATCATTCAATATCTGCAACAACAGCTGCCCGGCCTAATGGCTGTGTACGCCTTTGGCAGCCGAATATCAGGCACCTCAACAACAAACAGTGATTTAGATATGGCTGTGCTTGTCCCTGCACAGGTGGACAGCCTAGAACTTTGGCACATGGCGAATCATCTAACTGAACTTGCACATTGCCATGTAGATTTACTGGACTTTAGAGCCGCCTCAACCGTTATGCAGAATCAAATTCTTAGCACCGGTGTTTGCTGGTGGGCCTTGGATCACAATGTAGCCTCCTACGAAGCCACGGTACTCAACCAATTCACCCACCTCAATGAAGACCGCGCACAACTGCTTAAAGACATACAGCAACGAGGAACCGTATATGGCTAATGATGTCATCATCAATAAAGCCGCCACCATTGAAAAATGCGTAGCCAGAGCAAGGCAAGAATACAATAAGGGAGCGGCAAGCTTTGCTGACGACTTTACGCGCCAAGACGCCGCCATTCTCAACATCCAAAGGGCCTGCGAAGCCAGTTTAGACATGGGGCATCATCTCATCCGCCAACACCTGCTAGGCGTCCCACAAAGCTCTAAGGATGTGTTTACTTTGCTAGCCGCAGCAAACTATATAGACAGTGATTTAGCTACCACAATGAAAAATATGGTTGGCTTTCGCAACATTGCCGTGCACGACTACCAGACTCTACAGCTACCTATAACCGTAAGCATTATTACCAAGCATCTTGATGATTTTTTGCAGTATAGCAAGGTGCTTGTTCAGCTAACTGCAGCGGACTCATAATCCGTTGGTCCTCAGTTCAAATCTGAGCAGGCCCACCATTTTTTATGAGACGCCATAAACAAATCGGCTATCATCAAAAGCATACAAGCGCAACTACCTGAAGCACTTGCTATTTATGCTTTTGGCAGCCGAATTCATGACTAGCAAACCCTCCAACTACTTTAAAAGCACCCTTAGCTACTACTAAATAAATCTTGAATTTCTGTTAACACCACATCTAAGATAGGCCGTTGGCGACTTTGCTGTAGGCAGGCTACCTGCACCTTTTGTGCAACAATTTGGTCGGCAATAGCAATGGTTTTTATGGGCCTGCCATCATAAGACTGGGTGGCCTTGGCTAAGGTGTGCACCAGCGCCAAACCAAAGTTGTTGGAAACCAGGGACCTTTGCAACTCAATGTTTTTTACTTGCGTTACGATGTCTGGCTCGGCACCGTGGGTACTTAACAAACCCAGCACATATTGGGCGCTCATTGGTTGATCTAATAAGATCATTTTTTGCCCATGCAATTGCGCCAGTGGCAATACGTCAAGTTCTGCAAGGGCGTGCTCGGTGGAACAGATAACACGTGGTTGTAAAGTATATAGGTTTTGTTTATACACATTGTCTTGTGCCCCATGGCCAAGTCAGCTGTGCCCTGCTTAAGGCTCAGCGCCACCCCTTCCAAGCTTGTCTCAATAAAATTGACCGACACCTTGGGTAGCCAAGGTGTGTAGCAAACGAGGCAACACGAAAGGGGCTATTGCTTCGTAGCAACTTAGTACCAGCTGCCCCGCTATTTTTGCACCTGGAGTAGACAGCTGAGCTACCGTTTGCGCCTGATCTAATAATAGCCGCGCCTCTGAAATGACTTCGATACCAAAGGACGTTAACACCACTCCTTGAGCTGGCAGGCGAGTAAACAACTTAAGCCCATAGTGCTGTTCAAGCGCCGCGATGGCCGCAGACACAGCTGGCTGAGACACATGCAACTGGCGCGATGCCGCAGTGACGTTACCGGCATCTGCGGCAGCAAGGGCATAGGCTAGTTGTTTCAGCGTTAGTGATCTGATTTTTTTATATTGTTCATTCATTAATATTATTTAAACTTATACTATAGCATTCATAAAGTAGTCACCTATCTACCTAATTAACGCGGAGTATGCGATGACTCAAAACCTAGCACAAGAGACCGTGACCCAATTTCAAGATCAAGGCGCTACCCTGCTAAGGGGGTTTTTCTCCCGTTGGGTGGAAGTGCTGCGCCGAGGTATTGCTGCCAATATTCACGACCCTAATCCGACAGCCAGGCGATATCAGGATGCGGACGGCGGCGGACAGTTTTTTGTCGATTATTGTAGCTGGCAGAGAATACCTGAGTACCGTGACTTTATATTTAATTAGCCCGCCGCCGACATTGCCGCACAATTAATGCAAACTAGCCAGGTGCAATTATTTCACGAACATGTGCTGGTCAAGGAAGCATCCACAGGTATTGCTACTCCCTGGCATCATGACATGCCTTACTACTGCGTAGATGGAACAAAAGGTACCGCCCACAACTCTTTAATAGATAGTCGCTGAACGAGAATGGTGGTTTGGAGGTAACCCCGGACATTGATGCCAATCGGCAAGATTACGATATACTCGGTTGGGACCTTGAGCCAGGTGATGCTATGGCCTTTGATTACCGCACAATACATGGTGCCCCGGCCAACACCAGTAGCCATACTCAACGGCGCGCTTTTTCTTTACGTTTGTTAGGTAGCGGCGCAAGCTTTGTGCGCCAGCCAAACTTGGTTAGTTCACCACCTTTTACTGAGGTCAACTTACAGCATGGTGTCCCACTGGTGGCGGCACAATTTCCGTTTCTCCTTGGCCATCACTAAGAGCCTTGCGACTGGCTGATATAAAGTGGTAACAAAGCCAACATTTATCATGCTACTTGTTGGCTGCAAGAATCTTTACTTATACTGCCCAAACGCCTTACGGTTTTTGCTATCAATATAATCTGCTACGGAGATGGCTTCATACTTTGCCGCTTGATCTTGATTACGTTTAAAGTCCTTAGGGTCAATAATCGTATCTGGATCAGGGTCGAAGAAAATCGGCATGGAATAACGTTCATGGCCAGAACGGTTTATTACCCTATGCAAATTGGACACTAGGTAATCATTGCTCCAACGGTGCAGCAAGTCGCCGATGTTGCAGACAAAGGTATTGTCGATGGGCGGCGCTTCTACCCATGTATCCTGTTTGTTGAGCACCTGCAAACCACCACTGTTGTCTTGTAGCAATAAGGTCAGCACGCCAAAATCCGTATGCGCTGCGGCTCCAAAGCGCAACTCAGCTTCATCTTCGTGGGTTGACGGTGGGTAATACACCATCTGGCAACGCCCTAGAGGACTAGTATAGCGCTTAGCGAAGAAGCCCTCTTGCTCTCCCATGCCCACGGCAATGGCTTTCAGTATCTGCTGACCAAGCTCGCACACAGCATCATAGTAACGCATTGCTTTGTCTTTAAAATCTGGCATATCTTGGGGCCACAAGTTATCAGCCACTAATGGTAATTGTTCACGTTTAGCTAGCAGGCGCTGGGCCCATTCTTCTGGCCCAAAAAAGAATATTTCCTTTAAATCATAGGTAGCAGAGCCTTCAAGATTGGCCATACCGGTGGCCAGCCAACCGCGCTGCTGTTGATCCACCGCCACACTTTGTTTGATGCTTTCTTCTAGCTCAAAGAACACTTTGGATACGGCCATAGCATCGGCGATAATCTGTGCATCTATTCCATGGTTTTTAATGTAGAAAAAGCCTGTATGCAAAGCCGCTTGCATCAATGGTGTCGCCACCGCTTGAGCATCACCCTGTTCTATTAGAGGTGCTAAATCGATTACGGGAATATCGTCTAATGTAATGGTCTGTGCAGTTGCATAATCATCGGTCGCTGTCATAGCTCCTCCATCAAGCTGTTAATTCCCAATACTTATAACGTTTTAAAGCGGTTATAAAAGGGGTTCATTACAAGCGGGGTAAGGTACATAGGGATTTGGTAACAACCAATAAACACCAGCAAGGAATCTGCCATATTGGTAGGTAACGCCATCAAGAACAAAGCAATGTTGCGGTTGCCAAATTGTATGGCGTCGCCCACGGCTTCTGTTCCACGCCATCGATGCAAACTAAACATAGCCACCATTTGGCCGCCCAAATTTAGCGCGCAAGCCAACAACAATATGCGCCCTACGTACCAAGGATCCTGTTGTAACATGGGCGTGATTTTACTCATCAAGCCGATGACCACGACCACTAATAGAATAGAAGCCAAGCCGTCTAAGCTCTTGTTATTCACTTCAGGTAAAAGGGATCTGCGTAACAACATGGCGACAGTAAAGGCCGCTAATACAGCACCTGCTAATTTCATTGCGGCGTAAAGCACGTTAATCGGTGCGGGGAATACATCAGATAACAACAGCACGGGCATTACTGTTAGAGGAAACAGCAGTACACCTAGGATCAGTATACGCAGCACCTCTTCGGGCGCGTAACCCATTAAGATAGCAAAGTTAGGCGCCCCCGTTACTGAGGGCGCACTAAACAGCAAGGCCACTGCCAAGCCGACACCAAGCTGGATATTAATATCCAACCATAAGCATAGCCCCACGACAACCAGTGGCACCAACAACTGAAATAGCAGCACGATCCACAAGCTATGGCGGCGCTTGCCTAACTGTGCACCAAATACCGCTGGCCCTATGCGTACCGATGTTAAAAACAAGAGTACAAAAATAAGCTCTGGCAACCAAGGTCGAATGAGCTGAGCTAGGTATTCAAACACTAGCCCACACACTAAGCCAAGTAGCAAAAATGCTTTACCACGTTCAGCAATATAACCTAAGAATGCCGCCACTTTTATTGCACCGGTGCCCGTGCACTGTTAGGCAACCATGTTGCCAATTCTGGCCACATAACTAACATAACCACCATCACCATCATCAAACCCACCATAGGCAGTGCGGTTTTAGCAATATAGGATATTTCGTGCTTAGTCATGCCCTGTAGCACGAACAAGTTAAAGCCAATGGGAGGTGTGACTTGCGCCATTTCTACCACCACCACAATAAAGATGCCAAACCAAATAACATCAATGCCCGCTTGGCGAATCATAGGCTCAACAATGGCCATGGTGAGTACGACGGAGGAAATACCGTCCAAGAACATACCCAATACGATATAGAAAATGGTCAGTGCCATAATCAATACCACTGGCGACAACTGCATAGTGTCTATCCAGCTGGCCAGCGCACGCGGCAATCCAGTAAAGCCCATAGACAAAGACAAGAAGGATGCTCCCATCAGAATCAAGGCAATCATAGCGGATGTGCGGGTTGCGCCCATGAGGCTCTCGATAAAGGTATTCCAATTCAGTGAACGTTGAAAAATTGCCAAGGTTAAAGAACCCAACACACCCACTGCCGCCGCTTCTGTAGCCGTAGCGTAGCCACCATACATTGAGCCGATGACCACAAACACCAGCAGCAATACAGGAATCAAAAAGCGGCTTTCTTTAAACTTCTCGGCAAAGGACATCTTAGGTTCTGGAATAGGACGTGGCCCCTTGGTGAAGAAGTGCCAAAAGACGATATAACTCATGAATAATCCCGCCAATACCAAGCCGGGAATAATGCCAGCCATAAACAACTTGGTAATGGATTCGTTAATGGTCACGCCATATACAATCAAGGTCAGAGACGGAGGAATCATTAAGCCCAAGGTAGCAGCACCAGCCAAGGTACCAATGATCATATGCTCTGGATAGTTTCGTGCCCGCAGCTCGGGAATGGACATTTTACCAACCGTGGTCAATGTCGCTGCCGAAGAACCAGATACCGCGGCAAACAAGGTACAACCGGCAATATTGGTGTGTAACAAGCCACCTGGCAGGCTACGCAACCATGGCGCCAAGCCACGGAACATATCTTCAGACAAACGTGTCCGGTAAAGAATTTCACCCATCCAAATAAACAGGGGCAACGCCGTTAAGGTCCAGCTAGAACCACCAGACCAGATAGTCGTAATCATGGCATCGCCAGCAGGACGGCTAGTAAATAGCTCCATACCCACCCAAGCCACACCCATCAAGGCTAAACCGATCCATACTGAACTGCCCAGCAAGGCGAAGAGTACGAATAAAAAGATGATTGTTGCGTAAATTTCGTTCATTCTAAAACCTCACCAACAATTTGTGATTCACGGTGGGCTAACAAACGGATTAGGTAATCCCAAACCGCCACAGCCAGCAATATGGCACCCAGTGACATCGCCAACTGCGGCAACCAAATAGGTGTATAAACAGAACCGACCTCAGTGGAGGACCAAATTTGTCCCCATTGTGTAGGCCATGAACCCAGCATGCTAAAGATGCTTAGCACCCAATTGGGTACCTGATCTTGGCCTTGTGTGACATCATGCAACATCACCGAAAACTGATTAGCTTTGATGGCATAGCGAGCAAAATAGGTAGCAATTAAGGCCGCGATATACATGGCAAAAACATCCAGCCATATACGCAACCAGCCATTCAAATTAAGTAGTACAGATACGCGAATGTGAGAACCACGCGTCAAAGCATAGGCAAAGGCCAAAAACGATGTTGCGGCCATAGAGTAGCCGGCAAATTCTGTAGAGCCAGAAAAGGTTAAACTAGACCAACGCGCAACCATCTGAGCCACGATAATCAATAAAATCATCACCATAAAGCAAGCTGCCACAGCCCCGCCAGCACGGTACAAACGGTCTAACACTGACCATAGCGGCTGAAAATGCTGTTTTACAAGGTTTGGCTTAAACAAAGCTAGTAGACAAAACAAAGTGGGGACAACAAACAGCCACACCCACAATGGCATGCCCAATACTGGTTGCCAATCACGCATAAGATTACTCCCAAAAATAACAATGGCGGGATGCTTATCTAGCTATAAAACTCTGCATTATGCAAACACAAAGCCTATTTGCCAGAACAGCGAACCCGCCATATCTTATATAGCTCAACTAAAAAAATAGCTATGGGAGCTTATTATTTGGCGTTGTAGGCATCCAAAATTGCCTGACCATCAGCGCCTACAGAAGCAGCCCAATCGGCCGTCATCTTAGAACCAATGCCTTGTAGCTCAGCCAAGAACTCTGGGCCAGCATCCTGAACGGTCATGCCGTTAGCAGACAACTGCTCAAAGTACCAGTTAGCTAGCTCGGCAGACTTAGCAGAACAGGCAGCGCCAGTTTCATCAGCGGCCTTTTGTACGCCAGCTTGCGCATCGGCATCCAAACCATCCCACATACCTTTGTTAACCACAACATAGTTACGTGGCAACCAGGCATTCACCTTGTAGTAGTGAGACAAGTGTTCCCATACCTTGCGATCGTAACCAGTAGAACCAGAAGAAATAAAGGATTCAGCTACACCCGTTGCTAAGGCTTGGCTTAGTTCTGCTGCTTCTACCTGTACTGGCACCATGCCTAGGTTTTCTGCAAAGGTAGCCGTAGCTGAGTTATAAGAACGGAACTTGATGCCTTGGGTATCGGCACTAGATGCCACCTCTTTTTTGAAGTAGAAACCCTGACCAGGCCATGGGCAGGTATACAAAGCCACTAGGTTTTGATCAGACAGAGCTTTGTTTACATAGGGCTTGGCCACACTCCATAGCTTGTCATTGTCAGCATAGGTCGTTGCTACAAACGGGATGTTGTCCCAACCCAAGATAGGCAGCTCGTTTGCGTGAGCAGACATAAAACGTTCACCAATAGGTGCTTGCCCTGTCTGCACAGCACGCTTGATTTCACCACCCTTAAATAGTGAGCCACCAGCATGTACAGTAATATCGACATCGCCGTTGGTATACTCACGTACCTTGTCAGCGAATACCACACCCATTTCCGAATGGTAGTTGGTTGCAGCGTAGGCCATGGGCATATCCCACTTTTCAGCCATGACAGGCGCCGATACAGAGGCTGCAACCAAGGTTGCTAATACGGTTTGCTTCATATGTTTCATAAGGAATCCCTATATTATTTTTTTGGTTATTTGAATCGATTAGGAGCAAAGGGCTGCATATCAACACCCGGCGCTACGTCATCAATTAGGTTTGCTAAAATTCGCCCGGTAGCTGGTCCGCTAGTCAAGCCAATATGATGATGGCCAAAGCCAACATATACATCTTTATGATTAGGCAGCTGCCCAATCACAGGAATAGAATCAGCGGGTGCTGGACGATGCCCCAACCACTGTGTTTCGTGACTCCAAGTTAAATCAGGCATGGCTTTACGAATGCTACGGCGCAACAAAGCAAAGGCTCTGTCCGACGCTTCTGCTTGCATACCACCAAATTCCACAATGCCAGCAAGACGAATGCGGTCTTGCTGTGGCGTTATGACAAATTTTGATCCCGCCACCATCATTGGGGCTTTGGGCATATGGCTTGGGTGCCACAAATCTAAGTGATAACCACGCTCACTTTCAAGAGGGACATGTAAACCTAATTTGGCAACTAAAGGCTTGGACCAAGCACCCGTAGCAATCACCACAGCGTCACATTCTACTTGCTCACCAGACACCACAATTGACTGAAGATCAGCACCAGAAAATTGACATTCAGTAAACTCACCTTGAATCAGTGTAGCTCCATTTTCCAAACAATGCTGTCGCAAAGCTTGTAGATAGGCACCAGAGTCAGTGACATAACCATGATGTTGCATACGTGCAGCAAAAGTCAGATGCCTAGATAAGCTACTATCAAAACGATTCAGCTCATCTCCTTCCATCTCTTGCCATTGTACGCCGTGTTTTTTACGTAGCGACCAACCAAAACTGTCCAACTTAAAATGTTCTTTGGAGTCGTAAACATACAAGTATTCGCTGGGCACTATGTACTTCTCAGCTCCGGTACCTGCGGCTAGTTCTTGGTGTTTATATAAACTACCCTTGACCAATTGGTTCACCGCAGCGGCTGTTTCGGTGCTGGCTTCAACCGTAGCGCGGGATAGATATCGCGCTAACCAACCTAGCATGCGGGGTAGGTAGCCCCACTTAACAAACAATGGCTGGTCAGGACTCCATAACATGCGCGGTGCCTGTGCCAAGATACCTGGCGTATTTACCGGCACCACAGAGCAACTCGCCAGCACGGCACCATTACCGTAGCTGGCAGCATCTTCTAGCTCGCCCTTTTCGATTAGGGTCACTTGGTGGCCCGCTCTTTGCAGCCAGATTGCCGTGGCAACACCAATGATGCCGGTACCAACAATTGTTATATGTTTTTGTTTCAAATGACCGTCTCCCATATGCATTTTAGTATGGAGCAGAGAATTTATCATTTCAAATACTATTTGTTTAACCAGACATCATTTTTTGTGATAATATTTTTGTCGATCAAATCGATCCCATACACCATCCAGCAACTGGAGAGAACAGACGGCAATGGAAGATATTAGCCAAACAAGTATCGGTATCCTTATGCTGGAGTCGCAATTTCCGCGTTTTGCAGGGGATATTGGTAACCCAGACACCTGGCCATTTCCGGTGCACTATGAAGTAGTTGAGGGTGCCTCGCCAAAACTTGCCGTTAGCCAAAGCCCAGAGCAACTATTGACCCCTTTCATTGCAGCAGGCCAGCGACTGGTAGCCAAAGGCGCCTGTGGCATCACTACTAGCTGTGGTTTTTTATCTTTATTTCAAACTGAGTTGAGTAATGCTCTACAAGTGCCCGTTGCTACCTCTGCCCTTATGCAAGCAAACTTTATCCAGACTTTTTTACCTAGCCAACAAACTCTCGGCATCATCACCATAGACAGCAGCTCCCTGACCAAGCACCACCTGCAAGCGGCTAACGTGCCAACAGGGACACCCGTGGTAGGCACGCAAAATGGTCACCATTTTCGTGATGCTATTCTCAACAACACCACTCAACTAAACTATGATGCGGCCTTACAAGACATGTATATAGCCGCTGAAGAACTACTCAGCACGCACCCAAACACTGGGGCGATACTGCTCGAATGTACCAATATGGTGCCTTATGCCACGGCCCTGAAGAAGCGTTTTGAGCTACCGGTGTACAGTATTCATACCTTGATTAGCTGGTTTCAGGCCGGCCTACAACCTCCCTCATTTGCCCGGCCGTCGGCTAAAATGATGGGATTGGAATAGTCATGGGACTTAAATTCAGGCAACTACAGGCTTTCCATAAGGTCATAGAAACAGGCACCGTCTCAACAGCAGCGGAACTGTTAGGCATCTCGCAACCGGGCGTATCCAACTTATTAAGCCAGCTGGAGCATTACACCCGCTTAAAGCTCTACACTCGCCACAAGGGTCGTTTAGTGCCCACTAGTGAAGGCAAGGTGCTGTTTCAAGAAGTCGACACCATGGTGCGTGGTCTATTTCATGTAGAGCAGTGCATAGAAGACTTGCGCAACAAACAAGCCGGCAACCTACAAGTCGCCTCCATGCACTCCTTGTCTTTTGGTTTTATTCAATCGGAAATTGCCAAGTATACCCAATCACGCCCCAACCTGACGGTGTCTTATCAATCTCAATACTCGAAGAAAATTCAGGAATGGATTGATACGGGCCTATTTGAAATTGGCATTTGCGAGATGCCCATCGATAAAAGCTTATTTGACTATGAGGTATACCCTATCGAGATGTTGTGTGCCTTACCCAAGGGTCACGCACTTGAAAACGAAGAGGAACTCAACCCTAGCATGCTCAGTGGCGAAGCTTTTATTGTTATGGGGCCAGAACATATTATGTCTCGACAAACGCGAGACGCTTTCTATCACGCAGGGGCAGACTGGAATCCAACCATACATACACACCTGTTTGCTAACAAGCTGGCCTTTGTAAAACAAAACATGGGCGTCTGTCTCATCGACCCCTTATCAACCAACTATGACCAATCGCCAGATTATTCTACGGTGAGATTTACCCCAAAGATTGCCATGGACATTGCCATCATCACCTCAAAAAATCGCCCCTTGTCCATCGTGGGGCAAGAATTTTTACAGCAAATAAAAGCCACCTTGCAGCCCTACCAAACATAAAACTATAGGCAAAGTAACAAGCTAAACAAATTGCTGTTGAATACGCTCCACCTCAACAGCCAGCAAGCCGACAAAAGCTCTAGCTAATAACGAGGCTGGGCGGTGGGCCGGTAACAGTATGGACAAATGCAAAGGCACGTGAGGTACAAACGGACGGAATACTAAATTAGGCTGCCCTTGATGATAGTCAAAGTAACTGCTGGCAGTTATGGGATCACAAATACAATAGCAAAGTTGTTCTTCCACTAACGTCAAAGCTGGTTGGAAATTACGCAGTTCAAAGCGAGATATTAGTTCCGCCCCTACACTATCAAATGCATCTCTGGTAGCAATATAGCTAGGATGGTCCTCCTGCAAAACAGCCAAGGGGTTACCTGACAAGTCTTGCGGAGTAATAACACTGTTTTGCGCCAAAGGGTCATCATGGCGCAGAGCACATACACAACTCAATTCAAAATCTATAGTTTCTAAAGCACTATTAGCTGGTGGCTTTTCCCCAAAACCAATGTCATATTGCTGTGAGGCTATCCATTCTTCGATAACATCCGATGCTCGCATCATTAAGGACACCTTCACTTGTGGTTTGTCAGCGACAAAATCAGCCACTAGCCGCGGTAACATAAATTGTGCCGACGCTGGCATACAAGCAATGCGCAGCCGCCCTTCCTTTAGATTGCCTAATTCACGCATGGTGCGTGATGCATGATTGAGGCGATCCAGTACGGCTTCTGTTTCCTGTAAAAAAAACTTCGCCTCAGGGTTGCGAATCAAACGCCCCCTTTGTCGCTCAAATAGTGCCATTCCCAATTCTTGTTCTAAGCTGGAAATCAGTG
>DPHB01000049.1 GCA_003521845.1 Oceanospirillaceae bacterium | reverse complement strand
CATGTCTTGGCATAGTTCTGCGGTCCACGGCAGCATCAAAGAGCCACAGCGGGTGTCTCGATACATACGCTCTAGGGGGAAGGTTTTGAGCATGGATTGGCCGCCACAGGTACGTATCGCCAATTGCGCAATCTCGTTGGCGTTTTCCATGGTGGTGTATTGGGCGGACCAAGCACGTAGTAGCTGGTCTTTGCTTGGGTTGGCACAGGCTTCGCTCATGGCTTGGAACCAGATAGCCTTGGTTTGATCTAGCATGATGCGCATTTGCGCTACGGCCAATTGTTTGGTGGCAAACTGGCGACGTTTTACTGGGCCTGTACCGGCTATCTCACCACGCAGGTACTTCACGGTAAAGTCATAGGCCGCCTGGGCTAGGCCCATATAGGTTGGCGTTAGGGTCATAAACATATGAGGCCAGCGTTTAGCCGCTTGAAAATAGACGCCGGATGGCATTAGAGGCGCATTGTCATCGACAAATACGTCCTTGAAGATAAGTGTGCGAGAGACTGTGCCACGCATGCCTACAGGATCCCAAGGACCTTCTACACTAACGCCCTCGGCATCGGCAGGCACTGCCAAATACATGGTGTTGGCTCTACTTGGCGTTTGGTTTGCATCGGTGATTTCGGTACACAGTGCGCCATAGTAGTTGGCATGACCAGCTAGCGAGGCAAAGATCTTTTTGCCATTGATAATCCAACCGCCGTCAACACGCTTAGCGATGGTTTCAAAAGCTTGCTTGCCTGCAGCTGCCGCACCGCCTTCAGAGAAAGGTTGGGCGTAGATAGCACCCGTTTCAAGAATACGTTTGTAGTGTACGCCGCGACGAGCATCATGTAGAGCACGGGTTGCTTCATCCATATCTAGGTCGTCAGCTAGTCGGCCACTCCATGCACAAGAAGATACATGCATGTTAAACGTCAAGGCTGTAGCACCACAATAACGGCCAATTTCCGCCGATGTAAGGGCGTAGGTTAATAGGTCGGCACCTTCGCCACCATGCTGTTTAGGAATACAAATACCCATTAAGCCAGCGTCGTACATGTCCTTGTAGTTGTCTGTTGGGAAAGTCGCTTGTGTATCCCATTTTTCGGCACGATCTGAAAACTTGGCCTGGCCTAAGGTGCGGGCGCGCCTAGTTAGTTCTTCTTGCTGCTCGGTAAGTCTCCAAGCTTTGGTTTCGAACATGGGGGAGTCAAGGTTGCTCATTGTATTATCCTGTAGGGCCCAGCTAGATCAGCTGGCTCAAGTGTTGTTTGATTGTTTGGTTAAAGGCAGCAGCCTGCTCTAGATTGGCAAAATGGCCACTGGTGGCGATCTTGATATAGTCTGCTTGGGGGATTTTACTGGCCATTTTGGCCATCATGGCGGCAGGAGCGTTAGGGTCCTGGTCACCAGCAATTAGGGTACTAGGCAGGTTTAGATTGGCTAGGTTGCCGCGCTGGTCAAACTGCGTAATACATGCCAGTGCTTGGGCGTAAGCAGGCGCTGTCACCTGTCCCATCATGGCTACCAACTGGGGCGCAAGATGTTGCTGCTCTGGGTGCAGCATGCCAGGCACTATGTTATTGGCAATGTCCGTCATGGTCGCGCCTTGCTCTAAAGGTGCTAGGCGTGCACGCAAAAACTTTTCCTGGAAAGCACCATCCTGGCTGCCAAAAGCAGGGCTTGTGGCATACAGGATGAGACTTTGTAAACGCTGAGGGTAACGCTGTGCGAATTCCAGCGCCAGCATACCGCCTAGTGAATGGCCGAGCAGGTTCACCTGTTGAATATCGCGTTCATCCAGTAGTTCTACAATAGCTTCACACAAACTACCCCATGTCATGTCATGGTGAGCGGTGGATTGGCCGTAGCCCGGCATATCCCAAGCCAGGCACCAAGCATCGTCGGCCAAGGCGTCTAGTTGAGGAGTAAAGGCTTGATGGTTGCCACCCACACCATGCAGCATAAGCAAAGGCGGTCGGTCACGGCTACCGGTTTCAGCTACTAACAGCATTAGGCTAGCTCACCTTGCAACTGTCCGGCTTGCACGACGAGTTGGTCGTCCAGCCAAATATCGCAGTTGCACACAGGAATATCAAAATGGCCTTCTGTATAACGACCGGCAAATTCGTTGGCCCCAGTGGAGAACAAGAAGTTACCGGCAAAGGCGCGTAATTCAGTGCCATTGGTGTCGCGTTGATCGTACATGGTGAGGGCTTCGTAGCGCGCGTTGGGATTCATACCGAAACCCACATGAGATACCGCATAAGCCTCCTTGTCGCCCCACGCCGCCCAGTAGCGACGCATCAATTCGGCATCGGTGCCAGTGCCGTCAATATGCGTCACATAGTCATCTTCAATGGTCAGGGTTACGGTATCTTGTAAGTAGCGTTTAAAGGTTAAGTTAACATCACCTGGGGCGAGTACTAGCGTGCCATTGGTAGAGCCTTGCTTGGGAAAGCTAACCACCACGCCCGCTGGCCAATGGGCTAAAGTACCAGGGCGATCTGTATAGCCCCAAACGCCCGCGGTAGGTGCATCAGTCATATCGATGCTTAGATCAGTACCCGCGGCTGAGGTAACCCGCATGTGGCTTGCTTGCTTGCACATCTTGGCAGCAGCCTTCACCTTGGGAGTGAGTGCTACACTGGGTTGTAGGCGGGCAAGGGCTTCTGGGTGCTCGTTACTCACCATTAGAATACGGGTACCGGCTTGCAATAGTTCGGGCAGTTCAGGTGCGTGTAATAAGCCTTCTACGGTACAGTCAATGACCATGGTGGCACTGCCTAAGCCATTGATTACAGGTTGTAAGCCAGTCAGTACTTTGGTGGCACCTGTCGAGCGCACGGGTACTGGTGCCGTCTCGGCTGGTGTGGGAATACGCACATGGAATGGGCGTGTGCCCAGGTTCAACAAAGCAAGTTCGGCTAGTTGTAAATTTATCTCGCGGGATTGGCTTTCGGAGAGGATGGCCACCGTATCACCGGGTTCTAGCCCGCATAGGCTAAAGGTGTGCTGGAAGGCGTCTAACCAAGGTTTTTCAATGCGATCGTTGAGCATAAATTATTCCTGTGATTAATTTTATTCTTAAAATATATGAAATGGAATATATATTTATGATACCCTTGTTGTCAAATAATTAGTCAAAATTGATTACCATGCCTGAATCTAACGCCAAGACAGAACTCACTGTTACGCCTTTTGTAGATGACTACTTAGCTTACCTACTAGCTCGATCTAGCAAATTGGTGAGTGAGCAGTTTCACGCCACGGTGAAAGCAGCTGGGGTTAATGTCAATTATTGGCGTATTTTAGCCAGCCTGTCCGATGGCGATGGCTTAACCTTAAAACAGCTTAATGAACGGGTGCTATTTAATCAGCCAACCTTGTCCAAGCTGGTCGCTCGCATGGAAACGGAAGGTCTACTAGCGCGGCAAAAAGACAGTCAAGACAAACGCGCTATCTTGATCTTTATTACTGACCAAGGACGTATACTAGTAGACGATCTGCTGGCGCAGTCGAAGTGGCATGAAGAGCAGGTAATGAGTGACTACAGTATGGAGCAGCAAGCATTGCTGAAAGATATGTTGCGTCAATTGGTTAAGACGCTGGAGTCGTAGTTTTAGTCGCAGGTAGGCCAAAATAATTCGGGGTAATAATTCGGGGTCAGAGTAACAATAGCGTACCTTTGCTATTGTTACTCTGACCCTAAATTATTCTATTGTTACTCTGACCCCGAATT
>DPHB01000044.1:125378-132927 GCA_003521845.1 Oceanospirillaceae bacterium | reverse complement strand
AAAACTGCTGTTAATTTACGGGGGATTACAATTGTATTTTCATCAGCATTAGGCGCAGTTATAGGAAATTTAACGTTTCCTGGACTAGGCGGAGTTGCTTTAGGCGGTCTTGCTGGAGGGATCGTTGGTACAAAATCTAAAGAGGACAAGAAAATGGCTAAATTACCTGTGTTTTATAGTTTTCATTTCGATAATGATGTGATGAGAGTCCAGCAGATTAGGAACATCGGAAGTTTAGAGGGGAATGCCCCCACAACTGCAAATCAATGGGAAACCCTTAAACGCACCGGTAAAACAGCTGTCAAAAACTGGATAGATGAAAACATGAAATACAAACGTTGTGTAATTGTTTTGATCGGAAGCGAAACAGCCTCAAGGCCATGGGTAGAGCACGAAATTAACAAGGCTTGGAACGATGGTAAAGCATTGCTGGGGATCCATATTCACAATCTTAGATGCCCTCGGAATGGTACTAGTAGAAAAGGCAAAAATCCATTCGATATTATCAAGTTTGAAGATGGCAGTGCGCTATCAAGCGTTGTTCCTTGCTACGATCCAGACTCCACAGATGCTTATCGAGATATTTCAGCTAATATTGCAATCTGGATTGATCATGCAATAAAGAACAAGGCAAACTGAAATGGATCATCAGATTATTCAGGTAAATCCTGATGCCGCATCAATTCAAACGCATTTGAGTATATTACAAAATGTAATTCAACGCATGGCATCGAACAGCTCAGCTAGTAAGGCATGGTGCATCACATTGGTGTCCGCTGTTCTGGTGATTGTGGCGGATAAAGGGAAACCGGATTATGCGTACATTGCTTTCCTGCCAACGATAGTATTCGCCGCATTGGATGCATATTACCTAGCCCTGGAAAAAGCTTTTCGCAATTCGTACAACGATTTTATTTCCAAGCTCCACAATAGAATCTTAACTGAACCTGACCTATACTCAGTTTCACCAAAAGGCAATATATCAACGCTGCAATGGCGCTCTTTAAAGTCTTTTTCTATCTGGGGGTTTTATGCGTCGTTGGCTGTACTTATATATTTAACAAAAATGATTGCCATAGGCTAAAGCAACGCGTTATTAGGCCAGTAGCTGCGGTCATTTGTTGTTCAAACTTCCCTTAGTTTTGCTAAAGCCGCCTCTGTTAAAAATGAGCTTCTGCTTTTATATAACTTAGCTCGCACTAGCTTATCTATTTTGCTGGTTACAATTAGGGGCAGGGTGACATTAAGAGCTTATCGCGCACCGCGATATTCGTCATCACCAAAACTATTTAAAGGCCAAGGCGCCTAAGGCGTTTGCTGTGGCGGCTTGTTCGGGTCAGGTGTTTTGGGTTACAAATTCGGTAAGCAAAAAGCCGGCCGCGCATGATGCTTTGCATCAATGTGAAGATGGTCGCCATGCTTCCGATCCATGTTGTACGGTGCTAGAAGCGGAATAACGTCGATATTACAAGAACATACCAGGCTCAATACCAAATCTTAGTGCCAACTTTCGCATATGATTAGTTGTTAAGTTGCGCTGGCCACTTAGAATAAGTGATACATTTGATTTTGAGCCTAACTCTTTTGCAAGGTCTTTGGCTTTTAGAGTGTGTTGGTCCATAAGGATTCGTAGCAAAGAAACACCAGGGTCTAGGGTGTCAACGTGCGTATCAAATGCTACGATTTCAGGTAGACTACTTTCATAGCGATTGATGGCATCAACAAGTAGGGTGACAACGGACTGGTTGTGTTCGTCATCCTCAATGAGTTCTTCAAACAGCTGTATAGCTTGCTCGTATTCAACATCATTGGTGATGTTCTTAACAAAGCTAGCTTGTTCTTGCTTGAGAACTTCATCAATCTTTAAAGCTATAGAATTCATAACTCACCCTTTGCATAGCGCTTGCACAACTTGTCGTACTCAGCGTGGGAAACAATGTGTTTTGCGTAGAAACGTTGACCACTAAAGCTTATGTAAGCGATCAGGCGTATATTGTTGCCAGCGATGTCTAACACGTAAAATTTGTCCTTGTACTTAAAGTTATCAAGGCTTTTATAGACCTTTCTCATGTCATCTGGAGATGTGAAATTTAATCTATTCAATACTTGGTATAGGTCCATAATTTGGGCTGAGTAGTTTGGATACCGAGATGCAGCATCTACAAACTTTATCTTCTTGATAACGTGCATCGTCTTCCTTGAAAGTTTTCAACCTGTAAATATTGTATCAGTAATGACGCATTGTTTACAAATTGTAAATATCGATGTGTTGCCATAGGTACCTTTATGAACCAAAAGAAATCGGCTAACAAAGGCCAGCGCATATAAGCTTGTGATACAATACCCCAGTCATTTACTAGGTTATTGTTGAAAGCTATGTCCAGCCTTGCCCCACAGTCCGATATGTCGGAATATTTAAGCCCAAATAAGCGTTTGTTTGACTACCCAAAATATTGGGCAGAATGCTTTGGTCCGGCGCCTTTTTTACCTATGTCTCGTGCCGAAATGGATACCCTTGGTTGGGATAGCTGTGACGTTATTCTGGTAACTGGGGATGCTTATGTAGACCATCCAAGTTTTGGTATGGCGATTATTGGTCGTTTGTTGGAAGCGCAAGGTTTTCGAGTGGGCATTATTGCTCAGCCTGACTGGCAAGACGTGAACGCCTTTAAAGCCTTAGGTAAGCCGAATCTTTATTTTGGTGTTACTGCCGGTAATATGGACTCGATGATCAACCGTTATACCGCCGACCGCCGTTTGCGCCATGATGATGCCTATACCCCGGGTAACGTGGGGGGCAAGCGTCCAGACCGAGCTACCTTGGTTTATACCCAATGCTGTAAGCAAGCCTTTAAGGGTGTGCCGGTGGTGATTGGTGGCATTGAGGCCAGTTTGCGCCGTATTGCCCACTATGATTATTGGTCCGAGAAGGTTCGTCGTTCCATGTTAGTGGAAACTAAGGCTGATATGTTGCTGTTTGGCAACGCCGAACGGCCACTAGTTGAGTTGACTCAACGCATGGCTGCTGGTGAAAAAATTGGCGATATGCAGGATATTCTTGGTACGGCTATTTTAGTTAAACAGCCGTTGCCAGGATGGCGTGGTAAGGATTCTACGGAGTTGGATTCGCCCGGGCACATCGACCCCATTACCAGCCCATACACCGATACCACAACCAGCAATAATGGTGCAGACTGCGCAGCCAATTCGGATGCCAAAGCGGTGGTGTCTACTGTGGATCCGGCGGATGAAATAAAAAGCCTTGTCATTAAGCCAATGACGGCCTTTGAACCTGTCAAAGGCAAACCATGGCACATGACCTATGCCAAGTTACCCAATTTCGAAACGGTTAAATCCGACCCTATCATGTATGCCCACGCTAGCCGTGTTATGCATCACGAGACCAATCCCGGTTGTGCCAGGGCCTTGTACCAGCAACATGGTCCCGTTGGTTTATGGGTCAATCCACCAGCCATGCCGCTGGACATGGAAGAAATGGACTATGTGTTTGCCCAGCCCTATGCTCGCGTACCTCACCCAGTCTATGGCGAGGAAAAAATTCCAGCCTACGACATGATCCGCTTTTCGGTGAACATTATGCGTGGTTGCTTTGGTGGTTGTAGCTTCTGTTCAATTACCGAGCACGAAGGACGCATTATTCAAAACCGTTCTGAAGATTCCATTATTCGTGAAGTGGAAGATATGCGCGACAAGGTGCCAGGCTTTACTGGCGTGGTGTCAGATTTAGGTGGCCCCACGGCCAATATGTACCGCTTACATTGCAAGGATCCTAAGGTAGAGGCCACCTGTCGACTTGCTTCCTGCGTGCATCCAGATATTTGCGAATACATGGGCACCGATCATAAACCGCTAATTTCTTTATACCGCCGGGCCCGCGCTTTACCGGGTATCAAAAAGGTACTGATTGCCTCGGGCTTACGTTATGACTTGGCCATTCGCGACCCAGAATATGTGAAAGAGCTAGTGTCTCATCACGTCGGTGGCTATTTAAAGATTGCCCCAGAGCATACCGAAGACCAACCCTTGAGCTATATGCTTAAACCCGGTATGGGCAGCTACAACAAGTTTCAGCGCATGTTCGAAAAATATTCTAAGGAAGCGGGCAAAGAACAGTATTTGATTCCCTACTTTATCAGTGCTCACCCTGGTACTCGTGATATTGACATGGTGAACTTGGCACTGTGGTTAAAGAAGAACAAGTTCCGCTTGGATCAAGTGCAAAACTTCTATCCATCGCCTATGTGTAATGCTACTACCATGTATTACACAGAGCGCAACCCATTGAAAAAAATCACTCGTGATAGCGAACGGGTGAGTATTCCGCGTGGTATTCGTCAGCGTCGTTTGCACAAGGCTATTTTGCGTTACCACGATCCTAAAAACTGGGACTATATTCGCGAAGCCTTAAAAGAAATGGGCTTGCACAAGCTTATTGGTAAAGGTCCGGAGTGTTTGGTGCCGGCACCTAACTTGAGCGACCGGCGCCAACCTGCTGGTGCCAGCAAAGGTAAACGCCCACCACGGGCTGCCAAAGGCAAACAGGGGGCTACACGCTTCACTAGTCCCAAAGCCCAAAAGATGCCGGGTACCAATAAGCGTCGCCGCTAGCATGCAAGGACTGGCTTTTTTGCGCAGCAAAAGTGCCTGACCGTAAACCTGCCTGAAGGGACAGGCACTTTTTACCCGCTGCGCGGTTAAAGAAGAGCCAGTCCCAAACATTACACTACAAACACACGGGGACTGGCTTTTTTGCGCAGCCAAAGTGCCTGTCTGTAAACCTGTCCCTTAACTTCCAGCCCCCCCCCAAAAAAAAATGTGGTGTTATACTACACTCAAAGGCGTCTTAAGGATCAATGAGTTGAGCAGAGGTGAGCATGCAAACCAATGAAACCCCCAAAGTTGATTGGCAAGATTGCGCAACGGACTGCTGTCCGCGTTTTCATCCAGAGCAATGGCAAGACCAATCATTACACCTTGAAGACATGCTCTTTGTAAAAGTCACTGTGCGTAGCTTGTTTCATATACCACTCAATATGGGTGGTGTTTTGGAACGTGTAATGGCGGCCATCGAAAAGGCTGATGCTAAACCTAAAGACACCTATCTAACCTTGTCGCACGACCCATCTCTTTGGCGCTCCGAGCATTATATGTTGGTCACTAAAGAGGTGCCCGGCGAGGTAATGCTGCGCTTGAGCGGTGACTTTGTTACACAGGTAAACGAAGGGCCTTTTCGCCATATGGGCAAATGGTCGCAAGCCTTAGGTGATTTTGTAAAGCAAAAAGGTCTGCTAATGGTCAAACCGTATTTCTTTTATTCTACCTGCCCTAAGTGTGCCAAGTATTATGGCAAAAACTACGTAGTTGGCTTTGCTCAGGTGAAATGACAGCTATGCCAAAGTTACATCTGCGCCAAGCCTGCTTAGCTGACGCAGCAAGGTTGACGTATTGGCACACTCTGCCGCACCTGGTGGCTAGTCTTGGTGATGATGATTGGCAATGGCAACAGGAGCTAAGTCAAGTATACCCATGGCGCCAACAAATCATGGCTGAGCTCGATGGCAAGACTTTTGGCTATATAGAAATTATTGATCCGGCACGGGAAACACACCAGTATTGGGGAGATTGCGGCACTGGCCTGCGGGCTATAGATATTTGGATTGGTGTGCCGGAATTGCTTAACCAAGGCTATGGTTCACAGATGATGCACATGGCTTTGGCCCGTTGCTTTGCGGTTGCCGAGGTGCGAGGGGTGTTATTAGACCCACTGGTTAGCAATGATGGTGCACATCGTTTTTATCAGCGTCTAGGCTTTGTTAACCAAGGTGAACGTCACTTTGGTGATGACCTCTGCTATGTTTATTACCTCAGTCGTAAGGATTGGATGCAATAGTTTTCAAGAGCATTCATGCACACAGCTGATTAATTGAAATTGTAGCCAGGCGACAGCCCACAGGAGTTTAGTATGCAGCTAGTTATCGGTAACAAAAAGTATTCGTCTTGGTCCATGCGTCCGTGGGTGGCTATGCAACATTTTGGTGTTGCATTTGACGAAGTACAGTTAGGCTTGTT
This sequence comes from Oceanospirillaceae bacterium, assembly GCA_003521845.1. GTDB lineage: Bacteria > Pseudomonadota > Gammaproteobacteria > Pseudomonadales > Balneatricaceae > Njordibacter. Next base: position 126,837 of record DPHB01000044.1, on the reverse strand, counting down.
TACCGATACCTGGGCTGAGGATATCGCGCAATATGGTAGCCGTACAGTGCCTGTTCTGGTTGATGAGCAATTGGGTAGTATTACCGACAGTTTGGCTATTCTAGAAACGCTAGCTGATTTTGCTCCCCATATGTGGCCAACTCGCGCCAAACTAAGAGCGCAAGCACGTAGTGCCTGTGCGCAGATGCATAGTGGTTTTATCGCTATGCGCAGTGAAATGCCCATGAACTGCAGTGCTCATCAACGCCAGCTCGGAATTACAGAAGCCTGTGCTATTGATGTGGCTGCTGTACAAATCCTGTGGCAGCAGTGTCGTGATTTAGCTCTCGAACTGGATGTGCCTGACCACGGTTATCTGTTTGGTGAATTCTCCATTGCCGATGCTTTCTTTGCGCCTGTGGTGATACGTTTAAATGCCTATGCTGTGCCCACTAGCGAGGCTAGCCAAGCATATATGCAAACCATGTTAGCCAATCCTGCTATCGCCGCTTGGGTGGCTGCCGGTCAGGCAGAAACTACGTTGCTTGCAGAAGATGAAGTAGGGCACTGAGATGCTGAGTTTGTCTGCCAAAGCAGTCCAGTTTAAGCAATTACATGACGCCGATGAAACTTTTATCATGGCCAATGCTTGGAATGCTGGTAGTGCTGTTATTTTGCAAGAAGCAGGTATTGCTGCCATTGGTACCACCAGTGCTGGCCTGGCTTATGCCCAAGCTGTACCTGATTACGCCGACTGTGTGGATATTGATACTTGCCTAGCAGTAACTCAGCGTATAGCCAACGCGGTACAAGTGCCAGTAAGTATGGATGCCGAAAATGGCTATGGGCATAGTCCGGAAGATGTGTTTAACAATATGCAGCGTATTGCTGCCACCGGTGTTGTGGGTGCAAGCATTGAGGATAACTGCGGTGATCCTGATAATCCTTTGTATGACCTAGAGCAAGCCGTAGAGCGTGTTAGAAGCGCTAAGCTAGCTACAGCCAATCTAGACTATCCATTTATGTTAACCGCACGAGCTGAGTGTTTTTTAACGGGTCACGAAAACCCCTTCGCAGAATCAGTAGAGCGGGTTAACCGTTATCGTGAAGCGGGTGCCGACTGCCTGTTTGTGCCCGGTATAAAGGACTTGGCGACCATCGCTGAACTAGTGCAAGAAGTAGACGGCCCCATCAGCGTGGTTATGGGCTTAGCCGGTACACCTATATCTTTGGCTGAGCTACAAGATGTAGGCGTCTCGCGCATCAGCATTGGTGGTTCCTTGGCTAGGGCTACCCTAGGCCTAGTACGCAATGCAGCGCAAGAAATGTTACAAGAGGGCACCTTTAATTTTTCTAGCCAACAAATTTCCGATGCAGAGCTATGTCAGTTGTTTACTAAATAGCGGCGGTGGTTTGATCAGTGGGCAGGATGCCTGCCGTCAACTCTCCGTTCATTGCGAGCGCAGCGAGTGCTTTGGGT
>DPHB01000044.1:123315-125182 GCA_003521845.1 Oceanospirillaceae bacterium | reverse complement strand
TTGCGAGCGTAGCGCGGCAACCTCTTTGCCCCTGCACTTTGTCTGATAGAGATTGCTTTACTATTTAAACAAACTCCGCCTCGGTGTCTGGCTGTTGGCAGACGGCTAGGGCCTCTGGCAAGCTAGTGGCGCCATTCATAAAGGCTCGGCCTACTACAACGCCAGCAATATTGGGCAACATACGCAAAATTGATATGTCATCCAAGGTCTTCACGGCACCACTGGAAATCACCGGTATGTCCAGCCTGTCTACCATTTGTGTGGTAATGGCAAAGGTGGCTTCAGGGTGATCAGAATCCAGATCAATATCCGTATAAATAACCGCCGCCACACCGTGATTTTGCAGGTCTAGACCGACCTCTAAGGGAGAGTAGATAGTGGGTTTAGTCCAACCATGACACATCACCTTGTTGTGGCTGGCGTCGATAGAAACCACAACCCGACCGGGGTGATGAGTACAGAGTTCATGTAAAAAGTGGCGGTCCTCAATGGCTGCCGTGCCAATTACCACGCGTTCGGCACCTTGTTCAAACCACCAGTTAGCGCCTTCTAGGCTGCGAATGCCACCACCTACTTGCACCGGTACATTGACGCTACGAATAATTTCACACACAGCGTCGTGGTTTTCATGGCCGCCTTGCATAATATTATCAAGGTCGACAACATGCAGTACCTGGGCACCTTCAGCAACAAACTTCTTGGCAGCAGCCAATGGCGTCATGTCGTAAATGATAGGATCTTCCATATGCCCTTTGTGCAAGTTAACACAGCGTCCTTTTTGTATTTCTATATTGGGGTAAATAATCATGACTAACTCTCCTTAATATGCAAAGAAGCGAACCTTGATCAACTACGGATTACTTATTTAGTACACTGTTTAGGCGGTGCTTCTTGATGACCCTAAAGGTCTTATTGGTCTCGTTTTTCTCAGAGCAGTGGGTGTGCGACTCATTGCCAAGAGTTATTAGCATACTCTTGATTTGACGGCTAGACAAAGTGTCGCCATCTAATGTGTTATGTGGAAACTAGAGAAAGATGTAATATATAGACCAATGACGCTGTCAGTAGCCTAAGGTGATGATCATCAAGGCTGAGTTTTGATGCAATGGCTATGTATCTTGTTTGCCTGTATACCTAGAGTGTGAACCATAATGAGTGATTTTGCCGATACCCCTCAACCGCCTTACTATGCGGTAATTTTTGCCTCCACCATGACGGGTAAAGACCCGCTGGCTTATGCAGAGGCAGCAGGCCGCATGCAGGCCCTAGCGCAACAGCAGGATGGCTTTTTGGGCATTGAGTCAGCCCGTGAAGAGATAGGTATTACTGTGTCTTATTGGCGTGATGAAGCAGCAATCAAAGCCTGGAAACAGCAGGTGGATCATGTGCAGGTGCGAGAGCAAGGGCGGGCCAAGTGGTATGGCAGCTATAGCTTACGTATTGCCAAGGTAGAGCGAGCTTATACGTGGCAAGTGTAGTTAGGCCTAGGGGACTGGCTCTTGTTTAGTCGCGCAGCGGCAAAAAGTGCCTGTCCCTTGATTACTCAAGTCGTAATAGTCAGACATTAAAAAAGTGGATTGGTAGTTTCGCGTCGAGAAAAAGGGAGTAGGCACTTTCTCTGCAAAAAAAGGGACAGGCACTTTCTCTTCGAGAAAAAGCCAGTCCCCTTTTTAAGAGAGTGTATTAGGCGTAAGTCACTTTCGCTTCTTTACGACGACGATGCAGTACAGGTTCTGTGTAACCGCTGGGTTGGGTAGCGCCTTCAAATACTAGTTCTAAGGCCGCTTGGTAGCCAACACTAGATGCAAAGTTAGGTGCCATCTTGCGGTAAGTAGGGTCACCGGCATTTTGCTCGTCTACCAATACG
>DPHB01000044.1:122571-123135 GCA_003521845.1 Oceanospirillaceae bacterium | reverse complement strand
ATGCGCTGCATGCTTGCAACAACCATTTGACGGGTGCAGATACCGTGGGCTAACCAGTTAGCCAAAGCTTGGGCTGAGATACGCAAGGTAGCACGGTCTTCCATCAAGCCTACTTGGTTGATATCCGGTACCTTAGAGCAGCCTACACCAGCTTCAACCCAACGAATAACGTAGCCAAGGATACCTTGGCAGTTGTTATCCAGTTCGCGCGTGATCTGTTCGCTGCTTAGCTCTGTGCCAGCAGGCAGCAAAGGAATCTGTAGCAACTTGTCTTGGTCGGCTGTTAGGCTTTGCTTTAGCTCTTCCTGACGTTCTTGTACTAGTAGATCATGGTAGTGCAAGGCGTGCAGGGTAGCGCCTGTAGGGGAAGGAACCCATGCGGTGTTGGCACCAGCCATTGGGTGGCCAATCTTCACTTCCATCATCTCGGCCATGCAATCGGGCTTGGCCCACATGCCTTTACCGATTTGCGCACGCCCTTGTAGGCCACATTGCAAACCAACAAGTACGTTGTTGTCTTCGTAGGTGTTAATCCAAGCTTCTTGCTTCATGTCGCCCTTGGCC
>DPHB01000044.1:120721-122425 GCA_003521845.1 Oceanospirillaceae bacterium | reverse complement strand
TCTTGCTTCATGTCGCCCTTGGCCACCATTGGGCCTGCGCTCATGGAAGTATGAATCTCGTCACCAGTACGGTCCAAGAAGCCTGTGTTGATAAAGGCTACACGCTCGCTAGCGGCAGCAATACAAGCTTTTAGGTTGACAGAGGTACGACGCTCTTCGTCCATGATGCCTACTTTTAAGGTGTTCTTTGGTAGGCCTAGTAGTTCTTCGATGCGGGTGAATAGGTCAACGGTGAAGGCGACTTCTTCTGGGCCGTGCATCTTTGGCTTGACGATGTACATGCTGCCTTCACGGCTGTTGCGAATGCCCATGTTGGTATAGCCATTGCCGTTCAAGTCATGCATGGAGCAAAGGGTAGTGAACAAACCATCCATGATACCTTCCGGTGCTTCTTCACCTTGCGCATTGAGGATGGCGTCGTTGGTCATTAGGTGACCTACGTTACGTACAAATAGCAGTGCGCGGCCGTGTAGAGCGAAAGTCTCACCATGACGATCGGTGTATTCACGGTCGGCATTCAGAGAACGAGTGACGGTCTTGCCACCCTTATTCATGCTAACGCTCAAATCACCTTTCATTAAGCCCAACCAGTTGCGGTAAACCAAGGCTTTATCTTCGGCATCAACGGCGGCTACGGAGTCTTCGCAGTCCATGATGGTAGAAACAGCCGATTCCATTAGGATGTCAGCAATACCCGCCATATCTTGCTTGCCCACAGGAATGTCACGATTGATGACAAGTTCTACGTGTAGGTTGTTGTGCTTTAACAGCATGGCTGTTGGGTTGTCAGCGTCACCACGGTAACCAGCAAATAGCTTCGGCGTTGCCATCATGGTGGCGTGGCCATTTTCTAAGGTAGCAATCAGGCTGCCGTTGGCTGTGCTATACGCCATTACTTGGCCGTGACAACCATGCATAAGCGGGAAGTGTTTATCAAGAAATTCTTTACCAAAGGCAATAACTTGCGCGCCGCGTTTGGGGTCATAACCTTTGCCTTGGGCTTGGCCGGGTAGGGCGTCGGTGCCGTATAAAGCATCGTATAAGCTGCCCCAGCGAGCGTTGGCAGCGTTCAAGGCGTAGCGGGCATTGTTCACTGGTACGACCAGCTGTGGGCCAGCAATAGTCGAAATTTCTACGTCTACATTGGCGGTAGTTGCTTGAACCTGCGCGGGTGCTTCTACCAGGTAGCCAATTTCTTGCAGCATAGCTTTGTATGCAGCAGCGTCCGCACTTGGGTTGTTTTCGTGCCAGTTGCTTATTTTAGCTTGCAAGTCGGCGCGCTTGGCCAGCAAGGCTTGATTACGTGGCTGAAACTCTTCTAGCAGGGTGGCCATGGCTTGCCATACTTGGTCGGCGCTGATGTCTAGACCTGGCAAGATTTCGTTGACCACCATGTCATGTAGTTGGTTGTCGATGGCTAGGTTAGCTTGGGAAATACGGTTGCTCATGGGGTTTCCTCTTTCTTTCCTGTTTTGCTAGAAACGTAAGTTTCGTAAAGTACACAAATGGATTGTATAGGAAATATATTGAGGGGCAATGCTGCAAAGGGTGAATCTCAGCAATGATTATTATTCGTTATGTGAATATGATGTCTTTATAGGTATTGATGAGGTTTATTTTGGGGTGTTGATGGGAGTAACCTGATGGAGGTTGCTTCGGTTTCCTCGCAATGACGGGGGGAACCTCGCAATGACGGGGGAAACC
>DPHB01000044.1:117649-120537 GCA_003521845.1 Oceanospirillaceae bacterium | reverse complement strand
GGGGGAAACCTCGCAATGACGGGGAAAACCACGCAATGACGCTATTGCTGTCCGTCAATCTCGCGAGCAATCTCCGTAATCAAGCCACGCATCCAGCGATGGGCTGGATTGTGTTGCAAAAGCGGGCTCCAGGCCATGGTGAGGGCCATTTCGGGGATTTCAAAAGGCGCCTCTTTTACGACAAGTTCATCCGTTGCCAATGGAAGTAAAGTGGCCTTGAAGGGGATCGTTACAATCAAGTCTTTTTGTCTGGCTAGCTGCATGGCAGCTTGGTAATGGCGGGTGAAAACGCGAATGTTACGGGTTTTGCCTAGCTCTGATAGGGCATTGTCGACCCAACCACGGCGCTGTACGTCCTTAGGGTTCATACCTACACCTGCGCCCATGCCGGTTTTGTTGACCCAAATATGGTGCGCTTGTAGGTAAGTATCCAAGTTGAAGTTTTCAACAATTGGGTTGTGTTTGCTGACCAAGCAAACAAAGCGGTCACGCCATAAGGTTTTTTGATGGAAAGACTGGGGCATGGAGTCAAAACGGTTGATGACCATGTCTACCTTGCCTTGCTCCACATCGTAAAAGTCGACGTCAGAAGGGGTCATGATGTCCAAGCTAATGCCCGGCGCTTCTTTACGTAGGCGCTCTACTAATGGTGGTATTAAGGTAGGTTCAGCATAGTCGCTGGCCATGATGCGGAAAACACGGTCCGAGGTCATGGCATCAAAATCGGCTTGCGGTTGTACGGCCTTGTCGATAGTGGCGAGCACTTCTCGAATGGTCGGCTGCAATTCTTGCGCGCGTTCCGTTGGTGTCATGCCATCACTGGTACGAATAAGCAAAGGATCTTCAAATACTTCCCTTAGTCGGCGCAGACCATTACTCATGGCTGGCTGGCTGAGGCCAAGTTGATTGGCGGCTTTGGTAACGTTGCGCTCTTTCAAAAGAGCATCAAGATATACCAGTAGGTTTAGGTCGACGCGATCCACACTCATGCTTATAAATCCTTGTTTTAGCTGACAAGTGGCATTCATTATATGGATAGCTGGTATTAAAGCAATAAATTTTGGGAATTATTCAGCAGGAAAATGGCCCGTCATTTTGTAGTCTAATTACAAATACCAATATGTTTTCTCCAGTTTTGGTTTGCAAGTTGTTATAAATCAATAACTTGTGGTTTGTAAGGGCTACAAAATAGACTTTTCAAGCTGATTAAAAATGTTGATCATAGGTATAATATAAACACTGTGAATGGCAGTCATAATTTTTATAGTATTTATTAATAATCTAGAGAAGCCTAGACTGCGGTTATTGCTGATGAGCAGCAACTACAACAATTAACTGATTAATGAGGAATGACCATGTCTCAATATCAAGACGATATTCAAGCTCTAGCTTCTGTGAAAGCTGCCAATGGCTCAGCTTGGGATGCAATCAACCCAGAATCTGCTGCCCGTATGCGTGCTCAGAACAAATTCAAAACTGGCCTAGACATCGCTCAGTACACTGCAGACATCATGCGTGCTGACATGGCTGCATTCGACGAAGACAAGACTAAGTACACTCAATCTTTGGGTTGCTGGCATGGTTTTGTAGGTCAGCAGAAGCTGATCTCTATCAAGAAGCACTTCGGTGGCAAGACTGATCGTCGTTACTTGTACCTTTCTGGTTGGATGGTTGCTGCGCTACGTTCTGACTTTGGTCCTCTTCCTGACCAGTCTATGCACGAAAAGACATCTGTAGCTAGCCTAGTAGAAGAGCTATACACTTTCCTACGTCAAGCTGATGCACGTGAGCTAGGCGGTTTGTTCCGTCAGCTAGACGCGGCTCGTCTTGCTGGTGACACTGCTCTTGAAGCTAGTGTTCAAGATCAAATCGACAACCATGTGACTCACGTTGTACCAATCGTCGCTGACATCGATGCTGGTTTCGGTAACGCTGAAGCGACCTACCTAATGGCTAAGCAAATGATCGAAGCGGGTGCTTGTGCCCTACAGATCGAAAACCAAGTTGCTGATGAAAAGCAATGTGGTCACCAGGACGGTAAGGTAACGGTACCTCACGCTGACTTCCACGCTAAGATCCGTGCTCTACGTTATGCATTCCTTGAGCTAGGTATCGACAACGGTGTTATCGTTGCACGTACTGACTCTGAAGGCGCTGGCCTTACTAAAGAGATCGCAGTTGTTAACGAGCCAGGCGATTCTGGTGACATCTACAACTCTTACCTAGACGTTGAAGAAATTGACGTAGCTGACATGGGTGAGGGCGATGTTGTCTTTAACCGTGGTGGTAAGCTAGTACGTCCTAAGCGTCTACCTTCTGGTCTATACCAGTTCCGTCAAGGTACTGGCCATGAGCGCTGTGTATTTGATTGCATTGGCGCTATCAATGCCGGTGCTGACTTGCTTTGGATCGAAACTGCTGTACCTACTGTACACGAAATCAAAGGCATGATGGACGACGTACGTAAAGTACACCCAGATGCGAAGCTGGTTTATAACAACTCTCCATCTTTCAACTGGACGCTAAACTTCCGTCAGCAGACTTATGATGCGATGGTTGAAGCTGGTCAAGACGTTTCTGCTTACGACCGTGCTAACCTAATGAGCGCTGAATACGATGAAACTGAGCTTTCTGCTGTAGCTGATGAACGTACTCGTACTTTCCAAGCTGATACTGCACGTGAAGCCAACGTATTCCATCACTTGATTACGCTACCGACTTACCACACGACTGCCTTGTCTGTAGACAACCTAGCGAAAGAGTACTTCGGTGAACAAGCTATGCTTGGTTACGTTAAGAACGTTCAGCGTGAAGAGATCCGTCAAGGTATCGCCTGTGTTAAGCACCAAAACATGTCTGGTTCTGACATGGGTGATGACCACAAAGAA
>DPHB01000044.1:106949-117499 GCA_003521845.1 Oceanospirillaceae bacterium | reverse complement strand
GATGACCACAAAGAATACTTTGCTGGTGAAAACGCACTTAAAGCTGGCGGCGCGAAGAACACTTCCAACCAATTTGGATAAGACTGTTCTTAAAGTGGATGGTCCGTGTGATTATCCACTTTGAATACAAAAAAGCGGCGCCTTTTTAAGGAGCCGCTTTTTTTATGTACAGGATATACGGTAAAATTAAAGCCGCTATCCAATGCCAACTTATTACGTGATTTTGACTATGACTACACCGACTGCTTTTCAGGATGCCAAAGACCTATTGACCGATCAGGGTTTTGCTACCAGTAACACATGGTATCACGGTACTTCATCAGCCTTAGTTGGCTCAATTAAAGAGCAAGGATTGAAGCGTTCTGGCGATCAAGCGCTAAATGCTGCTGCTGTGCAAACCATGAAAACCATAGGTAATAACTACACGGAATCCGTTGAACCCGTGTTTTTAACGCCAAGTAAAGAACTAGCTTATTACTGGGCGCAGCAAACCGTTAGAAACCGTAGCGTAAGAATAGAAGGTGAAGAGCAACCTGTCGTAATTACCGTTAAGCTACCTGAGGCCTTGAATAGCCGAGTGCAACCCGATGTGGGCGCGGCCAGTTTGCTGTTGGTTAAAGAAGGTGAACAGTTTATGGCATTCTTGGCAGGTATCTATTTGGCTAATGGCTTGGCAACTCCTGATATCAATCTAATGACTGCAGATCGCCAAGAGTATTTAAACAAATTAGGTATGGCTTATTTCGATGCTGATATTGATGCCGCAATCTTGGCTTTTTAGGTGCTCATAAAGGCACGTCACCTTAGGTGTCGATAGATCGGGCTGCAACCTGATCGACAGCTATGTTTTATCTGCTAAAACCTGTACCATTTACAATAGTTTGCAGTATTCATAGAGAAACACTTATGTCATCTGAATCACCAGTTCAATTGGACGAAGCCTTAGACAACGCAATAGATGCGTGGTTGTTGGAGCGTCAGCAGCTATTAAGCCAATTTGTTGCCTTGCCACAAATGAGCATCGAGGGTGGTGTATTAGCCGCGATTCATGAACTGTGCGAAACCCTGGTCGATTATACGTCTCAGGGGCATTTTCGCGTGTACGAACAACTGCTGCAAATCATCATAGAACGAGACCCTACGCGCAAAGATCAATTGCAGGATCTGCTCGGTGAAATTCATGATACGACTGATCGTATTGTGGTGTTTGATGACGAATATGGTTCGGCCGAAAAACTCACTATTCAAGATGTTGGTCATTTTACGGGTCGACTATCGAAATTGGGTGAAGCCTTAACGGAACGTTTCAATCGTGAAGACGAATTGATGGCGTTGGTTGAAGGCGGTCCAGCCAGTAAAATGCATTAAATTAACGAGTTAGAGATATCCCATTGAGTGCATTTACAAGCATTGGCATTATAGGCCGTTTACATAGCCAGACGGTGATTGAAACCATAGGGCGCATTATTGATTTTTTGCACCCTCTTGGACACGAAGTTGTTGTGCACCATGCTGTTGCCGCAACTATTCCTGGCTACCAAGGGCGTACCGGGCGACGCCAAGATATTGGCGCCCAGTGTGATTTGGCCATTGTGGTTGGTGGTGATGGTAGTATGCTTGCGGCTGCGCGTGAGCTGGCCGTACATGATGTACCGGTGATTGGTGTTAACCGTGGCAAGTTGGGTTTTTTAACGGATATTTCTCCAGAAGATGTTGAAGCAAGCTTGGCCCAGGTGTTTGCGGGCGAATATGAAGCCTCTAGCCGCTTTATGTTGTCGGCTAAAGTTATGCGCAAGGGTGAAGAAGTGGCCCGTGGTAGTGGCTTGAACGATATTGTTTTACACCCAGGCCAGTCAGCACGTATGCTGGCTTATGATTTAGCCATCGATGGCCGTCCGGTGTATGCGGATCGCGCTGATGGGTTAATCATTGCAACACCCACCGGTTCCACGGCTTATGCCTTGTCGGCAGGTGGGCCTATCATGCATCCAAGCATCGATGCCATTGCCTTGGTACCTATGCACCCCCATAACTTGAGCAGCCGCCCGCTAGTGGTTTCTGCCGATGCCGAATTGGCTATACACCTGGGTCGAGATAATCAAACCCAGCCGGTGTTAAGCTTCGACGGTCAAGTGCATGTGGTTTGTGAGCACGGTGATAGTATTCTTATACAACGCCATCAGGCACGCTTAAAAGTTTTGCACCCGACAGGGCACTATTTCTATGAGCGTTGTCGTTCAAAGTTGGGCTGGCACGCTCGTGTCACCGATATCTAATCTTTACTAGCTTTGTTAATACTATGTTTCTAGTTATGTCTTTTCCGCTTAATGTTGATTTATTACCACTCACTAAAATTTTGTGGGGGCGGGGCATTTCTCATCAAATATTGGAACACGGCAATGAGCAGCAGCTGTGGCTGGTACAGGCTGGCCAGGCTCCAGAAACGTTAGAACTCTGTCAGCAGATGGCGCGCGGCGAATTGCCCAGCATAGATGCAAAACCGCATACAACAAGTAAGCTTAGGTTCAGCATATTGGGCGCTATGTTGGCAGTGCCTATTACTTCCAGTATTTTATTGATCACCTTTGTCTTGGCCTTGTTGACAGGTTTGGGTGATGAATTGCGTTATATAGCGCCGCTAAGCTTTTACCAAATTCTACTGCAACCTGAGCCTCACTTATTGTCGGGTTGGCAGCACTTGGCTACTCAGCCTTGGCGGCTAATGACACCGGTGTGGTTGCATTTTGGTTGGCTACATTTGATATTCAATAGTCTTTGGTGGTGGGATTTAGGGCGTCGAATAGAGCAGCGTCAGTCTGGCAAAAGGCTGTTCTGGCTGTTTGTCGTCATTGCCTTGGTGAGTAACTTTGCTCAAGCCTGGGAAGGTGTGCATTTGTTTGGTGGTTTGTCAGGTGTTATTTATGGTCTGTTGGGTTATATCTGGCTGTACGATCGCTTACGCACGCCGGTGTTCTTTTTGCCTCAAGGCATTTTGATTTTCATGCTGATTTGGCTCATTCTTGGTTTGACTAATATTTTCGCTGTTGTGGGCATGGGAAATATGGCCAACATGGCTCATTTGGGTGGTTTGCTGACAGGCCTAGCTTTGGCCTTTATCCTGTCCATGCTAGAATCTAGAAAATCTCAATGAGATTGACCGACTTGTTACCAATTAATGGATTAAAATTATGAAAATGACACAGCTTATGGCTTTCACCATGGCTGCTGGGTTAGCCACTATGGCGCAAGCAGAAGAACCAAGTTCACGTACCGTCACCGAACAGTTTAAAGACTGGCGCTACGCTTGTGTAGAGCAGGATGGCAGCAGTCGGTGTGAGATAGGTCAAGGCGCAGCTAATGATCAGGGGCAAATGGTAAGCCAAATTATTATTGGCCAAAATCCCGAAGGCAAAGCTCAGGTACAATTGATGGCACCTTTGATGATGGACCTTAAGGCCGGCGTTAAGGTGAGTGTCGATCAGGACAGTGTGGCAAATTTGAATTATTTGTTCTGTAATCAAGGTGCCTGCGTGGTTGCGGAATTATTGGACAGCGATCTACTAGCGGCTATGAAGGCCGGTAGTGAAATGCAAATTGACGTGGCAGCAATAAATGGCCAAACTATGACCATCAACTATTCGTTGAGCGGGTTTAGTGCTGCTTTTGCCCGTTTGATGGATTGATAACATGGAATACAACCAACTATTGGCGCAGATGACGCCAGCACTATATGAACGCCTCAAGCTGGCTACTGAACTTGGTAAATGGCCTGATGGCCGGGTGTTGACGCCCGCGCAAAAGCAATCCTGTATGGAAGCTGTGCTGCGCTATCAAGCTATGCATCTACCCAAAGAAGAACACGCCGGTTTTATCAAGGATAAGTGTAAATCCTCCGCCGAAGCAGCAGCGGATAGCGCTCAAATTATTAAGATTCACTAATGACGATACTAGTACAAGGCCACCTTAGTAAGATGGCAACTTCGATTGCGGCGGTGCCACAGGCACGCGTTGAATATAGCCTGCAGCTAGGCCAACAAAACATTGATATGAATGCCTTGATTGGCAAAACCATACGCCTTGAACACCTAGGGAAAATCAATTGCAGCCATTGCGGACGTAGTACGCGTAAGAGCTATTCCCAAGGCTATTGTTACCCTTGTATGCAAAAGTTACCGCAATGTGACCTGTGTATCATGAGCCCAGAACGCTGTCACTACGACGCCGGCACTTGTCGTGATGCTAGTTGGGGTGACGCCTTTTGTATGCAGCCCCATGTGGTTTACCTTGCCAATTCCAGTGCCTTAAAGGTAGGCATTACTCGGGTAAATCAAATGCCCACGCGCTGGCTAGATCAAGGCGCACTACAAGCGGTACCTATTATGCAGGTAGCCACGCGTAAGCTGTCAGGCTTGGTGGAAACGGCTCTTAAGGCCTACGTAGCCGACAAAACCAATTGGCGTACTATGCTAAAAGGTGAGACTGTAGAACTGGATCTCAATGCTGAGCGTGACCGTTTGCGGGCCGAGGCAGCAGAGCCATTACATAACCTGCTATCTACTCTAGATGAGCAAGATTACACCTGGTTAGATCATACGCCAACCAGCATGCAGTACCCTGTGGAACAGTACCCAACTAAAATTGTTTCCCACAATCTCGATAAAGAACCCGTATTGGAAGATCAGTTGTTAGGCATCAAAGGCCAATATTTGATTTTTGCCAGCCGCGTTATCAATATCCGTAAATATTCTTCTTATTTGGTGCAGTTAAGCGCATGAGTGAACAAGCAAAAGTGATCCACCTGAAAGACTATCAGGTACCTAGCCATATTATTGATACCACCCACCTAGATGTACATATTGATGAATGCAATACACGAGTCACTAGTACTCTGAAGGTGCGTAAAAATCCTGCCAGTAACAGCACTAGTGCAGATTTGTTTTTGCATGGTGGTAAAATGTTGTCCTTGGTTAGTGTCGCAATTGATGGCGAACCACTTGCTGAAGATGCTTACCAACAGAAAACCACGGATTTATTGCTAACGGCTTGTCCTGAAGAGTTTGAGCTACAAACTGTGTGTTTGATTGAACCTCAGAACAATACTTCCCTAGAAGGTTTGTATAAGTCCGGTGGCATGTTCTGCACCCAGTGTGAAGCGGAAGGTTTTCGCAACATCACTTATTACCTAGATCGCCCAGATGCTATGTCGGTGTTTACCACGCGCATCAGTGCCCCTAAGGCTCAGTATCCTATTCTGTTAGCCAATGGTAACCCCATTGAACAGGGTGACGAAGCTGACGAACGCCACTTTGCTGTATGGCATGATCCATTCCCCAAGCCTGCCTACCTATTTGCTATGGTAGCCGGGGATTTGGTGCGCCATGCTGATAGCTTCACCACATACTCTGGCCGCGAAGTTGACCTGCATATTTTTGTTGAAGCCCATAATGCCCATAAGTGTGAGCACGCCATGGCGTCTCTAAAGCGTTCTATGCTGTGGGACGAAAAGGTTTACGGTCGCGAATATGACTTAGACTTGTTTATGATTGTGGCCGTTGATGATTTCAACATGGGCGCTATGGAGAACAAAGGTTTAAATATCTTTAACTCCGATTGTGTATTGGCCGACCCTAACACCACTACAGACTCTCAATTTGAGCGTATCGAAGGCATTGTCGGTCACGAATACTTTCACAACTGGTCGGGTAACCGTGTTACTTGTCGCGACTGGTTCCAGTTGAGCTTAAAAGAAGGCTTTACGGTATTCCGCGATGCGGAGTACACGGCGGACATGTATTCACGTACGGTAAAGCGTATAGACGATGTGACCTTGCTACGTACCGCACAGTTTGCCGAAGACGGTGGCCCAATGGCGCACCCAATTCGTCCTGAGTCCTATATTGAAATTAATAACTTCTACTCCGTTACCGTGTATGAAAAGGGTGCTGAAGTTGTGGGTATGATTCATACCTTGTTAGGCCCTGATTTGTTCCGCAAGGGTAGTGACTTGTACTTTGACCGTCATGATGGCCAAGCGGTTACTACAGAAGACTTTGTTGCGGCTATGGAAGACGCTAGTGGTGTTGACCTAACGCGCTTTAAGCGTTGGTATGGCCAAGCTGGTACGCCGACTCTATCCGTACGTGATGAGTATGACGCACAAGCGCAAGAGTATCGCTTGCATGTACACCAATCGACGCCAGCAACGCCAGAATCTGCTACCAAGTTAGCTTTCCATATTCCCTTGCGCATGTCCTTGCTAGATAGCGCGGGTAAGGCGCTTGCGGTGGCGTGGCCAGAGCAGGCTTCTGCTATCAACGCAGCAGGTACGGAAGCGGTTGTGTCGGTCTTGGAAGATCAGCAAACTTATGTGTTTTGTAATGTTACAGAACGTCCTGTACCTTCGTTGCTGCGTGGCTTTTCAGCACCAGTAAAGCTGGATTATGCCTATTCAGACGCGCAGTTGATGTTTTTGGCGCAACATGACGATGATGGCTTTAATCGCTGGGAAGCCGTGCAACGTTTGTTGCTAAAGGCTTTGCAGGATGTGATGGCTGAGGAAACCATTGGTGATGCTGTCGGTCAGCCTCTACTAGACATGTTGGCTAGCCTTTTAAGCAATACCGAACTTGATGCGGCGATGGTTGCACGCTTGGTATTGTTACCAAGTGAAGCCTATTTAGCAGAAATGCAGGCTCAAGTAGATGTGGATCTGATCCATATCTGCCGTGAGACTGTACGTGGCTATATCGCGCAAAACCTACAAGCCGAGCTAGAAACTTGTTACACCCGTTGCCAGGACCAAGGCGCTTTCTCTCAAGCTGGAGAAGCGATTGGGCGTCGTGCTCTAAAGAATGTGTGTATGTTGTATTTGTCGACCCTAGAAGATGAATCTCACTTGGCCTTGGCTCAAGCTCAGTACCATGCTCAGGCCAATATGACTGATGTTAGCGCCGCCTTGCAAACATTGATTGCCATGGATGATGATATTGCGCAAACCACCTTGGATGATTTCTACGGCCGCTGGCAGCACGATGCGCAGGTGGTGGATCAATGGTTTGCTTTACAATCTGGTGCAAATCAAGCCGGGCGTATTGAGCAAGTGAAGAGCTTGTTGGATCATGCTGCCTTTGATATCAAAAACCCGAACAAGGTGCGTAGCGTGTTAGGTGGCTTTATGCGTAGCCCCATTAACTTCCATGCCGCCGATGGTAGCGGCTATGAATTTATAGCCGGTCAAATTATTGCCCTTAATAGCATTAACCCGATGATGGCAGCTGCCTTGAGTAAGCCATTGGGTCGCTATAAGAAGCACACGCCAGAGCGTCAAGTGCTAGTTCGGGAGCAATTGCAACGCATCTTAGATGCACAGCCTAGCATGGATGTGTACGAAGTTGTGAGCAAAGCTCTAGCTCAATAACAGACTGAAGTTATAAGACAATGGCAAAAATCGGCGTATTATTGGTAAACCTAGGGTCTCCCAATGCCCCAACAGCAGAAGCTCTTAAGCCTTATTTAAAAGAGTTTTTGTCAGATCGGCGGGTAGTGGATTTACCCGCTTTACTGTGGCAACCCATATTGCGAGGCATTATTCTGCGCAAACGGCCAGCGCGTTCGGCTGCCTTGTATGCCAAGATCTGGCTAGACGCTGGTTCCCCATTAACGGTTTACTCCACATCCATTCAAAGTAAGCTGCAAGCTTGGGCCGATAGCCAAAGTCTTGAGTGGCAAGTGGAACTGGGCATGACCTATGGTGACCCTAGTATGCAGGGGGCTATGGCAAAATTACAGGAGCAGGGGGTTGATAAGCTGGTGGTATTACCTTTGTTTCCGCAGTACTCCACCACCACCACGGCGGCTGTTTATGATGCTTATGAGCGTGCTAGTAAGCAGTTAGGCTATGCACCGGAACTGTTGGCTATCCAAGACTACTATGCGCAAGAGCAGCATATTAGTGCCTTAGCTAAACAAGTTGAAACCTATTGGCAGCAGCACGGACGTGCTGAGCAATTGGTGATGTCTTTCCACGGTACACCGCAAGCGACTCGCGCCAAGGGTGACCCTTATTATGATCAATGCTTGGTCACCGGCAAGGCCTTGGCTGATAAGCTAGGTTTGGCTGACGATGCCTATCGTATTGCTTTCCAGTCTCGCTTTGGCTATCAAGAATGGCTACAGCCCTACGCAGAACCCATGTTAGAAGACATGGCTAAGCAAGGTGTTGCCTCGGTGCAGGTGATTTGCCCAGGTTTTGCGGTGGACTGTTTAGAAACCTTAGAAGAGGTGGCTTTGGGGTTTGAAGAAGCCTTTAAGGCAGCTGGTGGCAAAGAGTTTGCTTATATGCCTTGCTTAAATGATGCTGACGGTCAAGTTGAAGCGCTGGCTGCTTTGGTTAACAGCCAGCTGGCTGAAGGCTGATTTAGCTGTTAGCTAGCTGCTGAGCTAGTACACGTTCGACGGTAGCCACAATGGTTTGTGTTTGATGGTCGATTTCCATGTTAACCCAATCATTCACTTGGCTATTGCCAAAGGTAGTCATGCGTAGCGTCTCAGGAATCAAGCAGACACAAAAACGCCCAGCTTCCACCTTGGCAACCGTAAGGCTGCAGCCGTTTAGACCAATGAAACCTTGCGGTAATACATGCTTGCGGTGAGCTTCCGGTAGGGCAAACCAGATGGTGGTATTGTCATCTTCTAGTTCAATGTCAGTGACTTCTACGTGAGTGCTGACGTGACCCGAAATGATATGGCCACCTAGTTCATCGCCCATTTTCAAAGAACGTTCAATGTTAACCTGGTCACCTTGTTTTAGCTTGCCTAGGTTGGTAAGCGCTAAGGTTTGGCCAATAACATCAAAACTAAGGTCATTACCTTGTTGTTCTGTCACCGTAAGGCAGGTACCATTTACCGCCACGCTGGCACCGATGGCAACAGCTTGGCTTAGGGCCGTGGGTAGGCTAATGACAAAGCTACGTACATCTTGCCCTGCGCGAACTTGTTTGATTAGGCCCATACCTTGAACAATGCCTGTAAACATTTCAACTTCCTATTCATTAATATCTGGCGGCATTATAGTCGAAAAAGTATATGAGTCGTATCATTCTGGCCCCGATGGAGGGCTTGGCAGACAATATTTTACGAGATTGTTTGACTCAGGTCGGTGGTATAGACCTGTGCGTGACAGAATTTATCCGCGTCACAGACCAATTATTGCCACCTAGGGTGTTTTATCGTTTATGCCCAGAGCTACATGCCGGTGGCAAAACGCCAGCTGGCGTACCAGTACGTATCCAGTTGTTAGGTAATCATCCACAAGCGCTAGGCCTTAATGCTCAACGTGCTCTAGAGTTAGGTTCACCTGGGGTGGATTTGAATTTTGGTTGTCCGGCAAAAACCGTTAATCGTAGTCAAGGCGGTGCCATTTTATTAAAGGACCCAGCTAGGGTTGGTGAGATAGTTACGAATGTGCGTCAAGCCATAGGCCCAGATGCCTGGTTAAGTGTCAAGATGCGCTTAGGTTACGAGGATAAAAGTTTAGCTATCGATAACGCGCAAGCCATTGCTGGAGCAGGAGCCAATGAATTAGTTGTGCATGCCCGTACCAAAATAGAAGGTTACAAGCCTCCGGCACACTGGCAATGGATAGCGCGTATTCGTGCAACAGTGGACATCCCTGTGATTGCTAATGGAGAAGTGTGGAGTTTTGATGACTATGTGCGTTGCCAGCAGGTGAGTGGGTGTGACGATGTCATGCTGGGCCGTGGAGTGGTGTGGCGGCCAGATCTGGCCAGAAGCCTGCGTAATCCCGATTTACCTGCTTACACTTGGGCAGATTTGCAGCCATTGTTGCTGATGTTTTGTCAGCGCGTTGCAGATCAAGTGCCAGAACGTTTTCAAGGCGCTCGCATTAAACAATGGTTGGCGCTACTGGGCCGCGTGTACCCAGAAGCCGCGTTGGCCTTTGCTCAGATCAAACGTCTCAAATCTTTGCCTGACATTGTGGCTTGTTTTGCAAGCAGCTAAACCTTAGTGCAAATGGCTTCGGCCGACTTGTTGCAGGCTGCGCATATGATCTATCTGTTGTATTTCGTCGACGTGCACTAGGCGTATGGCACCGATGACTTCATTGTTATCATCGTAGATACGTATAGTCATGGATTGTTCCATATCACGTACTATGTCGGCTAATTCATTGATCGTTGTTTGTTCGCAAATGTCCGCTTGCTGTTGGCTCATGTCGTTACCTATTGCGTTGCTGAGTGAGTTGTTGGATGTTCAAGATATCAAATGTGCCGCGGCCATTCTGTTGTCTTCCTTGACGTTTTTTGTAACAAAATGCTGCTGCATGTAGGCTTTGTCTGGAATGGGAAGCGACCTAAGAAATAAGGTATAATGGAGGCTGTTCTATTATCACCGTCCAACAGGTACATAATTTGTTTTCCATCGCTCGTAGTCTGCTTTTTCAACTGTCTGCTGAAACCGCCCATGAGGTCACTTTGGAAGCCTTGTCTGCAGCGGCTCGTTTACGTTTGCTGCCCGCATTAGCACCGGCC
>DPHB01000044.1:106324-106802 GCA_003521845.1 Oceanospirillaceae bacterium | reverse complement strand
CTGCCCGCATTAGCACCGGCCGTACCAAAGGCGCCAGTGGAATTAATGGGATTGACCTTTGATAACCCCGTTGGTTTGGCGGCAGGTCTGGATAAAAATGGCAGCTGTATCGACGGTTTGTCCGGTTTGGGCTTTGGCTTCATCGAAATCGGCACCATCACGCCACGACCACAAGCCGGCAACCCCAAACCACGCTTGTTCCGCATACCTGAAGCCCAGGCAATTGTGAATCGTATGGGCTTTAATAACCAAGGTGTGGATGCCTTGGTGGCAAATGTTAAGGCCGCGCGTTTTAAGGGTGTACTCGGTATTAATATTGGTAAGAACTTTGATACACCAGTAGAAAATGCCGTAGATGACTATCTGATCTGCATGCAGAAGGTGTACGAGCATGCTAGCTATATTACGGTGAATATATCATCACCCAATACGCCGGGACTTAGGGATTTGCAGTATGGTGAGTCTTTACGTCAATTGT
>DPHB01000044.1:105781-106190 GCA_003521845.1 Oceanospirillaceae bacterium | reverse complement strand
TGGTGAGTCTTTACGTCAATTGTTAGCGAGGCTTAAGCAGGAGCAGCTAACGTTAGCTGAGCAATATGGTCGTTATGTACCTTTAGCGGTAAAAATTGCCCCAGATATGGATGCTGAGCAATTAGCTGGTGTAGCGGAGTGTTTGTTGCACGAGAAAATGGATGCGGTTATTGCAACTAATACTACCTTGAGCCGTGCCGGTGTAGAAAATTGTCACCATGGTGATGAGGCTGGCGGCTTAAGTGGTGCACCGCTTACTGAGCGTTCTACGCAAGTGATAGCTGAGTTGTATGCATTGTTAGGTGATGCCGTGCCAATTATTGGTGTCGGTGGTATCGGCTGTGGTGCTGATGCCAAGGCTAAATTAGACGCAGGTGCTAAACTAATCCAAGTGTACAGTGGTTTTATT
>DPHB01000044.1:93286-105658 GCA_003521845.1 Oceanospirillaceae bacterium | reverse complement strand
TTAAAATCTTTTTCCTGTTTATCCAAGTGTACAGTGGTTTTATTTATGCTGGACCTAAACTGATTACGGACTGTGTTGCTGCTATCTAGTATCCATAGTACCTACATAACCCCATACAGAAGCAAGGATTGTTTATGAGCAACAAAGACAATGGCCCTTGGTGGCGACACTGGTTGAGCTTTATGCAGAGTGTATTGGCTGCTTTGGTGGGTGTTCAGTCACGGGATAAACAGGAAAAAGATTTTAATGAAGGGGGTTTAGAGCGGATGCTGGCGATTGCCTTTGTAACTTGTTTGCTCGTATTGGGTCTGGTGCTGATCATGGTCAATATCGCCTTGCCTGATTAAATGAAAAGGTGCCTAGGTTGCCTTCTAGTAGGTTTTTTTTGGAGGCCTCTATCGTTCAGGCAAGCCAACCTAAATAGGGGTTGATTTAAGCGAGTTGATGGCTGCAATATGAAGGCGAGGGCGCAATGCGGACAAAAGACCCATTTTGGCCTTAGCTAATTATTTGGTGCGACTAAAGGTTAACCCTAAAATAATGAATTCTATAAGAAAATAGTTGCATATTCACATATTTTAATATAATAATGCGTGCTAGTCTTTTCTTTACGTACCTTTACATATTGAAAAGTAGAGAGTTGTTAACCATCCTAAAACAATAATAAGGAGGGAGCGTATGATCTCCAGAACTGGGCTACGCCTATGTTCCGCCATCACCGCCGTGCTATTTTCTCAATCTGCCTTGGCTGATTGGGAGTTAAATATGCCACAAGGCGTTACCGAATTGAGTCAATCCATTTACGATTTACATATGCTTATCTTCTGGATTTGCGTGTGGATCGGTGTCGTGGTTTTCGGGGTGATGTTCTATTCCATGTACAAGCACCGTAAGTCCAAGGGTGCAAAAGCCTCGCAATTTCATGAAAGCCTTACCCTCGAGTTGTTGTGGACGGCAATACCGACATTGATTTTGGTAATCATGGCCGTTCCTGCTACGACTACCTTGGTCGAAATGTACGATACTGATGACGCTTTGGTGGATATCAAAATCACCGGATATCAGTGGAAGTGGGAATACGATTATCTGGGAGAAGACGTTCGTTTCTTCAGTAACTTATCTACCTCAAAAGACGAAATTTATAATCGCCAAGACAAGGGCGAAAATTACCTTCTTGAAGTCGATAAAGAAATGGTTATACCTACGGGTGTCAAGGTGCGTTTTTTGCTCACCGCCGCCGATGTGATTCATGCTTGGTGGGTGCCTGAATTTGCCGTTAAAAAAGACGCCGTGCCAGGATATGTCAATGAATCTTGGGTGAAGGTGCCTGTTGGACAAGAAGGCATTTATCGTGGCCAGTGCGCTGAACTGTGCGGCGTGGACCATGGCTTTATGCCAGTGGTAGTGCGTGCCGTTAGTCAGGCAGACTATGAAACTTGGCTAGTCGATCAACGCGCTAGTAAAGCGGCCGATGCGGCAGCAGCCTTAGGCGACTTTAGCCATGATGAGTTAATGGCCAAGGGTGCGGAAGTTTATGCCGGTCGTTGTGCTGCGTGTCATGGTCAAAACGGTGAGGGTATGGGTAGCGTGTTCCCAGCTCTACAAGGTAGCCCTATTGCGCTTGGTGATGTCGGTGCTCACATCAATGTGGTGTTAAATGGTACGCCAGGTACGGCTATGCAAGCCTTTGCCGCCCAGCTAAATGATGTGGAGTTGGCCGCGGTCATTACCTATGAGCGTAATGCTTGGGGCAATGACACGGGAGATACCGTGACGCCAAAGAACATAATTGATGCACGTAAATAGGGGATTCAGATGACTAGTGTTGCTACTTCACAAGAAGATCACGGCCATCATGGCCCAGCAAAGGGACTCATGCGTTGGGTCCTAACGACCAACCATAAGGACATTGGTACTATGTACCTGTGGTTCAGTTTTACCATGTTAATGATTGGCGGCACCATGGCGCTGATTGTACGGGCAGAATTGTTCCAGCCAGGTATGCAGTTAATCGAGCCGGAATTTTTTAACCAAATGACCACCATGCATGGTCTTATCATGGTGTTTGGTGCAATTATGCCAGCTTTTGTTGGCTTGGCTAACTGGCTAGTACCCATGATGGTGGGGGCGCCAGACATGGCCTTGCCACGCATGAATAACCTGAGTTTTTGGATCTTGCCATTTGCTTTTGGTATGTTGCTTTTGACCTTGTTTAGTGAGGCTGGCGCGCCCAACTTTGGTTGGACTTTTTATGCGCCCTTGTCCACTACCTACGCACCGTCAAGTGTTACTTATTTTATTTTTGGTGTGCACTTGATGGGTATTTCATCCATCATGGGTGCCATTAATATCATTGCTACTATTTTGAATTTGCGTGCACCAGGCATGACCTTGATGAAAATGCCCCTGTTTGTCTGGACATGGTTAATTACCGCCTACTTATTGATTGCGGTAATGCCAGTATTGGCCGGTGTAGTCACCATGATGTTGATGGATATACATTTTGGTACTAGCTTCTTCAATGCCGCAGGTGGTGGTGACCCCATTCTTTTCCAGCATGTTTTTTGGTTCTTTGGCCACCCTGAAGTCTATATTATGATTTTGCCAGCCTTTGGTATTGTCTCGCAAATCATCCCTACCTTTGCGCGTAAACCGCTGTTTGGTTATTCGTCGATGGTTTATGCGACTTCGTCGATTGCCTTCTTGTCGTTTATCGTGTGGGCTCATCACATGTTTACCGTAGGCTTGCCGTTGGCCACTGAGCTGTTCTTTATGTATGCAACGATGCTCATAGCCATTCCTACTGGTGTCAAGGTGTTCAACTGGGTTTCCACCATGTTCAGAGGGTCTATGACCTTTGAAACGCCGATGCTATTTGCCGTAGCGTTTGTTGTGTTATTTACCATTGGTGGTTTTTCCGGCTTGATGTTGGCCATTGCGCCGGCTGACTTCCAGTACCATGATACTTACTTTGTGGTGGCCCATTTCCATTACGTCTTGGTACCAGGAGCGTTGTTTTCGATCATTGCGGCGGTTTATTATTGGCTGCCAAAGTGGTGCGGTAACTACTACAATGAAAGTTTGGGTAAGTGGCACTTCTGGATGTCGTTTATTGGTGTCAATGTTACCTTCTTCCCCATGCATTTTATTGGCTTAGCAGGTATGCCGCGCCGTATTCCGGACTATGCCTTGCAGTTTGCTGATTTTAACGCTGTAGCCAGTGTTGGTGCCTTTATATTTGGCTTGTCACAGTTGCTATTCTTGTACATTGTTATCGATGCTATCAGGAAGGGTAAACCGGCCACGGCCGAAGTATGGGACAATCCAGAAGGTCTAGAGTGGACTTTGCCTTCCCCAGCACCTTATCACTCATTTTCACAACCACCTGAAGTAAAGTGAGGCGTTAGCCGATGCAAACTCGTCAGAACATTGCCAGAACCACCGTGAAGCATGCGGTGGTGGCTGTGATGATGTTTGGCTTCGGCTTTGCCATGGTGCCTTTGTACGATATTTTTTGTGAAATCACCGGCCTAAATGGCAAAGTGCAGGTGGCTGTTATACAGGCACCTATGGAAGTAGACACATCACGTAACATCAAGGTGCAGTTAGTGTCGGCTAACAATGCGCAAATGCCGTGGCGCTTTACGGCGTTGCAGAGCGAAGTTGAATTGCATCCGGGGGAGTGGAAACAAGTAGGATTTTGGGTTTCCAATGTCACTGAAAATGACATGGTTTCACAAAGCGTACCTAGTATCACCCCTGCCAGAGCAGCACAGTACGTACAAAAGAGTGAATGTTTTTGCTTTCAGCAACAGGCTTTAAAGGCGGGTGAATCAAAACAGATGAACCTTGTGTTTACCATTTCACCCGAGTTGCCAGAGGATATTCATACGGTATCCATGGTCTATACCCTGTTTGACGCCACGGCTTTTGCCGACCAGCAACAACTAGTGGCGCAGGCTGATTAACAAATAATTAAAAAAATAACATCCGTTAAG
This sequence comes from Oceanospirillaceae bacterium, assembly GCA_003521845.1. Taxonomy (GTDB): domain Bacteria; phylum Pseudomonadota; class Gammaproteobacteria; order Pseudomonadales; family Balneatricaceae; genus Njordibacter. The sequence goes on along the minus strand of DPHB01000044.1, from coordinate 101,660 downwards.
GAGTGTATTATGACAACCAGTAGTTATTATGTTCCCGAGAGTAGTCGCTTGCCTATCGGCACTAGTCTAGGCTTAATTTGTTTGGCAGCAGGGGCTGGTGGCATGATCAACCACTCTAGCGCCGGCGGTGAAGGCTGGGCCTTCCCGCATTTGGTATTTTTTATCGGTGCTTTGATTTTGGCAGCTGTGTTATATAACTGGTTTGCTAAAGTCATCGTTGAAAGCCATGGTGGGCTTTATAGTCCACAGATGGATCGTTCTTTTCGCTGGGGCATGGGCTGGTTTATTTTTTCTGAAGTCATGTTCTTTGCCGCTTTCTTTGGCGTCTTATTATACGTTAGGCAGTGGGCAGGTCCTTGGTTGTCAGGTGAAGGTGATAAGGGTGTGAGCCATATGTTGTGGCCCCAGTTTAGTTACCAGTGGCCCATGTTTAATAACCCAGCTGGGGCTGAGCTGCCAGGACCCAATAAAGTCATTGATCCATGGCACATTCCTTTGCTTAATACGGTATTGCTTATCTCCTCGAGTGTTACCCTGACCTTTGCTCACCATGCTTTACGTGCCGTTGATCGTGCGCGTGTTATATTTTGGTTGGCCACAACGGTTATTTTAGGTGCTGTATTTATGTACTTCCAAGTGCTTGAATACATTGAAGCATATCAAGAGTTAGGCTTGACCTTGGATTCGGGTATTTACGGCTCAACCTTCTTTATGCTAACCGGGTTTCATGGTGCGCATGTCACCATTGGTGCGTTTATACTGTTTGTGATGTTACTGAGAATCATCAAAGGACATTTTACCCCAGAACAACACTTTGGTTTTGAAGCCGCCGCCTGGTATTGGCATTTTGTTGATATGGTGTGGATTGGCCTGTTCTTCTTTGTTTACATTATCTAGCTAAGACTGGCCATTTTTACTTGAATTATAGCCCTCTATCTAGAGGGCTGTTTGGTCTGTCTGATACTAGCTGTGTATGCTGCCCCATGGGGATTGATTGCTTAAATTCCCACTCAAAAATCCATAAACTATGACGACTATAAGCAGAAGACTAATCACAATGCGGAATTTTAGTGATGTCAGTAAGCGTGTTGAGTCTTGTTGATCTTTGAGGAGAAAATACAAGCCTGCAAAGAGGCTGCTCAAGGCAGCGAAAAATAGTCCAGCGATTATGAGCTTTAACATGTTAGTAGGTATCCAGTTATCTTGGTTGAGGCAATGTACATAGCATGCTGTATAGTATCATGCAAAACAAGTTGTTAACCTTATTCACAGTATTGTTGTTACCCATCACCTTGTCCTTGGGCCTCTGGCAGTTGGATAGAGCGGCCGAGAAAACGCAATTGCTGGATTCTGTTCAAGCTAGCGGTGAATTGCGCACTATTCAGTCGGCCGCTCAGTTAACCCATTTACCTTCTTTTCAGCATGTGCAACTTAGTGGACGTTATCTACAGCCTTATATGTGGTTTTTGGATAATCAAATTTGGCAGGGTTCGGTCGGGGTGGATGTGGTCGGCTTGGTGCAGTTGGATGACACGCTAGTACTGGTAAATCGCGGTTGGCAGGTTTGGCGGGATCGCTCATCACAACCCGCTGTAGCACTGGTTGCTGGACCGGTCACCTTGCAGGGTAACATGGTTGCGCCTAGCGAGAAGGGCTTGCTCCTGTTGGCCGATTCACCTATCGGTGATTATCCACAACTATTGCAAAAAATCGATATGCAGTTGTTGCAACAACAGTTGCACTTGCCATTGCACTCGCAAGTTCTATACCTTAATGCCGCTAGCGATACTGTATTACAAGCGCATTGGCAAGCGGTGAATATGACACCTGCAAAACACTATGGGTACGCTGTACAGTGGTTTGGTTTGGGTTTAACCTTATGCATACTGTATCTGTTTAGAATATATAAATTCCGCCAATCACGTTATTTAACTTAAGAGAATGTCACTTGAAAGCAAACAAAAAAAGTCTTTGGGCACTTATGCTGGTAACCCTAGTACCACTAGTTTTAGCATTTGTTATGTATTTCCAACAACTTTGGTTACCTACCTCAACAACCAATGAAGGTAGGCTGTTATTGCCCCCTGAGGAGATGCTTGATGTCAAACTCAGTTTTCAAGACGCTGCGCAGCAGGAGGCTGTTGATAAACAGTGGCGGTTGCTCATTCACACCGGTGGCGACTGTGACCCATCTTGTTTAAATAACTTGCACATGATTCGTCAGTTGCATATTGCCTTAGGCAAAGAAGCGTATCGTGTGACGCGTATTGCGCTGCTCGACGACTTGGCGGATCAAAAGCAATTGTTTGACGACTATCCACACATGGTCATTGCGCGTCTGATCGATCCATCGATGCTGACGCAAGGCAAAGGCGTTTATTTGGTTGACCCGCTCGATAACATCATGATGTATTACACCTTTGATCAAGTGGGTAAGCCTATTCTTAAGGATGTTAAAAAGTTGTTAAAAAATTCCAATATAGGGTAGGCTAAAAGGGCTAGAATAATTAGTTAAATTGGTAGTAATCAACGCAGGCCGAGTGATATTGAGAGTAGGGTGGTTGAAGCGATAATAACTTAGAGGGAGATGTAATTATGCAAGCAAAAGTAGACACTAATAACGATATTGCAAGAATCAATTGGTTACGCCTACATCATCGGCATATGTCGGCCTTGGCGTGTATTTTAAGGCGTTTGTCTTGGTTAGCACTAATCCCCAGTGTGGCCATTTATTTTGGTTTTTCACAAACCGGTTGGCAACTTGGCGGTAGCGTTGTTAATCATATGACTGAAGAAAGTGCCATGTCGCTCGCGATAGGCCTATATGTAGCGTCAGTGTTAGCAGTGCTATCTGTAGGTGCGGCTATTTATTGGATGGAAAGAACCTACGGCTCTGCTGCGGATTTTGATACCAGTATGGTGCTTGCAATATATATATCTAGTCCGCTTATGTTAGCTGGCTTCGTGCTCTTTTGGCCACAGTTACCATTGGTGGTTCTTGCCTACTTTGCCGGCATGTGCTTGGCGGTATATTTGATGTTTACTGGTGTGCCAATCATGATGGAAGTGCCAGAAAACAGTGGTGTACTATATAGTATGTCTATTTTAACTGTGGCACTGTGTGTTTTTGTTGGGGCGATGATGACCATGATTATTGTATTCTCTTCATGGATCCCCCTAACTATTATCTAACTTATGTCACGTCTGCGTAGGATAAAGTGACCAGGGCGAACTGTTTGTGCCCTGGTATTGATTGATACTGAATGTTTTTATGTAAGGATAAATTTTGTTTTTCAGACATTTTTGGAATTTGATATATCGGCCCAAGGCAACGTGGCGTTTTGTACGCAAACAAAAGTATGGCTTACGCCATTGTTATTTTACCCAGCTTAGTTGGCTGGCTGCTGTACCATCGGTATCTTTTTATATTGGTACGACGCAGATGGGTTGGAGTGTTAGGGCGGGGGATTATCATACCCTTGCACACGAAACAGCTTGGTCTTTGTCCGTGGCTTTGTATGTCAGTATTATTGCATTTGTTACCCTCTTGGCATTAGCTACCTACTTGTTTGGGCGCGTGTATGGCGCCAAAACAACCTTTCGCAATAGCATGGTATTAGCGACCTTCGTTGTTGCACCAATGCTTGGTGCTGGCATTGTCGCCTTGTTGCCAGCTGTATGGTTTGTTGCCATAGCGCTACTGATGGCCATGGGTGTAGCACTGTATTTATTGTTTACAGGTGTGCCCATTATGATGAAGGTCAGTGAAGAGCGAGGTATGCTATTTAGCTTCGCCCTAGTCACCACTGCGTTTATGATAAAAACGCTGTACTTTACCTTGTTAGCGTTTATGTTTGTGAGCTGGACCTCCCTAACCACTATGTGATCTGTCTGTTTTATATTAACGTCTTGATTAGGTGGGAGTATTGGCTTAGTCTGACGCTTTCTTGTAACAATAATTATAACTAGGAGCCTTCAATGGCACAGATGTTAGCCGCCTTTTCCAGTCGACAAATTTGGCAGCAGTACTACAATCTTTGTAAACCCAAAGTTGTTTTGTTAATTGTATTTACCTCCCTTGTGGGCATGTTATTGGCCACCGATGGGTTTCCATCCTGGCAAGTATTGATCATTGGCAACCTCGGCATTGGTTTAGCAGCTGCCTCGGCGGCGGCTATAAATCATTATGTCGATCAGCGTATTGACGCGGTGATGGAGCGTACACAAGACAGACCCTTACCAAGCGGTGGTGTGTCACCTCTCTCGGCACTGGTGTTTGCAGGCTGCTTGTGTGTTATTTCTATGCTGCTGTTAGTGGCCTATATAAATGCATTAACAGCGCTCTTGACTCTCTTGTCGGTGGTAGGCTATGCCATCATCTACACGGTGTTTCTCAAACGTACGACACCACATAATATTGTCTTGGGAGGTGCCGCTGGGGCAGCGCCACCCGTGCTAGGATGGGCAGCCGTTACTGGCTCCGTTAATACCGAAGCGCTACTACTATTTCTGATTATTTTTGTTTGGACTCCGCCCCACTTTTGGGCCTTGGCGATACGGCGCCGTAAAGAGTATGCCAAAGCAGGGGTGCCAATGTTGCCCGTTACCCATGGCGTGGAATTTACCAAATCACAGGTTTTGCTATACAGCCTGTTGTTGCTGCTAGTGACGCTAGTGCCGTTTGTCATCAATATGACAGGCTTGATTTATCTTGCCGGTGCGCTAGGACTTGGGTTTATGTTTATCTACCATGCCTGGAAACTATTTCGTAGTGATAGTGATGAACATGCCATGAAGACGTTTGCCTATTCAATTGTTTACTTGAGTGGTTTGTTTGCCTTCTTATTAATTGATCACTACGCGCGCATTTTTTTGCGTGCCTTTAACTAAAGGCAGGGTTGGTAAGTTGAGCGCTATAGGAAATGCACCCAGTGGGGTGTTAACGTTAACACGTTTGGCCATACTCCTTGTGGCCTGTGTGATTATTTTGGGTTCGTGGACGCGCTTGGCCGATGCTGGTTTAGGCTGCCCAGATTGGCCTGGCTGTTACGGTTCTCTAGTCGTGCCACAAACAGCACTTGAAATACAACAGGCCCAAGCACTCTTTCCTGATAGCCCCGTTGAAGTTGCCAAGGGCTGGATGGAAATGACACACCGTTATTTTGCTACGGCTCTAGGCTTTCTTATACTGTTGATTGCATTAGGGTCTTGGCGTCATCGCCAGCGACTAAACTACCCGTTTAAGCACACCCAGTTGTTATTGCTATTGGTTGTGTTACAAGGTGCCTTTGGTGCTTTTACCGTGACTTGGAAACTGTGGCCACAGGTTGTAACTGCGCATTTGTTTGGTGGTTTTTTTACCGCCAGCTTGTTAGTTATTTTGTTGGTGCGCCTATCACGTATGGGGCGCGAGGTCAGACCTTTACAATTACATCATGGTCGAAAAAGTTTGCGTTGGTGGGTCGTGGGAGCGCTGATTTTGACTTTAGATCAGGTTTTTTTAGGCGCTTGGATGAGCTCCAATTATGCGGCTATGGCGTGCTCCGATTTGCCTGCTTGTAATGGTGAATGGTGGCCGCAAATGAATTTTGTTGATGGCTTTAATATTGCTCAAACCTTGGGTCCTAATTACTTGGGCGGTTTGATGGATGCTGAGGCACGCAAAGCGATTCACGTATTACATCGACTTGTGGCCGTGATATTGGGGGGCTATTTATTAATAATGGCTTGGCAGCTAGGTAGGCAGCCAGATGCAAGGTTACGCATGTTTGCGTGGCTGCTGGTGTGTCTGTTTGGTGTGCAATTTTGTCTTGGTTTAGCCAATGTTTATTGGCATTTACCGCTGCCAGTGGCTGTTGCACATAACTTTGTTGGCGCATTGTTGTTTGTGATGGTGATATTGCTAAACTATCTGCTGTTCAGCCGACGTACTACTGCTCAGTATTCTTAAAGCGTTACTGACGCTGCAAGGTTTTAGCCGGCTCTGATCTGCTAGTTTAAAAAGCGGCTGAAGGAATGGACAAGCTCACGCAATATAAAGGCGGCAATTATAGTGTATAATTGCCGCCTTTATTATTTCTAGATTATTCCAAGTTAAACCGCCTATGAATTACGCCTATTTTGCCACCTGCCCAAAGGCCATTGAGCCTATTCTTGCCGAAGAGCTGGATAGCTTGGGCGCCGCAAATACCAAATTAGCCCAGGGAGGCGTATATTTTGATGGTGACTTGTCCATCGGCTATAAGGCCTGCCTATGGAGCCGTCTGGCTAACCGCATCTTATTGCTTGTACAAGAGACTCGTGTAGACTCTCCCGATGAGCTTTATGCCGCTGTAGCCGCTGTCTGTTGGCAACAACATTTGCGCAATGAGCAAACTTTGTTGGTGGATTATGCTGGTCGTATGCGCGGTATTGATAATACTCACTTTGGGGCGCTTAAGGTTAAGGATGCCATTGTCGATCAGTTTCGTGATGCGGGTCTGGAACGCCCTAGTATCGCCAAGCAAGATCCAGATTTGCGCGTCAATGTGTTTGTTAACAAGGGCAGGGCGCGTATTAGTATCGATTTGTCAGGTAACAGTTTGCATCGCCGCGGTTATCGTCATGATGGTGGCCTGGCGCCCCTTAAAGAAAACCTTGCTGCGGCTTTGTTGATCCGTGCAGGCTGGCCTCAAGCGGCTGCCGCAGGGAAGCCTTTAATGGACCCTATGTGTGGTTCTGGTACCTTCTTGATAGAAGCCGCTTTGATGGCGACGGATACCGCGCCTGGTCTTTTGCGCTGGCGTTTTGGTTTGCAAACCTGGGCGCAACACGACAAGGAGCTATGGCAAACCTTATGGGAAGAAGCCGAAGAGCGTCGCGAAGTTGGTGAGGCTGCCTTTAAAGGTGAAATTCACGGCTACGATGGCATGCCTAAGGCCATTACCCAAAGTAAAGAAAACATTAAGCAAGCTGGTGTGGGTGACTTTATCCGCGTTAGTCATCGTCAGCTACAAGATTTAAAGCCGCTAACTCATAAAGCCGAACTAGAACCAGGCTTGATGATTACCAACCCGCCCTATGGTGAGCGCTTAAATGAAGTGGCTGATATTCAGTATTTATACCAACACTTAGGTGAGCGTGTCAGCCAGCAATTTCAAGGGTGGCAGATGGCTGTGTTTACTGGCAATCCAGAACTTGGTAAGGCTGTTGGTTTGCGCTCTCACAAGCGTTACAGTTTTTTCAATGGTGCTATAAAGAGCCTGTTGTTGCTGTTTAATATTGCTGCTGATAATAATTTCCATGATCGCCGTGAAGAAGATGGCGTTATCCCGTTGCAAGCCTTGAGTGAAGGTGCGCAGATGTTTACCAACCGTATTCAAAAGAACGCCAAGCAGCTTAAAGGTTGGATTAAGCAAAATAACATCAGTTGTTATCGTTTATACGATGCCGATATGCCCGAGTATTCAGTCGCAGTGGATGTATATGGCGACTGGTTGCATGTACAGGAATATGTCGCACCAAAGACCATTGATCCAGAGCGTGCAGCATTGCGTTTGCAAGAAGTGATGTTGGCCTTGCCGCAAGCCACAGGTATACCTGAACAACGTATTGTCTTAAAGCAGCGTAAGCAGCAAACAGGTAAGCAGCAGTATCAAGCTATGAACAAAGGTGGTGAGTACTTTGAGGTGAAAGAAGGTGATAGTCGCCTGCTAGTGAACCTCACTGATTACCTTGATACCGGTTTGTTCTTAGATCATCGTCCAGTACGTAAACGTATTGAGAAAATGGCAGCAGGTAAACGCTTCCTTAATTTGTTCTGTTATACGGCTAGTGCCACCGTGCATGCTATCAAGGGTGGCGCCAAGAACTCTTTAAGTGTAGATATGTCGGCTACCTATTTAAGTTGGGCGCGTAAAAACTTTGCCTTAAACGGCTTTAGCGATTATTTACATAAACTTGAGCAGACAGATTGTTTGGAGTTTTTACGTCACCATGTCGAAACTCATGCTGGCAAGTACGATCTGATCTTCCTAGATCCACCAACCTTCTCTAATTCTAAGCGCATGCTAGGTATTATGGATGTGCAGCGTGATCACGTGTGGATGATTAAGCAGGCCATGAGTTTGCTAGCGCCTGGTGGTGTGTTGATATTTTCGACTAACTACCGCAAGTTTGAACTGGACGAGAAGGTGACCATGTACAACAAGGTTGTGGATATTAGTGAAAAGACTATAGATCGCGACTTTGCCCGTAATAAAAAGATTCATTATTGCTACAAAATTCGCAGCAACTTTGAAGATTAAGCTACTGATTTGACTGAGCACGGGCATTCTTGGGGCGTCGGCCCCATGAGCGCATTGAGGCTCAGTAATTGTAAAGATAGACTGGCACT
>DPHB01000044.1:92550-93119 GCA_003521845.1 Oceanospirillaceae bacterium | reverse complement strand
TCAGACCCCAAAGTGCCAGTCTATAGGCATAAAAAAAAGAGCAGTGGTGTAAGCCACTGCTCTTTTTTTGGTTCTGGACTATTAGTCCATAGAAGTAGCACCAATCTTGTGGATAGACAAGTCAGCACCATTGAATTCTTCTTCTTCCGTAAGGCGTAGGCCAACGAGTTTCTTAGCTAGGCCGTAGGCGATGAAACCACCGACAACGGCAATACTCACACCTGCTAAGGAGCCAATTAATTGGCTCATGAAGCTAACGCCACCTAGGCCACCAAAGGCCTCTAGGCCAAAGATTCCCGCGGCAATGCCGCCCCACACGCCACATAGGCCGTGTAGCGGCCATACACCAAGTACATCGTCTATCTTCCAGCGATTTTGCGTCATGATAAAGGTATAAACAAATAGAGCGCCAGCGATCAGGCCAACAAATAGTGCGCCAATGGGGTGCATTAGATCAGAACCCGCACATACGGCCACAAGGCCAGCCAATGGGCCGTTGTGTACAAAGCCTGGGTCATTCTTACCGACCACGAGGGCGGCGATGGTGCCACCGACCATAGCCATCAAGG
>DPHB01000044.1:91747-92408 GCA_003521845.1 Oceanospirillaceae bacterium | reverse complement strand
TGCCACCGACCATAGCCATCAAGGTGTTAACGGCAACTAGGCCGGAAATACCATCTAGCGTTTGCGCAGACATGACGTTAAAGCCAAACCATCCAATGGTTAGAATCCATGCGCCTAAGGCTAGGAACGGGATGCTCGACGGCGCAAAGGCGGTAACCCTACCTTTCTTGTAGCGGCCGTTACGGTTGCCTAGTAAGAGCACGGCAACAAGGGCAATCCAGCCACCGACACCATGTACCACAATGGAACCAGCGAAGTCGTGGAAGGCTGCGCCAAAGGTATTTTCTAACCAGCCTTGGAAGCCGTAGTTGCCATTCCAGGCGATACCTTCAAATAGTGGGTAAACAAAACCGACACAGAAGGCCGCAGCGAAAAGTAGGGGCCAGAAGCGTGCACGTTCTGCAATGCCGCCAGAAATAATGGCTGGAATAGCAGCAGCAAAGGTCATTAGGAAGAAGAACTTCACTAGTGAGTAGCCGTGGTCAGCGCTAAGATCGGCTGCGCTGGCAAAGAACGTTTGATCGTAAGCGATCCAATAGCCAACAAAGAAGTACACTAGGCAGGAAACGGCGAAGTCGGTCATGATCTTAACTAGGGCGTTAACTTGGTTCTTGTGGCGCACGGTACCAACTTCTAAGAAGGCAAAGCCTGCGTGCATGGC
>DPHB01000044.1:91266-91600 GCA_003521845.1 Oceanospirillaceae bacterium | reverse complement strand
GAAGGCAAAGCCTGCGTGCATGGCCAGTACCATGATGGCGCCGATTAGAATGAATAAGGTATTGGAACTTTGCGCAAGTGTGGCAACTGCACTACTAATTGATTCCACGATATACTCCGTTTGTTATAAATGCACTACATTGGTGCGTTGTTATAGTCTTCGGTTTTGTTTTGGTGCACAAACCGAATATTATCAGGCCAAAGCGTACGGCTTTGGTGACTCGTGTTATAGATTGCAAACAGTGTGCCAATTGTGGGGGTGATGAGGGTTTAGAGGATAGTTACAAGAGAGGCACAAAAGTTACAGGCACAAAAAAACCACCCGTAGGTGGTTT
>DPHB01000044.1:90549-91118 GCA_003521845.1 Oceanospirillaceae bacterium | reverse complement strand
AAAAAACCACCCGTAGGTGGTTTTCATATTTGGGGTCAGATCAAAGGTCGGGCCCCGAAGTAATGCTAGCTTACTTCTTTGGGTAGTCGCGAGCCGTCTCACCAGTGTATAGCTGACGAGGGCGACCGATGCGGTAAGGACCGCTGTGCATTTCGTGCCAGTGTGCAATCCAGCCAACGGTACGAGCCATGGCGAAGATTACCGTGAACATGGAAGTTGGAATGCCGATAGCCTTCAAGATAATACCGGAGTAGAAGTCGACGTTAGGGTATAGCTTGCGAGCGATGAAGTATTCGTCTTCCAAAGCGATCTGTTCTAGACGCTTGGCGATTTGTAGAAGAGGATCGTTTTCAACGCCAAGTAGGTTAAGTACTTCGTCACAGGTTTCACGCATAACTTTGGCGCGTGGGTCAAAGTTCTTGTATACACGGTGACCGAAGCCCATTAGGCGGAACGGATCGTTCTTGTCCTTAGCTTTGGCAACAAATGCGTCGATGTTAGATACATCACCGATTTCTTCCAGCATTTCCAATACTGCTTCGTTAGCGCCGCCGTGAGCAGGGCCCCAA
>DPHB01000044.1:89971-90400 GCA_003521845.1 Oceanospirillaceae bacterium | reverse complement strand
GCGCCGCCGTGAGCAGGGCCCCAAAGAGCAGCGATACCAGAAGCGATACAAGCAAATGGGTTGGCGCCAGAGGAGCCGGCCAAGCGCACGGTAGACGTCGAGGCGTTTTGCTCGTGGTCAGCATGCAGCATAAAGATCTTGTCCATAGCGCGCGCTAGAACAGGGTCAATCTTGCTTTCTTCACAAGGGTTGCCGAACATCATGTGCAAGAAGTTCTCGCTATAGCTCAGGTCATTGCGTGGGTACATGAATGGCTGGCCAACAGAGTACTTGTAAGACATGGCCGCCAAAGTAGGCATCTTGCCGATCAAGCGAAGAGCAGACTCTTCACGGTGAGCTTCGTCAGTAATATCTAGTGTGTCGTGATAGAAAGCAGATAGAGCACCAACAACACCACACATGATAGCCATTGGGTGAGCATCACGACGG
>DPHB01000044.1:87906-89778 GCA_003521845.1 Oceanospirillaceae bacterium | reverse complement strand
ACTAGCTGCTCATGGACCATGGTCTTCTTGGTAACTTGCTGTTCAAAGTTGACAAGTTGTGCGCTAGTAGGTAGCTCTCCGTAGATCAACAGGTAGCAAGTTTCTAAGTAGGAAGAATTGCTGGCTAGATCGTCAATAGCATAACCGCGGTGTAACAAAACACCCTTGTCGCCATCAATGTAGGTGATCTTGGATTCGCAAGACGCTGTAGATACAAAGCCTGGGTCGTAGGTAAACAAGCCTTTGCTTACTAGTGAGCGTACGTCGATTACGTCTGGGCCAGTAGTTCCGGAGTAGATAGGTAGTTCAATGGGATCCATGCCTTCTACATGTAGTGTGGCTTTTCTATCGGACATCAAATGGCTCCTTAATGGTGTTTTCTTAGTCGGAGCTGAGTAGTAAAGTTGCTCAGCTTTGGTCGGGACGGCCCCTACTATAGGGGCTAGGGCGGGATTGTCAATGCGGACAAAAGTAGTAATAGAGGCGTGAAAATTAACTACAAAAGCGCGCAATCCCGTATGTGCTAGCTATTCTACCCTAATCTGCCGTCAAGCGTGATTCGGTAAGGTAATACCTAATATTACCATGATTTATATCGTTAATTGATGAACTAATAATTCTGCATTAACAAGGCCAGTAAAATGGGGTTTTGTAAACAATTTACAAAAACAGGCCTGTGTCTGGATTCAGGGTGTTGGCAAAACAAGGTTTGAAATAACCCTATTAAGACAAAGGTCACGTTGTTTTTCCAAGGCTAAATCTCTATACTTGCGCGCAGTTTGACGCTTTCAGCTAAGAAGTGGTCGAACTGGCAATATAATGCACGCGTTTTGATTCCTGTTATCAATGCGGTTACTGCTGGCCTTGTGTGCCTATCTATAGTAGCTGCTGACAGAGAATTCCAAACCACTGAGCACAATTCAGTTTAAAGAGAAGGTAACCGTGAGCAAAAACAGACCTGTAAACTTAGACCTAGGGACTTTCAAGCACCCACTGCCGGCGATGGTGTCAATTAGTCATCGTATCACTGGCGTGATGATGTTTGTCGGTCTTATTTTTATGTTTTGTCTTTTTGACCTGTCACTCGATGGCGCTGAAGGCTTTGCCTCTGCCCAAGCTGTGATGCAGGACAACTTTCTGGCCAAGTTTGTCGCCTGGGGCCTATTGGTTTCCCTAGCGTTTCACTTGTTTGCTGGTGTTAAACACTTGTTCCAAGATTTGGGTCATGGTGAAGAGTTGGAGTCTGCTGAAAAGGCAGCTAAATTCGTTATTGGTGCCACTGCAGTGGCGGCTGTACTAGCAGGAGTTTGGGTATGGTAAAGTCAGTTACAAGCTTCGGTCGTAGTGGTTTATACGATTGGCTAATTCAGCGTGTAAGTGCCGTGGTACTGGCTGCTTATACTGTATTCATGGTGGTCTATCTGCTTAACAATTCTGACCTGACGTATGCGCAGTGGAACGGTTTGTTTAGCATGACGTCCATGCGTATCTTCAGCCTTATGGCGTTAATGTCTCTTGGTGCACACACCTGGATTGGTTTGTGGTCTGTATCCACTGACTACATTAAGCCTATGGGATATCGTTTTGCTTTCCAAATGGTAACGGGCGCATTGATGTTCGCTTACACCGTTTGGGGTATTCAGTTGTTGTGGGGTCTATAAGCTATGTCTAACACATTGCGTAAAATGACTTATGAAGCCATCGTGATCGGTGGTGGTGGTGCTGGCATGCGTGCCGCGCTACAGTTGACAGAGGCGGGCCTAAAGACCGCTTGTATTACTAAAGTATTCCCGACGCGTTCGCATACTGTATCTGCCCAGGGCGGTATTACTTGTGCGATTGCTAGCCATGATCCAAATGATGATTGGCGTT
>DPHB01000044.1:87433-87734 GCA_003521845.1 Oceanospirillaceae bacterium | reverse complement strand
CATGTACGATACCGTTAAGGGTTCCGACTATATCGGTGACCAGGACGCTATCGAATACATGTGTTCGGTAGGTCCGCAAGCGGTATTTGAGCTTGATCACATGGGTCTACCTTTCTCACGTTTTGAAAATGGTCGTATCTATCAGCGTCCGTTTGGCGGCCAGTCCAAGAACTTTGGCGAAGGCGGTCAAGCGGCACGTACTTGTGCTGCTGCGGACCGTACCGGCCACGCACTATTGCACGCTTTGTACCAAGGTAACTTGAAAGGCGGTACCACCTTCTTAAATGAATGGTATGCCGTT
>DPHB01000044.1:87117-87292 GCA_003521845.1 Oceanospirillaceae bacterium | reverse complement strand
AAATGAATGGTATGCCGTTGATTTGGTGCAAAACGACGACGGTGATGTAGTGGGCGTTATCGCTATCTGCATGGAAACCGGCGAAACGGTTTATATTGAAGCTAAGGCAACAGTATTGGCTACTGGTGGTGCAGGTCGTATCTATCAGTCCACTACCAATGCACACATTAACACG
>DPHB01000044.1:22438-86947 GCA_003521845.1 Oceanospirillaceae bacterium | reverse complement strand
ACACATTAACACGGGTGATGGTGTTGGTATGGCTTTACGTATGGGCTTGCCTGTACAAGACATGGAAATGTGGCAGTTTCACCCAACCGGCATTGCTGGCGCGGGTGTACTAGTTACCGAAGGTTGTCGTGGTGAAGGTGGTTACCTGATCAATAAAGACGGCGAACGCTTCATGGAGCGCTATGCACCCAACGCTAAGGACTTGGCGGGTCGTGACGTAGTAGCTCGTTCCATGGTTATGGAGATCTTGGAAGGTCGAGGTTGTGGTGAAGACGGCGATCACGTATTCCTAAAGCTGGATCACCTAGGTGAAGAAGTGCTGGAAAGCCGCTTGCCAGGTATCTGTGAGCTGTCGCGTACTTTTGCTCACGCTGACCCAGTTAAAGAACCGGTACCAGTTGTACCAACTTGTCACTATATGATGGGTGGTTTGCCAACCAACATTGGTGGCCAGGTGCTATACCCAGAGAATGAAACTGAGACCCGCGTTATCGAAGGCTTGTATGCCTGTGGTGAAGTGGCATGTGTGTCGGTACACGGTGCCAACCGCTTGGGTGGTAACTCACTACTCGACTTGGTGGTGTTTGGACGTTCTTGTGGTATTCAAATTGAAAAGGCCTTGCGTGATGGTTTCGAAAGCAAAGCGGCAACGCTAGCTAACCTAGACACGGCCATGGCGCGCTTGAATAAACTCAATACTTCAGAGAGCGGTGACAGTGTGCCAGCAGTACGCGCTGAGTTGCAGAAGATTATGCAGCTATACTTTGGTGTATTCCGCGAAGGCGAAAGCATGCAAACTGGTTTGCAGTTGTTGCGTGAGCTGAAGTCGAAAATCGACAATCTTCACGTGCAAGACAAGAGTGGCGCGTTCAACACTGACCGTATTGAAGCTTTGGAATTGCAAAACTTGTTTGAAGTGGCCTTTGCTACAGCGGTCGCTGCTGAAGTGCGTAAAGAAAGCCGTGGTGCTCATGCCCGTAACGACTTTACTGAGCGTGACGATGAGAACTGGTTAAAGCACTCTGTTTACTACCCAGCTGACCAATCTATTGGTAAGCGTGAAGTGAACTTTGCGCCTACGACGGTTCCCGCTTTCCCACCTAAAGTACGTACTTATTAAGGAGCTCCACATGTTAACTGTTAGTGTATATCGCTATCATCCTGAACAGGACCAAAAGCCATACATGCAGGACTTCCAGGTAGATACTGGTGGTAAAGACCTGATGGTATTGGACGTGCTGCACTTGTTGAAAGAACAAGACAGTGGTTTAGCCTTCCGTCGCTCTTGCCGTGAAGGTGTGTGTGGCTCTGATGGCATGAACATCAATGGCGTTAACGGCCTAGCATGTATCACGCCCTTGTCTGAATGTGTGAAAAACAACAAGTTGATCGTGCGTCCATTGCCAGCCCTACCGGTAATTCGTGACCTGGTTATTGATATGGACCAGTTCTATGCGAACTACGAGCGTATCAAGCCATTCTTGCAGAATGATACGCCCGCGCCAGCAATCGAGCGTTTGCAGTCGCCAGAAGAGCGTGAGCAGCTTGATGGCTTGTACGAATGTATCCTCTGTGCTTGCTGTTCCACTGCTTGCCCATCTTTCTGGTGGAATCCTGATAAGTTTGTTGGTCCTTCCGGCTTACTACAGGCTTACCGTTTCTTGGCCGATAGCCGTGATACGGCTACTGAGGAACGTTTGGCAGAGTTGGATGATCCGTTCAGTGTGTTCCGTTGCCACGGTATCATGAACTGCGTGAGTGTTTGTCCTAAAGGGCTTAACCCTACTAAGGCCATTGGTCATATCCGCAACATGCTATTGAGTCGCGGTACCTAATACATAGGTAGCCCTTGTAGAATTTCTACAGGGGCTTTTTTTTGCCTGTAATAACGTGTCGCTAAGGGATAGTTTTGTTGCTCTTTTGATAAGCTTTCGCAAGCCTTTCAAACGCTCTAAAAAGTCCTAATACCTTAGTCGACAGGCGCCTAAGTTGCTAGTATATGGTGTCGCTTACAGGTATAATAACTAAACATATTTTAATAACAAAAAGGCATATGCATTAGCTCTTCGGTTATATGTAATTTGTCTGATAGGTATTCTGTATCAAGCTGATCGCTATATCAGGTCAGTAGAGCAGGGGTAGTTGTTAATTTACTAGTCTGGAAAACGCCGAATGTCCGATAGCTTAATGGAGCTGCAACTAAGAGAGTCGCATTTCTCCGGTGGTAATTTTGCTTATATCGAGCAGCTTTACGAAACATATTTAATAGATCCTAATGGGGTGCCAGAGAACTGGCGTCAGGAATTCGATAAACTGCCTCGTGTACCAGAAGCAGTGGCCGGTGATATTCCTCTTGCACCTATACGCGAACATTTCTTGCTACTGGGCAAGAATAAACGCAAATCATCTCCTTTGCCGACCAAGTCTGTTAGTAGTGAGCACGAGCGTAAGCAAGTACGTGTTATGCGCCTAATTAATGCTTATCGTTTGCATGGACATCAGGTTGCTGACTTGGATCCGTTGAATCTAGCCCACAAGCGTAAACCGCCTGTTACGGCCTTAGATTTGACCTTTCATGAACTGTCCCAAGCTGATTTGGATACGGTATTTCAGGTAGGTGCTTCTTTCCTTGGTAAGGAAGAAATGCCACTACGTGAAATCATCGAATCCTTGGAAAGCACCTACTGTTCAACGGTCGCTGTAGAGTACAACCATATTGTCGATACTGACCAAAAAATGTGGATTCGCCAGCGCATGGAATCCGTACGTAGCCATCCCAAGCATTCTGCCGAAAAGCGCAAGCATATTCTTGAGCGTTTGGTAGCGGCTGAAGGCCTAGAGAAATACCTAGGTTCGCGCTATGCCGGTGCCAAGCGTTTTGGTTTGGAAGGTGGTGAAAGCATGATTCCTATGTTGGATACCATGATTCAGCGTGCCGGCGATCAGCAAACCAAAGAAATCGTTATTGGTATGGCGCACCGTGGTCGCCTAAACGTATTGGTTAATATCTTTGGTAAGAATCCTAACGACTTGTTTGATGAGTTTGAAGGCAAGCGCCCATTGAACACCTCCGGTGACGTAAAGTATCACCAAGGTTTCTCTACCAACGTTAACACCCCAGGTGGCGAAGTGCATATGGCGTTGGCGTTTAACCCGTCACACCTAGAGATCGCTAACCCGGTTGTTGAAGGCTCTGTACGTGCGCGTCAAGATCGTCGCAACGACAGCTCGGGCCGTACGGTATTACCCATTGCTATTCACGGTGACGCGGCATTTGCCGGTCAGGGCGTGGTGATGGAAACTTTCCAGATGTCGCAGACGCGCGCCTATAAAACCGGCGGTACTGTGCACATTGTGGTCAACAACCAAGTTGGTTTCACCACAAGTCATAAAGACGATGCCCGTTCTACCGAGTATTGTACTGACGTTGCTAAGTTTATTGACGCACCCATTTTTCACGTTAACGGTGATGATCCAGATGCCGTGGCATTTGTCTCAGAATTGGCCTTGGATTACCGTAACGAATACAAACGTGACGTAGTTATAGACCTAGTCTGCTACCGTCGACGTGGCCATAACGAAGCTGATGAGCCTTCCGGCACCCAGCCGTTGATGTATGCGGCTATTAAAGCGCAAAAAACCGTGCCAGGTTTGTATGCCGATCGCCTAACTAGTCAAGGTGTACTGGCAGCAGACGAGTTTAAGGCCTATCAAGATGATTATCGTGATGCCCTAGACAATGGTCGCCATGTTGCTAAGTCTCTGGTTACTCAGCCAGATGCTACTAGCTTTGTGGATTGGAAGCCTTATCTAAATCACCACTGGACGACACCGGGTGACACTAGCTTTGATGCTGTTAAATTGAAAGATTTAGGTCAGCGTTTAGCGCAAGTGCCTGAAGGTCATGTCATACAGCGCCAGGTTAAAAAGATTATTGATGATCGTACGCTAATGGCGACCGGCGCTACTCAGTGTAATTGGGGCTTTGCCGAAACCATGGCATATGCGACTTTATTGGAAGAAGGCTATCCAATTCGTATTACTGGCCAGGACGTCGGTCGTGGTACCTTCTCTCATCGTCATGCTGTGTTGCATGACCAAAAGGGTACAGGTGCCTACGTACCGTTAAAGAATTTGTCTGCAGATCAGCCAGAATTCACCATCTTCGATTCCTACCTATCCGAAGAAGCTGTATTGGCCTTCGAATTTGGTTACGCTTCGACAGCGCCTAAAGGCTTGGTCATCTGGGAAGCTCAGTTTGGCGATTTTGCTAACGGTGCCCAGGTGGTAATTGACCAATTTATCACCAGTGGTGAGCATAAGTGGGGCCGCATGTGTGGTCTAACTATGTTGCTACCTCATGGCTATGAAGGTCAGGGGCCAGAGCACTCCTCCGCACGTTTGGAGCGTTTCTTGCAATTGTGTGCCGAGCACAATATTCAGGTCTGTGTGCCGTCCACGCCGGCGCAGGTGTTTCATATGCTACGCCGTCAGGTTATCCGCCCGATGCGTAAGCCATTGATCGTGATGTCACCGAAGAGCTTGCTACGCCACAAGATGGCAGTTTCTGATGTGTCTGAACTGACCAATGGTCAGTTCCAGAATGTTATCGACGACGTCAGTGTGGTAGATAAGAGTCAGATCAAGCGTTTGGTTATGTGCAGCGGTAAGGTTTACTACGATTTGCTAGACAAGCAGCGTGAAACCGAAACCAACGATGTGGCCATTGTGCGTATTGAGCAGCTTTATCCCTTCCCAGAGGACGACCTAGCCAAGGTATTGGCTGGTTATGACAACTTGGAAAGCACCGTTTGGTGTCAGGAAGAGCCGCTAAACCAGGGTGCCTGGTATTGTAGTCAACATCATATGCGCAAAGTGATTCAAGCGCATAAAGCCAGTTTGGATTTGGACGTCGCCTCGCGCGCAGCGTCTGCCGCACCGGCTTGTGGTTACATGTCTGTACACTTGGAAGAACAACGTAGTCTGGTGGCGCAAGCCCTAGGCCTTAAGTAAGAATTCGGTTTAATAAAACCCATAACGAGCATTGATTGCAAAAGAGAAAGTTATGTCCATCGAAATTAAAGCACCATCCTTTCCTGAATCTGTAGCAGACGGTACCGTTGCTACTTGGCACAAACAACCTGGCGAAGCTTGCGCCCGTGACGAGCTACTTGTTGATATCGAAACAGACAAGGTCGTCATGGAAGTCGTCGCACCTGCTGATGGCAGTCTGGCTGAAATCGTGAAAGGCGAAGGCGACACTGTACTTAGTGACGAAATTATCGCTATCTTCAACGCCGGTGAAGTTGCTGCTGCTCCAGCCGCCTCATCTGCAGCTGTGGAAACTACTGAAGCGTCTGCAGACGATGCCGTGAGTGGCCCGGCTGTACGTAAGATGCTAGATGAAAATAACTTGGACGCAAGCCAAGTGAAGGGTACTGGTAAGGGCGGTCGCATCTTGAAAGAAGATGTACAAAACCACCTTAAATCAGCGCCAGCTGCACCGGCTCCAGCCGCTGCGCCTGCACCAGCTGCGGTAGTTGAAGTATCGGCTGGCGATCGTCCAGAACGTCGTGTACCTATGACACGTTTACGCTCTACTATAGCTAATCGTTTAGTAGCGGCTACCAACGAAACGGCGATGCTAACGACTTACAACGAAGTTAACATGGCGCCAGTTATGGCTCTACGTAACCAATATAAAGACAAGTTCCAAAAGACGCACAATGGTACCAAGCTTGGTTTTATGTCTTTCTTTGTCAAGGCGGCTACCGAAGCACTTAAACGCTTCCCAGCGGTTAATGCTTCTTTAGACGGTGGCGACATCGTATACCATGGTTATCAAGATATCTCGGTAGCCGTATCTACCGAACGTGGTCTGGTTGTACCTGTATTGCGTGATACCGATGGCATGAGCCTCGCTGACGTCGAACGAGGCATTGGTGAACTGGCCATCCTAGGTCGAGAAGGCAAGCTAACCATGGATCACATGCAAGGCGGTACCTTCACCATTACTAACGGTGGTGTATTTGGTTCCTTGATGTCCACACCTATTTTGAACTTGCCACAAACGGCAATCATGGGTATGCACAAGATTCAGGAACGCCCAGTGGCAGAAAACGGCCAGGTCGTTATTCGACCAATGATGTATTTGGCTTTGTCTTATGATCATCGCATGATCGACGGCAAAGAAGCGGTGCAATTCCTTGTTACCATCAAGGAACTACTGGAAGATCCAGCGCGCATCCTGTTGGAAATCTAATCAAGTATCCAACCAGAATAATCGGTGCCCTGTGATCCAGGGCACTCTATATGTAAGAGAGTAGACTATGTCTCAAGAATTTGACGTTGTTATTATTGGTGGCGGCCCTGGTGGCTACGTAGCTGCCATTCGTGCTGCCCAATTGGGTTTGAACACTGCTTGTGTAGAAATGTGGACTAATGATAAGGGCGCTACCGTTTTGGGTGGTACTTGTTTAAATGTTGGTTGTATTCCGTCCAAAGCACTGCTTGATTCAACTTATAAGTTCCATGAAGCCAAGGCTGACTTTGGCGTGCATGGTATTAGCACTGGCGAAGTGACTATGGATGTCCCAGCCATGATTGGCCGCAAGGAAGACATAGTTACCAAACTTACCACTGGTGTAGCCGGTTTGTTTAAAGCCAATGGCGTTACCCTAATTCAAGGTAAAGGCAAGCTTGGCAAAGACCGTCAGGTTACGGTTACAGCTGCCGACGGCAGTGTATCTGAAATCAAAGCTAAGAACGTTATACTAGCCTCTGGTTCGGTACCTGTGAATATCCCTCCAGCTCCGCTAACTGAAGATGTTATCCTTGATAACGTCGGTGCTTTGAATATTACCGAAACACCAAAGCGTTTAGGTATTATTGGTGGTGGTGTAATCGGCCTAGAAATGGGTACCGTATGGCAGCGTCTCGGTAGTGACGTAGTGGTTTATGAAGCAATGGATACCTTCTTGGGCATGGCTGACAAAGACCTAGCCAAAGAAGCTGGTAAGCTACTCAAGAAGCAGGGCTTGAATATACGTTTAGGTACACTAGTGACGGCGACCGAAGTCAACGGCAAAGAAGTCACCGTGACTTCCAAAAATGCTGCAGGTGAAGAATCTTCCCAGACTTTTGACAAGTTGATTGTTGCTGTCGGCCGTAAGCCATACACAGATGGTCTACTAGCGGAAGATTGTGCTGTACAAATGGACGAACGTGGCTTTATTCACGTTAATGAACAGTGTGTAACGGATGCCCCTGGTGTTTACGCAATTGGTGACATCGTACGTGGCCCAATGTTGGCCCATAAAGCGTCTGAAGAGGGCGTAATGGTTGCTGATATCATTGCTGGCCATAAAGCACAAATCAATTATGACTGCATTCCATCGGTTATCTATACTCACCCCGAAATGGCTTGGGTAGGTATGACTGAGCAGGAACTAAAAGCCGAAGGCGTGGCTGTTAAAGTGGGTAAATTCCCATTTGCAGCTAGCGGTCGTGCTATGGCGGCTAACGAAACCGACGGCTTTGTGAAGCTGATTGCTGACGCAGAAACCGATCGTGTATTGGGTTGTCATATAATAGGTCCACAGGCCTCCGAGATTATCGCCCAAGCTGTTATCGCGATGGAATTTGGTTCCAGCTCCGAAGATTTGGCTTTGACTGTATTTGCGCACCCAACTTTGAGTGAAGCACTACACGAAGCGGCTTTGGCGGCTGACGGTCACGCGATTCATATTGCAAATCGCAAGAAGCGTAAGTAGCAAGCAAGTCAGGCTGCAATCTGCATAGAGCGCCAATAAGTGCAACCCTAGGTCGGTTTTTAACCCGATTGGCCTGCCTAGAAGTGCTATTGTGGGTTGCGTTTTTCCCGATTTGTAATGCATAAGAAGGCGGGAGCCTTGTATTCCCGCTCTGGCCCCGCCTTAATTGGCTGAGGGTGACTAACCTGCTGGTGTAAACTGGCTTTAAATTAACGATCAATCGTAACAGGCAATTCAATGAATCTGCATGAGTATCAAGGCAAGCAACTATTTGCCCAGTACGGCCTTCCTGTTTCACAGGGTATCGCCGTTGATTCCGCCGAAGAAGCTATGGCGGCCTTGGATAAAATTCCAGGTAACCGTTGGGTAGTAAAGGCACAGGTACACGCTGGTGGCCGTGGTAAGGCTGGTGGTGTAGAGCTGATTTCTTCCAAAGAAGAAGCCGCTGCATTCGCAACTAAGTGGTTAGGCAACCGTATGGTTACTTATCAAACAGACGCCGCTGGTCAGCCAGTCACCAAGATCTACTTGGAAACTTGCACCGACATTGCACAAGAACTATACCTAGGCGCGGTTGTTGACCGTTCTAGCCAGCGTATCGTGTTCATGGCGTCCACTGAAGGTGGCGTAGAAATCGAAAAGGTAGCCGAAGAAACTCCAGAGAAGATCCTGAAGGCTGAAATCGATCCTTTAACAGGCGCACAGCCATACCAAGCACGCGACCTAGCGTTCAAGCTTGGCTTGCAAGGCGACCAGATCAAGCAATTCACCAAGATCTTCCTAGGTCTAGCGCAATTGTTTGCTGACAAGGACTTGGCATTGTTGGAAATCAACCCATTAGTCATCACCGAAGCAGGCGACTTGCACTGCTTGGACGCTAAGGTTGTTATCGATTCCAACGCTGTATACCGTCACAAAGACATCCAAGCTATGCACGATCCATCTCAGGATGATCCACGCGAAGCGGAAGCCGCGGCTTGGGAACTGAACTACGTTGCCCTAGACGGCACGATCGGTTGCCTAGTAAACGGTGCTGGTCTTGCTATGGGTACCATGGATATCGTGGCATTGCACGGTGGTTTCCCAGCTAACTTCCTAGACGTAGGTGGCGGTGCCACTAAAGAGCGTGTAGCAGAAGCCTTTAAGATCATCCTTTCTGATGATCGTGTAAAAGCCATTTTGGTTAACATCTTTGGTGGTATCGTACGTTGCGATCTAATCGCTGAAGGTATCATCGCTGCTGTTAAAGAAGTCGGTGTAGAAGTGCCAGTAGTAGTACGTTTAGAAGGTACTAACGCCGAGCTAGGTAGCAAGATCCTAGCCGACAGTGGTTTGGACATTATTGCAGCAACTAGCCTTACAAACGCTGCACAAAGCGTGGTTGCTGCTGCCGGAGGTGACGCATGAGTATCTTAATCGACCAAAACACCAAAGTAATCTGTCAAGGTTTCACTGGTGGTCAGGGTACTTTCCACTCTGAGCAAGCGATTGCTTACGGAACGAAGATGGTTGGTGGTGTAACACCAGGCAAAGGTGGTTCTGAGCACCTAGGTCTACCGGTATTTAACACCGTTGCTGAAGCTGTCGAAGCGACTGGCGCAGAGGCTTCTGTAATTTACGTACCAGCACCTTTCTGTAAGGATTCTATCCTTGAAGCGGCAAACGCTGGCATCAAGCTAATCGTTGCTATCACCGAAGGTATCCCTACCATCGATATGCTTGAGTGCAAGGTTAAGTGCGACCAGCTAGGTGTACGCCTAATCGGCCCTAACTGCCCAGGTGTTATCACCCCAGGCGAATGTAAGATCGGCATCATGCCTGGTCACATTCACTTGCCAGGTAAGGTAGGTATTGTATCGCGTTCTGGTACTCTGACTTATGAAGCAGTAAAGCAAACTACTGATGCCGGCTACGGCCAGTCCACTTGTGTGGGCATTGGTGGTGACCCAATCCCTGGTTCTAACTTCATCGACATTTTGGCTATGTTCCAAGAAGATCCTAAGACTGAAGCAATCGTCATGATTGGTGAGATCGGTGGTACTGCTGAAGAAGAAGCGGCTGCATTCATCAAGGCTAACGTAACCAAGCCTGTCGTCTCCTACATTGCCGGTGTAACTGCACCTCCAGGCAAACGTATGGGTCACGCTGGCGCCATCATCTCCGGCGGTACTGGTACGGCTGACGAGAAGTTTGCTGCATTGAACGATGCTGGTGTTAAAACCGTACGTTCTTTGGCTGACATTGGTGTCGGCCTAAAAGAGATCACTGGCTGGGAATAAGTTCCACTCTGTGATTCTCGGGGTCTGACCCCATTTATAAAACCAGCCTTAAGGCTGGTTTTTTGTTATAGGCTTAGCTAAATTATGCAAACCATCAACGACTATCAAGTATTGCAAAAGATGCAAGAAAAAGTCCCCGTACTGATTCTGTTTGGTGGCCCTACCTGTAATGTTTGTCAAAGTCTTCGCATCAAACTAGACGAACTCTTACCGCAGCAATTGCCACTGATCAACGCCGCCTATGTAGATTGCCAAGCAGCGCCAGAAATTAGCGCCCAATACGGTGTCTTCAGCTTGCCGGTTATCAAGGTATATATAGATAACCAGCTAGTAGCTGAGCGAGCAGGGGTGTTTAGCTTACAGCAACTGTTGCAGGACCTTGAGCGCATCTACAACATCTGGCAAAGTGCCTAATAGCTTGCCATAAGTCTTGTCAGGCAAATGTGGCATATACCCTACCTTGATGTATGACATACTAATCCGATAGCAACCTAGGAAGCCGATCAGTATGAGCGCATTTACCCCGCAAGATCCAGATTATATCAACAAGGTTAAAGACAGCTTTCAGCGTCAGCATGCCATGGCTACCATCGGCACAAGAATTCATAAGTTACAACCAGGCTTAGTTGAACTAGCTTTTGACTATGATGCACGCTTAACCCAACAACATGGCTTTATTCATGCCGGTATCGTCTCTACAGTTATGGACAGTGCCTGTGGTTATGCGGGTTTTTCCCTAATGCCCGAAAATACCGCCGTATTAACCATCGAATTCAAAGTGAATTTACTTGCACCGGCCCAGGGTGAGAGTTTTGTCGCTGTAGGTAAGGTGAAAAAGCCGGGGCGTACCATTACAGTGGCCGATGGTGAGCTCTATGCCATCAAAGATGGGCAGCGTAAACTAGTCGCCACCATGACGGGTACCCTAATGACCATTGCTAATCGTGATGATGTGAAAGGTTAGGCTAGATGTTACGCCGATGTTAGGGCCGTATACTTAGGGCTGGTTCCTGCAACGCAGCAAATTGTTCGCGCAAAGTTAGAATATGCTCACTCCAATAACGCTCACTATTGAACCAAGAAAAGGCAATGGGGAAGGCCGGATCTGACCAGCGCTTAGCGATCCAAGCGGCATGGTGCATGATACGCAGGGTACGATAAATCTCAATTAGCTGTAATTGGCGCATATCAAAGTCATAAAACTCTTCATAGCCCTCCAATAGCTCTTGTAACTGAATGGTTTGCTCCTGCCGGTCACCCGACAACAGCATCCAAATATCCTGAATAGCCGGTGCCATGCGGGCATCATCCAAATCGACAAAATGCGCGTGATCATCACGCCAGAGAATATTGCCTGGGTGGCAATCACCGTGCACACGAATTAGGTTAACGCTACCATGCTGACAATAGGTATCTAGCTTTTGCTGCATCAAATTCAGTAGGTCTTCACCTAGGCTGGTGTAGGCGAGCTTTAAGCTTTCAGGTATGTGGTGTTGGCTAATCAGCTCAAAGGAATTGGTACCAAAGCCAGCAAGATCCAAGGTAGGGCGGTGTTGAAAGGGTGCTATGGCTCCTACCGCGTGCATACGGCCCAACAAACGGCCTAAGGCATACAAATGCTCTAGATTGCTGAGCTCAGGCGCGTGCCCGCCTTTGCGCTCGTACAAGGCAAAGCGAAAACCCTGATAAGTCAATAAGGTTTTCCCTTGTGCATTGCGTATAGGGGGTACAACAGGCAATTCTTGGTCTGCTAGCTGCCAGCTAAACTGGTGGTCTTCCAATATTTGTTCATCGCTCCAGCGCTCGGGGCGATAAAATTTGGCAATGATGGGCGTTGCTTCCTCTATACCAACTTGGTAGACCCTGTTTTCATAGCTATTGAGCGCAATGAAACGGCCGTCACTTAAGTAACCTTGGCTTTCAATCGCATCCATAATAAGGTCTGGGGTTAGCTGCGCAAATGGATGATGATTGGTTGCTGACATAGGGCTAAAAACTCGCCTGAAAACTAGGGGGTACACCTTACCTTGAATAGCGCTGATGATCTAGATTAGATAGCTAGGCAGCAGCATAAGTTTCCTATGTTCGAGGCTATAAATAGATTAGGCAATTCTCAATTCCCATTTGCTGAAAGTCCTGTCATTATTATCATGTCATTAAACGTAGAGGGAAAGCCATGTCAATTAGCGTTTCTGCAGATGGTCAGGTACTCAGCCTGACCAGCGCACAACAAGTTTATCGCTTTCATGCCATCTGGTTGCGTGATAATGCTTGGGATCCCGCCACCCGTGACCCTGGTAATGGTCAGCGCCTAGTCGCTTTGCGAGATATCCCCCTAGACACCCATATCGGCCACGCGCAGGAGTCGAGCAGCAGCATTGTGCGTTTGCAGTTTATGCCCGAAGACAAGTGGGTGGACTACTCCGTGAGTTGGTTATTGCAGCATGCCTACGATCAGCCAGAGCCTCAGCCTACAGGTTGGCTAAGGGACGGCATTGAGTTGTGGGGTAGCCAGCTAATGACGGCTTTACCTGAGGCTGATTTTAGCGTCTTGCAAGGTGATGAGGGGGCCCGTGATACTTGGCTAGCACAGGTAGCGCGTTACGGCTTTGGTAAGCTAAACAATGGGCCTATTCGCGATGGTGCTTTGTATGACGTAATCGACCTGTTTGGCTATGTGCGCGAAACTAATTATGGGCGTCATTTTGAGGTGCGGGTGGAAGATGAACCCACTAACCTGGCCTTCACCAGTGCGTCGGTGCAGGCCCATACCGACAACCCTTATCGCGACCCCGTGCCTACTATGCAGTTACTTTACTGCCTAGAAAGCTCGGCCCCTGGTGGGGAAAATATGGTGGTGGATGGTTTTGCCGCGGCATTGCGGCTACGTGATGAAGACGCGCACGCCTTCGACCTGTTAAGCCGCTATTGTGCGCGCTTTGAGTTTGCTGGCGAAAAGGGCGTGTGTTTACAGTCTCGGCGACCCATGATTGAGTTAGCTCCGGATGGTGAATTAAAGGGAGTGCGCTTTAATAATCGCTCTGCCGCCGCCATTACCGACGTGCCTTTTGAACACATGGCAGATTACTATCGAGCCTACCGCCGCTTTGGTGAGATATTGGATGATACCGCCATGGAGGTGTTCTTCCGTCTTGAGCCGGGTGATTGTTTTATCATTGATAATACCCGCGTTATGCATGCCCGCAAGGCCTTCGCTGGGGCTGGGTCGCGTTGGCTGCAAGGTTGCTATGCCGATAAAGATGCCCTCTGGTCGAAAGTAGAAGCGGCCAAACGCATAGGAAAAGCTATATGAGCAAGCAAAGTTCAAGCCTAAATCCCGATAACATTGTGGCTTTTATTGGTGATGTATTTACCCGCCGTGGCGATGAAGAATATTTGGGCGAAGCTGTTACTATGGCCCAGCATATGCTACAGGGGGCGACCATTGCCGAAGCCAATCACAAGAGCGATGAGGTGATTGCCGGAGTATTGCTGCACGACATAGGGCATTTTATTAGCGAATTTGGCACCTTTTCTATGGCTGATACAGAAGACCGCCATCATGAAGTATCTGGCGCCGAGATATTAGCGCCATTTTTTCCAGCGGTGATTACCGAGTGTGTGCGTCATCATGTCGCAGCCAAACGTTATCTATGTGCTACCAAACCCACTTATTTTGGCAAGCTTTCACCAGCTTCCGTGCATTCTTTAAATTTACAGGGCGGGCCCATGAATGATGAAGAGGTTGCTGAGTTTGCTAATAACCCCTATTTGGATGAGATTATTCAAGTTCGCTATCTCGATGAAGCAGGCAAAGAGGCTGATATGCAAACTAGAGACTATGACCATTTTATGCCTATGTTACAGCGCTTGGTAGATTCAGTCCGCTAAGTCCGCTTGACTCGGCCTAATTGAATAGGAATAAGCCTTGTACGATTACATTGTTGTCGGTGCTGGTTCTGCTGGCTGTGTACTTGCCAATCGCCTAAGTGCGGACGGGCGCCATTATTAGGTACTTCTGTTAGAAGCGGGTGGCAGAGACAAACGTTTCTTTGTGCAGATGCCAAGTGGCTATGGCAAAACCTATTACTCAAAGGCCGTTAACTGGATGTATCAGGCTTAACCTAGTTTCGATGGTCTGGGACGCCCAAGTTACTGGCCTGGTGGCGAGGTGTTAGGTGGTTCTAGCTCCATCAATGCACGAGGTAATCGGTAATACTTTGGCGCCTGTCCCTTTTAAGAGTCAGCCCTTATTGGCAGCCAGATTGGGCTATTATCGATGGCGGCGCGACCTGTTTAGCCCTGGATTTGTTATTCAACAAGGGGATCTAATTTTGTCTGATAATCCGGGCTGGGGTATTGAGCCGGATCCGTAATGGTTGCAATACAATGACTATTAGGTGAGATATATGGGTGATCGTTTTTAACTTGTTGTAGGTCGGACTTTAGTCCGACGTTGGGGCACCTTGGTCAGCTTGAATTTTGACTTACATCCACAAACGGCCAAAGCCTTGATGCTTTATATTCAAACCAGCCAGCTGTGCTAAGTGCCAAGCCAAAACTTGGTTGCTTGATAAAACAGGTTTGTTAACTTTGCTTTCAATCTCGCTAATCACGTCTAAGGTACGCAGATTAGTGCAGGATAAAAATACCGCATCACAGTCGCCTTGTAGACCTAGTTCCACGCCTGCCTCAATAATAGAGTCGCCAGTAATACGCGCTACGTTAGCTTCTTGCTCTTCGTTAAAAGTGCCAAATAGCGGAGTAGCAATATCGGCTTCGTGTACGCGGGCGCGCAAGTGGTCTGAGACACTTTCTAGGTAAGGCGACAAGAAGGCTAGGCGCTTTATGCCCATATGCTGACAGGCCGCAATGAGGGCGCTTAGCGGATTGCTAACGGCGTCTGTTTGGCAGCCTTGTTTAACCAGTTCTTCAATGCGCTGGGCACCAATGACCGCTGTGCCAGACGTACAACCATAGCCAACTGCTTGATAAGTTAGACTATTTGGTAAAAGGCTGGCTACTGCGGGTAGCTCTTTTGCCATCTCAGCTAAGGTTTCCTTAGTAACTTCCGAGGCACTTGGTACACGTGTTGCATAGATGGTTGCGTGATCTGGTGGCAGCATACGGTGCAGGTCATGTTCGATGGTTTCGTCGGTCTGCAAGACCACCATGCCCAAGCGTGCATGGTGACGCAGGTTGTCTGCTAATTGGTAAGTATAGAACTGACTCATAATTACAGTACCTGAATATCGGCAGGTGGCAGTGGGCTAAGTGGTTCTAAGCCATTGGCACGTACCACATAGTTATCTTCATGTACGATAACGCCACCGTTGGGGATAACAATACTCGGCTCCAAGGTAAGAATCATACCTTCTTCTAGCACCGTATGATCACCGGCTATCAGCGACGGCAGTTCGGTTAGTTGCATACCCAAACCATGACCTAAGCGACCCGTATCGCCGATGCCTTTACCACCGGTGACAACCTTGTCCATAGCCATAAATACGTCTTGTGCTGTGGCACCCGGGCGACCTGCTTCCATTCCCACTTGCGTGGCATCCATTAACTTGTGCCAGGCTGATTGTACGGCAGGGTCAACATGGGTGATACCAAAGTTGCGATCGTAATCGCAAAAATAGCCATCAAATACCAAACCCGTATCCAACATGATGATATCGCCGTCACGCAGTGGGTTCTCGGAGGCAGGGGAGATTACGTCATCGTAGCCCATAGGGCCCACACCGCCAGCTAGGTAGGGTACCCAGTCGGCGCCTTCGTCTAAGCACAACATTTGAAATTGACGAAAAACTTTTGACGTTGGCACACCTGCTTTGGCTATTTCTCCCATACGCTCAAAAGCACGGGCGGCGATTTGGCAGGCATGGCGAACCTTGGCTATTTCAGCTTCGGATTTCACCATACGTAGTTTGCGAATGATGCCGCCATCACTAAGCAGGCGCTCAATACCAAGATTGCTCAGCATTTCATGTAGGTTGCTCTGTGGCATGCGTAGGTGAGACTGCATACCGTCAGGTGTGCCGATACGGCCGTCTGGAGCGATTTCACGCAGTGCCTCGGTGAGTAGTGCTACACCGTCGTCTTCCATATTTGGCGCGCGCCAGGTGCGTACATCATCAATCCAGGTTTTTCGCATAAGTACGCCACCGATGGAGGGAATGACGGCAACGGGCTTGCCTTGGGCAGGTACGATCAAATACCAAGGACGACAAGGGCTTTCCCAAAAGCGAGTTAAATAGCCCGTGAAATAGCGTACGTCGGGTTCTGTCGTAAGTAGTAGTGCCGACAAGCCCTGCTTCGCCATCATAGCTTGGGCTTTTTTGGTACGTAGTTCAAATTCACTTTGCACAAAACCGCGCATAGGGGCATCCTCGTTATTTGTTGTTGTATGGTTTGAGCACCAAGTTGGCGCAAGTATGGCCAATAGTACGGCAAACACAGCCTGCCATGCTTACCTAAAGGAGTCTATATACGACGTGAATAGATAACTGACAAATGGCAGTGTATCGAAGTGGGCGCGCCGTTAGCTGATGAGTGGGATCGAACCATCGCTTTTTATAAAACCTCTGGTTTTACAGAAATTGGCCAGCGCTTAGGTTTTAGTGTTGAGTAAGAGGAGTTAGTCCTGTTTGGGCATATTCAAATCAAGAATATGAGTTTCAATGCCATCTAGGGTGATTTGGTTGTTGTCACGCCAGTAGTCTTGGATGCCCGCTTCGCCCTTCATTGCTGCCCATTTATGTAAATCCTTACGGTCTGTATCGTAGTTCATTAGAGGTACACCAAAGCCACAGGAGGTTTGCACCACGTCTAACTGCATATCAAATATCTGGCGCGCACTGGGGGATTCGGGAAACATGGCTGCAAGCTTGTCCCACTCAGCATTGTTCTTATGAACAGCCTTGGCTGTACCAAATAAACGTAAGATCATGGCGCTGCCATCAAAGGCGCAAAACATGATGGTCATACGTGGGTTGTGGGCTACATGGGCGGCACTTTCGTTACTACTTCCGGTAAGATTCATCCACACGATGCGATTGGCATCGAGTACGCGAAAGTAGTCCATGCCCTTAGGGGAGACATTAATCGAACTGTCGGCCGTGGCCGTACCTACGAAGAAAATAGGTTGCTGTTCAATAAATTTTTGATGGGTAGGGGAGATTTTGTCGAAACGGGTTCCCATACTAATGGCTCGATAGTGGATGATTGGTTGAGTATAGCACGCGATGTTAGTGGCGTAGGAAGTTATGGATTGAAATAAAAAGCCAGGCATCAGGCCTGGCTTTTAGTGATTAATGCAGTGTTAGTAGATTAGGACTTAATACCGTACTTGCTACCGTAGTTTTCCACAACAAAGTCGATATCTTTATCGCCGCGGCCAGATAGGTTGACCAAGATAGAACCCTTGTCCTGCTTAGCTAGCTTCAAGGCATAGGCTAGGGCGTGTGCCGATTCGATAGCTGGAATAATGCCTTCGAGACGAGATAGCTCAAAGAAAGCGTCGATAGACTCGTCATCATTGATGTGTTCGTAGTTCACACGACCAATGTCCTTTAAATAAGCATGCTGGGGCCCAACGGAAGGATAATCAAGACCACTAGCTACAGAATGCACCTCTTCTGGTTCACCTTGCTCATCTTGCAACATGTAGGATTTGAAACCGTGCATGACGCCTGGGGAACCTTTGGTCATGGTAGCCGCGTGTTCACCGATGGTGTTTAGATCACGACCCGAAGGTTCTACGCCGTGCATGTTAACCTGTACATCATCGATAAAGGCAGTGAACAGCCCCATGGCATTGGAGCCACCACCAACACAGGCAACCAAGTTACCCGGTAGGCCACCGGTCATTTGTTGGAATTGCTCTTTAGCTTCGACACCAACGATGGATTGGAAATCGCGTACCATGCCCGGGAATGGGTGGGGGCCAACTACAGAACCAATAGCGTAGAACTGATTTATTGGGTCTTTCAGATAGTTTTCAAAGGCTGTATCTACGGCTTCTTTCAAGGTCTTACGGCCATGTGTTGCTGGGATCACTTGGGCGCCGAGGATGTGCATGCGTACAACGTTAGGACGTTCCTTAGCCATGTCTACTTCACCCATGTAGATATCGCATTCTAGGCCTACTAAGGCCGCTGCTGTCGCTAGGGCTACGCCATGCTGGCCAGCACCGGTTTCCGCAATGAGTTTTTTCTTGCCCATTTTCTTGGCAAGTAGAGCTTCACCTAGGCAGTGGTTAATCTTGTGAGCACCTGTGTGGTTAAGGTCTTCACGCTTCAGGTAGATATCACTGCCGTACTTAGCAGAAAGGTGCTTGGCGTGAAAAATAGGGCTAGGGCGGCCAACAAAGTGCTGATACAAAGACGCCAATTCCTGCAAAAACTCGGGATCTTGACGAATATCTTCGTAAGCAGCGCTGATTTCATCCATGATAGTTTGTAACTGAGGTGGGATAAATGAACCACCGTATTCGCCAAAATAGCCTTCTTTGTTAGGCATTGGGGAATTAAAAATATTAGACGCCATGAGGATTCCTTTCTGACGTTATTAGTGTAATTAGCTTTCCTTGGCTAGTAGCGGGAATGCTTGGAATCTTGAGTCTATAGAGGAAGCATGTGGGCTACTATTAGCTAAAAGGAGTAGATGTTGACGAGATGTATGGGGAGTTGATTTAGGTCACCATACACTGTCAGGTGTCTGTCTCACGTTCGCTCGGACGTGTGCCAGACTCCATTGTACACGGAATGCATTCGGAGCCAGGCACTTCCCTACGGGAAAAGCCAGGCACCTATATCAGGGCGGGACAATTACTTACTTAGCGCTTGATCCAACCACTGATCAAACTGGGCTTTAGGTAAAGCGCCACTGAGTTGTTCAACCATTTTGCCGTTCTTAAATACCATAAGGGTGGGAATGGAACGGATCTGGTATTGAGCACCAAGCATTTGCTCGGCTTCTGTATCCACCTTCACAAAACGCACCTTGCCTTCGCGCTCTCCTGCAGCTTGCTCAAATACTGGTGCAAAACCACGACATGGACCACACCAAGGGGCCCAAAAGTCTACAACTACAGGCTGATCAGCTTGCATTAGAGCATTAAGGTTGCCGGCGTTACCAGCAATGGGTTTGCCGTCAAATAAAGGCTTCTTACAGGAGCCACAAGAGGCTTTGTCTTTTACGCGTTCGCCAGGAACACGGTTCTTTTTGTTGCAATGAGGGCAGCGGGAAGTAATGGCAGACATGAAGTTATTCCAAACTATAAATTCGATATTTCTAATATAGCGTCTGTGAGGAATAATTCAAGGGGATTTTTGGAATATTTATTTGATAGATGGTGATAAGCGGGGTAAATTAGTGATAGGTGGGGGCAGACCTCAGGTCTGACCCCGTCAGCGTTTTTGTATTAAGAATAAGTGCAGTGGTAAGCAGTTTGCTGTGGCACTTTTACTTCAAAGCTGCTGTTGGCTGGCACAGCAAATTGCTGGCCGCTGGTGAATTCCTGCCAGTCTTCGCTATCCGGAAGCTTGACGATTAGCTTGCCGTCTACCACGGTCATGACTTCGTCTTGGCTGGTGCCAAAGGTGTACTCGCCAATGGACATGACGCCCACGGTGGCAGGTAGTTGGCTGCCTTCAAAGGCGATAGAGAAAACCTGATCGTCAAAATATTTGTTTACTTGCAGCATGGTGTGTCTCGGTAAGTGATTTTGGTCGTCATTGCGAGGCCTGTTAAGGCCGTGGCAATCTCGTGAAGATTGCTTCGCTTTGCTCGCAATGACGAGATTTGGATGGCGCACATTATATGCTAGCTGAAGCGTTCGCGCAGCTCATTTTTCAGGGTCTTGCCTGCCACGTTTCTCGGCATTGCATCGATGCAGTGTACGGCGCTGAGTTTTTGGTAGCGGGCTGCCACACGTTCGTTCACCCATGCCAGTATATCGGCTTCTTGGTTTGCCTGGCGTGCTACCACCACTGCTACTGGGGTTTCTCCCCATTTTTCGCTAGCGATGCCGATAACGGCACCTTCAATGACTTGCGGGTGGGTAGCTAGGATCTCCTCTATATCCTTAGGGTAAACGTTAACACCGCCAGAGATAATCATGTCCTTTTTGCGGTCCGCTAGGTAGAGAAAGCCGTCCTCGTCTTGGTAGCCCATATCGCCAGTGTATAACCAACCCTCTTTGAAGGTCTCTGCGGTTAATTTCTCATTGCCATAATAACCTGAAGAAAGAATAGGCCCATTACCGACAATTTCGCCCACTTCGCCATTGGTAAGGTCTTGCCCTTGGTCATTGACGATACGCATGGTAGAACCTGTTAGGGGGCAGCCTACGGAGCCTGGTTTTAGTTGTTGATCAGGGTTGTCAAGAATGGTGACAAAGCCTTCTGTTAAACCATATAGCTCGTGGAAACGGCCCGGTAATAAGGTCTCAAGTCGTTCTTTGTACTCTTGGGCTAGGGGAGCGCCTAGTACAAGTAGCACTTCTAGACTGTTTAATTTTTGCGCAGAAAAGTCAGGGTGCTCAAGTATAGAAATTAGTTGGCTAGGCACCATCATAGTATGGGTAACTTGGTGTTTCTCGATTAGCTGTAAGGCACTATCGGCGCTAAAAGCTTCGGCCAAGACATAGTGTGCTGCTTGTAGAAAGCAGGGCATCATGGTCACAAAGGCACCGTTAAAGACCAAGGCACCGGTGTGTAGCACTACGCTCGATTGCTTGATGCGAAAGGCCGTAGCAAAGCTGTAACCATACATAGCTCTTACATGATGGCTGTGCATTATGCCTTTGGGGAGACCGGTAGTGCCGCTGCTGTAGACGATGTTAAATAGATCGTCATTGTTTACGGAGACAATGTTGTTTGTGCTGCTAGCGGCGCTGTTATTAATACCTTGTAGGTGGTCTAGGGACCAAGTATGGCATTGTCCAGATGTGCTTTGTTCAAGCCCCGGTAGTCTAGCGTCAGTGCATATTAAAAGCTTTGTATCCGCATCCTTGGCGAGATCGGCAACGGCCTTGTCTTGCAACAAGGGGCTTAGGGGGACAATTACCGCACCTATGTGGGTGACCGCCCAAATTAGCAGTAACTGTTCCACACAGTTGGGCAATACAGTCGCAACCTTGTCGTGAGGCCCTAGACCCTGTGTTAGCAAGGCCTGGCTGATGTTAGTAATGCGCTGGTTTATTTGCTGGTAGGTAAAATGTTCATCAGCAAAGCTAAAGGCAGGTTTATATGGCCGCTGTTGTGCATGTTGTTGAATGAGGTACTGCATGCTGTGAGCCATAGTATTAACCTTTTTGTCTTATTATTTACCTAAAAAACCTTTGAGCACATTGGCCGTGTTATGGCCAATGTCCTCTACGGCATAACCACCTTCCATGATAAATACCGTCGGTAGGCCTAAGCTAGCTAGGGCTGCCCCCATTTGTAGGTATTCGTCGGTTTTGACTTTAAAGAAGCTAATAGGGTCATTCTCAAAGGTGTCTAAGCCTAAGGAAACGACCAGCACATCGGCACCATATGCGCGAAAAGCGTCTAGGCTGGCATTAAGTTTTTTCGCCCATACATCGTAAGGTGTGCCGGGTGGTAGGGGGTGGTTAAGGTTGTAGCCTTGTCCTGCACCTGTACCGGTTTCATCGGCATGGCCCAAGAAGTGCGGGAAGGCATCCATAGGGTCGCCATGGATGGAACTAAAGAAAACGTCGTTACGCTCGTAAAAAATTGCTTGGGTACCATTGCCATGATGGAAGTCTACGTCCATCAAAGCCACCTTATTGAAGCCATTGTCCAGCAAGTATTGTGAGGCCACGGCGGCATTGTTAATAAAACAGTAGCCGCCATATTGATCTTTTGATGCGTGGTGGCCAGGTGGGCGGGCTAGGGCAAAGGCGCTGCTCTCACCTTGCAATAGGGCATCGGCGGCCGTGAGGGCAATATCAGACGATAGCCAAGCGGCTTGGGCCGTATTTTGTGCAATCGCGGTTTCTGATGCTAGGGCATAGTAGCCTAGCTTACCTTCAATATCATTGGGAATGCGATTGGATGGCATGGAGCGAGAAGGCCATACTATAGGCATGGCTTCTCCCTTGTTGCCTGCAGCTTGCCATTCATCCCAGCAGGAATCTAAAAATTCTAAATAGCCTTGGTCGTGGATTTTCTCTACATGTTCACGTGGAAAAGACTTAGGTGTATCAAGCTGTCCCATGCCAGACTGTTCCAACGCTTGGCAGATGTAGTCCATGCGTGATGCACATTCATAGGGCGTAACTAACTGGCCACCAGATAGTTCTGTCTGCGTGTTGTGCTTGATGTGTTCTGGGGAATAGATGATTTTCATAGATAGATCTTATGTTTTAGTTATCGTTTGTACACCAGCTTAAATCAGGCTGGCCTATGGGTAAAGCACGGCTTTGTTCAAAGGCTCGAGCTATCTGTAATAGTTGTTGATCGCTGCCGGCTGGGCCTGTGAACATGATGCCGTTGGGCATGCCATCGCTTGTAAAACCACAGGGTACAACAATAGACGGTAAGCCTAGTAGGGGCGCAAGGTACAAGGGCGCCCAGTCGGTAGCATTCAAGCCTATCTCGTCTGCAACACCAAAGGCTAGGCCCGCGTGTACCGGTGTAGCAATGGCGCTGTGACGGGTGAAGTAGTCTTGCAAACGTACACGCAGTTGTTCTCGATGCAGTAACATCTTGTGAATGTCTAGGGCGCTGGTGTTGCGTAGCCATTGGGCGTAGTGATTGTGGCTAGCTTTACTCTTGCCTGCTAAGGCGTCTTCAGCTACTACGTCAGGTAGGCAGGCAAAGAAACGCCAAGCATTAAAGTCCTCAAACAATTGGCGGTACTCTTGGTCTAAATTTAAAGCTTCGTGGGACAGTTGCATACCGCTATCAATAATAACGTCAGCTTGTTCAGTAAAGGATTTGGCTATTTGTGGATGTACATCCATGGCAGCAAAATCGGGTTGCCAAGCGATGGGTAAGATCTCTGGCAGTTGTAGGTCTAGCCAGTTGATGTCTGGGCCGCATGGGTAGGCTACGGCTGATAAGTTGCTGGGGCCTTGCACGGCTTGCGTGTAGAGGGCTGCATCGGTCACGCAGCGGGCAAAGATACCGGCAGTGCTGGTGTCGCCATCCGCAGCTTGTGCTGGTTGGCCTGGAATGCGGCCAGAGGTAGGGCGAAAACCCACACAATGGCTCCAGCAAGCTGGCGAACGCACAGAACCGCCAATATCACTACCGTTAGCCAGAGCTACCATGCCTCCCATAAGGGCAGAAATGCCACCGCCACCGCTGCCGCTGGTGGTTTTGGCCGCATCCCATGGGTTGTGGGTGAGACCAAATATGCTATTGGTGGTAATGCCGCCAGATGCACAATCAGGCGTGTTGCTCTTGCCCATGATAATGGCGCCCGCGAGCCGTTCTCTGCTCACTACTATGTCATCGGAGGTGGGAATATGCTGGGCCAAATTAGGGTTACCAAAGGTGGTACGGATACCTTGGGTGTTAAATACGTCTTTTACAGCAAGAGGTAGACCGTGCAACAAACCTACTGGTTGCCGGTGTTTGGCAAGATGTAGATCTAGCTGTTGCGCCTGGTCGTAAGCTGCGCCTAAGTTCAAGGTAACCAAAGCATTAAGCTTGTCGTTAGTCGCACTGATCTGCTGACTAAATACCTGTACTAGCTCTTGAGCGCTAACCTCACGATTAATTAGACTTTGGCGCAGCAAGTGAGCTGGTTGGAATAAT
Organism: Oceanospirillaceae bacterium; assembly: GCA_003521845.1. Lineage (GTDB taxonomy): Bacteria > Pseudomonadota > Gammaproteobacteria > Pseudomonadales > Balneatricaceae > Njordibacter. The sequence continues at coordinate 63,121 of DPHB01000044.1, read as the reverse complement.
AGACTGCTCATTTGGGTTAGCTCTTGTAATCGGGTTGAGTTAAGTCCAATTGCTCTACCAAAGCTTGCCAGTCAATTTGCATATAGCCCAAGTAGTTGGCGTACTGCTGACGGGTATGATCCCGCACGGCCATACTGGGGAGGTGTAAATTGGTGCTGGCGGCCATGGCTTTGAGCTGTGATTGGCAGGACTTTTCTAGGTAATACATAGCGGAAAAGGCTTCGGCCACGTCACGGCCTATGGTGAGTAATCCATGGTTGCGCAGTATTAAGGCTTCATTGTTGCCAAGGTCTGCGACTAGGCTATCTTGCTCGGCTTCATCGAGCACTACGCCTTGAAATTCATGGTAACCAAGGTTGTTGTGGAAACGCAGGGCATGCTGACTCATGGGCAGCAAACCTTCAGGCAGAGCCGAAATGGCCATGCCGGCAATGCTATGAGTATGTAGTACACAGCCCACCTCAGGGCGAGCTTGATGAACGGCGCTATGGATGATAAAACCAGCCTTGTTAACAATGTCTTCAGGTCGAGGGTTGAGCACATCGCTGTCATGATCGAGGGCTATTAGGCTACTAGCCGTTATCTGATTAAACAGTTGATGGCGGCTATTGGTCAAGAAGTGCTCAGGATTTTCCATGCGCACAGAAATATGCGTAGATGTCAGATCGGTCCAGCCAAAATGGTCTACCAAACGAAAAGCGGCAGCTAGGTGTTGACGTTGTTGTTGGTCAAAAGTACTCATGGCAGGGTCCTTAGGTTTCAATGACAGTGTTGGCTTGGTAAGCAATCGGCTCTGCGCCAGCAATAGTGTAGCGATGCATCTCACGGCGCTGCCCAGTGTAATCATTGATAGCAAAGTGTTGAGTATTGCGGTTGTCCCATATGGCTAGGGTATTAGGGGTCCAGTGGAAGCGGCACTGAAAATGCGGCTGCTTAGCAAACTCACACAAGTAATCAATGATAGGTTGGCTTTCTTCACGACTCATGCCGGCTATACGATACACATAGGCTTCGTTTACAAACAGGCAGGGCTTGCCAGAAATGGGGTGCTGACAAACCATGGGGTGGGCGGTGTTGATGCTCTGCTCTTGATATTCATCATTAAAGTACTGGCCATAGTGGCCTTTAGAAAGGTCGCGCTTACTGATTTCTCCGGTAGTGAGGTGTTCGGCCTGCAAGGGCAGTAGCATTTGCTTGTAGGTATCGGACAAGGCCTCGTATACCGCTTCCATATCCACCCAGATAGTATCGCCACCAAAGGGGGGGACATCTAGGGCGTACAAGCTAACACCAATTGGCGGTTGTTCTAGATAAGATGTGTCGGAATGCCAAGAGCCACCAAAGTTGCGGCCCTTATTGTCGGCTTCTTTGAGAAGTTGCATTAATTCAGGGAAATGGGGATGCGCGGCAATAAATTTGTCAATTTGAGCTGGGCCAAAGCCTTGAGAAAAGGCGATATGTTGTTCTGGTGTTAGGTCTTGATCGCGAAAGAAAATAGCCTTGTATTGCACAAAGGCCTGCATGATTTCGGCAAATGTAGCCTCATCGATATTGCGTAAATCTACGCCGCTGATTTCTGCGCCTAGACAGCCTGCCATAGGGGCTACATTAAGGTGCTCATATTGCATTTTCAGACCTCTTTTTAATAGGGGCATTGCCTGCCGCGGTGGTGCTGTGTAAAGAGAGGCCTTTATTGTAGATGGCGCGGAATATTACTATGCCATCAATAACGACATATATGGATAATAAATAGACACACTAGAGCACTAAATTTGGCATTCTCTGCAAGTATCAAAGCCTTTACTTCTGCTAGAATGAAGTCCTGTGCTATTAGTAAAAGATGATTACAGTGACAAAATACATAGCTAACTTATTATTAGTTTTGGCAGCCTCTATATTGTTGGCGCTAGTTAGTAGTGCCACAAAGGCTGCGCAAGAATCCATAGATGTTCCTAATCGGGTAGTGTTGGTGCATGGTTTGGCGCGCAGTAGCTTGTCTATGTGGGCACTGGAAATGCGCCTTGAGAATGCGGGCTATGCCGTAGTCAGCTTGGACTACAGCTCGTTAAATCGAAGCGTCGCAGAGGTTCAGCAGCAAGTGCGGGATCAGCTTTATGCTTGCTGTAATGATAATGTGCCTACTCACTATGTTGGCTATTCATTAGGTGGCCTATTGATACGCGGTTTTTTTGCTGAACATGCCAATCAGGCCTTTGTCATCAATCGCCGGCAGGTGGTCATGATCGGCACACCCAATAACGGTACGCAAATTGTGGATAACTTTGCTGAACAGCAATGGTTTAAGCTACTAGGTGATACAACCTTGGCCTTGGGAACACAAAGCAATAGCTTCCCTATGGGCTTACCTCTGCCAGATTTCTCTGCCGGTATCATTGCGGGCACGGAAAGCTGGTCCATATCCGATGATATTCTTGCCGAAGCTAGTGATGGTCTAGTGCCAGTAGCATCAACCAAATTACCCAATATGGCAGACTTTGTGTCTGTATATGCCAATCATTCCATGTTACGTTACAACGGTAAGGTGGCAGAACAAACCATTCATTTCTTACAGTATGGCCAGTTTGATCATCAAGCTAGCCTGCCCAGCTGTGCTGGGGCAGATGACTGCTTGCCTGATCAAATCTAATATATAAATTAGCTCTTATGGCGTAGCTGCATTAGGCCAATCAAAGCAAGACCAAATACCAAGCCCCAAAAGGCGCTACCAATACCGCCGATAGAAATGCCCGATGCCGTAGTTATGAAAGTAATCATGGCGGGTAGGCGCTGTTGTACATCGGCCAAAGCCATGTGTAGACTGCTGCCAATGGTACCCATTAAAGCCAGTCCCGCAATGATCATCACCAATGCCTCAGGTACAGCAAAAAACAAAGCTGTGATGCTGCTGGCAAATAACCCAAGCAATACATAGAAAACCCCAGCCCACACAGAAGCCCTAAAGCGTTGCTTAGGGTCAGGATCGACTTCTTCAGTCATACAGATAGCTGCAGTGATGGCGGCTAGGTTAAAAGCAAAGCCACCAAAAGGCGCGGTTATTAACCCTGTAAAACCTGTCCATCCCACAAGTGGAGAGGCTGGTGCTTGGTAGTTGGCTGCTCGTAGGGCGGCAATACCGGGTAGGTTTTGCGATGCCATGGTAACCACAAACAAAGGAATGCCTAAACTAATAATGGCGGCCAAGCTAAAGCTTGGGGTTACCCAAACAGGGCTGGCTAAAGTCAAATTGAATGGAATAGGTGGCCCTTGGTTTTGCATTACCACAACCAAAACACCTAGTACCAAGGTAATCAGTACGCTATATCTTGGTAGTATCACCTGACTGATAATAAAGCTACCAAGCATAACCAAACCTAAAGTTAAATTACTATCAAAGCTCTGTAGTGCATTTAAGGCAAAAGGCGTTAATACCCCAGCTAATAGGGCGCCAGCTATAGAGTTAGGTATAACTTTAACTAATTTATTAAAGATGCCGCTTAGACCAACGAGTACGAGCATCACCGAGCTAAAAATAAAGGCCCCCACAGCCAGATCAATAGACATGCCATTGAGTCCGGTGACCATGATTGCGGCGCCAGGTGTGGACCAAGCTGTGAGAATAGGTTGTTTGTAATAAAGGGATAAGCCAAGGGTACTTACGCCCATGCCAAGGCCAAGCACCAAAAACCAACTATCAACAATGCCTACGTCAGCACTAAGAGACTGCAAAGCCGAAAAAATAATCGCCGCGGAGCTGGTAAAGCCAACCAGAACAGCCACCAGCCCTGCGCTTATATAAGCTGGGTTGAACCAACGTAGCATCTAAATAATCCTAGCATATGAATTTTGGCCCACCATAGTGCCTAATACGATTAGGCTGGTCAATGCATGTTCTTATACGCTGTGGTAAATGTAAAGATAGACTGGCACTTTGGGGTCTGACCCCAAAGTGCCAGTCTAGGTTGGTTATTCGGCTAGTTGGCGGCCGCCGAACATGTGGAGGTGGATGTGAAATACCACTTGACCGCCGCCTTTGTTGACGTTCATTTGTACTCGGTAACCGTCTGCGGCTATGCCGGCTTCGGTGGCCAGTTTTGCTGCGGTGAGCATCATGTGGCCGAGTAGTACTTGGTCTTCTGGGTTGGCGTCGTTAAGGGTAGCGATGCGCTTTTTAGGAATGATCAGGTAGTGCACTGGGGCTTTGGGCGCTATGTCCTTGAAGGCGAGTATTTGGTCGTCTTCGTAGACGATATCGGCCGATATTTGTTTGGCGATGATCTTGTCAAAAATGGTTTCGTCGGTCATGGCAGGGCTCCAATTATTGGTGACGGAGTCAGACCTGAGGCCGGACCCCGTTCCGAGTCAGCTATGTTTGTTCGCGAGTGATGGCTCTATGACCTATATCACGGCGGCAGAACATGCCGTCCCAGCTGATCTGGTCAACTAGAGCGTAAGCTGCTTGTTGTGCTTCAGTAACGCTGTGGCCTAGGGCGGTAGCGCACAGTACACGGCCGCCGTTGGTCACTACCTGAGCATTTTTGTCAGCGGTGCCAGCGTGGAATATCTTGCTACCAGCGGCTTCGTTAGCGGGAAGGCTGATTACGTCGCCTTTAGGGTAGCTGTTTGGGTAACCAGCAGCGGCTAGTACCACACCTACGGCAGTGCGAGAGTCCCACTCGGCGCTAACCTTGTCTAGTTCTTTGCGTTCTGCGGCTAGGCATAGGTCCACGATGCTGGACTTCAGGCGCAGCATGATGGGCTGGGTTTCTGGGTCACCAAAGCGGCAGTTGAATTCCAGTACTTTAGGTGTGCCATCTGGAGCTACCATGATGCCAGCGTATAAGAAACCAGTGTAAACATAGCCATCGGCCTTCATGCCATCTACTGTGGGGCGGATAACTTCATTCATGATGCGATCATGCATGGCAGCGTCTACTACAGGCGCAGGGGAGTAGGCGCCCATGCCGCCTGTATTAGGGCCAGTGTCGCCTTCGTCACGCGCTTTGTGGTCTTGGCTAGACGCCATAGGTAAGATGTTGTCACCGTCGACCATGACGATAAAGCTAGCTTCTTCGCCGAGTAGGAATTCTTCGACTACGACACGGCTGCCGGCATCACCAAAGGCGTTTCCTGCTAGCATGTCTTCAACAGCAGCGCAGGCTTCGGAGACGGTTTCCGCTAGGATAACGCCCTTGCCAGCAGCTAGGCCATCGGCCTTCACGACGATAGGTGCGCCCATCTTTTCGATGTAAGCTACTGCAGGTGCGATTTCGGTAAAGGTCTCGTAAGCGGCCGTTGGGATCTGGTGGTTCTTGAGGAAATCCTTAGCAAAAGCCTTGGAGCCTTCTAGCTGCGCAGCGCCAGCAGTAGGGCCAAAGGCTGCCATGTTGGCAGCACGGAAGGCATCAACGAAGCCGGCAACTAATGGCGCTTCTGGGCCGACAATGGTCAAAGCTATGTCGTTGGCTTGCGCAAAGGCTAGCAAAGCGTCAATATCAAGCACATCGATAGCGACGTTCTCAACCTTGGCTTCTAAAGCCGAACCCGCATTACCTGGTGCGACAAATACCGTTTCTACCGCTGGATTCTGGGCCGCCTGCCATGCTAAAGCATGCTCACGACCGCCACTGCCAATTACTAATACTTTCATCTATTCAAATCCTATCTATGCCAATCAAAAGTAACTTCAATTTGGCACTATTTAAACTATGGGTACCACTCAACTAAGGCTGAGTGAAAGCCGCTTGGGCAGCGCACGGGCTGGGTTTGAGTGCGCATGTAATAGATTACATGAGCAGCTCGAACCAGGCCTGTAACGCCGTATAAACGACTTGTAGACAGCCAGTTCCGCTCTTAGTGGCGGAAGTGGCGCATGCCGGTAAAGATCATTGAAATATTGTGCTCATTTGCCGCGGCAATGATTTCATCATCGCGCATAGAACCACCTGGCTGAATAATGGCCGTTATACCCGCTTCTGCGGCCGCATCGATACCGTCGCGGAAAGGGAAGAAAGCATCGGATGCCATTACGGAGCCTGCAACTTGTAGGTTTTCGTCACCGGCTTTGATGCCAGCAATTTTGGCACTGTACACACGGCTCATTTGGCCAGCGCCGACACCAATAGTCATGCCGTCGTTGCAGTAGACGATGGCGTTGGACTTAACAAATTTGGCTACTTTCCAAGCAAACTGTAGGTCAGTCATTTCGGCTTCGGTTGGAATGCGCTCAGAAACGATTTTTAGGGCGGCTTCGGCGATGGCACCTAGGTCACGATCTTGTACTAGCATACCGCCAGTAACACGCTTGTAGTCTAGTTCTGGTGTGGAGTGCTGTGGTAGATCGCCACATTCCAAAATGCGCACGTTAGGCTTGCGCTCTAAGGCTGCTTTGGCAGTAGCATCGACGCTTGGCGCGATGATGACTTCAACAAACTGACGGTCGATGATGCGCTGGGCCGTAGCGGCGTCTAGTTCACGGTTGAAAGCAATGATGCCGCCGAAGGCAGATGTAGGGTCTGTTTTGTAGGCTTTTTCGTAAGCTTCAGTAATGTCGCCGGCAACCGCCACACCGCATGGGTTGGCGTGCTTTACGATAACGCAAGCTGGGTCCTGGAAGGTCTTAACACATTCCAAAGCTGCATCAGTATCAGCAATGTTGTTGTAGGACAGCTCTTTGCCTTGTACCTGTGTAGCGGTAGCGATGCTAGCTTCTTTAGGCTCGTGCTCTACGTAGAAAGCCGCTTTTTGATGAGAGTTTTCACCGTAACGGGTATCTTGCACTTTTTTCAGCTGGGTGTTGAAGGTGCGAGGGAACGGCGACTCTGGGTTCATTTGTGCACCCAAGTAGTTGGCAATTAAACCGTCGTACATGGCTGTGTGTTCAAAAGCTTTGCAAGCAAGATCGGAACGCGTGGCTTGGTTTAGGCCGCCATTGGTTTTCAGGTCGGACAAGACGCTGTCGTAATCGCTAGCATTCACCACGATGGCGACGGCGGCGTTGTTTTTAGCCGCAGAGCGCACCATGGTTGGGCCACCGATGTCGATGTTCTCAATAGCCATGGCTAGGTCGCAATCTTCGCGCGCAATAGTGGCTTGGAATGGGTATAGGTTAACTACTACCAAGTCGATTGGCTTGATGCCATGCTCGGCCATAACGCCTTCGTCGGTGCCACGACGGCCAAGGATGCCACCGTGTACTTTCGGGTGTAGGGTTTTTACACGACCGGCCATCATTTCTGGAAAACCAGTGTAGTCAGACACTTCTGCGGCTGGGATGGCGTTATCTTGCAGTAGCTTGTAAGTACCGCCGGTAGATAGAATTTCAACGCCAAGCTGGGTAAGTTGCTGGGCAAATTCGACAATACCGGTCTTATCTGAAACGCTGATTAGCGCACGAGTGATAGGTTGTTGATCGGACATGATGGCTTCCTGTGTAGGGTTCATATGAGAAAGATTAAGAGATTTAAATTAGGTTGTATTGCTTCAGCTTTTTGCGCAGGGTGCCTCGGTTGAGCCCTAGTAAAGCGGCGGCTTTTGACTGATTGTCACGGGTGTAATTCATGACGCTGGCAAATAGGGGGGCTTCTACTTCTTGCATAACAAGGTCGTAGAGGTCCGTTACCTGGTAGCCATCAAGGTCTTTAAAATAAGTTTCCATCGACTGCTCTACACTTTGGCGTAGGGTCTGGGTAGAAGCGTTTGAAGCACTCAAAGCATGGCTGTCTTCAATATTGCTGTCTATTTGAATTTCTGGATTGTGCATAATAATACTTAGTTAGGCGGCTTGATGGTTGAGCTTGTCTGTTGTATCAGAACTGAGTTGTTGTTGTAAAAAGCGCAACTGTTCACTGGCCGTTGTTAATTGATTAAAAGACTGTCGAATATGTTTTTCGGGCAAATAGGCCGCTACATGCTTGCGTGCAATGCGCGGCCCCATTGGGTCACCGTAAAGGGCATGGATGCCTTTAAGGTGTTGTTGTATCACGTGCCATTTTTCTTCGGCACTTGGCATATCTAAGTGCTGGCCGGTGCGTAGGTAATGATGTATCTGTTGGAAGATCCACGGGTTGCCCTGTATGGCGCGGCCAATCATGAGACCATCGGCCTGTGTATATTCCAGTATCTGTTGGGCTTGCTCGGGGGTTTGAATATCACCGTTGGCAATAACGGGGATAGCAATGGCTTGTTTGATAGCGGCAATAGTGTCGAACTCTACGGCACCCTTAAAAGCACAGGCGCGGGTGCGACCATGTACGGATAGAGCGCTAATACCGGCATCTTCGGCAATGCGGGCAATATCCACCCCGTTGCGTTCGGCCGCTGTGCTACCAGTACGGATCTTAAGGGTGACCGGTACAGCTACCGCTGACACCACGGCTTGTAATATATCAGCGACTAATTCGGGGTGGGCAAGTAGGGCCGAACCGGCGGCTTTTTTGAGTACTTTTTTGGCTGGGCAGCCCATGTTGATGTCGATGATTTGCGCACCAAGGGCCACGTTGGCTTGCGCAGCTTGCGCCATCTGCTGTGGGTCGTTGCCAGCTATTTGCACGCTAACAGGTGCAAGGTCATCTGCATGGGGTAAGCGAAGCTGTGATTTGCGACTGTGCCACAGGGAAGTATCAGAGGTGAGCATTTCTGCTATGGCCAAACCGGCACCCATATTGCGCAATAAATTACGTGTGGGGCGATCAGTCAAACCAGCCATGGGGGCCACGAACAAGCCATTGGACAACTTGTGTGGGCCAATTGAAAATCCATCGATCGCGTTATGCAGGCTCATGGTCATTCATTCTTGCTGGTTGCCAATAAAAGAGTGCAAAAAGCGCAAGGCCACGAACAAAAAATAATTTTTGGTGGCTAAATCAGGCTTTAAGCGAAGAGCGCGAATTATAGCAATTGTACAAAATTTGTTCAATTGATCTAGGTTCTAAATAGACCAAATTATGACTATTTTAATCTGCCTAATAGGTCAGATTTTTACCGAGTTTGTGAAGATGTATTACTGAGTCGTTGCGAGGCCGCAGGCCGTGGCAACCTCTTGCAGGTGTTGTGCCGAGTTGCAGAGATTGCTTCGCTACGCTCGCAATGACGGGTAGTCTACGCTGGCAATGATGTGTTTTTAACCTCTGCAATGACGATCAGTAAAGCAATTGTAACATGCCTAAAATGGCCGTAATCAATAGGCCAACACCCAGTACACGTTGCACCTGTTGGGGTTTACGGTGAATAAGGTAGTTGTGGGCGCGTAGGCCAATATAGTGGCCTACGGCGGTCGGTGCTAGCAAGAGAGCGGCCGCTTGCCATGGCAGCTCTACGCCCACTACGACAAAGGCTGATAGCTTGATTATTACTAATATAAACCAGAGTACAAAGAGGGTGTCGCGGTAGGTGTGAGTTGGCACCTGGCGGATGGCGACCGCCACAATAAGCGGTGCGCCAACTAAAGACACACCACTAAAATAGCCACCTAAAATAAGTAATACACGGTCCGCCCAAGCAGACTGACTGGTAATGGTTTTTTGCAGTATCCATTGTATGGCATAGAAGATGGTAATGCCGTAAATGATAAATACCATCCACTGTGCGGGTAGGCTGAGTAGTCCAATAACGCCAGCCAGCTTGGGAATAATCATCCAGCTTAAACTAGATTTGATAAACGGCCAGTGAATGCTTTTGAGTTTATGTGCCGACGTAATACTGGTAAAAAATAGCAAGTGCAGTGCGATGATGGGCACAAAGAATAGGGGTTCGTTGGCCACTAAAAATAGCAGCGGCAGGGACAGGGCTGCACCGCCGAAACCCAGCCCAGCACGGACAAAGCCTGACCAAATAAAAATCAGGCTAATGGCGATTAACTGGGCGTTGCTAAAATCTAGATCCATCTAATTGATTCCTGATAGCCTGTGCAACTAGTTTATGCTAATGCTTGATGCCATCAATGCGTACCCATTCGTCTTTTTGGCTGACGGTGTGCATATCAAACCAAGGCGCATAGGCGTCGATGACGGCATCAGCTTGATGAGACAAGATACCTGATAGGGCAATCAAGCCTTGGCTTTTGGTCAGGTCTGCTAGTCGAGGGGCTAGCTCAATCAGTGGGCCAGCCAGAATATTGGCCAGCATAATGTCTACGGGTTCTTGAGGGGCATGCTCTGGTAGATACACAGGAATGCGCGCTGGGTCGATATTATTACGCTGGGCGTTGTCGCTGGTAGCCACTAAGGCTTGTTCGTCGTTATCCACCCCCAATACGTGCTGGGCACCGAGCAATAGCGCACCAAGGGCTAGTATGCCAGAGCCACAGCCGTAATCGATGGCACGTGTGCCTTGCCAGTTTTGCTGAGCGATCCACTGTAAGCATAAAGCTGTGGTAGGGTGGCTGCCAGTGCCAAAAGCTAGGCCTGGGTCCAACATTAGATTGGCAGCGCTTGGGTCGGGTACCGGCTTCCAGCTCGGGCATACCCATAAGTTAGGGCCAAATTGAATGGGTTCAAAACGATCCATCCATTCGCGTTCCCAGTCCTTGTCTTCCAGAATTTCTAACTTGTGTTTGGGGAATGCTGTGTCAACAAACTGCTCTTGCCAGCCTGTCTGCAAATAGTTGAGCAAAGATTCGGCATCGGTGTCCGCTTCAAATAGGCCCATAACGCGGGTGTCTTGCCATAGGGGGGTGGTGCCTTTGATAGGTTCGAATACCGGCTGGTCGGCACCATCTAGCATGGTGACAGCGCCAGCGCCGCAAAGTAGCAGCATGTCTTCCAATGCTTCTGTGTGCTGCGGGTCTGTATGTAAGGTGATTTGTACCCAAGGCATAGTGTTACCTAATAATTAGCTATGTAAAGTGGTCACATCTGCGACCAACAAAAAACGCCGTGACTAGGTTGGCTAGGCACGGCGTTTAGGAAAATAGGCAAGGCTTATAGACCTAGCTTCTTCTCCAGGTAATGAATGTTAACGCCACCCTTGCCAAAGTTGGCATCGCGTACGATGTCCTTTTGCAGTGGGATGTTGGTCTTAATGCCGTCGATAATCATCTCATCCAATGCTACTTCCATACGCTTTAACGACTCTTCCCGCGTTGGTGCGTGGGTGATTACCTTGGCAATCATAGAATCATAGAAGGGCGGAATGGAATAACCACTGTATAGGTGGGAATCAACGCGTACGCCTAGGCCACCCGGGGCATGAAATTGCTGGATCTTACCAGGGCAAGGCATAAAGCTGACTGGGTCTTCAGCGTTAATACGACACTCAAAAGCATGGCCGCTAACGACAACGTCTTCTTGTTTGATCGACAAAGGTTGGCCACTGGCAATCAATAGCTGTTCCTTGATGATGTCGATTCCAGTAACCATTTCGGATACGGGGTGTTCTACCTGAACACGAGTGTTCATTTCGATAAAGAAGAAACGCCCGTTTTCGTACAAAAATTCAAATGTACCTGCGCCGCGGTAACCAATTTCAACACAAGCATCGGTGCAAGACTTGAGTACCTGGGCACGAGCGTCTGGATCAATGTGCGGTGCTGGAGCTTCTTCTACAACTTTTTGGTGACGGCGCTGCATAGAGCAGTCACGGTCGTATAGATGAATGGCGTTGCCTTGGCCGTCGGCCAATACTTGAACTTCCACGTGGCGTGGGTTTTCAAGGAATTTTTCCATATAAACCGTATCATCGCCAAAGGCAGCTTTGGATTCGGTCTTGGTGACAAAGATAGAGTTGATAAGTGCCGCTTCGCTGTGCACTACACGCATACCACGACCACCACCACCGGCGGCTGCCTTGATGATAACCGGGTAACCGATTTCTTTGGCAATACGCATGGTGCGTTCGTGGTCTTCGTCTAGTGGGCCGTTGGATCCTGGTACCGTAGGGACGCCAGATTTCTGCATGGCGGCGATAGCCGCCACCTTGTCGCCCATCACGCGAATGGTGTCGGCAGTTGGGCCGATAAAGGTGAAACCACTGTTTTCTACCATCTCGGCAAAGCCAGCGTTTTCTGCCAAGAAACCGTAACCAGGGTGAATACCTGTGGCGTCGGTGACTTCGGCGGCGCTGATAATGCGTGGAATATTAAGATAACTGTCCGTGGAAGAGTTAGGGCCAATGCATACAGCTTCGTCGGCTAGACGCACGTGCATTAGGTCCTTATCTACCTTGGAGTATACCGCCACGGTTTTGATGCCTAGCTCCTTGCATGCGCGTAGGATACGTAGGGCAATCTCACCACGGTTGGCAATGACTACTTTTTCTAACATAAGGCTCTCCGGCTTAACCGATTGTTATTAACCGATTGTAACCAAAACCTGGTCAAATTCTACGGCTTCACCATCATCTACCAAAACGGCAGTAACGGTACCAGACTTGTCAGCTTCAATTTGGTTCATCATCTTCATGGCTTCAATGATGCAGATAACGTCGCCTTCTTTAATAGACTGGCCAACCTGAACAAAAGGCGCGGCGCCTGGTGAAGGAGCACCATAGAAGGTGCCAACCATGGGCGAAGTTACTGCGTGACCTTCAATAGCTGGAGCAGCAGGCGCGGCAGGAGCTACTGGTGCAGCAAGCGGTGCAGCAACTGGCGCTGGTGCCGCTTGCATAACAGGTGCAGCGGTAAGAACGGAAGAAGAACGGCTGATGCGTACGGACTCTTCACCTTCTTTGATTTCAATTTCATTGATATCAGATTCTTCTAGCAGCTCGATGAGTTTTTTTACTTTGCGAATGTCCATGTTAGCTCTCTTTTATAAACATATAGGATTAGTTATTAGTTTGGATATGGGCAATAGCAGACTGCATTGCATAGTTGTAGCCTGCTGGGCCCAAGCCTACGATAACGCCTTGGGCGATATCGCTGAAATAGGAGTGATGACGAAATGCTTCACGGGCGTGCACGTTGCTGATGTGTACTTCGATGAAGGGTAGGTTCACAGCCAGCATGGCGTCGCGTAAGGCAACGCTGGTGTGAGTAAAGGCGGCTGGATTGATGACGATAAATTCTACGCCGGCTTCAGGTGCTTGGTGTATGGCTTCAATGAGGGCGAACTCGGCATTGCTTTGTAAACAAGCTACGTCGATACCTTCAGCTTGACCTTGAGTAATGCATTGTTGCTCGATGTCATTGAGGGTGAGATGGCCGTAAATTCCGGGTTCCCGTTTACCTAACATATTTATGTTGGGGCCGTTAAGTAACAGAATTTTGGCCATGGACAATGTTTCCCAAGTGTCTAATTGATAGGTTCGATACCAAGTATGCTTGGTTGCTACCTAATGTGCTCCGCTTAGTTTAGCGCAATTCATAGCAAGATGGCAGAAATTTGCCGAAGTTTTTATGGGTTTTTCGATTCTCCAATGATCTAAGTGAAATTCCCCAATATCTACATGCTTACTGACTACAGTCACTAGGGTAATTGCGCTACTATGGGGGAATTAGTTAGTTGCTTGTTGTTGAGGGTCGAATTTTGTATCCATCTTTACGTTATGCCTTGCTGTTGGGGAGTGTGTTGCTGGCAGGTTGTAATACTGTGCCGCCAGTGTCTGAAAAAGGACCCGAAAATATTGCTGACACAGGTTTTTCGAAAACCCTAGAATCGATACCGGAGCCGGCAGCGCAACTAGTCATTGAAGAGCAAAGTATTACGGCAGGATCCCTAGTAGACGAGGCTGCTGCGGCAAATTTTGTCAAGCCGCAACCGGTAATTGAAGGTGTTAGGCCGGCTAGCTCTGTTTTAGTGGCTAATAATTCCAATGTCAGTAGGTTAGCTGGTTCAGCTGACACTGCCTCCCAGGTTGCGCCGCGTGAGGACATGTCGCCGACCAATCGCATAGAATTATGGTTGGCTCAGGCCGAACTGGCCATGGACAAAGATCAGCTGACCACGCCTGCTGATAACAATGCCTATGTGTTTTATGCGCGTATGCTCATGCAGGATGAGAACAATGCTCTAGCGCTGCAGGGGCTAGAGCGTATAGTGCAACGCTACCTAATCTTAGCCAAAAGCGCTCATAAAAAAGGCAAGTTTAAACAGTCGCACTTGTTCTTATCACGTGCCAGTAAGGTAGTGCCTGGTCATGCACAAATTGCCGCGGTGACCAAGCAGTTAGCGCAAAGCAAGGCGCAAGCGGTGTCTAAGGTTAAAAAGAAAGCTAAAAAGCAGCCCAATAAAGCACAGCAACTGACGATATATAAGCCACTACAAACGCAACAGCAGTCCTTGTTAGATGCACCAGAAGGCATGCAGCGTCAGCGTATATTGTTACCCCCAGGTGCTTTAAAGCATGAGGCTTCTGCCTTGGCTATCTATTTGCGTGGTTTGGCGCGCCAGATAGAGCAGGTAGATGGGCGTCTGTATATTATTGCTCCTCGTGACAAACAAGTGAGGTGGGTGTATGGCTTGTTGAACGGCACCAACCCAGATTACAGAATTCGCGCTAATATTAAACATAAGTCACCGGCGGCTATTGAGGTTATCTATAAAGCCGATACGCCGCTACTTGATGTTTTTCACTAGCAGCCGCATATATAGCTTACATACCCGTTAATAAGGATTGATTATGCTCAACATACGTCAAGGACTACGTAACTTAAAGGAAGATTATTACGACGACCGGCATTGGCTTTGGCGTATTATCGCCGCTAGCTTGGGTTTGTACCTTATTGCGTCATTGGTACTGGGTTTTATTTGGAATCAAAAGCCCGATTTACCAGAACGTCCCCAACCAGGAACGCTAACCGGTGTGGCCACCACGCAAGCATTAATTGGTTTGGGGCATGCTTTATTGGATAAACCTGGTGGGTTTTTGAGTAATGATGTGGGTCTGCCTGGCGTGTGGATGGACAACGTACCTAATTGGGAGTACGGCGTACTGATTCAGATGCGCGATCTAAGTCGCGCCATGCGTAAAGATTTCAGTCGTTCTCAGTCGCAGTCCACAGAAGATGTCGACTTGGCTGTGGCCGAGCCGCAGTTTAACTTCGATAGTACAAGTTGGATGTTGCCCGCCAGTGAAAGTGAGTACCGTCGTGGTCTTAAGGCACTGCAGGTCTATCACGATCGCTTAAGTGATACGCAGCAATCGGGTGCCCAGTTTTATGCGCGCGCCGATAACCTTACTCGCTGGTTGGGGGATGTAGAAACACGCCTAGGTAGTTTGTCCCAGCGCCTTAGTGCTAGTGTTGGCCAGAAACGCCTTAATACAGACTTAGCAGGTGATAGCGCCGCTACTCAATCAACCTCGACAGAAGCTGAGTTAGAGATCAAAACCCCCTGGTCTGAAATCGACGATGTGTTTTATGAAGCACGGGGTGCTAGCTGGGCCTTGATACAGATCTTGCGCGCTGTAGAAGTGGACTTTGCTGCTACTCTAGAAAAGAAAAATGCCTTGGTAAGCTTGCGTCAAATTATCCGTGAGCTAGAAGCCACCCAAGAAACCGTATGGAGCCCTATTATTCTTAACGGTTCTGGCTTTGGTCTAGTTGCCAACCATTCCCTGGTAATGGCGTCTTATATTTCCCGCGCTAACGCGGCGATTATAGATTTGCGCGAGCTGCTGGTGCAAGGGTAGTTGTTTTCGAGTAGTAAGTACAAAAAAGGGATCCTATTGGATCCCTTTTTAATTGCTGGGGCAGAACCTGAGGTCTGATCCCGATGTGAAGTAAATTGCTTACTTAGCAGCCTCGTAGGCAGCCGCTGCTTCAACGATCTTAGCGCGAGCAGAATCGGCGCCTTCCCAGCTTTCTACTTTAACCCACTTGCCTTTTTCCAAGTTCTTGTAGTTCTCGAAGAACTCTTTGATCTGGTTGCGTAGCAATTCAGGTACGTCGTCAATGTCGTTTACGCCGTTGTAGGCTTGAGTTAGCTTTTCATGAGGTACCGCTACTAGCTTGGCATCTTCACCAGCTTCGTCGGTCATGTTCAGTACGCCCACTGGGCGGCAGCGGATTACGCTACCAGGTACTACTGGGTATGGCGTGATAACCAAAACGTCTAGGGCGTCGCCGTCGTCAGCTAGGGTGTCGTTGATGTAACCGTAGTTGGCTGGGTAGAACATGGGGGAAGCCATAAAACGGTCAACAAAAAGGGCATCGCAGTCCTTTTCAATTTCGTACTTAACTGGGTCGCTGTTAGCTGGAATTTCAATTACAACATAAACGTCGTTTGGCAAGTCCTTGCCAGCGGGAATTTGACTGAAGCTCATGGTCGTCTCTTCTAAAAGTTAAAATAAAAGTGAGTGTATTCTATTGGCGCCGATTATACGTCTTGAAGACGGTCGGCGCCAATGGGACAAAAGTATTGCTGTTATTTCGCTTGCTGATGGTAGGTGTCAACACGTTCCACTTCTTCGCGTGAACCTAGTACCACGGGTACGCGTTGGTGGATTTCTGTTGGTTGCACATCCATGATAGGCATGTCGGTGGTGCTGCTAGCGCCGCCAGCTTGCTCAATCAAAAAGCTCATTGGGTTGCCTTCGTACATAAGGCGCAGCTTGCCAGGCTTGCTGGCGTCACGGTGGTCAAATGGGTACATAAAGATGCCGCCACGGGTCAGTATGCGGTGTACTTCTGCCACCATGGAGGCTACCCAGCGCATGTTGAAGCGCTTGCCAATTGGGCCTTCTTCGCCTTGTAGCAAGTCCGCCACATAGGCTTGCATGGCGGGTTCCCAGAAGCGCTGGTTAGACATATTAATGGCAAATTCTTGGGTGGCCATGGGAACTTGGATCTGGGCGTGGGTTTGGTAAAAGTCGCCATCGTAGTCTAGGGCGTATACATCAACACCATTGCCTGTGGTCAGGATAAGGGTGATGGCAGGGCCATATAGAACATAACCGGCTGCCACTTGATTGCGACCTGGCTGCAAAAAGTTAGCCATGGTGACTTCACTACCCGGTGTAGTGGTAGGCAAAATGGAGAATATAGTGCCAACAGAGACGTTAACGTCGATATTGGAGCTGCCATCTAGTGGATCAAAGGTCACGAGATAGCGGCCTTCATCGCCACCACCAATGACATCGTCTTCTTCTTCTGAAGCAATGCCAGCCACGTGGCGGTTGTTCAGTAAAGCATGCTTGAGAAGGGCGTTGGCCACAACATCTAGCTTTTTCTGCACTTCACCTTGCACGTTTTCAGAAGTTTCGCTGCCGTATACGCCGCTTAAGGCGCCGCCGCGTAGCTTGCCGCCAATGCTTTTGCAGGTAGCGGCAATGGTATCCAGTACTTCTTTCAGTTGTGGTTCTATGTCGGCTTGTTTTAAGGCGTCGTGCAGGTTTAGCATGTTAGCTAGATTCCTTTCATGGAGTGCAGAAATGGAGGCTTGGAAATTCAGCGTGAATTATAAGCCAAAAAACGTCCCACGTCTCGGTATTCGTTGGTACAATAGTGTTTTTAAGCCTTCTTAGTGGGCAGTAAAACAGGTAATAAAATGGCTCTCTTGCAGCAACCACCCAAAGTCGTCACCGTCGCCTTGACGGGTGCCTCAGGTGCGCCCTATGCTTTGCGTTTATTGCAGCGCTTGGTGGCTGCGGATTGCTCGGTCAATGTGCTTATTTCGAGTGCCGCGCAAGTGGTATTGGCAACGGAAACAGATTGGCAATTACCGGCTGGTAAGCAAGAGCAAGAAGCCTACTTTTGTCAGCGTCTAGGTGCGCGTTCGCAACAAATTAATATTTATGGCAAACAACAGTGGATGGCGCCCGTCGCTTCTGGTTCCGGTGCCGGTGAAGCCATGGTTGTCTGCCCTTGCAGTATGGGCAGCTTGTCGGCTATTGCCAATGGTGCCAGTGATAACCTTATAGAGCGTGCCGCGGATGTGCACCTAAAAGAGCGGCGGCCGTTGATTTTGGTGCCTAGAGAGGCGCCTTACAGTGAGATTCATTTGCAAAATATGCTTTCTCTCACTCGTATGGGCGCCATGATTATGCCTGCCAGTCCGGGTTTTTATCATCAACCGCAAAGTATTGATGATTTGGTCGATTTTATCGTGGCGCGCATATTGGATCAGCTGAGCTTGCCTCAGGTTTTGGTGCCTTCGTGGGGGCAAGCGTCGGATGACGCTGGCTCATGAAACGGGGTTTCAATGTCGACCAGGCTGTGCGGCCTGTTGTATAGCGCCATCCATTACTAGCCCTATACCTAGTATGCCGCTTGGTAAACCAGCTGGTGTGCCTTGTTTGCAACTTGATGAGCTGGGTTTGTGCAAGCTGTTTGGCCAGCCTTCGCGGCCGGATGTGTGCAAGCGTTTTGTTGCGGCGGCAGATGTTTGTGGCACCGATAAACCGCAAGCATTACGCTTAATCGGTGAGCTGGAAGTGGCGACTTCACCTGGCTAGCCATAGCTGTATTGTTTAAAGCCTGCAAATTTCCGTAAATTTCAAGCAAATGGCTGCGTTGTGGCGTGGTTTCACGGTATAATTGCGCGTCTTGAATTTATGCTTTTGGCAGGCCTGTCAAAAGTGGGTCAATTGAGTGATACAAAGGGAACAATGAATGTCCGTACTTGAGTATATGCACACCGTGGGTAAACAGGCCAGAGCTGCTGCTGCAGACTTAGCCCAGATCCCTACCGCTAGCAAAAATGCAGCGTTGGTGGCCATGGCGCAAGCCATGGATGCAGCTCGACCGGCATTGCTTGCGGCCAATGTAAAGGATTTAGAAAACGGCAAAGCCAATGGTTTGTCTGAAGCTATGTTAGATCGCTTGCGCATCGACGATGCCGGTATTGATGCCATGATGGAAGGCTTACGTCAGGTGGCTGATTTGGCTGATCCTATTGGTGAAATTACCGATATGAGCTTCCGCCCTTCGGGTATTCAAATTGGCAAGATGCGGGTGCCTTTAGGTGTCATTGGTATTATTTATGAATCACGCCCTAACGTTACTATTGATGCGGCTAGCTTGTGCCTAAAATCTGGCAATGCGGCTATTTTACGTGGTGGTTCAGAAGCGGCTAACTCTAATCAAGCTATTGCGGCTTGTGTAACGGCTGGCCTACTTAAGACAGGTTTGCCAGAGCATGCGGTACAGGTCGTGAACACGACAGACCGTGAAGCTGTGGGGTACATGATTAGCATGCCTGAATATGTGGATGTGATTGTGCCGCGTGGTGGTAAGGGGTTGATTCAGCGTATTAGTAACGATGCCAAGGTGCCGGTGATTAAACATCTGGATGGCAACTGCCATGTTTATTTAGATGACGAAGCAGATGTCAGTAAGGCAATTAATATTAGTATTAATGCCAAGACTCGCCGCTATGGTGTGTGTAATGCCATGGAAAGCTTGTTGGTGGCAGCATCTCGCGCCGCTGAGTTGTTGCCAGAAATTGCCCAGCACTTGCAAGAGTTTGCGGTAGAACTGCGCGTTTGTGATAAAGCCCAGGCGTTGATCCCTGATTCCAGCTCTAATCATGTTGTCGCTGCGACAGAGGATGACTGGTACACCGAGTACACGGCACCTATCTTGGCTATTAAGGTGGTAGCGGATATGAATGATGCCATAACGCACATCAATAAGTATGGTTCCCACCATACCGATGCCATAGTCACCGAAAACTACACCAAGGCACGCGCCTTTATGGCACGTGTTGATTCCAGTTCTGTCATGGTCAATGCCAGTACCGCATTTGCTGATGGTTTTGAATATGGTTTGGGTGCCGAAATTGGCATATCAACGGACAAGATTCATGCCCGTGGGCCGGTTGGTTTACAAGGCCTCACTTCACAAAAATACGTGGTGTTTGGTGACGGCCATACCCGCAACTAGGCTGCTTTGATGAGTACTGCGGAACAAGTGGTCAAGGTCTGCTTTGGTGGCACTTTTGATCCCATTCATTGTGGGCATATTGGTTCTGCCAAAGCTGTAGCAAGTACTTTAGGTACAGCGGTGAGTTTTTTACCCAATCGGCAGCCAGCTCACCGTGCCAACCCCGGAGCCAGTGCTCAACAGCGTTTGGCGATGCTGCATTTGGTTTGTGAGAATGAAGCGCAGCTGTGTATAGACAGTCGCGAGCTAGACCGCCAGGGCCCTAGCTATAGTATAGACACCTTAGCGTCTATACGTAGCGATTTGGGGCCGCAGGCGAGGTTGATTTGGTGTTTGGGTATGGATGCCTTTGCGCAATTGCATACCTGGCATCGATGGCGTGAACTATTAGAGTTTTGTCATCTGTTAGTGATGGCAAGGCCAGCCAGTGAACGCCCTCAAGACGCCGCATTGAAGGCGCTTTGGCAGCAGCGTCATAGGGCTGAACCCAAACAGCTATTAAGTTGTCCAAGTGGAGGTATAGCCAGTGTGCGTTTGCCTCAATTTGATGTTTCGGCTACGGCTATTAGGCTATTGCTCGAACAAGGAAAAACACCGCCGGCAAGTATGTTGCCAGCGCAGGTAGCGCAGTATATTGCTGCGCAGAATTTATATAAAGTGGAAACAAATTAATTATGGCTAAGTCCGTAGACGTATTATTGGCACTAGTAACTGACGCCCTTGAAGGCATGAAAGGCAAGGATATCGTACACTTGGATGTACGCGGCTTGTCTAACGTAACCGACTATATGGTGATTGCTACCGGTACCTCTAACCGTCATGTAAAATCCTTGGCAGAAGAAGTATCCTTCAAGGCCAAGCAAGCAGGTTTCGCACCTTTAAGCGTTGAAGGCGAAATGAATAGTGATTGGGTATTGGCTGACTTGGGTGATGTTATTGTCCATGTTATGCAAACCGACGCACGGGGTTTTTATGACCTTGAACGTTTGTGGGACCCGGCTTTACAAGACAATGCTCCTGAAGCTTTGTTAGCTGACGACTAAGCTTGCGCGTATGAAAATCAAGCTGTTGGCTGTCGGCACTAAAATGCCAAGCTGGGTAACCACGGGCTACCAGGAGTATGCCAAACGCTTGCCCTCTGATATGCAATTGCAGTTACAGGAATTGCCCTTGGGTTTTCGTGGCAAAAGTGCTGACCCAGCCAAAGCCATGCACAAGGAAGGCGAATCCATGTTGGCGGCAATAGGCAATGGCGATAGAGTCGTTGCCTTGGATGTATTGGGCAAGCCTTGGAGTACGCCGCAGCTAGCTGAACAATGCGCCGCTTGGCGCATGGATGGGCGCAATGTGTCTTTATTGGTTGGTGGGCCCAATGGCCTAGCACCCGAATGCTTGGCACGCGCCGATCAAAAGTGGTCCTTGTCGCCACTAACCCTACCTCACCCCTTAGTACGTGTGCTGCTGGCCGAACAGCTGTACCGGGCTTGGACCATTCTTAATCATCACCCTTATCATAAATAGGCCAACGCATGTCCTGGTCTAATATGAATGCCAAACAACGGGAAAACGATCGCTTTCAGATGCGTTTGTGGTTTGCCCTTGGCGTTATTGTCTTGGTGTTTGCTGTGTTGATAAGCCGTATGGCTTATTTACAAATTTTCCAACATCAACACTTTTTGACCGAAGCAGAGGACAACCGCCAGCAGCTGCAGCCTATCGCCCCTACCCGTGGTTTGATTTATGACCGTGAAGGACGCTTGTTGGCGGGCAATAGGGCAACACACAGTGTCACCTTGGTACCAGAACAGTTGCCGGGCGGTAAACACGGTGTTGATGACACTATTGTCCAGTTACAAAATATCATTGCTATCGATGACAGTGATATCAAACGTTTTAAGCGACGCTTACGACAAGCGCGCAAGCCTTATAGCTCAGTACCCTTGCGCTATCGTTTAAATGAGCAAGAGATTGCTAAAATCACCGTCAACCAACACGCTCTACAAGGCGTGCGGGTTGAAGCCGAGCTGGTGCGTTATTATCCTTTTGATGATGGTTTTGTGCATGCTTTAGGGTACGTTGGACGTATCAACGACCGCGAAATAGCGCGCCTAGACCCAGTCAATTACAGCGATACTCATCACGTGGGTAAACTGGGCATAGAGAAATACTACGAAGATGATTTGCATGGACAGGTCGGTTACCAAACCGTAGAAACCAATGCCCGTGGGCGCATACTGCGTGTGCTGAATAGACAAGAGCCCGTACCTGGACGCAATATCGGTTTACACCTAGATGCCATGCTACAAGCCAAAGCGGTGGAACTTTTGCAAGGTAAACGCGGCTCTATTGTGGCGCTCGATCCCACTACGGGAGGCGTTTTAGCCATGGTGAGTGCACCGAGTTACGGTGCTAATCAGTTCGTTACCGGTATCAGCAGTAAAGCCTATGGTGAGCTAAGAGACTCTGATGAGTTACCGCTATTTAACCGTGCCCTACGGGGGCGCTATCCGCCGGCTTCAACGGTGAAACCAGTGATCGCTTTAGCCAGTATTGATAGCGGTATTATTAGCCGTAACTACTCTATTTGGGATCCAGGTTATTATCAGCTCACCGAAGGGGGGCGCTTATATCGTGACTGGAAAGAAGGTGGTC
This sequence comes from Oceanospirillaceae bacterium, assembly GCA_003521845.1. Taxonomy (GTDB): domain Bacteria; phylum Pseudomonadota; class Gammaproteobacteria; order Pseudomonadales; family Balneatricaceae; genus Njordibacter. Next base: position 40,713 of record DPHB01000044.1, on the reverse strand, counting down.
ATGGTAAAGTTAATATGCATAAATCCATTGTAGAATCGGTGGATACCTACTATTACGCAATTGGTCATAAAATGGGCAATAACCCCATGACTAGCTACATGGCTAAGTTTGGGCTAGGTCAAGTGACTATTGCCGATCAACCAGAAGCTTTGCCAGCGGTGCTACCTACTCGATCGTGGAAGCGTGCTATTCGCAATGCTTCTTGGTTTCCTGGTGATTCATTAAACATGAGTATCGGCCAGGGCTTCTTATCGGCAACCCCCTTGCAGATGGCCACCATGACCATGGTGATGGCCAATAAGGGCAAGTGGCACCAAATCCGCATGATCAAAAGTATGGATAACCAAGAGGTGACGCAAGTAAGTCAGTTGGGCCGAAAAGATCCCGTTATGTTAGAAGACGTGCAGATAAACCGTGACAGCGATTGGGATAAACTTCATAAGGCCATGATTGATGTGATGCATGGCAAGAAAGGTACGGCACGCCGTAGTGGTGCCAATAGCCGCTACAAGATTGCTGGCAAAACGGGTACCGCCCAGGTTAAGGGTATTAAACAAGACGAAGAATATGATGCCGAAAAAACCGCTGAGCGGCTGCGCGATCACGGTTTGTTTGTGGGTTGGGCCCCAGCCAAAAATCCCCAAATTGTGTTGGCTGTCATTGTTGAAAACGGCGGTGGTGGCAGCTCCGCCGCCGCGCCTTTAGCGCGTAAGCTATTTGATGCCTATTTGTTGGCACCAGCAAAGGAGCAAGATGATGGCTGATTTTCAGCGTTTCGTTCCCGATGCCAGTGGGTTTTTGCGCCGTGGACCGAGTATTTTGGCGCGTAGTCGCATTGATCTGTGGTTGTTGTTTCCTGTGCTGTGCATTATGGCTTTGGGCCTAGTGGTGCTTTATTCTGGCGCCGGCGCCAGTCCCGAAGCGGTAGACAAACAGTTGTTACGTTATGGTGTAGCTATGTTTGGCATGCTAGTGATGGCGCAAATTAATCTCAGAGAACTCGAGCGCTTTGTACCGCTATTCTATGTTATTGGCGTACTGTTATTGGTAGCGGTGTTGCTGTTTGGGGTGGGTGCCAAGGGTGCTCAACGCTGGTTGCAAATACCCGCTGGTCCACGCTTTCAGCCCTCGGAACTGCTTAAGTTAGCCGTCCCCTTGACCGTCGCTTGGTATCTAGCCGGCAGGCCTCGCCCACCCAATTTTATACATACACTGGTGGCCTTTGCCCTCGTCATCGTGCCGGTGCTGTTGATTGCTAGGCAACCTGATTTGGGTACTTCCGTATTGATTGGTGCATCAGGTGTATTTGTTATCTTTTTTGGCGGCTTGTTGTGGCGTTATGTCATCTTAGCCTTAGTGGCAGCAGCAGCAGCGATGCCGGCTTTGTGGATGGTGATGCACGACTATCAAAAGCAGCGTGTCATGACGTTATTGGATCCAGAAAGCGACCCACTTGGGGCCGGTTGGAATATCATCCAGTCAAAGATAGCCATTGGCTCTGGTGGTTTAACTGGTAAGGGGTGGTTGCAAGGGACACAGTCTCATTTGGATTTTCTACCAGAAACCCACACGGATTTTATTATTGCTGTGCTAGCCGAAGAATTTGGTTTATTGGGGGTGCTGTTATTGTTGTTCTTGTACGCTTTTGTGCTCATCCGTGGCCTTATCATTGCAGCTAAGGCAGAAGACCCTTTCAGTCGTATGCTGGCGGCCAGTTTAACCTTGACCTTCTTTGTTTACCTGGTGGTGAACATTGGCATGGTAAGTGGTTTACTACCTGTGGTGGGGGTACCTTTACCCTTGGTGAGCTACGGTGGCACCTCGGCCGTGACCCTCATGTTGAGCTTGGGTATGCTGATGTCGATTCGTGCTCAGCGTACGTCTAAGCGGCTACGCAAAGTTAGGTAGTAGGGACTGGCTTTTGCCGCAGGCAAGTGCCTGTCCCTTGAGCTTCATTGAACAGACGTCTTTATTCTCTTAGGTAGGTAAAAGCTTCAGGGTACAGGCACTTTTTATCCGCTACGCAGATAAATAAGAGCCAGTCCCCGTATACTTTGGCGCTTAAACGTAAACCTTGGGTAGGCGTAAACCTACCCGAGTCATGAGTTCATAGCCAATGGTGCCCATGTGCGCCGCCACTTCGTTGGCATGCAATTGAGGGCCCCAGAAACACACCGGGCTACCAATATCCACACCGTCTATGTCCGTCACATCGATGGTGATCATGTCCATGGACACGCGACCAATTAAAGATGCCGGTTGCTGATTCACTAATAGCGGCGTACCCGTGCCAGCATGACGTGGGTAGCCATCGGCATAGCCCATGGCTACCGTAGCAATAGTAGAAGGTCTTGTGGCAGTCCATGACTTGCCATAACCAACGGATTCGCCAACCGCCACTTGGCGTAGCGAAATAACCGCTGAATTAAGAGACATAACGGGAGTTAAGCCCTTATTGTTGGCATGGTCGCCGTCTAAAGGTGTGTTGCCATACAACATAAACCCAGCGCGGTTCCAAGTGCCATGGGCTTCTGGCCAGGCCAAGATGCCTGCTGAGTTGGCCAGGCTAAAGGGCATGTCAGGGCTAGGCATGTGCTCCCGGAAGAGCGCAATTTGTTGCCGCGTAAAGTCATTGTTTAACTCATCGGCGCAAGCAAAGTGGCTAGCCATAAGCATACCGTCAGCCACGTTCGGGCTGGCTTCTAATTTGCCCACGAGTTCGGGTAAACGAAAGGGTGCAAGGCCTAAGCGATGCATGCCGGTATCCATTTTTACCCAAACCTGAACTGGTTGGCTGAGCTTGGCGTTAACGATGGCATCGACCTGCCTAGGGTCTTCTACCATCAACCAAAAATTTTGCTCAGCGGCAGTAACTACTTCGTCATCAGTGAACGCACCTTCTAGTAACAAAATGGGCTTGCTGATGCCCGCTTGCCGTAGTTGCAAAGCTTCTTCAATGCATGCCACACCAAAAGCGGGAGCAAGGTCATCAAGGGCGCGTGCGCAGGCTACAGCACCGTGGCCGTAGGCATCGGCCTTGATGATGGCCATGGTTTTTGATGCAGGTGCTAGATCGCAGGCCCACTGATAATTACTGCGCAGGGCCTGTAAATCTACTTTGACGTGACTAGGGCGAGCCATAACTATTCCTTAGAAATCGTACTTGCCAGCGCTATATAGCTGGGCGGCTTTTTCCCACACAGGGCCCGGTGCGCCGTCGCCTACAGGCTTGCCGTCCAGTTCGATAACTGGGGCAATTTCTTTACTGGAACTAGAGATCCAAATTTCGTCAGCATTGCGCACTTCGTCCATAGTCACGATGCGCTCTTCAACCGGGATAGAGCCGTCGTTGTTAAGTACACCTAAAGCGATTAGGCGCGTAATACCTGGTAGAATCTGGTCATCCAATGGTGGCGTAATAACCACGCCATCTTTAACGATATAAGCGTTACAGGCACCACATTCTGTTAGTTCGTTATCAGCGTTATACAGCAATACTTCGCCATTACCTTGAGCATAGCCTTGTTGGTAGTGCATGACGTTGCCTAGCAAGGAAATAGACTTGATGTTACAACGGCGCCAGCGCTTATCTTGCATGCTGGATACTTTGTAACCTTTTACCTTGTCACGCTCAGGGATCGGCGCCGGTGGAATAGCCGTCGGCATAGCAAATACTGTGGGTGCAACACCTTCTGGGTAGGGGTGGTTGCGCTTGGTATCGGCACCACGGGTGACGTGTAGGTAAAGGCCTAACTGTGGCTCTGGGTTGCGGGCGATTAGCTCTTCGCAAACTAGGCGCCATTCCTCTCGACCCCAGCCCAAGCCGATTTCAAGTGCAGCTAAGCCGTCAATCATGCGGTCGATGTGCGGGCCAAAGCCAACCATCTTGCCGCCATAAGAAGGGATTACTTCGTAGATGCCGTCACCAAACAAAAAGCCACGATCCAGAGGAGAAATGCGGGCTTCTTCCAGCGGCAAATATTCGCCGTTAAGGTATGCTATTGTCATGTTACTAGTGCTCATATTAAATGGAGAAAATCTCTCCAAGGTTAGATTGGGATTGAATCAACTGGCTAGCGCTATCGGCTAACAGTTGTGGAAGTATGCGATCTTCGTCTTGGCGCCAGCCACTGCAAAAATGCAGTAGAGGGGCTTCTGGATGTACGCTCAGTCTCTGTAAACGACCAGCTTTAATGGCTGGCTCGACTAAAGGATCGGTCAATAAGGCCACGCCTGCACCTTGTTCTGCCATGGCCATTAAGCCAGCTACCGAGTTGCTAGTGTGCAACTTGGGCATTTCCGTTTGATCTTGAAATAGCTGTTGCAAATGGCGCCCAGGCCCAGTGGTAATGGGGAAACTAAGAATAGGTAGCAAGGCCAAATCATGTACCGAGGCAACAGGGTGTTGGGCGGCAAACTCTGGTGTGGCCACCCATGATTGTGGGTAAGCACATAGTGGCTGAGTATTAATACCGCCTTGGCCGCTATAAACCATCAAAGCTAAGTCTAGATGATGTTCTTGCAGCTGCTTGTATAAAGCTTGGCTTAGGTCGATGGTGAGTTCGAACTGAATCATCGGGTGCTGTTCACGCCAAATTTTTAATAGATCGGTTAGCCAAAGGTGAGCTACGGTATCCGCAATACCAATGCGAAAAATGCCTTCTTCTGGGGCCTTGTCATTGAGCTGAGACTTCATCTCATTGCTGATAGATACTAGGCGTTCGGCATAAGGCAGTAGCTGCATACCACGGGTGGTAAGCTGGGTTCCGCTTTGGTCACGTTTAAACAGCTTTACACCTAGCTCTTCTTCTAGGGTGGCAATACGCGCAGAGATAGCCGGTTGCGATGTATGCAACTGAGACGCGGCAGCATGAAAGCTGCCTAGTGTAGCAACCTTGATGAAACTGTTTAAATTACGCAGGCGCATGATTATGATCTCGTCCGGTTTAGCTAGCGAAGCCGATGGCTTGACGGATTTCGGCAATAACGGCCAAACCTTCGCTTGGTGCCAAGCCGTCTTCCGTAAGTTGGTTGATGCGGGTAACGCCATCAACACTGCCTAAATTTGATAAATAAGCCAAGATGGCTTCTGGGTCAATTCGGGCCAACAAGTCTTCATTATGCCATACACTTAAAAAGGCAATAAGGCCATATGCGCCCCAGTTGGAGACGTCAGCCACCAATAGCTCATCACAAGTTGTGACCGCAGGTACGATGCTGAGTTCCTGTAGTGCAGCGGTTACTTTGCCCATACCAATTTCGTTACCACCATCGCCAATCGCCAAAGTAGGGCACTGGGCTTGTTTTATAAAAGTATCAAAACAGGCTGTACGAGCGCTAATACTTTCACCGCGCATATTGTAATAACCGCCATCGGCGGCTTGGCCGGGGCGTTCAATGGCCATTACCGCATCGGGTGCGTAGTCGGCTAGGGCTTGTTCGGCTTCTGCTTCACGCTGGTCGTGCTCACCTACTTTGATTTCATGAGTGCGGTACTTGGTACTCAAGGCCCCAACGATAGGTTGGCCACAGACGATAACTGGCTTGGCGCCTAGATATTCTAGAGTTTCGTAAAGAGCGATAGCGCCAACGGGGCCGTCGGTTTCAAAGGTATCTACGACAGGGAAACCGGTGCCGATAAGTATATGGCCAGTTTTACCGCGTAACAGTTCAGCTGCTCGCAGGCAGTAACCAGGTGTCAAGGCAGGTTGTACTTTTTTCATGCCGCGTAGATTGCGGGCCACCAAGATATTCTCGATGGTTTGGCTAAGTTGTTGTAGATCTTGCGTCATGATATTACCCATCAATGGCATGTAATTGAGTGCTTTGGAAGCGCTGGGCCGCCAAGGCGTTTAAGTTGTGTGCATCGTGGATGTCCACTGCGCAAAATTCGATGCGGTCACCCGGGCGCAGTTGCGCCAAACGTGCGGTGTCGCTTGCCATTACGGAACCAATCTTGGGGTAGCCCCCAATGGTTTGGCGATCGTTCATAAGAATGATTGGCTGGCCATCGGCAGGTATTTGTATAGCACCGTGGCAGATGCCTTCGGACAACATTTGGCTAGTACCACAGGCTACATTAGGGCCTTCCAAGCGCATGCCCATACGGTCGGCACGGTCAGTCATGGTGTAGGTGCTAGTGAAAAATACCTGCTTTTTATGCTGGTCAAATAAGGCTTCTTGGTAACCCAATACCACGTTGAGTTTTACATGGCTTGAGTATTGAGGGCGCTGTTCTGCCGTTAGCGTATAACGCTGCAAATCCTTGGTTTCATCGCAATCTAAGATGTCATTATCAGCAAGCTTGGCACCACCAATACCGCCAATTTTTTCTCGTACTACAGTGCTGCGGCTACCGAATGTTTGTGGCGTTTGCAAACCACCAGCGACGGCGACATAAGAGCGCGTGCCGTGTTGGGCAAAGCCAAGGCTTATCTTACTACCGGCGGTCACCTTGTGGCTGGTCCATAGGTCCATTTCTATGCCATCAATTTTTAGTGGCATGTCAGCGCCAGTGACGGCAATGTAGGTGTCTACTTGCGCTTCTAGCTGCAGGCCGCCAAAGCTGGCTTCAATGCAGCAAGCATTAGCATCATTACCTAGTAGGCGGTTAGCCCAGCTAAAGGCTTGTTGATCTAATGGGCCACCAGTGGTGAGGCCAATGTTGTGGGCACCAAAACGACCGTTATCTTGGAGTAGGCTCAATAACCCTGGCTGTGCAACTCTTAAGCTCATGCGATTGGCTCCAACAATAGTTGCTCGTCACCACCTTGTTGTAAAAACTCGCTGCGGCTAATGGGCTCAAATTTAATCTGGTCGCCCACACTAACGGGCATAGGCGGATCTTGCTCTGGGTTGAACATCGGGGATGGGCATAGGCCTATCAAGTTCCAACCACCAGGCGATTGGCTTGGGTAAACGGCAGTTTGGCGATCAGCGATGGCAACAGCACCTTTTGGTACTTTAAGGCGTGGCGTGGCAATACGTGGCGCGGCTAGTAATTTGTCCACTTCACCTAGGTAGGCAAAACCAGGGGCAAAGCCAATAGCATATACCTGATAGGCCATGCTGTGGTGCAAGGCAATGGTTTCTGCAATGCTTAAATTAGCACGCTGGGCTAATAAAGGTAGGTCGGGGCCAGACTCTTCACTATAGTAAACCGGTAGGTGTATTAACTTGCCTTCACTGGCTGCTTCGTCTTGCACCTGAGCCAAAGCCTCACGCAATAGTCCTTTCACTCGGTAATGGTCAGCCAAATGGGCATGGTAAATGACTAGTAGGGAGGCATAGGAAGGCACTAGGTCGACTAGCAATGGTCCCATGGACTCACGTAAGTAGGCGGCACAGGCGCCTATTTGCGCCGAAGTGTGGGCAGCAATTTCATCATTAAAGTAAATGATGTAGCTATTTTCGCTGGCGACTTGTATGCGCATGCTGCTATTTCCTACTCGTGCCTTACTGACTAGCAGTGTTAATTAATTGACGAATTTCGTGGATGGCGGCAATGCCAGCATCGTTGTCACCGTGTACACAGAGGCTATCGACCTGCAGATCCAACACCTTGCCGTTGGCACTGGTAATGGTGCTGTCCTCAATGAGTTGCTTTACTTGCGCCAGCATATTGTCATGCTTGTGTACGGCGCCAGCTTTGCTACGTGCCATGAGGCGGCCGTCGTCTTCATAGGCGCGGTCGGCAAAGGCTTCAAAATATAGCTCTAAACCCAAAGCGTCGGCTTCAGCTTTGTGGTCTTGCCAAGCTGCCGTGGCTTGTAGCATCAAACGAATTGGGCGGTGGTAGGCGGCAACCGATTGCATGACGCTGGCACGTACACTGGGGTTGGCCATCATGTCGTTATAGAGGGCACCATGAGGCTTTACATAAGCAAGTTCTAGACCTTGTGATTTGGCCATACCATCAATGGCAGCAACTTGATATTGCATTAGTGCTTGTAGTTCAGCGTCGGAACAGTTCATAGTGCGACGGCCAAAGCCAACCAAATCTGGGTAAGCAGGGTGGGCGCCAATCATCACGCCGTGTTCTTTTGCTAAAGCCAGGGTCTTTTGCATGACCAATGGATCGCCAGCATGAAAACCACAGGCAATGTTGGCTTGGTCGATGTTAGCCATAGCCTTGGCATCTTGTCCTATAGTCCAAGAGCCGTAGCTTTCACCTAAATCACAATTTAAAAACATAATTTGCTTCCTTACAGGATGGCCATGGTGCTATTGAGCTTGTCAGTCACCAGCATACAGCCAGGTGCATGGGTAATGCAGAATGGTGGTTTGGCTTGTTCAACGGCTACTTGTGGGGTGACTCCGCAAGCCCAAAATACCGGGACTTCACCTTCTTTAAGGGTTACGGCGTCACCAAAATCAGGGCTGTTGATATCATTTATGCCAATTTGCGCTGGGTCGCCAAAGTGTACGGGCGCACCGTGCACCGATGGAAAACGGCTGCAAATCTGAATGGCACGGATAGCGTCGGCTGGCTTAAATGGACGCATACTTACCACCATATTGCCGCTAAAGGGGCCTGCCTCTTCACAAGCGAGGTTGGTACGGTACATAGGTACGTTAACACCTTCGGTGATATTGCGTACTTCCAAACCATCGGCAATGAGCGGCTCTTCAAAAGAAAATGAGCAACCCAAAACGAAAGCTACTAGGTCATCGCGCCAGTGCTGGCTGATGTCAGTCACCTGATCTACTGCCACGCCGTCTTCAAAAATACGGTATTGAGGGATATCAGAGCGAATATCCAAATCCACGCCTAGACTTTCTATACTAAAGTCACCTGGCTCTTTTGACATGCCAACGATTGGGCACGGCTTAGGATTAAGCTGACAGAACTTGAGAAAATCATTGGCCCAATCGGCTGGTAAAATACATAGGTTGCCTTGTACAAAACCTGGGCAAAGACCAGAGGTGTTGGTGGTCATGTTACCTTGGCGAATGGCATGGCGTAGGTCGACGGGGGCGTTATATTGGCGCATGAATTATTTCCACATTTCCAAGCTCGCCTGAGGCGATCTATGGATGACAATAGCAAGAATAGGAAGTTGGGCTATTTTGCCTCCCAAAACGGTCCGTGTCTAATCAAATGTTCTAGGGGTAAGTGAAAAAGAAAATCTATCAACTGATAGATAAACTACTTGCTAATCGGCAAAATCGTCACCTATTAGTCGTTATTAATACATAACTGATTGAAAATATTTTTGCTAGGAACTTTCTTATCAGATTGATAATCCAACCTTTAATGCCCGTACTTAGCAGGCAAAATTGATGCCGAAACTTTAATTGTTCAGGACGTTAATAAATACTTAATAGTTGCGCCTAGAGCAGTCTATAATGGGTAGGTGCTTGTAAGCCGAGATGGCGGCGAGCAGGCTTAGGAAAGTAATTCTAAATATGGATGTTGATGATTGTGAAGCAAGGGAATAGTGGCTTATGGCCAAATTGGCCTGTTTTAATAGGTTGGGCTTGTGCTCTATGCATGTTGACGCTAGCGGCCAAGGCAGATTTTTCAACGCGACCAGAGGTGCGCGCATGGGTGCTTGAGCAGAGTGACCTGGGTTTTAGTCATGCCGAGGTTATGCAAATGTTAAAAGTGACCAAGCGGCAGCCGAAGGTATTGCCGATATTAGCCAAAGCACCGGAATCCAACTGGGTCTGGTCTGATTACCGAGCACGTCTTTTATCGACACAAAGAATAAAAGCAGGCAAGAAGTTTATCAAAGCCTATGCTTCAGAGTTGGCATTGGTTGCTGATACCTACGGCGTAGAGGCGCGCTATATAGCCGCTATTGCTGGAGTAGAGACTAACTATGGTGGCTATACGGGGCGTTTTCCAGTGTTAGGTACTTTAGCTACTCTGGCTTTTGAACACCCACGGCGGCAGTCTTTTTTTCGTAAAGAATTGGCGCATTACCTGCGCTTGAGTTATCAGCAAGGTTTTGACCCATTGAGCGTGCGTGGTTCTGCAGCCGGTGCAATGGGAATGGCTCAATTTATGCCATCTAGCTATCAAGCTTACGCCAAAGATGGGGATGGTGACGGCGCTATCGATCTATTGAGCAATACTTCTGATAGTCTTGCTAGTATTGCTAACTACCTAGCACGCCATGGCTGGCGAGAGGGGGAACCGGTTATCTTACCTATAGCTATGCACAGTACAGTGGTGGCGGTCAGCAAACAGGCTAAAAAAGGCGGCGAATTGGGAGCGTATTGGCAACAATCTGGCGTTGCTTTGGCAACAGGTGTGGACTGGCCTTTGCAGCAAGACGTGCAGTATCGTTTATACTCATTTTCTACCCATGAGAAACCAGAATATATTCTCGCAACAGGTAACTTTTACGCCATAACCCGATATAATCATTCCTTGTGGTATGCACGCCTCGTGACCGAGCTGGCTGAGGCAATCCAAGAATGAAAATTTACCCAATGACGGTGCGATAAATACATGAACAATGCATACAAACTGACTATGGTACTAGTGATGGCAGGCTTGATTAGTGCTTGTAGTACGACAACTAGCTTGAACTCCAGTGGTATTACCCCTAGTGGTAATAAGAAAAGTGCCGGTACTCGTTATAGTATTAAGCACGACCATGGCCCCGCGCAGCATGAAGATATGTCTGGCTTAGCTGATGCGGTACCCAGGGTTGAGGCGCACAGTCGTGGCGGTAACAAGTCCACCTATGAAGTGTGGGGCAAAAAATACAATGTTATGCCATCTAGTACCGGCTTCACGCAAACAGGCTTGGCTTCTTGGTATGGGAAAAAGTTTCATGGTCACCTGACCTCAAATGGTGAAACCTATGATATGTACGCCATGTCGGCCGCCCACAAGAATTTGCCATTGCCAACCTTTGCTCGTATTACTAATTTAGAAAACGGCAAAATTGTTATTGTCCGAGTCAACGACCGAGGTCCATTTCATGGCGATCGGGTCATAGATTTGTCTTATGCTGCGGCGAGCAAACTAGGCTACCGAAAAAAAGGGGTAGCTAAGGTACTCATAGAAGCGATTGATGCGCGTTCTTGGAGTGCGGCTGGTGAGCAGGCTTTGCGCCGTCAACGGCAGTCTGGTGAGACGCAAGTAGCGCTGCAGCCCGTGGTGCAACCCCATGTGAAACCAGTGCCGCAGCCCGTTGTGCTGCCCCAGGCGAAGCCTGTTGGTAGCAGTATGCTGACTCGGCAGGTGGCGCGTTTACCTGGTTTTTATATACAGGTAGCTGCCTTGTCAAAAGTTGATTCTGCCGTGGGTTTGGGCGCCAAGCTGAAAGCGCAATTGCAGCGCATGGATGTGTTGGTTGAAAAGGGTAATAATGGCGATATATACCGTGTCATTATTGGTCCCATTGCGGACCGAAACAGTGCCTTATTGTTAGGCCAAAAAGTGGTTGATTATGGCTTTACTAACCCATTGCTGTTGTTGCCTTAAGAATGCCAATGGCTGTGCTATAATCGCTCGCCATTTACCAGATAGAACCTTACGCTAAATAATGTGGAGTTTAAGAAACATGAGAATGCCGATAAAAGGCTTTGCCGTACTCTTGTTAACCTTGATGGCAAGTATGACCTGGGCGGCCGCCTTGGTACCCCAAGCGCCTAAGTTAGCTGCTAGCGCCTATATACTTATGGACGCTGATACAGGGCATATTATTGTCGAAAATAATGCTGATGAGGTATTGCCGCCAGCTAGCCTTACCAAGATGATGACTGCCTATATTCTGGCCTACGAAGTGGCAACCGGCAATGTGGCCTTGAGCGATGAGGTACGTATCAGCGAAAAAGCTTGGCGTACTGAAGGCTCTCGTATGTTCATTCAAGAAGGCAAATTTGTTGTTTTAGAAGACTTGATGCGTGGCGTGATCATTCAATCGGGTAATGATGCCAGTGTGGCCGTGGCTGAGCATATTGCCGGTAGTGAAGAAGCCTTTGCCGATTTAATGAATCAGCATGCCGTGCGTTTGGGAATGATGAATACCACCTTCCACAATGCCACCGGCTTGCCAGCAGAAGGGCATGTGACCTCTGCACATGATTTGGCGATACTAGCCAGAGCCATTATCAATGATTACCCAGAACATTATTCTGTGTATGCCGAAAAGGAATTTACTTTCAACAAGATTCGCCAGCCCAATCGCAATAAATTATTGTGGCGTGATAGCACGGTAGATGGTTTGAAAACTGGTCATACGCAAGCCGCTGGCTATTGCTTGGTGGCTTCTGCCAAGAAAAACGGCCAGCGGCTGATCTCCGTTGTTTTGGGAGCCAAGAGCACTGAGTCTAGAGCACAAGAAAGTCAAAAGCTGTTGACTTATGGTATGCGCTTTTTTGAATCCCATGTGTTGTACGACGCTGGCGAAAATCTGCAGCGTGTGCGCGTATGGAGTGGCGAAGAAGATTATTTGAACCTAGTCTTGGCAGAGGCAATGCATGTCACTGTGCCCCGTGGTCAAGCTAAGAACTTACAAGCTAACATTGAAATCAATCCAACCATTGAGGCCCCTATTGCTGCACAACAAGTTTTGGGCAGCCTACGCGTCACCTTAGATGGTGAGCTGGTGGTGGCGCAGCCATTGGTGGCTGAAAAGGCCATAGCTGATGGCGGTTTCGTCAAGGGTATGACAGACGGTGTGGCCAAGTTCTTTACTGGGATTATGGACTAATGGCTGCAACTAGTAAGCCCCAAGATGCACCCAAAATTGAGTTTCCTTGCGACAACTACAGCATTAAAATTGTCGGTCGTAAAACCGAGGACTATAGTGCTTGGGTTGTGGCTTGTGTAAAAGAGCTGGCGCCGGATCTAGCCACTGATAAAGTTCAAGTTGTAGATAGCCGTAATGGCAATTTTCAATCGGTACGCTTGGCTATTTGTGCCCAAAGTGAAGCCCAGTTAAAAACCATCCACGATACCTTGATGGCAAGTGGTAAGGTACAAATGGTTATTTAAGCATGTCCAATACCTTGCTAGTGCGGGATTTGGGGTTGCAGCCCTACGCGCCTTGTCTACAAGCCATGCAGACCTTTACCGATAGCCGATGTCAGGCTTCTGAGGACGAAATTTGGTTGTTAGAGCATGCCCCGGTATTTACCCAGGGCCAGGCTGGTAAAGCCGAGCATGTGTTGCAACAAACGCTTGTGCCCGTGGTGCAAACTGATCGTGGTGGTCAGGTTACCTACCATGGTCCTGGTCAGCTAATCGCCTACTTGCTACTTGATTTAAAGCGCCTCGGCATTGGTGTGCGACAACTTGTCACTGTGATGGAAGAGGCGTTGGTGGCAACACTGGCCCAATGGGGCGTGGCGGGGCGAGCCAAAGCCGATGCGCCGGGTGTGTATGTGGAAGATGCCAAGATAGCTTCGCTAGGACTACGCGTTCGTAAAGGTTGCAGCTTTCACGGTTTGGCGCTGAATATTGACATGGATTTGAGTCCATTTTTGGCAATCAATCCGTGCGGTTATCCGGGCCTAAATATGGTGCAGCTAACGGATCTTGCCGCCCATGTAGATAAACACGAAGTTGCTCAGCAACTGCTGTCTCAATTGACGCAGCGCTTGGGTTACCATGAGGTCACAACCTCAACACAAATTTGGCAAGCCCCACAAGGGTAGCTACTAATACAGGTCGATCAATACCATGACAACATCCTATAAAGCCGAAGCTGGTGTAAAACTGCGCGGTGCCGATAAGGTTGCGCGCATCCCAGTAAAAGTGATTCCCACGGAAACCATGCCACGTAAGCCTGAGTGGCTACGCATTAAGGTACCCGCTTCCCCAGAAGTGGCGCGAATTAAAAGCAAGTTGCGTCAACATAAATTGGCTTCCGTGTGCGAAGAGGCAAATTGCCCTAACTTGGGTGAATGCTTTACCCATGGTACTGCCACCTTTATGATCATGGGTGAAATTTGCACCCGCCGTTGCCCGTTTTGTGATGTTGCCCATGGGCGCCCAAATGCACTAAATAGTGAAGAGCCTACGGAGTTGGCTACTGCTGTCGCGGATATGGGGCTTAAATATGTCGTCGTCACATCTGTTGACCGGGATGACTTACGCGACGGTGGTGCGCAGCACTTTGCCGACTGTATTCAAGCCATCAACGAGCGTACCCCGAGCACAGAAGTAGAAGTATTGGTGCCTGACTTTCGTGGTCGTATGGATATCGCTTTGGATATTTTGGCCACTACACCGCCTCAGGTATTTAATCATAACTTGGAGTCTGTGCCGCGTTTGTACAAAAAGATCCGCCCTGGATCCGACTACCAGTGGTCGCTTAGCTTATTGAAAAAATTCAAACAACGCTGTCCCGATGTGCTGACTAAATCTGGCTTGATGCTTGGCTTAGGTGAAAGCAACGAAGAAATTCTTCAAGTGTTAAGGGATTTGCGGGCACACGATGTTGATATGCTGACACTTGGTCAATATTTGCAGCCAAGTCGCAATCACTTAGCCGTTGAGCGCTTTGTTCCTCCCGTCGAGTTTGATGAACTTGGCGCGCAAGCCAAGGCCATGGGTTTTAAGCATGTTGCCAGTGGCCCCTTGGTAAGATCTTCTTATCACGCGGATTTGCAAGCCAAGGGCGATACCGTTAGTTAGTGTTTAGAGGTTTGCTGCCGATTTGGGTGGCGAATAAATGCGCAGATAGCATGCGTTATTGTGCAATTAAATAGCCAAAAAATAGCTATTAGTTAATTCACATATAGCGTTATAATCAAAATTAGTTACGCGTTTCATTGCGAAGCGCGCAAGTTTCAATATCGAGGTTAGTATGGGTACGCGCCCAAAGGTGCTTGGACAACGCCATGAACCAGGAAGTCATTGTTGAGTTTCTGGAGCTGGAAGACTATGACATTGAACAAGCCAATGATGGTCAGGAAGCTTTGGACCTAGTCAAAGCCAACAACTATGACTTGATTCTAATGGATATCATGATGCCAGTGATGGATGGGGTTACGGCAACACGCAGCATCCGTGAACTAGATGATCCTCAGAAGAGTCAAGTACGTATCATTGCCGTTACCGCCAAGGTTGCTCGTGACAACGCGCATGTATGGAAACAAGCTGGTTTTAACGGTTACATCATCAAGCCATTTGATGAAGATGAGTTGTGGGCAGTGATTAATAGTAACGATCAGTTTTCTGATTAACATCGTTTAATAATAAGATCAGGGGTGATCTCCATGGGTGCACGCATTTTATTAGTCGAAGACGATGATATGTGCCAGGAAATTGTTAGTGAATACGCCGAGGATAGTGGCTGTATTGTCGATCTAGCTTGTGATGGTGAACAAGCACTTCTGCAAATTTGTCAGCATGACTATAAATTGGTGTTGATGGACATTATGATGCCCAATATGGATGGCGTTGAAGCAACGCGCCGTATCCGTGCCATGGATGATGCGACTAAATCCGCCGTGCCCATTGTTGCTATCACGGCGCGCAATCCCGCTTTGGAACAGGATAAGTGGTTCGCAGCAGGTATAAATTCAGTCATCAGCAAGCCTTTTGAAGAAGAAGACTTGATTCGGGTGTTAGAGCAATACACCTAGTTCCTATTGAGTATTTCGGTTAACAAGCCAGTTGTGAAGAGCAACTGGCTTTTTTATGGGCGCAGTATGGCCATATAGCCGTAAACTTCTTGCATAGCACTTGCTCAAGGCGTGATTCTTTATTAATCTGCTGGTTGGTTGCTAAATTAACAATAACAATGAGGAAACAACGTGGCAAAAGTACATTGGCTTGGTGCCGGCTTATCAACTCCCCCAGGTATCAAGCGCTTAGTAGAGAATGGGCATGAGCTTTGGCTTTGGAATCGCAGTCTAGACAAGGCGCAGGCAATTCTTGATGAGGTCACTGGCCTTTGCCAGGCCCGGCTGTTGGATTGGCAAGACTTAGCCGCCAACATCAGTAAGGGTGACCTATTGGTTTCTATGCTACCGGGTACTTTTCACGTACAAGCGGCTGAGCTTGCCATTGCTCGCGGTGCGCATTTTGTGTCTAGTAGTTATATAAGCCCAGAAATGAAAGCCCTGCGCGAGCAAGCGAAGGCCGCTGGTGTTTGCTTAGTCAATGAGGTTGGCCTAGATCCAGGAATTGATCATTTGATGGCCCATGCGCTGGTGGAAAGCTATCGCGCGTCAGCCGCTTATGCGGTGTCGAACCGTATCGAGTTTCATTCCTATTGTGGCGGTTTGCCCGCGCAAATGAATGACTTTACCTACAAGTTTTCTTGGTCGCCATTGGGGGTGCTAAAGGCGCTTAAATCGCCTGCTCAATGGCGTGAATTTGCCGCGACACAAAATGGTGACAAGCCTTGGCTTAACGTGCGTAATTATGACGCCTTGTTATCCGACGGTAGTAAAGAGAGCTTTCAAGCTTACCCCAATCGTGACTCATTGCCATTTATGAAACAGTATCATTTTGATAAAGAATGGCCTGTGGATACCTTTGTGCGTGGCACCCTGCGTGGCAAGGGTTGGACCGAAGCCTGGGCCGAGATCTTTAACTTGATCGATAGTCTCGAAGGTGCCCCTGCGGCACAGGTGGAAGAGAAGCTCACTGCGGTATCAGATGATCTATGGCAACAGCACGCCTATGCCGATGGCGAAGCAGACCGGGTGGTGTTGTGTGTTGAGCTAAAGATCACCGACCCAGATACCAACAAGGTTATTTGGCATCAAGCCTACAATATGGATGCCTATGGTAATGAGCAAGGCAGCGCTATGGCGCGTTTGGTTTCCAACACCGTGAGTCTTGCGGTGGAAGCCGTATTAGCGGGTAATATTCCGGTCGGCGTTTGGGCTGCACCACGGGATGAAGAGCTAGTTAACTCTTGGTTGTCGTTTATGCGCCAGCAAGGCGAACCGATAGAGTTGACGGATTTCCTAGCCTAAATGACAGCCACACCTGCTATCACCCTAGTGGTCGGAGCCGGGGCCGTTGGCTTGGCTTGTGCCTACGCTTTAGTAAGGCGTGGCCACAAGGTGCAGATAATTGATCGTGATGCCGCCGGCGATAAGGCCTCTTTTGGCAATGCCTGTGCCTTGGCATTGACCGATTGCGCCCCTTTAAGTACACCTGGAGTGTGGCGCAACACGCCAGGCTGGTTGTTGGACCCCTTGGGTCCCTTATCTATCCGAGCGGCCCAAATACCGAGTTTGATACCATGGTTTGGGCGCTTCTTGTTGCATGGCAATATGCCTCAGGTAGAGGCTTGTGCGGCCGCTCAGTATCAAATAAACAGCCGTGTTTGGCAGGATTTTGAGCCCTTTTTGCAAACCATTGGTTATGCTGACAAGGTGCAACAAAAGGGCATGCTTAAGCTCTACAAAGATCGCCTTAGCTACGAGCGCTCGCCCCTTGAATGGCGTTTGAAAGCAGAACAAGGCTTTACCACAGAGTTGATTGAGGTTGAGCAGTTACGTGCCATGGAGCCAGCCGTGGGCCCCGGCAAGCAATTCGGGGTGTTTCACCCACAGTGGCAAATCGTCGATGATCCTAAGCAGATGCTTGCCCTATGGCGCCTATGGCTACAAAGCCAAGGTGTTGAGTTTGTCAGTGATGAAGTAACACAAGTACTACAGCAAGGCGGCATGGTCCGTGGTGTACGTGGACAGCAGCAAGATTATTTAGCCGAGCAAGTGGTAGTAGCAGCAGGGGCTTGGTCGGCTAGGCTAAGTAAATCTGTTGCGGAGCCTTGTTTACTGGCTTCGGAGCGTGGCTACAACACCACTATTGCGCAGCCCGGTATTGAGCTCAACCATATGTTGATGTTTGCCGAAGAGCAATTTGTGGCCACACCCATGGGGCTAGGCTTACGTATTGGTGGTGCTGCTGAATTTGCGGGGCTTGAAGCCGCACCTAATTACCAACGCAGTAAGGCTTTACTGACCCTGGCGCAGCGCTTTTTACCAGACTTAAGCGGTGGTGAAGGGGATATGTGGATGGGGCATCGGCCCTCTACACCTGATTCTTTGCCTGTACTGGGGTTGTCTGAAAAATGCCAAGGCTTGGCTTATGCATTTGGTCATGGTCATCTGGGCTTAACGCAATCAGTGACCAGCGGTGAGTTGGCCGTTGAGGCTTTGTTAAGTGGCAACAATGCAGGCTTGGAAGCTTATTCCATTGCTAGGTTCTAAACAGGCACAGGCACTTCCTTGCGGAGGCGCAAAGGGACTGGCTCTTGTTTAGCTGCGCAGCAGATAAAAAAGTGCCTGTCCTGTGTAGAAGGTAAGGTGCTAGGTCTTTAGACGGATTAACGGGACAGGCA
>DPHB01000044.1:21547-22255 GCA_003521845.1 Oceanospirillaceae bacterium | reverse complement strand
GCGGCAAAAGCCAGTCCCTAGGGGATGTGGGACTGGCTCTTATTTAGCTGCGTAGCAGATAAAAAGTGCCTGTCCTGTGTAGAAGGTAAGGTGCTAGGTCTTTACGGATTAACGGGACAGGCACTTGCCTGCGGCAAATTCCATTCCCTAGTTAGCTATTTTCTTTTGAATCTTAAATATCACTTCAGCACGGCGACTATGGTCAAAATTTTCGCTGCCGTCGGTGTTCAAGATGAGCTGACTTTCGCCCCAGGCCATGGTGCTGTTGGTCTCTACGCCACGCAAATTGAGATAATTAACGATAGTATTAATACGACGCTGGGATAGGTCGTAGTTATAGGTGTCCGTACCACGGCTGTCGGCGTGGCCTTCTACACTAACTTTGAATAGCTTGTGCGCTTCTCTGGCGGCAATAATAGCGCGTTCTAGCTTCACTTGTTCATCAATACGTAGGTTGTTTTTATCAAAGTCAAAATAGATGTGAGCGGCGATATTTGATGTTACGTAACTATAGGTGAGCGCTTTTTGTACTGCTACTTGCGTGTCTTCGACAACTGGCTCAGGCTCTTGTGTCGTTGTAATTGCAGCAACCGGTTCATCACTTGGTTGTGCGGCACTGGTGGTCGTGGCTTCTACAACATTCGCTGATGCCGCTGCTGCAGTGGCAACCTCAGCTGCTGGTGCAGGCTCCACAACTGGCTCCACAAC
>DPHB01000044.1:18431-21392 GCA_003521845.1 Oceanospirillaceae bacterium | reverse complement strand
GGCTCCACAACTGGCTCCACAACGGGTTCCTTAGTGGGTTCTATTTCAGCTGGTTGTTCTGGCAGTGCTAAGGCGCTGGTATTAGTAGCTGCAGGCTGCAAATAACAACTTGGTTTGCCCGCGCTCAAATAGCCGCTAAAACGCACGCAGTTGCCATTACCACTTAGTACGGGTTTACCCATGCTAGAAAACACATAAGCTTTATGGGCTTCTGGATTCAGGGTTTGTTGAGCATATAGATTGGCGCTGCTGAGCAGCAACAAGGCGAGGGTGATTTGACGTTGCATGATTATTTCCACTGGTTAATTCACGGGATAGCCTTATTGTAGCTTACCCGTTCTTAAGCAAAGATGAAAATACTATGGATAATGCTGGAGTAATAATTGAGTTTGGCCGAGTCTCGCCACCTGGCGCAGGGTAATAACAAGTAGATAGCTTTAGTTGTTAACTGGACTTTTGGCTAAGCTGAGAGTCAACATAGACAGCAAGACCCAGACATTTTCATGGCTGGCGCCTTTGCTGCTTTGGTCAATGCGTAGGCACAAGTCTAGCATCAGTTGCACACTGCTAGCATTGTGGCTGCTAGCGGCTTTTTGCATGATACCAAGGCGTTTTTTAGGCCAGATGCGCGCTTGGTCTAAGCCTGCCTGGATACCACCTGAATGGCTGATGACCTTACTAATGGTGCGTACTTCACGGGTAAATACCCATAGGATAGCTAGTGGTTCGCTACCTTCTTCGCGCAAGCCATTTAGAATGGTGAGGGCGCGTTGTGGATTTTGATTGAGGGCTTCGTCTATCAGCTGAAAGCTACTGTAACGGGCGTGACCACCGACGTCATCGGCCACTTCGTCGACACTGATGGGTGTGCTCTGAGTACGCAGGGTAAACTTCTCTAGCTCTTGCGCCGTGGCTAATAAGTTGCCTTCTGTACGTTGCGCTAACAGTTGTGCTGCCGCAGGGTCAATTTGTAAGCCTAGCTTGTTGGCTCGTTGTTTGATCCAACGGGGCATATCACCAATTTCTAGTGGATACACGGGAATGGTGGTGCCATTACTTTCGAAGGCCTTGTACCATTTGGTTTTTTGCGCAGCGGCATCCATTTTGCCCGCCACTACCAGTACCAAATTATCTGGGTTGGGGTTTTGGGCTAGTTCTAATAATGTCGCGCCACCGTCTTTGCCGGGTTTGCCGGAGGGGATACGTATTTCGACTATCTTGCGGCTAGCAAATAACGACATAGCCTGATCGGCGGCGGAGATTTGCTGCCAATCAAAACGACCTTCGACGTGGAATAGATCGCGGTCGAGAAAATCTTGGGCCTTGGCGGCTTGGCGTACCTCGTCCCCTAGCTCCTGTAGCAGTAGCGGCTCGTCACCGTGAATCAGGTAACAAGGCGCTAATTGCTGCAGGTTTTGAGCTAATTGGTCGGGGCGAATGCGCATGTCGCTGCCTATCGTTGATCTAAGCTGTTACGGTGTTGCTTGCTTGCCAAGGATGCGCAATGCATCTTGGGCAATAGCTTGGTATAGATCTTGCCACGTGGTAGCAACGATACGATCGTTGCTGGTGCCGGCATTTGATGTAGTGGCAAGTTCAATTTGCTTATATTGCTGCAGATTAAAACTCTTACTCTGGTCACCAGCGCCGAGCCACATCTCAGTGCTAACGGTGTAGCGCCAGTGAGTGGCATCCCCATTGTTGTTATAAATGAGGGCTTGACGGTTGTTTTTGGTGTTAGTGAAGCGTATACCGGCGACGTTGCTGATCGATGTTGCGGAATCAGTGCTGCTGCTGTATTCGCTCAAGGTGGCGTCAACATCGGCACCTTGCAGCATATCAAGCGTGGCATTGGCTAGCTTTTGGTCGTCGGCATAGACGCTAATTTGGTTTGGCAACTTGGCCGTATTGTTGATGCCGCGTAATTGATAACCGCATGCACTTAGGCCCAAACTCAGCACCATGACTAGCATGGTGGTTGGGAGCTTGTGCAATAGATGGCGTACAGACATGGGGCAATCTCCTTGGTTTTGACTTAGCTTACACTTAACTAACGACAATGTTGACTAGCTTGCCTGGTACAACAATGACTTTACGTACTGTCTTGTCTTCCATAAAGCGTTGCACGTTGTCGTCGGCTAGGGCAAGTTGCTGAATAGTGTCGCGGTCGGCGCTGGCAGCAACGCTTATTTTAGCGCGTAGCTTACCGTTGACCTGAATCACCATGTCGATATTGGATTTAACTAGTGCGCTTTCGTCAAGTTCTGGCCACTGAGCAAACAAGACATTGTCGTCGCCTGCTACTTCCTGCCACAGTGCATGGCACATGTGAGGTGTAATCGGGGATAACAATAAGATGGCCGTGCGAATGGCTTCGTCAGCTACAGCCATGCCTTGAGCAGACTGGTCTTCAAACTTGCCGATAGCGTTGCTTAATTCCATGATGGCCGCAATAGCGGTATTGAAGGTGTTACGGCGATCGATATCGTCCGTTACCTTGGCAATGGTTTCATGTGTCTTACGGCGCAAGGCTTGCTGGTCACTAGTAAGGGCGGCCTTGTCTAGTGGTGCGATAGCAACACCCTTGGCAAGGTGTTGGTGTACCTGTTTCCAAAAACGCTTGATAAAACGCTGCGCGCCATCAAGACCGGCATCAGACCATTCTAACGACTGCTCTGGAGGCGCGGCAAACATAATAAACAAACGTACGGTGTCAGCACCGTATTGGTCAATCATGGCTTGTGGGTCAATACCGTTGTTCTTGGACTTGGACATCTTGCCCATGCCATCGTACAACACCTCGGAGCCGTCAGTCTTGCTGATGGCGCCCGTGATGCGACCCTTGTCGCCACGAATGGGTTCTACATCTAAAGGCGAAATCCAGTTCTGGCCACCTTTTTCGTTTTCTTGATAATAGGTATCGGCTAACACCATGCCTTGGCAGAGCAAATTTTTAAATGG
>DPHB01000044.1:18072-18294 GCA_003521845.1 Oceanospirillaceae bacterium | reverse complement strand
GCAGAGCAAATTTTTAAATGGCTCGTCGGAGTTAACTAAACCAAGGTCACGCATCAACTTGTGGAAGAAGCGCGAGTACAGCAAGTGCAAGATAGCGTGCTCGATGCCGCCTACGTAGTAATCGACCGGCGCCCAGTAGTTGGCGGAGTCGGCACTTAGCATGGACTCATTTTGGCCATGGCTAGTAAAGCGCGCATAGTACCAAGATGATTCCATGAAGGT
>DPHB01000044.1:17778-17916 GCA_003521845.1 Oceanospirillaceae bacterium | reverse complement strand
TTCCATGAAGGTGTCAAAGGTATCGGTTTCACGTTCGGCATCACCACCACAAGTAGGGCAGGTGGTTTCGATGAACTCGGCCATCTTCTTGATGGGTGAACCACTGCCGTCAAACTCAACATCAGTAGGTAGCAGTAC
>DPHB01000044.1:17318-17611 GCA_003521845.1 Oceanospirillaceae bacterium | reverse complement strand
GGTAGCTGGTCTTCAGGTACGGGTACAGAGCCACATTGCTTGCAGTTGATCACTGGGATAGGTGCGCCCCAGTAACGTTGGCGGGATACACCCCAGTCACGCAAGCGGTAGTTGGTGGTCACGCGACCCTTGCCTTGGCTGTCTAGCTCGGCAGCAATGGTGTCGAAAGCCATGTCGAAGTCCATGTCGTCAAAGGCACCCGAGTTCACCAAAATGCCTTTCTCGGTGTAGGCTTCTTTAGCTAAGTCGACAGCGCTGTCGTCGGCTGGACGGATAACCTGCTTGATGTCCAA
>DPHB01000044.1:7900-16965 GCA_003521845.1 Oceanospirillaceae bacterium | reverse complement strand
TTCGGCCACTTTCATGTTTTTGCACTGGTCAGCAAACTCAGCAATAGCTGGATTGTTGATGGCGGCTTTAACGGCAAGCGGGTGCTGAGGAGCAACGGCTACGTAGGTAATGCCCATGATGGTGTCAGGGCGGGTGGTGTAAACCTCTAATTGGCCGAAGTCAGCCACAGTGAAATCAAATTCCACGCCTTGTGAGCGGCCAATCCAATTACGTTGCATGGTGCGCACTTGTTCTGGCCAGCCATCAAGCTGATCCAAGTCTTCTAGCAACTGGTCCGCATAGTCAGTGATTTTTAGGAACCATTGAGGGATTTCTTTGCGCTCTACTAGAGCACCAGAACGCCAGCCGCGACCGTCAATAACTTGTTCGTTGGCGAGTACGGTTTGATCAACTGGGTCCCAGTTAACCACGGCATTCTTTTTGTAAACCAAGCCCTTGTCCATTAGCTTGGTAAAGAACCACTGTTCCCAGCGGTAATATTCTGGATCACAGGTGGCTAGTTCACGGCTCCAGTCATAACCAAAACCCATACGCTTCAATTGGTCACGCATGTAGTCAATATTTTCGTAGGTCCACTTGGCTGGGGCAACGTTGTTTTTCATGGCGGCGTTTTCAGCCGGTAGGCCAAAGGCATCCCAGCCCATGGGCTGTAACACGTTTTTGCCACGCATACGTTGGAAGCGAGAAATGACGTCACCAATGGAATAATTACGCACGTGCCCCATGTGTAGACGACCACTAGGGTAAGGGAACATGGATAGGCAGTAGAACTTGTCCTGGCCTGGGTTGGCTTCAACTTTGAAGCTGTCGTTTTCTTGCCAAAATTGTTGGACAGAAGGTTCGATGTTTTGTGCAGAATATATTTCGTTCATTTGGGTTCGTTCGTGGCCTAAAACAGAGCCTTAATAAGGCGTCTAAAATTAATGAATTCAGTGCTTGCAAGCAGGCTGTTAAATGCACCGCTTATATAGCCGCGTATGATACAGCACAATGCCCAAAATATGTAGATTTATGGGCGCTATGAAGTGCATATTTTGCTGGCTTGTTACCGACCAAAGCAGATTGATCAACAGCCTGCTGTATCTCCACTAGCCTAGTTTGGCACGGCGTAATTAATTCAGTAAGTTGATGAATTTGCCTTATTTTTAGTTGTAATAACCAAGTAATGCGTTTACAATGCGCCTCCGCATCGCAGTCTTGCTTGCGGACATAGCGCGCCCGTAGCTCAGCTGGATAGAGTACCTGGCTACGAACCAGGCGGTCACACGTTCGAATCGTGTCGGGCGCGCCACTTATTTTAAGAAAACCAGACTTTTTAGTCTGGTTTTTTTTGGCCTAAAAATATGTCGTTGCGAGGTGTGTTGCACTGTGGCAACCTCAGTGACTAAGTACTTTTAGTCTATAATTCTCAATAGATTCTTGTTAGTCGATATATAGTGCGGTCTGTTAATTGAAGTCTTCTAGTCGTTGTATATTAAACTCTTCTAAACTGACGTTTACTTGGTACTTTTCAAGCAATTCAGCTAGTTCCTGTATCTTATTATTGAGTTCTTCCATAGTAATGGTGTTGTTATCTAGTTGGTATAGCTGCTTAGAACCTTGGTAGTAAAAATTCATAACGATTAAAGCATTGATTTTACCTTGTTCCATGGCTGGTGTTATCTTGGCCTGCTTGCGGTAGATCTTGTTAAGGGTTTGCTTTAAATTCCATACGTATATGACCTCGTACAGAAACGGGTGGGTTTTGAAGCGGCGAAATAGGCTGGAAATGACCACAGCAGCAATCACCACACCGGCTACGTTTAGCCAAAAGTTGTTTTGCGATGGCTCACCAATAAAATGAATTAACAAGGTCGAGCTAGTGACAGATACGCCCAGCATAATGGCAATTACCTGCCAAAAAATAATCCGGTAGTGGTTGCTGTAACGTTGTTTGTCGATGTTTTCTAATTGCATGATTGGTCTACTTTCGGGTCGCTAAGGTGTTGCGTGGTGTCTGGCACCACTATAGCAGTTTTGTGACCTTGAGGAGAGTATCAAGGTCGCAAAGGCGTATTTATTGTTGCCCCTTGGCTGGGCTTGCGTATAATCAAATACTATATCCGTTGTACTGTGTTTTACCGTGCCATCAAGAGAAATGATCATGACATCTGAAAGCCAGGAGCTGCGCAAAGCAGGCCTAAAAGTGACCCTCCCGCGAGTGAAAATATACCAGGTATTGGAAACCGCTAATGAAGGGGATCACTGGAGTGCAGAAGACATTTATAAGTTGTTGATCAATCAGGGTGAAGATATTGGTTTGGCAACCGTATATAGAGTGCTGACGCAGTTTGAAGCCGCTGGCTTAGTGATACGCCATCGCTTTGAGGGTGAGCACTCAGTGTTTGAACTGGCCTCTGAGGACAATCACGATCATTTGGTATGCATAAAAACGGGTAAAGTGCGGGAATTTAATGACCCGGTGCTCAATCAGCGTATTGAAGAGATCGCTCGCGAACATGGCTTTGATATTACGGGCCGTACCATTCAAATTTACGGTATCAGTAGCGACTCTTAGTTTGACGGAGCTGGTGCGTCACTGTTTTGTTGTTCCTTACGTACTAATATGGCCAGCCTATGACTAAGTCAACTTCTCTTTTTACGCCGGTTCTGATTGCGGGTAGTTTTATCTTATTGATTGGCTTTGCTGTGCGCTCTGCCTTTGGCTTGTTCCAAATCCCTATAGCAGAAGAATTTGGTTGGCTGCGGGCTGATTTTTCCATGGCCATTGCCATTCAAAACTTAGCTTGGGGCATAGGTCAGCCGATTTTTGGCGCCATTGCAGAAAAGTTTGGTGATCGAAAAGCCATCGTCTTAGGAGCCTTATGCTATGCCGTTGGCATGTTGGTATCGTCCTTTGCCGTGACACCAGGCCAGCATTATCTATTGGAAGTGCTGGTAGGTTTTGGTATTGCGGGTACGGGCTTTGGTGTTATTTTGGCTGTCGTGGGCCGAGCTACATCAGAAAAACACCGATCCTTGGCCTTGGGTATTGCCACCGCTGCCGGTTCTGCCGGTCAGGTTGTGGGTCCTCCGTTTACGCAAATGCTGCTCAACCATTGGCCATGGCAGGGCACCTTCGTTATCCTCTCTGGTGTGGTCTTAGTGACCTTGTTCGCTTTGCCGTTTCTTAAAGCACCCGAAAATACGCCCAAGCAGCAAGTTGAGGAAAGCTTAGCTGTAGTTGTGAATAGGGCGATCAGAGACAAGTCATTTATTCTTATCTTCATTGGCTTCTTTTCTTGCGGTTATCAGTTGGCCTTTATTACCGCACACTTTCCGGCTTTTATTACCGAAATGTGCAGTGCTATTGCACCAGACAGTATTGTGCGTTCGCTCGGGGTGAGTACTACCTCGGGTTTAGGGGCCTTAGCTATTGCTCTGGTGGGCGTGGCCAATATAGGCGGTACCATTTTGGCCGGTTGGTTAGGTAGTCGATACTCACGCAAGTATCTATTGGCTATCGTTTATTCATTAAGGACCTTGGTGGCTTCGGTATTTATTCTGTCACCCATTACCCCCACCTCGGTGGTGTTGTTTTCCATATTAATGGGTGGCCTTTGGCTGGCTACGGTGCCCTTAACCTCAGGCTTAGTGGCGCAAATATATGGTTTGCGCTACATGGGTACCTTGTATGGTTTGGTGTTTTTCTCCCATCAGTTAGGTGGTTTCATGGGCGTATGGCTGGGTGGTGCCATGTACGATATCTACGGCAACTACACCCTTGTGTGGTGGGTGGGCGTGGGTGTTGGTGCCTTGTCCGCTGTGGTGCATATACCTGTTGATGAACGGCCATGGGCGCAGCGTAAACTGGTTCCAGCCTAGCGCTTGTTGCTTGATAGGTTTACGTAAAGGGCTGCGCTTGCCACGGCGTGGTAATACCTAGAATTTTGGCCATACTAGGTGCTACTTGAATCGCCTTGGCGTGTTTGATGGTCTGCGGTTTTATACTGCCGCCATGGCAAATGCAAAAGCGAAAGTCTTCCAAGCGACCGGGTCGTAAGCCATGGTTGGATAAGTATTTAGATGGGCCTGTTATGGCAGAAGAGCCTTTAGGAGCATGCTCAAAGCTCATATCGCTGTCAGCGGGCGCCATAAAGGTTATTATTTGGCCCTGCATATCTTTCGGAATGTGTTCATCGTTCCAGCGTTCTATACCGTGGCTAGCCAAGATCGCGCTAATTTCATCTTCGTGGGTTTGGCTTTGGCGTACGACAAATAAAACCGAACCTTCGCCGCTCCATTGTGTGTCTGCTGGCAAGATATTATTGATGTACACACCCTGATTAAGTGCCGTATGGCCATGATCGCTGAGAATCATAAAGTGGTAATCGTCTAAACAATCAGCCTGACGTAAACGCTCGCGTAAGATGCCGACCATGGCATCGGCATGGCGCAGGGAAAAGCTTGCTAGGTCAGAAAATTGGCCGTATTTGTGCATGTAATAATCAGGCATGCCTAGCTCTAATAACAGCAAATCAGGGGCTTGGTCCGACGCTGCTAGGGCAGCGCCAATATCCAGTAATTGGTGGTCGGCTAATAGGCCTAATTGCATGCGCTCGGCGGTGTCGGTTACGCTGTTTGGGTGCACGGGTTTGGTGACGGCCCCACTATCAAATAAGGCTTGTAGCTGGCCGTGTGGGTCATGCATGGTAGCGGCTTTACGCCAAGATTCGTCCGAAGGTGTGGGCACTTCATCTCGTGCACGCATCAACATGTCGTCAGCCCACCAAGGGCCCATATACACATGGCAATCCTCTGGCCGTGACATGCCGTAGCCAATACTAGCAACACGCAAGCCTTGTTCTTTGGCTAGCTGAGGTAAGGTTTTGCCACGTATGTCATAGCCATGGGCCCAGCGAAATAAAGATTGTGATTTGT
This sequence comes from Oceanospirillaceae bacterium, assembly GCA_003521845.1. Lineage (GTDB taxonomy): Bacteria > Pseudomonadota > Gammaproteobacteria > Pseudomonadales > Balneatricaceae > Njordibacter. Next base: position 12,044 of record DPHB01000044.1, on the reverse strand, counting down.
CAAATATTTGATTGGCATAGATGCCGTGTTCGGCTGGTGGTGTACCGCAAATTATTGAAGTGCGTCCAGGCATGGAGACACCGGCCATCTCTGGGCTGATACCTTGGCTCACTTGCAAACCTTGTTGGGCCAATAGATCTAGATTAGGCAGCATGCGACGCTGTTGAGCGAAGTGAAGGGCGCTAATGCCATCGACCATGATCATGATGAGTTTTGACATGCTCTTTACCTATGTTGTTTATTGATATACGTATTTGGCACCAACCATGACGTGGGTTTTGTCTGGTTTACATAATGAAGCGATCAATAAGCACTAGTGCCCAAACTAAGATAGCTAAACCTAAACTTGTCAGCACGGCAAGAGACCCTAGGTCTTTGGCTTTGCCAGACAATTCATGGTATTCCAAACCCACACGATCAACCACCGCCTCGATAGAGGAGTTGATGATTTCCGCGAGTAGTACGAGGACGCAAACGGTAATTAATAAACCCACTTCTACGGCACTACGACCAACAAAGAAGGAGGCAAAAATCATCGGTACGGCAAGTATGGCTTCCTGACGGAAGGCGGCTTCTGTGGCCCAGATGCTTTTTAGGCCTTTGGCGGAGTTTTTGTAGGCTGATACAAGGCGGCTGGCCCCGTGTTTTTTCCATTGGTCTTGCATAGTTAGGTCTGTTTTCGGGTGTCGTAAAAAGGCTATTGTAGGCTCTGCTACTTATTAGAGCAATGGGCTTTAGTGGCTTATTATCTGATACGTTTGTTAGGCTATAGTTGCATACATAAAGTGCGTTTAGGGGTGTTTTGTATATCAATAACTTTGTTAAAGTAAGGGTTCGCAAAATCATTGCAGGAAAGCAACATATGAAAATGGAATCTATCGCTCTTCATCATGGCTATGAATCAGAGGCCACCACCAAGGCTGCGGCCGTACCTATCTATCAGACCACGTCCTATACCTTTGATGACACTCAGCATGGTGCTGATTTGTTCGACCTAAAAGTAGAAGGCAACATCTATTCACGCATTATGAACCCGACCAATGCGGTATTGGAGCAACGCGTGGCAGCGTTAGAAGGCGGCATCGCCGGTTTGGCCGTAGCATCGGGTATGGCGGCTATTACCTATGCAATTCAATGCCTAGTCAACGCCGGTGACAACATTGTCAGCACTAGTCAGGTCTATGGTGGCACTTATAACTTGTTTGCCCACACTTTTCCAAGGCAGGGTATAGAAGCACGCTTTGCCTCTCATGATGACTATGCCACGATGGAAGCGCATATTGATGCTAATACTAAAGCTATTTTCTGTGAGTCCATAGGTAACCCAGCGGGCAACGTCGTTGATATTGCACGTATTGCTGAGATAGCTGAACGTCACGGAGTCCCTTTAATTGTTGACAACACTGTGGCTACGCCAGTGTTGTGTCGTCCATTTGAGCAGGGTGCGCATATTGTTGTGCATTCCTTGACCAAATATATTGGCGGCCACGGTACCACCATTGGCGGCATGATTGTTGATTCCGGTAAGTTTGATTGGGTTAAAAATAAACAACGTTTTCCCATTCTTAATGAACCTGATCCATCCTACCACGGCGTTGTGTACACTGAAGCTTTGGGCGCGGCTGCATTTATTGGCCGCTGTCGAGTCATTCCTTTGCGTAACACAGGTGCTGCTTTATCAGCGCAAAGTGCTTTCCAGTTGCTACAAGGCTTAGAAACCTTGTGTTTACGTATGGAGCGACACTGTGAAAATGCTGAAAAGGTAGCGGCCTATCTACAAGGCCATGACAAGGTAAGTTGGGTCAACTATGCGGCCTTGCCCGACAGCCCATACCGCCCCACGGCGGACAAGATATGTGGTGGTAAAGCGTCCGGTATTTTGAGCTTTGGTATTAACGGTGGACGTGAAGCAGGTGGACGTTTTATCGATGCACTGCAGATGATTTTACGTCTAGTTAATATTGGCGATGCCAAGTCTTTGGCTTGTCACCCAGCCACCACGACCCACCGTCAATTGTCACCTGAAGAGCTAGCTACTGCCGGTGTGTCCGAAGATTTGATTCGTATTTCTGTTGGCATTGAACATGCCGATGATATCATTGCTGACATTGCACAGGCCTTAGAGCAAGCCTAGTTTGTTGGTGTGCCACAATAAAAGGGGACTGGCACTTTTGCTACGCAAAAAAGCCAGTCCCCTTTTTATTGTAATTTATTGCACTTTGGCTATTAGCAAAGGCTATATAAGCCAGAGCCACGAGTGCCTTGGTGGCGGATAAGGCTCTTGTTTTGTAGCTCACGTAGGCACTTATAAACGGTGGCCTGTGGCATGACTTGAATATCTGGGTGGGCTAAAATTTCAGTTAAGTTTATGGTGGAATCTGCATGAGCGCATAGGTCGGTGATGCTGGTAAACAAGGCTTTTTCAGCTTTGCTTAGGCTGCCGATGCCAAGGTCGGCTTCCATACTTCTAACGAGCTGGAGCAGGCGCCCAAGCTTTAGTGGTGCTGTTTCTTTCATAGGTGCTTTCCTTTAATTATTTTACTCTCTTAATGGAGTAATTTTAGTATAGGTACGAGATATTACCTTTTTTTTGATAATAATCATCTAAATTATTATATTCGGTCAGGTTTTCAAAAGGGCCAGCTAGACGCAGCTGCGTAAATACTTGATGACCCTAAAGAGCACTAGCTATAGCAATACCAGCCGCGATAACGCCAATCCATAACCAGCGTTTTGTTGGTACTTTTTCCCCAAACAAAAGCCACGCGGTAATGGTTGTTATGGCGGCAAACGCGGCAAAGCCAATCGTTGCGGCAATGCGCCCGCCTTCTGCTGACCCGGTAAGAAAGGCCCAAAGCGCAAGGCTTTCTAACACTGCCTGCAGTAATACCAAAACCCACATGCCGCCACCTTGCGGTAGTTTAGGTGCGCCTTTGGTACCGATCATATAGAGCAGAGTGAGCAAGGTGAAGAGGAAAGCAAAGACACGATTTAAATAGAGCGCAGGCATTGAACCGAGAATATCCCCAGCTTCCTGAGCAAGATAGAAACGTACGCTGATTGCCGCGGCTGCCGCTAAACCAAAAAATGCCGTGGTACGTAACCATTGTCCGGTATAAGTGTTGTTTTGATCACCAGCTTTATCTGGTTGTGTCAGCATCACTACGCCAAGGAAGACGATTGCCACCGCTACAATTTGTCCCCAGCTAAAGGGGTGGCCCATCACAGCGTTAATGACCACCAGCATAACTGTGAAACTAGAAGCCACAGGAGATGCTACGGCAACAGGGCCACGGTGCAGGGCATTATATAAAAAGGCCAAGGCGACCAGATTCAATAAACCGGAAATAGCGGAAGCAAACCAAGCATAGGCGTGCCACTCGGGCCAGCTATCGGTGAGTGCAAAGCTAACACTCAGTACGGCACTAGATAGTCCCATAACAATGAGAATTAAGACTAAAATAGAGGTGCTTTGTGTCGTCTTTCTGGCGAGGCCGTCGGATACGCCGATAAATAAGGCACCGAGTAGTCCCCAAAACAATCCAATCATAATCACACTCGTTGTTATTTTGTTGCTGCCTGCTCAAATGACAAGCAACGAACAGGTGCACAGCTTATGCGAATGTCGACTATTTGCCAAGCCTTAGTATGGCTATGCTAGGATGACGCAACACTGAGACTTTATTTTATTGATTTAATCTATTTAACAAAACACTGACTGTGGTTTAGGAGACCTTATGATGACAACCCAGATGCCTAATCGAGTGCCTGAAATTCGCACCGTTGCCATGCCCGCCGATGCTAACCCAGATGGTGATATTTTTGGTGGCTGGATTATGTCCAATATGGATACGGCAAGTGGTGTATTAGCCGCGCGTGCCGCGAAAGGCCGTGTGGTTACTGTTGCCGTGGATGCCATGACCTTTCATAAGCCCGTGTTTGTTGGTGATGATGTCAGCTTTTTTTGTCACCAGGTAAAGCATGGCAATACATCTATGGCTATTCATGTCGATGTTTGGGCTGTGCGCCGTCATAGTGACGATGTGGCAAAGGTGACGGAGGGGGTGTTTACCTTTGTGGCTATTGATAGTGACGGTCGTCCGCGATCCCTTGCCTAAGCCATCTAGGGTACAGGCACTTTTGC
>DPHB01000044.1:5892-7668 GCA_003521845.1 Oceanospirillaceae bacterium | reverse complement strand
AAAAAGCCAGTCCCCGTTGCCTCGGAATTCAGAACCTCTAGGGACTGGCTCTTATTTGGCTGCAAGGCAGACAAAAAGTGCCTGTCCCCTAATGAATTCTAATAACCCAGTGCCAGGCCATCTTTGCGGGGGTCGGATGCGGCTTGTAATACGCCATTAGCTAAGCGCAATATACACTGACCTCCGCCCATTGGTGCCTCATTCACGTCGACCTTGTGGCCTTTGTTTCTAAGGCCTTCTATCACTGCAGCAGCCATGCTGCTTTCTACACTGAGTTGGTCTTCATAGGCAAAACTACGCGGCGCATCCAGTGCCGCTTGTGCTGAGTAGCCAAGGTTAAGCATTAAATTCAGCACATGGGCATGCCCACAGGCCTGATAATGCCCGCCCATCACGCCTAGGGGGCCAATCATATCGTCATCAGCGGTTAACATGGCGGGGATGATGGTGTGCATGGGACGTTTACGTAGGCCCATACAGTTGGCATGTGTTTGCTCTAGGTTAAAGGAAGCCCCTCGGCTGTGTAGCAAAATACCCGAATCTGGAGCTGTAATGGCGCTGCCAAATGGGTTAAAGATGGAATTGATAAAGGATACATTTAACCCGTCTTGGTCGACACAACATAGGTAAACGGTATCCTTGTGGTCGGGAAAGAGGCTCGCTGGTGCCGCTGTTGCTTGCTGCATATTAATACGGGTAGCCAAGCTTTTGATAAATTCTGGATGCAATATGTCTGCTGCCGTATAACCCATAAACTCGGGCTCGCTAATGCAACTATCACGTAATTGGTAAGCGAGTTTGGTGGCTTCGGCAAGCAGGTGGTGGTAGTCCGTTTGATCAAGACTTGCTACATTGAAGTGGGTCATAATAGCGACGATGACTTGCGCGGCAATACCTTGGCCATTGGGTGGGCATTCCCATAGGGTCACCCCTTTAAAATCTTGCGCCACCGGTTGCACATACATGTTGGCCCCTAGCTTTAATTGATGAGCAAAATCCTCCAATTGATGGCAGCCACCCAGGCTGTTGAGCTTGTTAACCATATCCTCGGCAATCGGCCCTGTATAAAAAGCCTTGGCACCTTGTTGAGCAATGCTAGTGAGCGTTTGGGCTAGCTTGGCTTGGGTGAATATCTCGCCTTCAGCATAGGCATGGCTATTATTTAAATAAAGCGCGGCCGTGTCCGCGTCCGTTAAGAGATCTTGTTGGTATGTTTGCCAGTCCAAGGCCACCCGTTCATGAATGGGTACGCCTTGTTTGGCGTAGTCTATTGCGGGTTGCAGGATTCTTTGCCAACTAAGTTTGCCATAGTCTTTGTGTAGTTGCTCCCAAGCCGCAACCGCGCCAGGTACAGTGACCGCCCACGGCGAGTGAGTAGGGATTTTGCTTAGTCCTTGGGCGATGGCGGCTTCGCGGGAGGCTTGGTGAGGGCTGTAGCCGGATCCATTCAGTGCAACAATGGGTTCTCCAGAACGGCCAACGAGAGCAAAACAGTCTCCACCAATACCTGTCATAGCAGGTTCCGCGATGCTCAGTACAGCCGTTGCCGCAAGGCAAGCATCAATAGCGCTGCCACCTTCGAGTAGCATTTGTAAACCAACTTGAGTCGCCAGCGGATGAGAAGTGGCCATGGCGGCATTATTAGCATAGATAGCCGAGCGGCCAGGTTGGTTGAAAGTTCGCATTGAGGTGCTCGCAAATTATTTGTTAGGGTTTCGGTTTCGGTTGTGGCATCTTGTCGGCGTCAGGCACATTGGCATCAACTGGTGTTGAGGC
>DPHB01000044.1:5378-5749 GCA_003521845.1 Oceanospirillaceae bacterium | reverse complement strand
ACATTGGCATCAACAGGTGTTGAGGCTAGCCTGCGGCTGGCATAAACGTTATACAAAGGCTGGAACCAGCTGGCGTCATCAAGGGTACCCACTTTTATATGGATGCGATCATTGCGGGCGGCATTGCTACCAAATAATTGGCTGCCACATTGGGTACAGAAGTGTTTGGTCATGACGTTGCCTGAATCGGCTGTGTGCCTATAAGCGCGAGTTTCGCCTTGCCAGGTCAGTGTTGCAGCCGGTACAAATACTAATGAAGCATAGCCACTGCCGGTGTTTTTACGGCAGTCGTCGCAGTGGCAATGGGCGGAAAAAACGGGGTCTGCTTCGGCTTTGTAGGTCACTTGGCCGCAAAGACAGCCGCCTGTTAT
>DPHB01000044.1:4962-5214 GCA_003521845.1 Oceanospirillaceae bacterium | reverse complement strand
GTCTTAGTCATGGTGGTTATCCTATGCTTGTTGTTATTGTCTGGCCAATCAGGAATAATTACAGGTTTGGGGCTCTAGTACAGCATTATTGCTACTAGAACCAACTACACCAGCTCTTATAAATGATTCACTATGAAATTTATCGTTAAACTATTTCCTGAAATTACCATCAAAAGTCGGCCAGTGCGCAAGCGCTTTACCCAGCGTTTGCAGTCCAATTTACAGATTATCCTGCAACGAATTGAACCAAAG
>DPHB01000044.1:0-4817 GCA_003521845.1 Oceanospirillaceae bacterium | reverse complement strand
ATCCTGCAACGAATTGAACCAAAGATCAAGGTACGCGCACTTTGGGATCGTATTGATGTGGATTGCCCGCCTGAGGCAGACGCTCACTATCAGGCCATTACTCAGGCCTTGGCTTGTGCTCCAGGCATTTCACATTGCTTGGAGGTGCAGGAATATCCTTTAGGTAGCTTCGATGACGTATTGGCTCATGTTATTCGTGTCTATGGCGAGCGCCTCGAAGGCAAGCGCTTTGTGGTACGTGTAAAACGTGCCGGTAAGCATGAGTTTAAGTCGCAAGATATTGAGCGTTATGTGGGGGGTGGTTTGCTCCAACAAACGGCGGCCTTAAAGGTGGATTTACATACACCTGAAGTGACCGTCAATATGGAGATAAAAGACCAGAAGTTATTTATTGTTGAACGTCGTATCGAAGGCTTGGGTGGCTACCCACAAGGTACACAAGAAGCTGTGGTGTCGCTTATCTCCGGTGGTTTTGACTCCATTGTTGCGTCTTATCTAACCATGAAACGCGGTACCAAGACGCATTTTGTGTTCTTTAATTTGGGTGGCGCCGCTCATGAAGCTGGGGTAAAACAAGTTTCTTATTTTTTGTGGAACAAGTACGGCTCTGCTGCCAAGGTGAAGTTTGTCACGGTGCCTTTTGAAGGCGTGGTGGCCGAAATACTCCAACACGTCCACCATTCTCATATGGGCGTGGTATTGAAGCGCATGATGTTACGGGCTGCGGAGCGGGTGGCACGGCGAGTGAAGGCGGAAGCCATGATCACGGGTGAAAGTATCGCGCAAGTGTCGAGCCAAACGTTACCTAACCTAGCTGTTATCGATAAGGTGACGGATGGCTTGGTGCTACGTCCCTTGATTACCTATGATAAGCAAGACATTATTGATATTGCTACGCACATTGGCGCCTACGAATTTGCGGCGAGTATGCCAGAGTACTGTGGTGTGATTTCTGACCGCCCAACGGTGCGGGCACAGTTGTCGCGTGTTGAGGAAGAAGAAGCTAACTTTGATTTTGATATTTTAGAGCAGGCTTTGCAAAGTGCCACTGCACAAAATATTACTGAGTTGGCGGATCAAGCAGCACAGGAACAGTTGCAAGCTTCCCATAGTTTGGGCGATAACGATGTGTTAATTGATGTGCGTCATCCGGACGACCAAGTGAAAGCACCATTAAACTTGCCAGGCGCCAGTATTTTGACTATTCCGTTCTTTAAAGTGAACAGTGAATTTGCCGCTTTGCCGCAAGAAAAGCAGTACCTGTTATATTGCCCTAAAGGTGTGATGAGCCAGTTGCATGCAATGCACCTACGCGATCAAGGGTTTGAAAATGTGGGCGTGTATCGTCTGGCGGGTAGCTGATTCTGGCATCAATTCGTCATTGCGAGGGTAGCGACGCAATCTCTTTCCCCCTGCATTTTGTCGATAAGAGGTTGCCGCGTCGCTGCGCATCTCGCAACGACGTAATCGCTATTTAGTTACCTATGTAAATGTATCAAATAGAACCAATTGTGGGGCTAATTGTTGTTTATTTTCAGCATTGATAGAGAAAGTGTTGTATTTGTTTGACGAATGTCGAGCATGATAAAAAATGCAAGAAAAATGTGAGAAATTACGCTTTAAAACTTGCCACTAGGCGGGTGAGCCGGTAAATTTATCGGCTGTGTTGTCGCATATGTTGAAGTTGTTAATGTTAAGTCGTTCTGAGACATGGTAACCAACTTGTGATCTAGCACAATTGTTGCACAAACACGGGCCTACAGAGGCGCGTTGAATAGGGGTCGCCACAAGCGATCAAACAAACAACATAATTACCGGAGCGCTCATCGTGCAATCGTCCGACCTCATGCTCGACGGCCTAAATCTCATGATGTATGGGATGGGCTTCGTGTTCACATTCTTGACCCTATTGGTATTCACTACTAAAGGCATGTCTGCCGTTATTACCAAGTGGTTCCCGACGCCAGATCCAGCAGCTGTAAAACCGCTTGCTCGCAACCCTGGTTTAACACCGGCACAACTGGCGGCCAACGATCCGCAGTTGATAGCGGTATTAACCGCTGCCGTACACCGTTATCGTCAAGACCAACAAAGATAATTATGTTTATGTCGCCATAGCGAATCGGCTATAGCGGTATTTAAAGACTACTTTTACCCAAGAAAGGCTTTTCATTATGACTGGTTCCAAGCAACCTCTAGGTATTACCGAAGTCGTCCTCCGCGACGGCCATCAGTCCCTATTTGCCACACGTATGCGTTTGGCTGACATGTTACCCATTGCCGAGAAACTCGACCAAGTGGGTTACTGGTCTATTGAAACTTGGGGTGGTGCTACCTTTGATTCCTGCATCCGTTTCTTGGGCGAAGACCCGTGGGAGCGCATTCGTGCCCTTAAGGCCGCGATGCCTAACACCAAGCAGCAAATGTTGTTCCGTGCGCAAAACATCCTAGGCTACCGTCATTATGCTGACGACGTGGTGAGCAAGTTTGTGGAACGTGCTGCCGTTAACGGTGTTGATGTTTTCCGCATTTTTGATGCTATGAACGACCCACGGAACATGGAAACCGCTATCAAGGCCGTGCAGCCGACTGGTAAGCATGCTCAGGGTACCATCTCATACACCCTAAGCCCTGTGCATAACTTGGATTACTGGGTGAACCTAGCCAAGCAAATCGAATCTATGGGTGCCGACTCTATCTGTATTAAAGATATGGCTGGCTTGATTAACCCATACACAGCGCAGGAGTTGGTGACGCGTCTCAAGAACGAAACTAGCTTGCCCATTCAAATGCATTGTCACGCCACAACAGGCCTGTCTACTGCTTCCATCATGAAAGCCGCCGAAGCCGGTATAGACTGTGTTGATACCTCTATCTCTTCCATGGCCATGACCTATGGCCACTCGCCAACCGAGTCTGTGGTATCCATCTTCCAAGGTGGCGAGCGTGATACTGGCTTGAATATTGAGAAGCTAGAAGAAATCGCTGCCTACTTCCGTGTAGTGCGCAAGAAGTATGCTAAGTGGGAAGGTTCCTTGAAGGGCGTTGATTCTCGCATCCTCGTAGCTCAAGTACCTGGCGGCATGTTGACCAACATGGAAAGCCAGCTGAAAGAGCAGGGTGCTGGTGACAAGCTAGATGACGTATTGGCCGAAATTCCACGCGTACGTGAAGACCTAGGTTTTATTCCACTGGTCACACCGACGTCGCAAATTGTCGGTACCCAAGCCGTACTAAACGTATTGACTGGCGAACGCTACAAGAGCATTACCAAGGAAACCGCGGGTGTACTTAAAGGTGAATACGGGGCTGCTTTGGCACCCTTTAACGCAGAGCTACAAGCGCGTGTACTAGAAGGCGCTGAGCCTGTGACTTGTCGTCCAGCTGATTTGCTAGAAGACGAAATGGACAAGTTGACCGAAGAGCTACGTGGCCTAGCCAAAGAGAAAGGTATTAAGTTAGAAACTGGCGAGCGTGAAATCGATGACGTGCTTACCTATGCCTTGTTCCCACAGATTGGTCTGAAGTTTCTGAAAAATCGCGGTAATCCAGACGCCTTTGAGCCGGCGCCTACCGGTGAAGAATCGGCGCCCAAAGCAGTGGCTGCTGCTTCGGGAGAACCTAGCGTCTACTCGGTTAATGTTAATGGCCAGACCTATGTCGTTCAGGTCGCTGAAGGTGGTGACATTGAACAAGTTCAGAAAGCTGGATCACAAATATCAGTTAAACCATCTGAGTCAGGTACTCAGGTTAGCAAGGGTGAACCTTTGCTTGCGCCATTGGCTGGCAACATCTTTAAGGTCAATGTCAGTGTCGGTCAGAAAGTGGCAGAAGGTGAAGTGCTTATCATTCTTGAAGCCATGAAAATGGAAACTGAAGTAAAAGCACCAAGCGCTGGAACCGTGAGAAGCATCAAGGTCGCTGAAGGCAATGCCGTCTCCGTCGGAGATGAATTGCTGACCATAGGATAGTGCGGTGGATAGTGCGGTGGATAGTGTTGTTAGCCAATTCAACCCTTTCAGGAAATTATTGGAATTCATTGAATGAATAGCGTACTACAGCTGTTTCAGGACTCCGGTGCCTATCAACTTGAAGGCGGCCAATTTGTGATGATTCTGATTGGCATGCTGCTGATCTACCTGGCTATTCGCAAGGGATTTGAACCACTGCTACTTCTTCCCATAGGTATGGGAGCCATCCTGGTTAATATTCCTGGAGCAGGATTTCTCGCAGCCCCGGTTTATGATGCAACTGGTCATATGGATTCACCGGGTGGCCTGCTTTATTACATTTATGAAGCCGGAATCGCCACGGGTATTTTCCCCCTGATTATTTTTATGGGGGTTGGTGCAATGACTGATTTTGGTCCTTTGCTGGCAAATCCACGTACTTTGTTTCTCGGCGCAGCCGCCCAGTTTGGAATTTTTACTACGGTTCTTGGTGCATTGGGATTAACCTCATTAAGATTGATGGATTTTTCCCTGGCCGATGCTGCTGCAATAGGCATTATCGGTGGAGCAGACGGGCCCACCGCGATATTCGTTTCCAGTCGCCTGGCTCCGGATTTGCTGGGCGCCATTGCTGTAGCAGCCTATTCCTATATGGCGTTAGTACCAATGATTCAGCCGCCTATTATGAAAGCTCTGACAACACAGAAAGAGCGCGAGATTCTCATGGAGCAGCTACGGCCAGTTTCGCAGCGAGAAAAAATTATTTTCCCATTAAGTTTGCTGGTATTGGTGGTGTTGTTCCTGCCCACAGCAGCACCGCTGTTAGGTATGTTTTGCTTCGGCAACCTGATGAAAGAAAGTGGTGTT
>DPHB01000056.1:827-7086 GCA_003521845.1 Oceanospirillaceae bacterium | reverse complement strand
ACGGTTCCAAGACCTCAGGCGTTAACAGCATGGCTGACTTCTTTGACACTGCCAAGATTCCTGGTAAGCGTGGTCTACGTAAGGGTCCTAAGCCTAACCTAGAAATGGCGCTAATGGCTGACGGCGTTGCTCCTGGTGACGTATACGAAGTACTAAGCACTGACGCAGGTATTGACCGTGCCTTTGCTAAGCTAGACTCTATCCGTGACTCGGTTGTTTGGTGGGAAGCGGGTGCACAGCCACCACAGCTACTTGCTGACGGTGAAGTTGTTATGACTACTGCCTACAACGGCCGTATCTTTAACGCCGTTGCTGCCGAAGGCAAGCCTTTCGAAATCATGTGGGACGGCCAAGTATGGGATTTGGACTTGTGGGTAATTCCTAAGGGTGCAAAGAACATGGAAGCCACTTTGGACTTCATCAAGTTCTCCACTGGTACTCAGGCTCTAGCTGATCAAGCAAGCTGGATTTCTTACGGTCCTGTACGTAAGTCTTCTGCGCCATTGGTATCTTCTTACCACAATCAGCCTGACCTGAAGATGGCACCACACATGCCTACGGCTCCAGCCAACTTTGCTACTGCTCTACAGAACGACTTTGAGTTCTGGGCAGATAACCAAGACCAGTTGAACGAACGTTTCAACGCTTGGTTGTCCAAGTAATCGTTGAACTAGCGTAAGTAATTAAGGGCGGCTCATTGAACCTTTTAAGGAAATTGAGCTGCCCTTCTCTTCATACTAATAATTAATCAGAATCTTATCCTTATGAGCAACGCAGAACTGACACTCACGGAAGATGGCATTCCGTTAAAACAAAAGTTAGCCAAAACGACGGCTCTACAACGTCGCCGCGCCTTCCTTTTGACCATGCCTTTAGTACTGTTTTTGGTAATTAGCTTTGTCATTCCCATTGGCCAGATGCTATTTAGCAGTGTTCATAACGATAAGGTTTCGGCCGTTGTACCGACCTTTGCTGAAGCGATCATTCAGTGGGACGGCGAAGGTTTACCTTCCGAAGCAACATTTGAGATCTTTGTAAAAGATTTGGCAAAAGCCAAAAAAGTACGTGAAGTAGGCCGTACCGTCGGCAACATGGCCACGCGTATCAACTACGAAATGCCTGGCTCCCGTAGCTTGTTTACCTCGACCGCTCGTAAAGCCAAAAAGATCGAAGCACCTTACAAAGAAAACCTTATTAAAATAAACAAAAAATGGGCCAACCCAGCTATTTGGTTGACCATGCAACGCGCAGCAAGGGATATTACCCCAGCCTTTTACGTTGCTGCACTGGATTTACGATACGACGAGGAAGGCAATGTTGTCCGTGCCGACGAACTCTATCAAATCTATCTAGACAACTTTATTAAAACCCTAGGGGTTTCAGCGCTGATAACATTGATCTGCATTATATTGGCCTACCCGGTAGCTTATCTACTATCTGTATTGCCACTGCGCCAATCTAACCTACTGATGATTATGGTGTTACTGCCGTTCTGGACTTCTTTGCTAGTACGTACTACGGCCTGGATTGCCATCCTACAAACAGAAGGTGTGATCAACGACATGCTCGTCTTCCTCGGCTTTATCTCCGATGACGGGCGTATTCAAATGATCTACAACCAAACGGGCACCATCATCTCCATGGTGCACATTTTACTACCCTTTATGATCCTGCCTTTGTACAGTGTTATGAAGACCATACCGCCTAGCTATATGCGTGCTGCCCTATCCATGGGTGCCAAGCCAATGTACGCCTATCGCAAAGTATACCTACCGCAAACCCTACCAGGGTTGGCCGCTGGTACGCTATTGGTGTTTATTCTTGCTATTGGTTACTACATCACCCCCGCTTTGGTGGGCGGTGAAGACGGCCTCTTGATTTCTAACCTTATTGCTTACCATATTCAGAAATCCCTTAACTGGAGTCTGGGTGCGGCACTAGGCACTATACTTCTGGTAGTCGTGCTAATTTTGTACTGGCTCTATAACAAGCTTATAGGCATCGACAAACTGCGTTTCGGTTAAGCGACAAGGACTATAAATAACATGCTAAAATTCATTCAAGAAAAACGCAAAGCCATTATCTACTTGTTGGTTGCGGCTGCTCTGGTAACACTGCTTTCAGGCACTTATAAGGCGGCCATTGGCTTCTTACTAGTGTTTGGTGTACCTCTGTACTTTATGAGCAAAATGCCAGATTACGCCACCACAGGCGAACGCTTTACCCGCTATATGTTTTTGGTTATCAGTTCCAGTATCTTGGTATTTTTGATTACCCCAGTAATCATCATTATTCCATTATCGTTCAATGCTGAACCTTACTTTACCTTTACTGAAGGTATGCTGAACCTAGACCCTGATGCTTTCTCCACACGCTGGTACATGGACATCCTGCATAACGGCATGGCAGCACCACAAGCCGTAGAAGGCTGGTGGGCCGACATGTGGGAAAATGCACAATGGGTACGTGCGGCACGCAACTCGTTCTTTATCGCCACCGTTTCCACCATCATTGCTACTAGTTTAGGCACGCTGGCGGCGCTGGGTTTATCGCGCCCAGAAATGCCCTATCGTGCGCTAATTACCAGCTTGTTGATTTCACCCATGATCGTACCACTAGTGATCACTGCTACTGGCATGTTCTTCTTCTACTCTCAGGTTGGCCTAGCCAAAACCTATTGGGGTGTTATCTTGGCTCACGTAACCTTGGGTGTGCCTTTTGTCATCATCACGGTTACAGCTACCCTGAGTGGCTTTGACATGAGCCTAGTACGCGCTGCACAAAACATGGGCGCTAATGGTTGGACGACTTTCCGCCGCATTATCATGCCGCTTATTTTGCCGGGCATGATTTCGGGGGCTTTGTTTGCCTTTATCACTTCCCTAGATGAAGTCGTGGCCGTATTGTTCATAGCCGACGTAGAACAGCGTACTATCCCACGCCAAATGTTCTCCGGCATTCGTGAACAAATCTCCCCTACTATTCTTTCTGTAGCGAGTATTTTGGTACTCATGTCAGTCATTCTTCTGACCGTATTAGAACTGTTGCGCCGCCGTTCAGAAAGACTACGCGGTATGTCTCCAGGCTAAACCTTGATACTAGGTAAGCCTTATAAATTCAAAAAGACTCCACATGGAGTCTTTTTTTTGTTACAGTGTTTTTTTAAATTCATTCGGGGCCGAACAATTGTCCAGATCTACGCTAACCGTCGGTTTACTGCTGTGCGATACCATGCACGATTACCTGCAACCAGAAGCCGGTGGCGACTTCGATGACATCTTCAACAAGCACTTAAGTAATGCTGACCAGAGTCTTACAGTTAAAGCCTACCGCACGCACCAGGACGAGCTACCAAACAGCCCCTGTGATGCCGATTTGTGGTTGATTAATGGTAGCCCCAATAGCGTTTATTACGACCTACCTTGGATTCAGAACTTAATTGGCTTAGTACAAGATATTCATGCCCAACAAATACCCTTGGTGGGCATCTGCTTTGGCCATCAGATTATTGCTACGGCATTAGGTGGCAAGGTTGAGAAAAGTGACCATGGTTGGGGTGTTGGCATGGCACGCTACCCCATCACTCAACAAGCTAGCTGGATGCAACCACAACTAGACAACTATGGCATCCTCGTATTTCACCAAGATCAGGTGGTAAAACTACCCGACAATGCACAAGTGTTATCGGGCAATGACTTCTGTCCTTATTTTTGGTTGCAATACGATGCCAAAACCATGAGTACACAAGGACATCCAGAATTTTTCAAAGGTTTTATCAGCCAAGTGTTGAGCTCTAGGGAGTTCGATGAATTACCTGAAATTCGCGCCCAAGGCCTTAACAACCTTGACGGTGAACCTGATACTGAAGTGATGTTTCAGTGGATCGTGAACTTTTTCCGTGAAGCCAAGGCAGTGTAAAGCTTAGCTGCAGGGACTGGCTCTTTTGCGCAGCAAAGTGCCTGTCCCGTAACCCTAAGCACCACCTACTAGCTAACATTACCTCAAAGGGATAGGCTCTTTTGATCCATAAAACCAATCAACAAAGCCAGCTCTCCATTTAAGTGCGCCAAGCCAGTAACGGCTGCAGCATTTAAGCGAGTAAAAGTAAACCTAGTTTCACCAACAATACTAAGTTAGCCACCATACCAATCATAAAGAAATAACTGCGCGGGCTTGGATTACTCTCGGTAGCAATTACATAATACAGCCACATGTGCACCAAGCGTGCGATAGCATATACCCAAACAGTAGCCGCAACCCAACTAGCCTCCACACCTGCCAACATGGCAACCATGACCGTACCCAGCATTAACAGCAAATTCTCTTGCGAATTCATAAAGGTACGATGGCTACGAAATACAAAAGACTCATGGCTTAACTGCTGGTCTACGATACCTGGCACATAACTACTTTGACGACGATGAGCCACACTCGCCACCATACCCTGTATAAATACAGTCAGCAGAATCACCCATACACCCAACAAAGCACTGGTATAAGCTTCAAGCATATTGTTTCGCTCTCCATGTTCTAATAATAAAAAAGCCAGCTCTAAGAGCTGGCTTTACATTATGACATAGATTGGGGTCTGACCCCAAAGTGCCAGGTGTGTTTACATTGTGTTACACAACTTGCAGGCCATATTCTTCGCTGGCATCGGCTACCCATAGGAAGAAGTAATCGGAGAAGCTGCGGCGAATAACCAGATCAAATGACCCGTCTGCGCACTTGTACATCACAGCCCCGGTCTTAGCAAAGGTGGTTTGTACAACTTTGCCAACTGGGAAATTGCTAGGATGGCAGTCATAAACAGCGGACTTGAGCATTAGCTCATCAATGTTTGCGCCCGACAAGTTGACCAAAGTTTGGCCACTGGATAAATCCGTGATGGCTATATGCTGGTCAGCTAGGGCAGCACGTAAATCGGCTTCTACTTGACCTTGTGTACCTTCCGCAACCAATAACAACCACTCATTAGGGCACAACCAGTAAACCCGAGTAGTGCCATTTTCGGCACTGCTGTTAGGGGTTGTTGGCAAAGCCACACCCAGTGTCTTTGCTACGGCACTAGTAAAGGCTTCGTCCTGTGGATTGCCACGTAGGTTCAAGTGACCGCGGTATTTGTCTTCACGCATTACCACACCGGCTGCGGCCACACTAGCTGGCACCTCAATGTGATGTAATGGGCTATGCATATTAGTCATGATGACGCTCTCCCTTTGGATCGTAGAACACGGGGCTACAGATTTCTGCAGCTAAAACACGGCCGTCAGCCAGCGGGCAGTAAACCGTTTCGCCCATTTTATATTGACCCGATATAACGGTACCCATGGCGATACCATGGCCCAAACACTCACTCCAGTAGCTAGAGGTAACGTGGCCCAACATATCCATGGGGATAGGCTGGTTAGGGTCAGCAACAATTTGTGAGCCTTCAGGAATAACCGCCGTCGGGTCGATTGGCTTTAAGCCAACCAAATGCTTGCGGTCTTCACGGCTAGTATCTGGACGACTAAAGGAACGCTTACCCAAGAAGCTAAACTCTTTGTTCTTACCCACTACCCAGTGCATACCGCAATCTTGTGGCGTCACGGAACCATCCGTATCCTGGCCGACAATAATGTAGCCCTTTTCAGCACGTAGGACGTGCATGGATTCTGTGCCGTAGGGCGTAATGCCAAACTCTTCACCGGCTGCCATAATCTTCTGCCACATGTACAAGCCTTGGTTGGCGGGTACGTTGACTTCAAACGCTAGCTCACCAGTGAAGGAGATGCGGAAAATACGCGCCTTAATATCGGCTACGGTACCTTCACGCCAGTCCATAAACTTGAACGCGTCAGAGGACAAGTCCACGTCATCACACAGTTTTTCCAACACTTTACGAGCATTAGGGCCAGAGAAGGAACAGGTTGCCCAGTGGTCAGTTACAGAAGTGAAGTAAACTTCTAGTTCTGGCCATTCAGTTTGCGACCACATTTCCAACCAAGCCATAACGCCGGCAGCACCACCAGAAGTAGTGGTCATCAAGAAGTGGTTTTCACCCAAACACGCGGTGACGCCGTCATCGAATACCATACCGTCTTCTTTCAGCATCAAACCGTAGCGGCATTTACCAACCGCCAACTTACTGAAAGCATTGGTGTAGACGCGGTTGAGGAATTCACGGGCATCTTTACCTTGGATATCAATCTTACCAAGAGTTGAGGCATCTAATATACCAGCACTTTCTCTAGCTGCTTTACTTTCTCTTTGAACA
>DPHB01000056.1:589-740 GCA_003521845.1 Oceanospirillaceae bacterium | reverse complement strand
ACCTTGGATATCAATCTTACCAAGCGTTGAAGCATCCAATATACCCACGCTGTTGCGTACCGCCATACATTCACGGTTCAAGGTCTGCTGCATGGATTCCCCAGCTTGTGGGTAATACCAAGGACGCTTCCACTGGCCTACGTTCTCAAAC
>DPHB01000056.1:0-260 GCA_003521845.1 Oceanospirillaceae bacterium | reverse complement strand
GTAATAGCCATACCGTTAATGTTACCGGTCTTGCCTTGGTCAGTACCAAAGCCCATGGCCGTATAACGTTTAACGTGTTCGATCGATTCAAAACCTTCACGGTTAGCCAGCTCAATGCCCGCCGCCGTAACATCATTTTGGAAATCAACAAACTGCTTAGGAGCACGGCTTACTGGCTTGGTATGAGGCACCAGGTACATGGCCTGTGCCGGGCAAACAGATTCATCACCGCAATCGTATGTACTAGCGGCTTCGCTGCC
>DPHB01000028.1:22829-22978 GCA_003521845.1 Oceanospirillaceae bacterium | reverse complement strand
CTGCACTAAATGTACAGGTACATTGGGAATTAAGAATCGTTTTTGCCTTGGCATACAATCACTCCTTTGATTATAGGCTAATCAAAGTATAGACAATATTCAGGGAAAGGAACGACGAAAAAATGATACTAGACTGGCACTTTGGGGTC
>DPHB01000028.1:8618-22678 GCA_003521845.1 Oceanospirillaceae bacterium | reverse complement strand
AGACTGGCACTTTGGGGTCTGACCCCAAAGTGCCAGTCTATCTTTACAAAAGTGTTTGTAGGGCGGTGAGGAGGGTTTGGCATTCGGCGGGGGTGCCGATGCTGATGCGCAGTCGGTTTTGGGTGCGTGGGCTGGCGGTGAGGTGGCGCACTATCACGCCTTGTTCACGTAGGCCTGCGGCTATATCTGCTGCACTCTTTACGGCATGTTCGACAAACACAAAGTTGGCTTTCGAGTCGCTCATGCTAAAGCCTAACTGGCTAAGCTGCCGACTGAGCTCTTCACGTTGCGCAATGATAGCTTGGCGCGTGGCATTAAAGTAATCCACGTCTTCGATAGAGGCGGTAGCACCAGCCAAGGCTTCACGACTTAGTGGGTAAGGATTGAAGCTGTTTTTAATACGTTCTAAGCCTTGTACTAGGTGGGCTTGACCAAAGGCCATACCCACTCGCAAACCCGCTAGCGAGCGTGATTTAGATAAGGTTTGTACGACTAATAAGTTATCAAACTCGGGCACCAAAGCCACGGCAGATTCACCACCAAAATCGATATAGGCTTCGTCGATAATGACCACACGATCTGGATTACCTTGCAGTAAGGTACGAATACTGTCCAAACTTAGTAATTCACCCGTAGGGGCATTGGGGTTGGCAATGATGACACCACCGTTGTTGCCAATGTAATCTTCTACGTCAATACTCAAATCATCGGCCAAGGCCACGGCTTGGTAGTCGATGCCAAACAAATCACCATAAACAGGATAAAAACCATAGGTGATATCCGGAAACAGTAGTTTGTCGTCTTGCTTCAACAAGCCTTGGAAAGCATGGGCCAACACTTCGTCGGAGCCATTGCCAACAAACACCTGATCCATGCTCAAGCCTGTATAATCTGCCAAGGCTTGGCGCAGGTTGCTACAGGTAGGGTCCGGATACAAACGCAAGTCATCACCCGTTGCTGCCTGCATAGCAGCTACCGCCTTGGGCGAAGGCGGAAAGGGGTTTTCATTGGTGTTCAATTTCACCAGGTTGGTGATTTTAGGTTGTTCGCCCGGCACATAGGGTTTTAGGCTATGCGCCAGGTCTGACCAAAAACGGCTCACAGCTTATTCAACCTCAACAATTTCGAAATCATGGGTAATTTCAACCCCGGCTTTTTCCAGCATAATGGAGGCTGAACAATACTCTTCGGCAGATAAGCGAATAGCTCGCTCAACCACTTTTTCTTTTAATTTACGACCAGAGACAACAAAATGTACGTGCACCTTGGTAAACACCGAAGGCACGGCATCGGCGCGCTCAGCGCTAATCTGAGCAACACAATTAACCACGTCTTGACGCGACTTTTGCAAAATGCTCATGACATCAAAAGAAGTGCAACCACCCATCCCCATAAGCAATAGCTCCATAGGGCGCGAGCCTTTATCTTGGCCACCCTTTTCTGCAGGGCCATCCATAAATACTGTGTGACCAGTAGCGCCTTCGGCCTTAAAGCTTACGCCACCGTCCCAGCTTACGTTTGCTGTCATTGTCATGCTGTTAAATCCTAATTAATTATATGGGCGCCAGATTTGTGTGCGTCCAAATAGAGAAATACCAACAAAGCCACGCACTTTTAGGGTGCCATCTTTTTGTAGCTTGATGGTGCATTTGTAGTCTTTACCATTTTCAGGATCGTAAATACGTCCCTTATGCCAAGTATGATCACCCTTGTAGGTAAAACCACGTAATAAATTCAAACCAATAATTGGGTCATGGTGTTTGTTAGCATCGGGGTTATTACGGTCTACCTTAGCCTGGCCTGCCAAACCACTAGCATGACCCGCTGGGTACAAAGGTTCTTTTAAACTCACAAACTTGCCAAAATAGGCGCCATCTTGCTCGAAAATCTCTATAACGGCTTTGTCTTCTGGCGTAACCCAGGTGCCTAGCAGTTCTTGTGCATCAGCCCAGGTCAGGCTTGATAGGCTAGCCATACAGGCTACCAGCAACCACTTGGTTAATGTTTTCATAATGTTTCCCTTTGTTTTTATAATTAATTGGTGATTAATTAAGCAAACAACTCCGACAATTTTTCGCCTGGCTGTTCGGCTCGCATAAAGGATTCACCTACCAGAAATGCATTGACGCCTTGCTTGCGCATCGCCGCCACATCGGCAGGAGTATGGATACCGCTTTCGGTAATCACCAATCGATCTTGAGGAATTTTTTGCAATAAATCAAAGGTTGTCTGTAGAGTCAGGTCAAAAGTATGTAGGTTGCGATTATTAATACCAATCAGCGGTGTGCTCAACTTTAACGCACGCTGCAATTCTTCGGCATCGTGGGATTCAACCAGTACATCCATACCCAAGTCTTCGGCCAGCTCTGCCAAATCTTGCATTTGCTCGTCTTCTAAGCAAGCGACAATCAATAAGATGCAATCGGCACCGATAGCACGGGCTTCGTATACCTGATAAGGGTCGACTATAAAATCTTTGCGAATCACAGGCAGCGCACAAGCCGCTCGAGCTTCGCGTAAGTAGGCTTCACTACCTTGAAAGAAGTCAGCATCAGTCAATACGGACATACAGGTAGCTCCACCGTCGGCATAGCTTTTGGCTATTTGTGCTGGATCAAAGTCTGCACGAATAACACCTTTAGAAGGTGAAGCCTTTTTAACTTCAGCAATTACCGCAGACTCACCCGCTGCCACCTTGTCCAACATGGCTTGCGTAAAGCCACGTGGTGCCCATTCACCGATACTATTGGCCACAATTTGCTCTAACAACACAGGCACAGGCACCCGCTCTTGGCGTTCAGCAACTTCTTCTAGTTTGCGCGCAACAATGCGTTTCAATACAGTTGGGGTATTCATGCTCAAGACATTTCCTTACTTAAGGCCATTAGTTGGTCCATCTTTGCTTGCGCCTGGCCACTGGCTATAACTGCGCGAGCTTTGGCGATACCTGCTTCTAAGGAGTCGGCTAGGTCGGCAACATAGATGGCCGCACCGGCATTAAGCAACAACATGTCCAGTGGTGCGCCGGTTTGATTAGCAAAAGCGGCGGTGATTAATTTTAGACTCTGTGTCGAGCCATCCACTACCAAGTCCTGCAAACTACCGTGTGCTAAGTCGTGAGCTGCTGGATCTATGGTGTACTCGGTAATTTCGCCAGCTTTCAATTCTACAACATGCGTAGGCGCGGCGATGGAAATTTCATCCAAACCATCTGCCGAATGCACCACCATCACGTGTTTGCTACCCAAGCGACGCAATACTTCGGCCATAGGGCGCTGCCATTCACGACTAAATACACCCAACAATTGATGGGGCGCACCGGCTGGGTTGGTGAGGGGGCCAAGGATATTAAAGATAGTCCGTACCGCCATTTCGCGACGCGGGCCAATAGCGTGTTTCATGGCGCTATGATGGGCCGGAGCAAACATAAAGCCAACGCCAACTTCACGAATACATTGGGCCACTTGATGTGGCTTTAAGGTGAGGTTTAAACCCGCTGTTTCTAGCAGGTCCGAACTACCACTTTTGGAAGAAATTGAACGGTTGCCGTGCTTTGCTACCTGGCCGCCAGCGGCCGCCACAATGAAAGCACAAGCCGTGGATACATTGAAAACGCCAGAGCTATCACCACCCGTACCACAGGTATCAATGACATGTTCACCAACCGCCTCTACACCTGTGGCCAAAGCCCGCATGGCTTCCACAGCGCCAGTAATCTCATCGACAGTTTCACCCTTCATGCGCAGGCCGATCAAAAACCCACCTACCTGTGCCTGTGTAGCATCGCCAGTCATGATGATATTCATCACCGCGCGCATTTCTTCTTGGCTTAAATCACGGCGTTCTGTTACGGCGGCAATAGCCTGTTGCATGTTCATTTTGAAATCCCTGAGTGTACTAGTTCACGAGTGCAGCAAAAGACTAATACTGTAGCACAAATAGGTGCTTATCTGTGCACAAAATTGGCTAGCAATTCGTGACCTTGGCGGGTCAATATGGACTCGGGGTGAAACTGTACACCCTCCACATCAAATTGCTTATGTCGCACCCCCATTATCGCCTCTTGATTGCCCTCATTATCCAAGCTCCAAGCCGTCACTTCTAGGCATTCGGGGATGCTTTCTGGGGCCAATACCAAGGAATGATAACGGGTCACTTGCAACGGGTTTTCCAAACCGGCAAAAGCACCTTTATTGGCATGACTAACCATGGAGGTTTTACCGTGCATAACTTGCTGGGCGCGCACTACCTCGGCGCCAAACACCTGGCCAATACTTTGGTGGCCCAAACACACACCCAAAATGGGAATTTTACCAGCAAAATGCTCTATGGCCGCCAAGCTAATACCCGCTTCATTGGGTGTACAGGGGCCGGGAGATACCACCAAATGGCTAGGTGCCAGTGCTTCGATATCTGCCAAACTAAGGGCATCATTACGATACACTTCTACTTGCGCCCCCAGTTCACGAAAGTAGTGCACTAGGTTGTAAGTAAAGGAGTCGTAGTTATCTAGCATTAACAGCACAGTTTGTGCTCCACAAAAGGTCAATAAAAGAGGCTTGCCATTATACGCCTAGAGCTAGGCCAGTGCACAGGCACTGTGCCCATTTAGGCTAACTTTGGTCGCCTACTGAATAAGCCAGATTTCATGTTTGCCGATAACCCCGCACACCAATAAACAACATCACCGTTGCCAGCAACAAATACACAACCATGGTTAGCACAGCCTCTTGCAGTAAGTAGCCTTGGTCCACCAAAAAACCTAACCATACTGGCCCAAGGGCCGAAGCAAACACCACAATGGTCCAAAACAAACTTTTTATAGAACCTAGATAACGCACACCATATAGCTCTGGCCACAGGGCAGACTGCGCGGTTTGCGCAAAGCCATTGCCAATACCCAACAAAATCAAATAGGGCCAAATGACCCAATGGCCGTCAATCAGATTAATCATGCTTAACGCCGCTGCTAACGGCAACAAGGTATAGGGCACCAGAGACTTAGCGCTATACCGGTCTATTAACTGCCCAGTAATAACGGCCGTGCTAATGACGATCACCGAGTAGAGCATATAACTGCTGGTCAAAAAGGCATGGGACCAGCCCTTTTCATCGGCCAAGTTAAGATGATGAAAAAACATAGCCGTGGACACCATTGAAATGGCTGACACCCCTGGCAACAACAAATAAAAACGATAATCTCGCAGCACATCGCGACGCTGCCATGACCTAGTATTCGCTTTGCTTTGGGACTCTTCGGCAAATGCATCATCAGCTGTGCTTTCACGCTCTTGCAGCTGTTGTTCATACTTTTCATGACGCTGCTTATGGCCCCGCAACAGCCATAAGCTCAAAGGCGCGATGACCACCAGAACAAATACCGCTATGCCACTAAAACTATAGCGCCAGCCAACGGCTGCGATAGCCAACACTGCCAATAAAGGTAGTACTGCTTCACCCAGAGCAAATCCCATGGCGACCAAAGCCGTCGCCTTACCACGATCATGATCAAAATAACGTCCCATGGACGTGTAAGCCACATGACTCATTAGACCTTGCCCAGACTGACGCAATAAAAAAATGGCAAACACCAACCACCAGACCGAATGCACTTGGGTAATAAACCAGGCCGCTGACGCTAGGCTCAACACCACAAACAGGGTGTAGCGCGGCAAAGCCATATGGTCGATCCACTTACCAGAAATAGGCAACAACAAGGCACTGAGCAAGGTCCCCGCCATATAGACCCCACCCCACTGGGTATGACTAAGGCCAAAATCCTGTTGAATAGATTGCCCAAATATACCCACCAGATAGGTCTGGCCAAAAGACGAAGCAAAGGCAATGATCACACCAAAGGCCGCAAAACGTGTGTGCTCTTGTAGCAACTGCCAATAGGCTCGTACGCTCATGTCTACCCCTTATTGGCTGCTATAAAGCCGGCCCAACATCAAGCTTAGAGCCATCGCTAAAGCGAGACAGCCGAAAGCGCTGCAAATCATGCTCGGCAGGTAGGCCAGCCACCATACGTGCTACCACCCGCCCATATCCTGGGCCAATACCAAAACCATGGGCGCTCATACCGGTGGCTAAATAAAACCCAGAGAGGTGTTTAACCTCGTCAACCACGGGCACCACATCGGGCATTGCATCAATCATGCCCGACCAGCTACGCTTGATTATAGGCTTACCCATGTTTGGAAAACGCTTGGCAAAGCGGGCTTGCATCTTGGCTACGCGCCCTAAGTGGGACGCCGGTTCTAGCACACGCATTTGTTCAAAGGGGGTTTTGTCGCCGGCCTGCCATTGGCGCTCAAGGCCCCAAGCATCGGGGTACCCTTTGCGTCCAAAGCCCATAAATTGTATATCTTGCCAACTTTTAGTTAATAGTGGCAAAAATTTGGGCGTATGGCGTAAGGCATCGGGGCCAATAAAGAAGCCATGGCTATCCGCCAAAGCCAGACTATAACCACCGTCATCACGGCGGCGCATAGAAAGATGCTCATCCACCCAACTAGCCTCCACTCCAGCTTGCATCGGTTCGGTTTGCGCCACTGTCGCTTCCACCGATAACTGTGGCAAGTTAATCCCTAGGCGTTTAGCAAAAAGCGACGACCAGGCACCACCACACAACACCACCTGCGCACATTTAACACTGCCCGATTCAGTAACCACTCCCGTAACTTTGCCGGCTTCTATAGTCAGATCGCGTACGGCGCAATTTTCGCGCATCAAGACACCCTCAGCATGGGCAAGTTTTGCCACAGCTGGCACCGCTTGCCAAGGCTCGGCTTTAGCATCACTAGGTGTACAAGTACCGCCCAGCCACTGCCCATGGATAGGTTGAGTAAACAATTGATTGACTTGCCGCTGGTCCATGGCATAGCTATCCATGTCGTGCTGTTTTGCCACCTGCAGCCACTGGTGCAGCTTGGCAAGCTCTGGCGCACTGCTAGCCAAATAGCTAATACCCACTGTTTTGACCCCACAAGCACCTCCCGTTTCGGCATCCACTTGATGCCACAATTTGAGTGCTTGCTTGGTAATAGGCAACTCTGCGGCATCGCGCCCGTGCTGACGAATCCAGCCCCAATTGCGCGACGACTGTTCGCCGGCAATACGGCCTTTTTCGCATACCAGTACCCGCTTGCCAAGACGGTTTAAGTACAACGCACTAAAAATACCAATCACGCCACCGCCGATGATCACAACATCCACAGCGTCAGGTAGCGCATCGGCATAGGTAATGGGGGTATTAATAGTAATGGGCGCCGCCATAGCACAACTCCACAATTGCTTATGGCGGCAACATATCATTTATACGGTGTTGTGGCGAGAGGTTGTTGCAACCTCTTTTAGGCGAAGTGCAATACTGGCGGAGGTTGCTTCGCTACGCTCGCAATGACGGGGGGTAAAAACTAACGTCATTGCGAGGAGGAACGACGCGGCAACCTCTAGCAGGCAAAGTGCAATATTGGCTGAGGTTGCTTCGCTTCGCTCGCAATGACAGAGTATACGCTCCCCGTGACCAAAGCGACTATTCACCAGCCGCTATCAAGCTAGCATTGCCACCAGCAGCGGTGGTATCAATGCATAGATGCCGTTCAATGGTAAAACGTTGTGGGTCCAGTGTTTCGCTAATCAACGGCAGTAATTCGCCACCACCTTGCGCTAGCGCCTGGCGCAATGCTTGCTGGTAATCCGCTTCACCGTTACACGCCACCGCGCCTAGGCCTTGGATTTGATTTACCTGCGTAGCGGCCAACTGCCCAGAAATCACCCGCAAGGGCAGCTTGTTTTCTGGCAAGGTAACGTCATTGGCAACCAATATCACCGTGTTACCTTGAGCCAAGGCAATGCGTGCTTGCGCCAACGCCTGCTGACGATCTGGCCCCAAACAAAGTACCACACCACGAGGCAAGGTGGACAACTGGTTAAGCTCCCCTGTAGGCCCCGGCAACAGCACCTTATCGCGACATAAATCCACTACAGCACCGGTATCCGCACCAAATACTTGCGCCAGTTGCACCAGTCTATCAGCGGCTTCGCGCCACTTGGCGGCGGTTTCACTAGGTACCGATGCCATGGCAGCCTGCACTGCTTGTACGTCTACTGTCTGCCCCGTTGCCGCAGCACTCGCTACGGCTTGTGGCAAACGTAAACGTTGTACGTACTGCGGGCCACCGGCTTTGGGGCCAGTACCGGATAAGCCTTCGCCACCAAACGGTTGGCTACCAACAACGGCACCAATTTGGTTGCGGTTTACATAGGTGTTACCGGCATGTATACGGCTCACTAGCTGTTCCACACGGGCATCTACTCGGGTGTGCACACCAAAGGTCAAACCATAGCCTTGCGCGTTGATGGTATCCACCACCTTGTCTAATTCGTGTGCGGCAAAAGTGGCCACGTGCAGCACAGGGCCAAAGATCTCTTCTTGCAACTCTTCAATGCCAGCAAGCTTAATGACCGTAGGTGCCACAAACAACCCTGTCGCCGGCACAGGCACGGTCTTTAACACCTTGCCTTGAATTTCATGGGTAGCAATGTGTGCTTCTATACCAGACTTAGCCGCCAGATCAATCACTGGGCCTACGTCTGTAGACAACAAGCTGGGGTCGCCAACTTGCAACTCATCCATGGCCCCAAACAACATGCTGAGCATCTTCTCAGCCACGTCTTCTTGTACGTACAGCATGCGTAAGGCCGAACAACGCTGGCCAGCACTTTGAAAAGCCGAAGCCAATACATCCCGTATCACCTGTTCTGGCAAGGCCGTGGAGTCGACAATCATGGCGTTTAGGCCACCCGTTTCGGCAATAATCGGTGCCTCGGCCGATAGGTTTTGCGCCATCACTTGGTTAATATGTTGTGCCGTGGCCGTAGAACCGGTAAAACACACGCCACTTACTTTGGGGTTGCTAGTAATAGGGCCTCCGACTTTAGCACCACCACCCGGCAGGTACTGCAAGGCGGCTAAAGGAATACCCGCTTGGTGCATGAGTTGTACCGCACGATAAGCAATCAAACGCGTTTGGCTGGCAGGCTTGGCTAACACGGCATTGCCTGCCGCCAAGGCAGCTAGCACCTGCCCACTAAAGATAGCCAAGGGGAAGTTCCACGGCGAAATACAAGCAATGACACCACGGCCTTCGCTATGCGTAGCTGCGCGCATTTGCTGGGCATAAAAACTGGCAAAATCTACGGCCTCACGCACTTCACCCACGGCATCTAGCCAGCTCTTACCGGCCTCCCTCGCCAATAACACAAACAATTCATTGGCGTGCTCTTCATACAGTTCGGCTAGGCGCTCAAAACAAGCCGCCCGTTCGGCAACAGGCATGGCTTGCCAGGTTTTCTGTCCATTGTGAGCGGCATGAATAGCATCTGCCACCTGCTCGGCCGACGCCTCTTGCACACTACCAACACAATCTGCTGGCAGCGCTGGATTAATTACGGCAATGGCGTCATCGGGCTGTTCATCACTTGCCACCATGGCTTGTGCTTGCCACTGATGGTTCTGCCATGGCTTACGCGCACTCTGCATATGTTGCAAGGTACTGGCATCGGTGATATCCCAACCCTTGGCATTGCTGCGCTCTGTGCCAAAAATATGTTTTGGTTCGGCGACTACCTTACTGGGTATGCTCAAGTGCAGCGCCAAGCGTTGTGCAATGATTTGCACAGGGTTCTGAGCAATGGTGGCGGGGCTAATTTCTGGGTTTACCAACTGGTGTACAAAGGAGGAATTGGCACCGTTTTCTAGCAAACGACGCACCAGATAAGCCAACAAATCTTCATGGGCACCCACCGGTGCGTATATGCGGCAGCGCACATCACCTTGGGCCATCACACTGGCCTGTAGGGATTCACCCATGCCGTGTAAACGCTGGAATTCATACTTGCGCTTACCTGCCATATGTACAATGGCGGCCACAGAATGGGCATTGTGCGTAGCAAACTGGCCGTAAATGCGGTCATCCATATCGAGTAGCTGCTTAGCACAAGCCAAGTAGGACAAGTCGGTATTGGCCTTGCGAGTAAATACCGGAAAGCCGTCAAGTCCCATCACCTGCGCACGTTTGATCTCGGCATCCCAATAGGCACCCTTGACCAAACGCACCATAATTTGACGGTCAAGGTGCTTAGCAAGGCTGTATAACCAATCCAACATGTGTGTTGCGCGCTTGCCAAAGGCTTGCACTACCACACCGAAACCATGCCAGCCGGCCAAGCTAGGGCTAGCCAATACGGCGGCAATGACATCCATGGACAGCTCCAAGCGGTCAGCTTCTTCAGCATCGATGTTAAAACCCATATTGGCAGCTTTCGCCTGCTCTGCCAAAACCAACACACGAGGCACTAGTTCGCGCATAACCCGTTCACGCTGGCCCCACTCATAACGCGGATGCAAAGCCGAAAGCTTGACCGAAATACCTGGATTATCGCGAATATCAGCATGCTTACAGTGGCCCGACAAGTCGGCAATGGCCTGGCTATAGGCCTGCATGTAGCGCTTGGCATCGGCCGCTGTGCGTGCCGCTTCTCCTAACATGTCAAAAGAATAGGTGTAGCCTTGCTTTTGCATCTTTTGACCACGTTTGGTGGCCTCAGCCATGGTGCGTCCTAAAACAAACTGTGCACCCAGCTCTTTCATGGCTTGCGCCACCGCTGTGCGCACCACAGGTTCGCCCAAGCGTTTTACCATGCCGCGCAGGGTAGCACCCACGTTGGCATTATCGACGGGTGCCAGTATTTTACCGGTGACTAACAAGGCCCAGGTAGACGAGTTAATCAAAGACGAATCTGAGTGCCCCAAGTGGCTAGACCAGTCCCCCGCTTGCACCTTGTCTTCTATCAAGGCATCAATGGTGGCCTTGTCGGGCACTCGCAGCAGGGCCTCGGCCATGCACATCAAGGCCACGCCTTCTTTAGAACTTAGGCCATATTCACCCAAGAATTTTTCCATCATGGTCGGGCTAGAGTTATGCCGTACTTGGCGTACCAAATCTGCAGCTCGGGCAGAAATCAAATCACCTTCTTCGGCCGACATATTAAGGCTAGACAACAATGACTGAATGCACTGAGTTTCATCAGCTAGGTAGGCAGCACGCAACTGACAACGAACAACGGCTAAATCTAAGACTTGTGGTACTGACATGGCGAACCTCAACATGGATGGATATTAAGCTTCATTGTAGTTATTTTTAATTAAGTAAATTGACTTATTTTTGTAAATATATGATGCATTTTTACCAAAATATTATGCATATACTAGATAATATCACCACAATATGTATAATTATTAGCCAATACAGCCAAATTTAAAGCAACAATTGGACTCCTATGCAAGCTCTAGACCGCCACGACCAAGCCATAATCAAAGCCCTACAAGAAGACGGCCGCCTCACGGTCACCGCCCTTGCCGACCGTGTCGGCCTATCCAATACACCTTGTCAGGTGCGCCTTAAACGCCTCTTAGAAAATGGCTATATCACAGGCTTTGTGGCCCTAGTGGATAAGGCCAAGCTGGGGTTGGATCATGTGGCTTTCGTGCAAGTGACTCTGGATTCGACTAGCAGCCGTTCCCTAAAAGCGTTTAATGAAGCGGTGAACCAAATACCCGAAGTCGAACAATGCCATATGACGGCCGCCAACTTTGATTACTTGATAAAAGTGCGCACCAAGGATATGGCAGCCTATAGAATGGTATTGGGGGAGCGTATTTCTACGCTCCCCCATGTACAGCAGACTAGCACCTTTGTGGTGATGGAATCAGTTAAAGATATTTAGCCATCCAACTACCTTGCACATACGTTAAGGCTTATAGAACACCATTAACTTGGATATCAACATCAATCCACAGCTCTGCCGTAGACCCCGTTGCCGAGTAAACGTAGTATTTTTCCCCTGCCTCTATTTCATAGGTTGGTTTGCCTGCCGCGTTCATAGGGTTTGTCATGCCGGTAAGGTCTACCGTATCACCGGCATCACCCATGATCTTCAAGACGTTATTTTCGTCGGTAACCGCTAATACATCATCAATCGCGAGCGTCAGCGCATTATCTAAAGGAATAAGATAGCTATGTTCCTGATGAATACCTGTAAGATCAATGTACTCGATGTTTTGCAAGTTGCCGTTGTCTAGATTGGTCAAATCCATGTCTATGCTAGTACCCAAAAGCTGTAGCGTATCAATACCTGCACCCATATCGAGTACCGTATCCTTCAAATCAGCCACCATACTGGCATTGATTTGTATTTCATCATCGCCGTTACTCACCTCTGCAATATCACTTAATTCGGGAGCGATAATTTGCAACACAACATAGGAGGGGTTAGCCGACTGACTAAGGGATGTCACCGTACCAGACGGGTTCACCGCAGTCATAGTATTGACGGCTGATGCGCTATCAGCGGCCCAATAATAACCATCTGCCCAGCCCTCTGGCGCTTGACTACCACTTTCATTGAACAAAACCACCAATTCATCCGCGTTTGGCACCACAACAGTATAACCATCCCTAACCATGGCGCGAGCATCTTCATAACCAGCAACAGCACCATCAGGCTGGGTCTGATTGAGGCTATTAACTGTATTACTCGGCTCTAGGAAATAGTTGAGGGAGCTACCTGAAAGGACATCAGCTTCGGAATCAGCAACATTGGCGGATACATCAACAAAATAATATATTTTCCCATCACTAGTGACGAAAGGTTTGATGAGGTCAAGGTCATATTCTGGACCAAAATGCCTAGTCGATATACTCAAGCTTGCAATAGGTGAGGGGGCGGAATCCACCACACTTTGCAACTTAGCAACGCTATCGATAGCCCCACCGCTATTAACGGAGCCGCAAATGCTTGCTTTGATAGCTTGCAGATTAGCGCTATCTAGATTAATACCTAGCTGATCAAAGTCTGCCAACTCCAGCTCACTGCTATCATTTGCAGCAGCGGCCACAAAATGCTGAACAGCATCGGCGATATCTTGTAGCTTAGTTAAGCTATCTACCTCATCAACAGACTTGCCATCAATCACATCAGCCAACAAACTCAGTTCAGCTGCCGTATCAATACCAGTTACACCAAGCGCTAGCCACTGGCCTGTCGTTAGTGCAACATCACCATCGCGATGACCGTCAGCGTTACTACTTAGGGCCACATAAGCATCCACCATAAACTGTACTTCTGCTACGGTATTCAAAGCAAAACCGGTTACGGTGGTACCATTAAGTAAACTATTTAGCGCAGCAAGATTATTATCATCAACATAATCAATACCTGCATTGGTATAGGCACTTACAGATGGGCTACTTGTACTAGCTGAGCTATTTTGGGCAGCGTTAGAAATAATGGCCAGATTTGGATTCACCACACCAGTCACCAAGGTTTGCAACTTATCCAAACTGTCCAGATCACTACCATTAGTAACACCTGCAACGGCACTTTGGGCATCAGCGATATTGGATTCATTGACACCTATCACACCTAGTGCCTTTAACTGCTCCAAGCTCACTTGGGAACCGCTACTATCAACCGCATCCAGCAAGGCTACTACGCCACTACGCAGAGCATCTAGCTTACTATGGTCATTGATTTCACTAATGCTTAAGCTATCTACTATGCTACCCATGAGCGCCAGTTCAGCCACCGAATCTAAACCATTCAAGCCCAATACTTGGTATTGGATTTGGCTTGCTTGACTGTCGCCGTCAGCCACTCCATCAGCTGCATCCTGCAATACTTGGTAAGCATCAATAATAGCTTGCAACTTCACCACAGTATCCACATCAGTAGCACTCACCTGTGTAGCCGACAAGATGCTATTTATAGGACTGAGATTGTCACTGGTAACACCAATCACACCGGCATCTTGATAATCATCAATAACTAGTGAGCTGGCCGCATTAGCACCTGCTGCTTGACTAATGCTATCCAACGAGACGTTGGTGATGGCATCGATGACTTCAAGTACCACATAGTGCTTTGACGTATCGGCAGAACTTGAAGTGATGCCACTAGTCATATAAACCACATCATGGTTATCGGCACTATTA
>DPHB01000028.1:0-8396 GCA_003521845.1 Oceanospirillaceae bacterium | reverse complement strand
CATCATTATGCAAAGCCAAAAGTTCTGCCTTAGTTGGCAAAATCAGGGTATAACCATCCACGAGAGCCGTACGTTCATCATCAAGGCCTGCCGTTGCCCCATTACTTTGGGTAGCTAAAGTGTCACCGGAGCTATTGAACAAACTATCAAGGGCATCGTGACTAATTTGGTCAGTCGAATCTAACCCCCCATTACCGGAGTGGTCAAGCAAGTAGTAAACCTTGCCTGAGGCCGTCATTATGGGCTTAATTAACTCAAGCTTGATACCCGCTGTTTCTGTCAAACTCAATGTATTAGGTAGACCATTGGCCAGTAAACCCAGCTCGCTCAATGTATCAACATCTTCTTTAGTCGCGTTGGCAATGGCGTTTTGTACAGTTGCAATGTTACCAGTGCTAACACCATGAACACCTAACAGTTGCAGGTCATCCAAACTCACCTTTGAAGCATCGCTTTGTACTGCAGCAGCCATTACATTTTCTACCGCATCAGCCAAAGCCTGCACCTGCGCCACAGTAGCAATACCAGTCCCTTGCTGCATCTGTATAACTTGACCTAACAATTTCAGTACAGCGGCATCATCGGCCAAAGTCATACCAATGTTGGTGTAATCCGCATGATCTGGTGCAACCGCAGCAGAGCTTACACCTGTAGCATGGCTTAGTATGGCATTATACGCATCCGCTACCTTTTGCACATCAAGATAAGTGTTAGCAACCACACTAGTATCCAAGGCATTGTTGATGGATGTGTAATTAGTTTCTGTCACTCCGGCAATACCTAGAGCAATATAGGTGTCTAAAGATACATTGGCTCCAGCATTGTTTTCTGTGGCAGCAAGTCTAATCGTTGCCAGAGCAGCATCTCGGTGCTCTGACAATACTTGCACAGCAACAAAGCCATTATTGAAATCAAAATTTCGGAACGTAGAATTACTTTGAAAAGAATACATTGAGTGCATATCTCGCCCAGTATCTTTGCCCGCATAACCTGCTGCCCAATAAGAACTCGCAAGCCAGTTTTCTGAATTGCCATCAGCCAAGGCGTCACTTCTTAGAAGAGTCAACTCTTCTGCCGTTGGCAATATAATCGTGTAGCCTTCGCTGCGTAAAGTACGACTGCCATCAACGCCTTCAACAGCACCACCTGACTGTGAGGAATTAGTATTGGTACCGCCATTTTCAAAATTAAATACCCTATCGAGCAAGTCATGTGTGACCTGATCACCGGCAGAGCCAGAAGTCACAAAACCATCGTCATTGATATCAATAAAGTAATAAACTTTGCCATCTTGAGTCATAACGGGTTTGATTAAATTTAATTTTAAATCACCCACATCGGTTAGACTCAGTTCCATAGGGATATCACTAGCCAACATGCGTAACTCACTTAGCGTATCAACTGCGGTACCGTCATTATTTGAACTCGCAATGGCTGCCTGTACGTTAGTAATATTATCACTATTAACACCTGCCACACCCACTAGTTCCAAATCATCCAAGCTAACTTGAGAACCATCGCTGGTTTTAGCCGCCGATATAGTATTTTCTACGGCATCAACTAGTGCCTGAACTGCAGCCACCGTGCTCACATCCTCTGCTTGCTTCATTTGTAAAGCTTGGCCTAACAGCTTCAGTACTTGTGGATCATTGGTAATATTGACACCAATATTCGTGTAGTTTTCATAGCTCGGTGTCGTCGTTGCTTGGCTATTACTGACACCTAAGGCATGGGCCAAGATGGCATTGTAGCCATCTATAACGCCTTGTACTTCTAGGTAGCTATCGGCGGCGCTAAAATCAACATTTGTGCTATCTAAGGCACTATTAATGGCGGCCAAATTATCATTAGTAACATTCTGAGAACCCAAAGCCGCAAAAGTGCTTAAGCGCACATTAGAAGCCTCATCATTGTCACTTGCGGATTGAGCGATGACCTCCAATGCGGCATCACGGCTAGATGAGATTACCTGCACAGCAACTGCATAGGTTGCCGTGTCTGTACTATACATAGAAGCACCCGTATCTAAACGAACTCCATTGTGGTGGTTAGAGTAGTTATATTGATCAGCTGCCCAATAGTAGGCGCTATCGAGCCAGCCTTCTGGCTCCACACCGGACAAGGTGGTGCTATAGAGCATTTTCAATTCAGCCACAGTTGGTAAAACTATGGTGTAACCATCACTAATCAATGTTCGCGTATCATCCAAACCCTCTACGGCCCCAAAAGGTTGTGAACTAGTGGTACTTTTACCATCATTTTCAATATTAAATGCGCCGTTGAGTAAATTATGGTTAACGGCATCGTCAGTTCCTGACACTTTATCGCCACCAAAATCAACAAAATAATACACCTTACCATCAGGAGTGATGACGGGTTTGATCAAGTTGAGTTTTAGGCCACCTACATCGCTCAGAATGAGTTCGGAGGCTATACCGCTAGACAATAGTTGTAGTTCATTGAGGCTGTCTACCCCAGTGCCAGAATTATCTGTGTTGGCAATTTTATTTTGTAGCAAGGATAAGTTACTACTGTTAACACCCTCTACACCCAGCACATGCAAATCTGTTAAGCTCACTGCACTGCCATCACCACTGGCCCCTGTCATGACATTATTGGCCGCATCAACAATGGCTTGTAACTGGGTGACTGAGTCAATATCAACCAATGGCTTGGAACGCACCACCTGGTTCACCAGAGTCAGCACTTGGGTATCGTTAGGCATATTGAGGCCAATATCGACATAGTCACTATGATTTGGCACTGCTGCAGCTTCGCTATTGCCTGCGCCATAAGTCAAAATAGCATTGTATGCATCGACAACCCCTTTAACGTCCGCATAGGAGCTAACTAGGTTGAAATTGATATTTATATTTATGCTATCACTGTCCAAGACGCTATTCACAGCGGCCAAGTTATCGCTAGTAACGCCTTGTATTCCAGCACTAGCGAAGGTTTCTACAGTAACTGCTGTAGATGCATTATTATCTTGTGAGGCTTGGCTAATGATTTCTAAGGCCCCATTGCGGTTATTTGACAATACCTGCACTGCCACGTAGTTCTTTGTAATACCGCTACTAGAGCTAGCTACTGCGTTAGAAAAATTATACGCCCCATACTGGCCAAACCCCATTAGGTCCGCAGTCCAATAGGTTGCGTCGTACCAACCTTCCGGCTCTGCAATGGACAAGGCGTCATCCGACAATTGCTGTAACTCGGCTAAGGTGGGCAGCACCAATGTGTAGCCATCAACAACCATGGTACGTACGTCATCAACACCATCTAGGGCACCATTGGGCTGCGTATTGTATGTACTGGCACCGTTTTCAGTATTAAATGATCCATCTAGATAAGCATGCATAATATTATCTGGCTGGTCTGCACCATGAAAATCAATTAAATAATAAACTTTGCCATCTTGGGTGATGACTGGTTTTATAAGTTGAACATCCCACTCAACACCAACCAAAGTCACATCCAAAGTTTGTGGTATGCCGCTCGCCAATATACGTAGTTCATTTAGGCTATCAACCTCCAAACCAGTACTTGTTGCATTGGTATTGGCAATGGCATATGCCACTTTTGCTATATTGCTGCTATCGACACCTGAAACACCAAGCAGCTGCAAATCAGTGAAGCTAACGTTATTACTGTCATTGGACGTAGCCGCTTGTATCACTTGCGTTGCGGCATCGGCTAAGGCCTGTACTTGGTCAAAAGTAGCAACTTCTGCAACCTGTTTAACGTCAACGGCTTGACCCAGTAAATGAATTATTTGGTCATCATCAGTAACATTGATACCTAAGGCAGTGTAATCGTCATAGATTAATCCTGCGG
This sequence comes from Oceanospirillaceae bacterium, assembly GCA_003521845.1. Classification (GTDB taxonomy): domain Bacteria; phylum Pseudomonadota; class Gammaproteobacteria; order Pseudomonadales; family Balneatricaceae; genus Njordibacter. The sequence goes on along the minus strand of DPHB01000028.1, from coordinate 4,559 downwards.
TATCACTAGACACCCCATCAGCCCGGCTAAACAATGCGTTGGCGGTATCGACAATATCTTGTACTTTAGACACTGAATTTGTTTGCTCACCATTCACATTAGTACTATCTAGTACGCTACTTAGCAAAGCAATATTGTCACTCGATACGCCTGCTACCCCAGCTGCGGCAAAGACACTGGTTGCTATGTTGCCACTTAGGGCCGTGTTATTGTCGGCTGCACTGGTTATTTGCTGTAGCGCTGAATTATCGGTGCCGTCAATCACTTGCAATGCTACTAAGTAGCTCTCTCCATCAAGCTGCCAGGCTTTGCTATAGCTTGAGCCATGTAACTTATTGACAGAATGGTAATTAGCAGCGCCCGACCAAGTAGAACTCCAATAACTTGATGAACTGTCCCAGTTGGCAGCTGGGTTAGTGGCCACATCATCATACAATGCCTCTAACTCAGCCTCTGTGGGCAACACTAAGGTGTAGCCACCAATAATGATGGTACGGGCATCATCGGTACCGGCCACGGCACCATTAATTTGTGTATCTTCAGTATCCGAACCAGCGTTAAATAGCTCATCTAACAAGGCATGGGAGACGGCATCTGCACCAGTAGCGCCATCGGAACCGGTAACGTCTAGGAAGTAATACACCTTACCCGACTGGGTAGTAATGGGTTCAATTAACTGCAGATTAACTCCACTTTCATGCGTACCTAAATCAAGCGTCACTGGTGTACTGTCAATTAGCTGAATTAGCTTGCCAACTGAATCAACACCACTGCCATCAGCCTCGGTAGCGGCTATAGCCGACTTAATACTAGCTATATTAGCGTTAGTAACACTAGCAAAACCCAATATCAGCATGTCTGCTTCTGTTAGCGCACTACTAGTTCCCGCTGCTGTAGCCACCACAAGCTGTACTGCATCCGCAATAGCTTGTAACTCGGTTACGCTATTTACCTGCACCTCTTGTTTTAGATCTAGCACTTGGTTTAGCAGCTGTAGTTTTGCCGTATCATCGATACCGGTGATACCAATGCTAGTGAAGTCTGATTGCGATGGCTGATCACTACCTAAGGTATTGCCGTCTGCCAAGTTTAAAACCTTATTAAAACTGTCAAACAAAGTTTGTATTTTAGACACTGTATTTACATCACTGGAAGTAATCGTATTCAGGTCCAACACGCTGTTAACGGCCGCTACACTGTGTTGCGTTATGTGATTCAAGTGCAACGCCTGATAATCCACTACGGACAAAGTATTGTTGCTCGAATCGCTAGTGTCGGACACCTGCTTTACTTTTTCCAACGCAGCATCACGCTCGCTAGACAAGACCTGCAATACCACGTTATGTTGATATCTATCAGGACTCCGGCCAATACTAGGCTTAGTGCCTGTATAGTCGGTTAGATAGACATTAGCGTGACTATTATCAGCACTAGCATAATCTGCAGTCCAGTAGGGCGAACTAGCCCAACCGTGTTCTGAGACATTGCCCGGTTGATTATACAGAGCAACAAGCTCTGCTTGAGTGGGTAAAACCAACGTATAGCCGTCAATAATGACTGTACGTTGATCATCAACCCCTTCTAAGGCTCCAGCAGGTTGGCTAGGCGCCACACTACCGGAACTGCTAAGTAAGCCACTTAATTGATACTGAGTTACAGTATCCGTGCCTGTGCTAAAACCGTTATCACTCACATCCACGTAATAATAAAGTTTGCCCTCTTCAGTCCATATGGGATTGATTAGATTCAAATTAAGGCTAGAGAATTCAGATAAATCCAGAGTCGCAGACACTGAGCTGGTAATATTACGCAACTCCGCCAGGCTATCCACTTTGGTGCCATCACCTGTTGCGGCTATAGCATTTTGTATACTCTCAAGGTTGTCTTCGTTAGCTTGATCAAGACCTAACAAATGCAATTCAGCCAAACTAGGTGCTGTACCACCCGTGGCTGCGCTTACCACCTTTTCTACAGCAGCAGCTAAGGCTTGAAGTTCTGTAATGGTATCGACTTGGTCATGAGATTTGATGTCAATAACTTGGCCTAATAACTTCAGTACTTGTGGATTATCGGTAACACTCACACCAATGTTGACATAATCAGCGTAAACGGGAGCAGTATCGTCGCTGGATTTGGCGTCGGCTAGCTCTAAAATAGTTTGATAGCTGCTAACTAGATTTTGCAATTTAGCATGCGTATCCACCGACGTAGACGCAATAATACTCGTATCCAAGCTATCGTTAATTGCTGCCAAATTTGCGCTATCAACGCCGGTCACACCTAAGCCCGCATAGTCCGAAACCAACAATTTACTACTAGCAGTGTTGTTTCCCGCGGCCGTTACTACTTTGTTATAACTGCTATCATGGCCGTTATATAACACCTCAAACATGACATAGTTTTTTGAAGAGTCCGGTAAATTAGAACTGCCATAACCTTGATTACTAATATATTGCGCATAGTGATAGTTGGAGCTTGTAGAAGCGGTGGAAGTCCAATAATTGCCAGCAGCTGGCCATAATTGGTTGTCTATACTGCCTTCTGTTAAGTTCACTTCCGTTTGCAGGATTGCTAGTTCAGCAACCGTTGGCAACACCAGCGTATAACCATTTTTTACTAGTGTACGCTCATCATCTATACCTTCTCTAGCCCCACCTGGTTGTGTATCAACAGTGTTAACGCCATTGTTAAACATATGATCTAGTATATCGTGGGTCACTCTGTCATCACTACCTACATCATTTTTGCCATCAACATCGACATAGAAATAGGTTTTGCCGGCCGAAGTGGTGTACCCTCTAATCAGGTTCATACTAAAGGAACCAGAAAGTCCTAAATCCAAACTTACCGGCGCTGGCTCGTCCGTATTTGCAACCGTGATGGCCACATCTTGATCGGTTTCGTTACCCATATAATCTGTGGCTCGCACTGTAATATTGTAGATATTATCAGTACCAAAATCAGCGGGATTTTCAAAATCAGGACTCTGCTTAAATGTCACCTCACCAGTTGCAGAATTAATTCCGAACAATTTATCATCGGCAGTGCCAACCAGTGAGTAAAATATTTGCGACTCATCATTAACAGTAGCAATGTATGTAGCCTCCTCACTAGAAATCCCCTCATTGACAGTTACCACAGAGCCACTAGTAAATTCCGGTGCTGATGTATCTATTACGATCACTTGACTAGCTATATCGCCAGTATTACCCGCCTCGTCCACAACCCGCAACGCTATAGTAGTACTAGCGGTCAAACTCAAATCTGTATGAGTTACCAGCAAAGCATCCACTGAGCTAGATATGTCGGTCCAAACATCACCACCAATCGAATATTGCAGTAATTGGCCAGGTTCTAAAGCCTTGCTTAGCGTTGCTGAAATAATTAGACCATCATTGTCATCGGTAATGAAGTCGTCCCCAGAAATACCCGTATCTTCACTAATACTATTAATAACTACGGTAGTATCCGGGCCCGTATTATCAACGAGGTAGCTACTATTATTAGCTACTGCGTCGTGGGCTAAGCTTGCGGCGACATTACCAGCCAGGTCAGTCACAGTAGCACCATTCAAGCTAATACTATTGGCATCAATAGCAATACCATCACTATCGTTATCTTCTGCTGCAATGGTGTAGGTAAACTGCAGAACGCTGCTACCACCGCCACTAACGTAGGTGGCTTCACGGGATTGCCCACCAACATTCAACCATATGCTTGGTTTACCAATATTAGGGTCAAATTCAACTTTGTCGTCAAAGGTGACACTGACGGTAACTGTATCGTCTTCATTTAGGCGATCATTTAGCTTACCGGAATCACCAGTGATGACCACGGCGCTTACAACAGGGGCAATAGTATCGACCATAAAGGCGCCATTATCTGCTACCGCATCATGGGTTATGATTGCTGTCTTTCCGTTGCCAACTTCAGTAATTGTGGCACCATTAAGATCCAAGGCATCGCTACCGATTGATATGCCATCGGCATCATTTTCTGTTGTCCCTATTTTGTACTCGAATACCAATGCGTCCGAATTAGAACCAGATTTGTAGACCGCTGTGGCAGGTGATCCGTCAATATTGATGCTTAGCGCTGGGTTGCCATTAACCACAACCGCTTTAGTAAAGTTCACGGTAATATGTAGCACATCATCGGCATTTAAATAGCTGTTCTGGCCACCTGTGGAGGCGAAGTCAAAGCTAGAAATTGATGGTGGCAGCAAATTCACCAGATCTTGAATCTCTTGAATGCTATCTACTTCACTGCCATCCGCTAGAGTTTCAGTAATAGCGGCTTGAATTAGCCCTATATTACCGGCACTGACACCTTCAATACCTAACTTCTGCAGCTCATCTTTAGTCGGTTTACTGGCATCTCCTGCCGCTGCCTCCATGACGCTTTGCACCGCATCGGCATAGGCTTGCACTTCACTCACTGCATCCACATCCGTGGTGGCGAGGCCATCAATGACTTCACCCAGTAAGGACAGTTCTTCGACATCATCATTGACGTCAGTGACGCCAATGGCGGCATAATCCGCCTGTAAAGGATTGTCT
>DPHB01000010.1 GCA_003521845.1 Oceanospirillaceae bacterium | reverse complement strand
GCGCAGCAAAAGTGCCTGTCCCGTCATGCTTAGCGCTCCGTCATGCTTAAGACAAGAGCACTATGCCACCACGCCAAAAACATATTTCCAATTCATAAAAAAACCCCCGTGTCTGACGACACGGGGGCTGTTTTATATGGTGGGTCGTGGGCGACTCGAACGCCCGACCAATTGGTTAAAAGCCAACTGCTCTACCAACTGAGCTAACGACCCAAATTCGTGCTATGTATTTTACAAGCCTAGCGGCTTGCTCTTTTTCCTGGCAGGGAAAAAATGGCGGAGGAGGAGAGATTCGAACTCTCGGTTGGGTATTAGCCAACGACGGTTTTCAAGACCGTTGCATTCGACCACTCTGCCACCCCTCCGCAGAGGTGGCGTATATTAAACCATTTGCTAACAGAGTCAATACTTATGAGCTAAAGTTTCTAAAAAAAGATGCTTTTTTTAAACTCAGTAAAGTCTATACAACATATTAATAATAAACAATAAAACGAATGTCATGATATGCTACCGGGCGCCGTTAAAAAACGAGTACCAGAAATGAACAAAATTGCCTTAAACGCTTTTCTACAAGAGCACTTCCCACAAATAGAAAAGGTAGGGGTAGTGCACGATGTCACCGCTACAGAAGTGATCTTTGCCCTACAACCAGACGACTCTCATTTACGCCCTGGCAATACTATTTCTGGCCCTACTATGATGGCTTTGGCTGATGTCACAGCCTACGGCACTATTCTAAATAAACTGGGTCCCGAAGCATTGGCCGTAACCACCAATCTGAATATTAATTTTTTACGCAAGCCGGAAGCCGGTGTACCCATGTACGCACGTGGTAGCTTACTAAAACTGGGCAAACGCTTGGCGATTTGTGAAATATCTATCGAACAAGGCCAGCAAGACAGCGCATCAATACTGGTCGCCCACTCGACTTGTACCTATTCGATCCCACCACAAACCTGACATGCAGGCAGTTTTGGCAAGCCAAAGCTGCGCCACTGAGCTGCCAAGCCATCAAACATCATCAGCTTACCGACTGGCGACTCGCCGACTCCAGCGATCAATTTAATGGCTTCCAAAGCCTGCATGCTACCTATTACGCCCACTATCGGTGAAACAACACCGTTAGCGGCGCAGGTAGCATCCATATCGCCTACGGTAGCATATAAGCAGGCATAGCATGGGGAATGTTCTTGGCGACTATCAAACACGCTTAACTGGCCTTCAAAGCGTATAGCAGCGCCTGACACCAAAGGTGTTTTAGACTGCCAACAAGCCGCATTCACACCAGCACGCGTACCTTGATTGTCGGTACAATCCACTACCAGGGTAGCCTTGCTTATTTGCTGCAACATAGCATCGCCTGCTAGACGCTGTTGTAGACAAGTAACTTTGATATCACTATTGATAGCCGCGATGCTGGCCGCCGCAGACACCACCTTAGGTTGATCAATAGCGGCCTCGGTATGCGCTATTTGGCGCTGCAGGTTACTAAAATCCACTGCATCATCGTCCACCAATACCAGGTGCCCAACCCCCGCTGCCGCCAAATACATGGCCACAGGACTGCCTAGGCCACCCAAACCAACGATTAGGACTGTAGCATCAAGCAATGCTTGCTGACCGTCATAATCAAATTCTGGTAGCATTATTTGGCGACTGTAACGCAGTAGTTGATTGTCGTTCATCATAGCGAATTCATTATGTTGTTTAATGCGGGTTCAAGGCCTTGAGTCTATCTTCTGATCTATCTTTTTTGGCCTAGGGTTACACGCTCGCGCTGACCATAGTCTAGCTCAGTCTGCACCTGATCAAAGCCTGATGCAAGTAGGATACCCCGCACCGCCTGACCTTGATCATAGCCGTGCTCTAATAGCAACCAGCCGCCACTATTGAGGCGTTGCATAGCCTGCTGCGCAATGACCTTTATATCTGCCAAGCCGGCGCCATCAGCCACTAAAGCCGACAAGGGTTCAAAGCGTACATCACCCTGCTGCAGGTGTGGATCTTGCGGATCAATATAGGGGGGATTACTAACAATACAGTGCCAACCATCACCAATACCCTGGGCCCAGTCACCCTGCTGAAAGCGTGCATTGGTGATGCTATTTAACTGTGCATTGGTTTGCGCCAACTGCACGGCGTCAGCATTAAATTCAACTCCCAGCACCTGCCAGCTTGAATTTTCACCAGCCAAAGCCAAAGCAATGGCACCCGTGCCAGTACCAAGATCTAACAACCGAGTATTTTCAGGTAAGGATTTCGCCAACACCAACTCAACTAAAAGCTCCGTTTCGGGGCGCGGTATCAGCGTAGAAGGGTGTGTTTGTAAAATCAGATTCCAAAAACCTTGCTCACCGACGATATAAGCTACGGGTTCGCCTTTATGGCGACGGGCTATGGCGGCTTGAAAGGCTTGCCATTGATCTGCTTCGAGTGGTTTTTCTGGCCAAGCGTAAAGGCTAGCTGTATTACAAGCAAGTAAATGGCTAAGGATGATATCGCTATCCAAGGCAGGGCTTTCACCTGCCTCTAGCTGTTGCCGCGCCCACGTCAGCGCCTGCGCACGTGTGGGCATACCGATTAACCTTCGCTATCGCTCAAAGCAGCCAGCATATTGGCCTGATGCTCATTAATCAGTGGTTCGATAACACAGTTGACGTCACCTTCCATGATTTCATTCAATCGATACAAGGTCAGGTTGATACGATGATCCGTCACACGACCTTGCGGATAGTTGTAGGTACGGATGCGTTCGGAGCGGTCACCACTGCCCACCAAACTCTTACGTTGGTCAGCTTGCTCTGCAGCCACCGCATCCTGAGCACTAGTCAACAACTTAGACGCTAGCAAAGACATGGCTTTGGCTTTGTTCTTATGCTGCGAACGCTCATCCTGACATTCAACAACGACACCAGAAGGGATATGGGTGATACGAATAGCCGAATCAGTCTTGTTGACGTGCTGGCCACCGGCACCGGAGGCGCGAAAGGTATCAATACGCAAATCACCTTTATTGATATCCACATCGTCCACCGATTCTGCTTCTGGCATCACCGCTACGGTACAAGCTGACGTATGAATACGGCCCTGTGATTCGGTTTCGGGTACGCGCTGCACGCGGTGCGCGCCAGATTCAAACTTCAAACGCGAATACACATCGTTACCTACCATGCGGGTGATCACTTCACGGTAACCGCCGTGCTCACCTTCGTTGGCACTAATAATTTCTACACGCCAGCCCATAGTTTCGGCATAACGGGTGTACATCCGGTACAGGTCACCAGCAAAAATAGCGGCTTCGTCACCACCGGTACCAGCGCGGATTTCGACAAAGGTGTTGTGACCATCGTTGGGATCTTTTGGTAACAGTAGCTTTTGTAAATCTAGCTCAAGCCCTTCTTGACGCGCTTTGCCTGCTAGAATTTCTTCTTGCGCCATGGCTTTCATTTCGACGTCGTCTTCTTCCAGCATCAAGGCGGCTTCATCCATGTCATCCTGCAGGACAACATATTCAGAATACAGCTTTACCACGTCTTCTAGTTCGGCATATTCTTTTGAATAGGCGCGGAACCTGTTTTGATCCATGATCACTTCAGCCTCGCCCAGAAGCGCTTCAAGCTCTTCGTAACGATCTTTAAGATGATCTAATTTCTGTAATATAGAAGCTTTCATAATTACTTATTTAACTCGTAGATGTCCTGCACAGTTTGCAGGCCATGTTCTTTATCTTCGACGCTAGCCTTCTTTAAATAGATGGTAGGGCCATGCATCATTTTATTGCTCAAATCGCGCGCCAAGCGTTGCAACACCTGCCCTGCGGGCTGACCTTTTTCTAAGCTGGCCAGGGCTTTTTCTAGCTCAGCATCGCGTAAAGTTTCCATCTTGTTGCGAAACTCACGAATAGTACCTACTGCATCGAGGGCTTTTTCTTTCACCAAGAATGCTTCGATACCTTGATCAATGATTTTTTCTGCTGCCTGTGCGGCCTCTTGGCGTGAGCGCTTACCTTCTTCGATGACATCTTTTAAGTCATCAACAGTATATAAATAAACGTCGTCAAGCTCATCGACTTCGGCTTCAATATCACGTGGCACGGCAATATCAACCATAAACATCAAACGATGTTTACGCTGCTTTAAGGCCCTTTCCACCACCCCTTTACCCAAGATAGGTAATTGGCTTGCGGTGGAGGAAATAACAATATCAGCCTGCGCTAAGTATTCAGGAATATCAGACAAGAGCATGGCCTTGGCATCAAACTCCGCTGCCAAATTTTCCGCCCGCTGCAAGGTTCTATTCGCCACCATCAACTGCTGTACACCGGCTTCGCGCAAATGCCTAGCTACTAATTCGATGGTTTCACCCGCACCAATCAATAAGGCTTTTTGCTGACTAAAGTCAGCAAAAATTTGACGCGCCATAGCCACTGCTGCAAAGGCCACGGATACTGGACTTTCACCAATGGCTGTCTGTGTGCGCACTTGCTTGGCCGTGGTAAAGGATTGCTGGAACAAACGATTGAGGTGACTAGATACGGTGGCGTATTCTTGGGCCACCGAATAGCTAGACTTAAGTTGACCTAAAATCTGAGGCTCACCCAACACCAAAGAATCTAAACCACTGGCTACGCGCATCATGTGCCGCGCTGCTTCATCGTGGCTATGATAATAACTATGCTGCTGCACATCGCTAACATCAATAGCGTGAAAGCCCGCCATCCATGAAGCTACAGCCTGAGCAGTCTCATCTTCTGCAGCTTGTTCCACAGGCCTATAGCCGTATATTTCTGTGCGATTGCAAGTGGACAAAATGGCCGCCTCTTGCAACGGCGTCTCAGCCAACAGACGCTGCAAAGCCTGCGGCGTGGCTTCAGGGGCAAAAGCCACCTGTTCGCGTACCCGCACTGGTGCAGTATTGTGATTTATGCCAAAAACAAACAGCGTCATGATTAACCAGTTTATTCGTCAATATCTTGCTTAACCAGGAGTAAAATCCAAGAAAGGCGAAAATACCAAGCTATCGTGCCAAAAAAGGCGAGCATTATACCTGAAATAACAGTCTGCCAATAGGGACTCAAATGGGCTTTATTAATATCTTTGATTTGCTACACTTAGGGTAATTAAGGTTTCCACCACCGCTTTAGGTATTAGGGGAACTGTAAGGATAGCTTTTGATGCCAGTGCAACTTACCAACTTATTAAAGCCACGCCAGCACCTTGGTAAAACCCTACGCCATTGGCTTACACTCGTTGCCGGCAGCTTCGTGCTTGCGGCCTGTTCAACAACCCCACCTGCCCCGCCTCTTAGCAGCCAAGATCTTACGCATTTATTGGCTGGTGAACTGGCCTTACATCGCGGCCAAAACCTACAAGCCAGCCAACACTTCCTGGCTACGGCAGAAAACACACAAAACCCAGACCTCGCCAAACGGGCAACCTATGCAGGCCAACTAAGCAACCAAGCGCAAACTTACAAACAAGCCAGCCAAATGTGGGCCCACTTGCAGCCCGACGCTGTTTTAGCTCAACAACACCTTGCCCAAAGCCTAGCCCAAAGCGGCGAAACTGAAACAGCCAAGGGCATCTTGCTTGACCTCATGCAAGCGCACCCAGATTATCTACCAGCCGCCACTATCTACGCAGAAATCTTGCTATCGGAACAAGACTACGCCCAAGCTAATATTTTCCTGAGCCCGTATACAAGCAAGGGACGACCTGACCGCTTGTTAGCCTCCATTCATGTACAAGTCCTGAGCCAACTACAAGAGCTAAACCAGGCTATAACGCTGCTCACACGCTTGCTCAACCATTACCCTGACGATACCAGCCTATTACTATCTGCAGGCGTTCTGTATCTGGAACTTGATCTAAAAAAGCAGGCTCAAACTTACTTTTTGTTAGCTGTAAAGCAACAACCAGACAATTCACAAGCCCACTATTATGCCGCCCAGAGTTACCTAGGCTTAGGCCACAAGGCTAAAGCTGCCGAACACTTTGGGCTGGTCCACGACGGCCCCAACTTGATGCGCAGCAAAATTGAAAAGCTCGCCATTGAGCAACCAACTAGCACCGCCGCCGAGGCGTATTTTGCACAACTACGCGACGACTACCCGCGGCTCAGTGCGCGCCTATATTTATTGCACACCGATTACCTTAAAAGTATCGACAATCCTAAGCTAGCAGCAGAACTATACCAACAAGGTGTCGCACAACACCCAGACAACACAGAATTACGCTATGGCGCCGCTATGTTGGCCGCCTACCTTAGCAACTGGCCTTTGGCAGAAGAACACCTACTCATTATTATTCAGCAAGATCCAAACCATGCTAACGCGCTTAACGCCTTGGGCTATACTTATGCGGACCACAACAGCAATTTAAAGCAAGCTGAAAGCTATATAAAGCGCGCCTTTGCATTAAAGCCAGAAGACCCAGCCATCAAAGACAGCATGGGCTGGCTGGCCTTTCGCCAAGGCCACTACCGCCTAGCTCGCAATTATCTGCAACAAGCGTTTGCCGAGTTTCCTGATGCTGAAATAGCAGCCCACCTAGGCGTGGTGGAGTGGGCACTTGGCAACATTGAAGATGCGCAACTAATCTGGCAAAGCATATTGCAAGACGATCCAGACAATGCGTTAATTAAACAAGCAATACAGGATGCACAAAAGGAATTCCCCAATGAAGGCAGCAACTAAAACCCAGCACCTTGTCACAGCCTCCCGCGCATTCGCAGGCTTGCTGCTTGGCGCCTCTATTTCTGCCTGTAGTACGCTTGGCGGCATCGAACCCCACACTGACATGGAGACTGCCAACACCCCTAGCTACGGCCCATATAGTTACCGCGTTATTGAACTCAGTAAGCTGGTGCAGTGGGATGTAGAGGGCAAGATGGCCGTGTACACTAGCGAGAAGAACAACAGTGGCAACCTAACATGGCGCCAAAGAAGAGATTACTTTGATTTGTTAATCACTGGCCCCCTCGGCCAAGGGCATCTACATATTGAAGGCAGCCCAGGCCTAGTCATAGCCACCACGCCCAAACAACAAACCCAAGCCAACAGCGTTGAGCAACTATTTGCGGAACACTTTGATTGGCAATTTCCTATGCAAGAAATTCGCTATTGGGTACGCGGCATAGCTAGCCCTGCAAGTGACGCGCAACTCACCTATAATGCTCACGGTCAGTTAGCCAGTTTGCAACAAGCCGGCTGGCAGGTGGCCTTTACACGCTACACACAAGTCAGTGGCCTACCTATGCCAGATAAAATCACCATCACTGGCAATGACATCAAGCTTAAATTGGTATTAAAAAACTGGGCCAACCTGTATCCATTTCCACGCTTAAATATCAGCTCTGCCGATTAGTTCTTTTGGGTTCTAACAAGCCCCCGAAAAAGAACGAAAAAGCCTTAAGCAACACGGCTACTGTATTGACATTAGCACCCGCCTCAGGGAAAATACGCGCCTCTATTTGGGGCAAGTGATTGCTCATGCCTTCAATAGAGATACTTGAAAAATTATTGGGATATCGCCAAGCGGTAAGG
>DPHB01000062.1:12651-74099 GCA_003521845.1 Oceanospirillaceae bacterium | reverse complement strand
CAAGGGAGGCGTATTATAGCCAAATTATGGAGCCTTGCAACCCCCTTTCGGCAATTAATTACAAAAACATGAAAAACAAAACCTGTGGAGCCAGACCCGAGTCCTGCCCCCTTATATCAAAACCATAGGCACAAAAAAGGCCAGCAAACGCTGGCCTTTTTAAAACTCTATAAGCGCTTAACTACGCTTCCACTTAAACAACCAGCCCACAGGGCCTGATACCGCAAATATCAGGAAGATGGCCCACAGCACACCAGGAGGCTCAGCCGCAATAATCACGTAGGCCAACACCACAGCCAATAAAGCAATAAATGGCACCTTGCCTTTAACGCGCAAATCTTTAAAGCTGTAATAACAAAAATTGCTGACCATCAAGATACCCGTTGCCGCCACCAAAATAGCCGCAGGAACAGCATATTCAACGCCGCTAAAACCATATTCTTGGCTTGACCACACCATACCCGCCAATACACCAGCGGCGGCTGGGCTTGGTAAGCCCGTAAAGAAACGACTATCCGCATCTTCTAACTGCACATTAAAGCGCGCTAAACGTAAAGCGGCACCAGCCACATAGATAAAGGCCGCCATCCAGCCAAACTTACCCAGGGTATCCAAGCCCCAGGTGAATACTACCAAGGCCGGCGCCACACCAAAGGCCACCACATCGGCCAGGCTATCGTACTCGGCACCGAAATCACTTTGCGTATTGGTCATGCGTGCTACGCGACCATCCAAGCCATCCAAAATCATAGACACAAAGGTAGCTATAGCAGCGTATTGAAAGTCACCATTCATGGCAGCGACTATGGCGTAGAACCCGGCAAACAAAGATGCCGTAGTAAAGCTATTTGGTAATAGATATACGCCTTTGGCAGGCTTTTTAACTGGTAGCGTAGCAATAGGTTCAGCTGAATCGATCTTTGCTTCAGTTTCTGACTTGGAATCAATCTGACTCATGTAAATAATCCAATACTAGGGGTATAAGTGAAATTCTATCATAGCTACTAGTAGTTTGCCCCTAACAACGTCGCTCTTTGGCATCCATGCCACCGCGACATACATTACGTCCTGTAAATAAAAAACGCAGCCCTTAGGCTGCGTTTACACAAAGAGGCACTAGCAGTTAGATGCTCAGCACTTTCTCGCCACGGGCGATACCAGATACACCAGAACGTACGGTTTCTAACACATAGGTTTCGCCAATCGCATTAATGAACGCATCCAGCTTACCCTGATCACCCGTTAATTGTACGGTATAGATACTGCTAGTCACATCAACGATCTGACCGCGGAAGATATCCACGGTACGCTTAATCTCGTCGCGATGCTGACCAGCAGCCTTGAGCTTAATAAGCATCATCTCACGCTCAATATGCTCACCGTCGGTCAAATCAACCAGCTTCACCACCTCAATCAGCTTATTTAGCTGCTTGGTAATTTGCTCGATGACTCGATCACTACCCGAAGTAGTCACGGTTAAACGCGACAAGGTTGGATCTTCTGTCGGTGCAACATTCAAGGTTTCGATATTGAAGTTACGTTGCGAAAACAAACCCACTACGCGAGACAGGGCACCAGCTTCGTTTTCCATTAGCACGGCAATAATATGTCTCATTAAGATCTCTCCGTCTTACTCAACCACATATCGCGCATGGATGCCTTTGGCACCTGCATTGGATATACGTGTTCGGTGGCATCCACATGAATATTCAAGAACACTAACTTGTCCTTCATGGCAAAGGCTTTTTCCAAAGCCGGCATTAGCTCGGCTTCAGTGGTAACCGTAATGGCTTCATGACCATAGGCTTCGGCCAACTTTTCAAAATCAGGCAACGATTCCATATAGGACTGGGAGTGGCGACTTTCATAGTTCATGTCTTGCCACTGGCGCACCATGCCCAAAGAACCATTATTCAAGCAAACAATCTTTACTGGTAAGCCATACTGAGTACAGGTAGAGAATTCTTGCAAATTCATCTGAAAACTACCTTCACCGGTCACACACACAACCTCAGAATCTGGATAGTGTAGCTTGACCCCCATGGCAGCAGGAAAACCAAAGCCCATAGTGCCCAAGCCACCGGAATTAATCCAACGGTTTGGTTTATCAAACTTATAATACTGAGCGGCAAACATCTGATGCTGACCAACGTCAGAACAAACGTAAGCATCACCATTAGTCACCTTATGCACCGCTTCAATAACCTGCTGCGGCTTTAGCACACCATTGCTATTCTTGTCATAATGACCACCATGACGCTCACGCCACTGATCAATCTGACCCCACCAGTTAGCAAGGGCCTCAGTTTCTGGCGCCACCTTAGACTTAGCTAGCAAACCCAGCATCTCGACAGCCACACTTTTCGTTGGACCAACAATAGGCACATCGGCAGCAATGGTCTTCGAAATAGAAGACGGATCGATATCCACGTGAATAATACGCGCCGTGGGGCAGAATTTTTCTGTAGCGTTGGTCACACGGTCATCAAAGCGCGCACCCATGCTCAAAATAAGATCAGCATGATGCAGTGCCATATTGGCTTCGTAAGAACCATGCATACCGGGCATACCCAACCACTGACGGTCAGACGCAGGGTAGGCACCCAAACCCATCAATGTAGTGGACACGGGGAAGTTCATAGTCCGCGCCAACTCCATCACTTCATCACAAGCGCGGCCGCCGACGGTACCACCACCCACTAAGATAACAGGACGCTTAGCCGTTACCAGCATATCCACCGCTTTCTTAATTTGGCCACTATGGCCACGCGTAGCGGGATTGTACGAACGCATTTCTACCTGCTGTGGGTAGCTGTATTCGAACTTGTCCGTGGGCGTAGTCATATCCTTAGGTATATCAACAACCACCGGGCCAGGACGACCAGTACTGGCCACATAAAAGGCCTTTTTGATGGTTTCCGGTATATCTTTAGGGTCTTTGATGGCAAAGTTGTGTTTTACCACTGGACGCGACACACCTAAAATGTCCGTTTCTTGGAAAGCATCTTCACCGATAAGGTGGCTCGGCACCTGACCACAAATGACCACCATAGGTATGGAGTCCATGTAGGCTGTAGCAATACCTGTTACTGCGTTGGTAGCGCCAGGACCCGAAGTTACCAGCACCACGCCTGGGTTACCAGAAGCACGCGCATAGGCATCAGCCATATGAGTCGCCGCCTGTTCGTGACGAACTAGCACGTGCTTAACCTTGTCTTGTTGAAATAATGCGTCGTAAATATGAAGTACCGATCCGCCAGGATAACCATAGATGTATTCAACACCTTCATCCTGGAGGCTACGGATTACCATTTCAGCACCAGATAGCATTTCCACTATATATTCCTCTGCCAGTGACTTTTCACCAGCTATTCGCTTATGAGTTGAAAGTACGATTCGTCAAGATCCACGCACGGCGCTTGTAGCCCGCCCGTGTGACGCATGCAGATAGTCCGCAACAATCTTCATTGGTGAACTATCCGGGGTGATGGCGCTTAAAGAACCGCGCGTTTTTTTAGCGCCCTTTAAGCCAGGTCAGACAAGCGAATTTGTACAGCTTACCGAGTCATAATGAGCAGGGATCGCCTACTTCAATTATGCATCAACCGAAAGAAGTGAATTCTCACATGCCAAGGCTTTGATTTCAAGGGTTAGAAGACGAAAACAAGTGTCTTAATCACCTAAAACAGTTATGGTTTTTAGCCACGTCAGTGGTATAGTGCAAGAGAATTCAACAAACATGCTCGCGGGCGCAGCAAAGACACTTGCCAAACAGTAAACCATTGCCATTCACGCCCCATACGACAAGAGGTAATACGCATGTCCAATATAGAAATTCGCAACCGCGATCGCGTCATCGAAGAACTCCGCATTTTCCTCAAGAAAATCATGGTAGAACCAGAAATCATTCCTCATTCCGTAGCCGTAGCACGGGAACTGATCGACCATGATGATGCCGACAACTTAATTGCCCAACGCATCGCTGACACCACTAACGTAAAAATCCCTGCAGAGCACAGCGATGCTGACAAGTTGTTTATTAATTTGTTAAAAGAAGTTGTGAAGGACGAAAAGGCGCTTTATTAGTCACCATCTGTCATGGTGAGATACCTAAAACCACCGTCATTGCGAGGAGGAACGACATGGCAATCTCTGCACGCTGGCACTTTGTCTGCAAGAGATTGCTTCACTTCGTTCGCAATGACGGGAAATGGTGCGCTCGCAATGACTGGGTATGAGCGCTTGCAATGACGGGATTGCACCTATCATAAAAAACTAGGCAAACTTCAGCTTACCCTCTGTCACATCCACCTGAATAATCTGCCCAGGCAAATACTTACCGGCCAATAGTTCTTGAGCTAGCGGGTTTTCTAAATTGCGCTGAATCGCCCGCTTCAAAGGTCGCGCACCGTATACCGGATCAAAACCGTCTTCAACCAGCAAGTGCATAGCTTCGTCGGTCAATACCAAGTCCAGGTCACGCTCCGTCAAACGCTCACGCAAGCGTTGCAATTGGATGTGAGCAATCTCCGCAACATGCTCTTTCCCCAATGGATGGAACACCACCACTTCATCAATACGGTTAAGCAATTCAGGCCTAAAGTGAGCACCTACTACCCCCATAACCATCTCACGCATGGCATCATACTCATCTGGGCCATTCATGGTTTGGATGACATCAGAGCCCATATTGGAGGTCATGACGATCACCGTATTACGGAAATCTACCGTACGGCCTTGGCCATCTGTTAGGCGCCCATCTTCTAATACCTGCAAGAGGATATTAAACACATCTGGGTGGGCTTTTTCCACTTCGTCTAGTAACAGCACCGCGTAGGGGCGACGACGCACGGCTTCCGTAAGGTAGCCACCTTCTTCGTAACCAACGTAGCCTGGAGGTGCACCGATCAAGCGCGCAACGGCATGCTTCTCCATAAACTCGGACATATCAATGCGCACTAAAGCTTCTTGTGTATCGAATAAGAAGCTCGCCAAAGTTTTGCACAACTCTGTCTTACCGACCCCCGTCGGGCCTAAGAACAAAAAGGAACCATTAGGACGATTCGGGTCAGACAAGCCTGCACGTGATCGACGTACAGCATTGGCTACGGAAGTAACTGCCTCATCCTGGCCTATCACCTGGTCATGCAGCACACCCTCCATCTGCAACAACTTTTCACGCTCGCCCGCTAACATGCGGCTCACGGGTATACCCGTCCAACGGGCGACTACTTCAGCAATTTCTTCTTCTCCAACCTTACTACGCAACAGGGTCTTTTCTTCGTCTTCGGCTACTTGTGCGAGTTCCAGCTTTTGCTCCAACTCTGGAATTTTCCCATACTGCAACTCAGACATTCGACCAAGGTCACCAGTACGGCGCGCCACTTCTAACTCTTGGCGTACCTTTTCCAGCTCTTCTTTGACCTGCTGCACACCAAGCACCGAGGCTTTTTCGGCTTTCCAGATTTCAGCCAAATCGGCAAATTCTTTCTCGATTTCATTTAGCTCTATATTTAAGTCGTCTAGGCGTGCAGCGGCAGCATGATCCGTTTCTTTGGATAGGGCTTCGCGCTCTATCTTTAACTGAATCATGCGCCGCTCCATTTTATCCATCACTTCGGGCTTGGAATCCATTTCCATGCGAATTAAACTCGCCGCCTCGTCAATCAGGTCAATAGCCTTGTCGGGTAGCTGACGGTCGGTAATGTAACGCGAAGACAAACGTGCTGCGGCAATGATGGCAGAATCAGTGATATCTACACCATGGTGTAGTTCATAGCGTTCTTTTAGGCCACGCAAGATAGCAATCGCATCTTGCTCGGTCGGCTCACCAACCAAAACCTTTTGAAAACGACGCTCTAGTGCTGCATCTTTTTCGATATACTGACGGTATTCGTCTAATGTGGTGGCCCCCAAGCAATGCAATTCACCACGGGCCAAAGCAGGCTTAAGCATATTGCCCGCATCCATAGCACCATCACCTTTACCGGCACCTACCATAGTGTGAATTTCATCGATAAAGAGGATGATATTGCCTTCCTGCTTGCTCAATTCATTGAGCACACTTTTAAGGCGCTCCTCAAATTCACCACGGTACTTGGCACCGGCAATTAGGGCACCCATATCCAGTGACAAGACCTGCTTATTCAACAAACCTTCTGGCACTTCACCATTAATAATGCGCTGCGCCAAACCTTCTACAATGGCCGTTTTACCTACCCCAGGCTCACCAATCATGACCGGGTTATTTTTAGTACGGCGCTGTAACACCTGAATAGCACGACGGATTTCATCGTCGCGGCCAATAACCGGGTCCAGTTTACCTTGCTCCGCACGCTCACTGAGGTTTACCGTATACTTATCCAACGCCTGGCGTTGTTCTTCTGCACCTTGGCTTTGCACCTTATCTCCGCCTCGCATTTGTTCAATCGCTTTGTTTAACTGTGTACTTTTCACGCCACACTTGCTCAACATATCACCTAAACCAGACTTATCATGGGCTAGTGCCATAATAACCAGTTCACTCGAAATATACTGATCACCACCTTTAGTCGCAGCCTTGTCGGCCAAGTTAAACGTGCGTACCAAATTATTGCCAAAGTGCACATCACCTTGATCATTAGATACTTGGGCCTTTGCGTCTAGGCGCTTACGCAGGGCTGCCTGTAGTTGTGATATATCAGCACCAGCTTGCGCCAACAAACTTTGGGCAGAACTGCCCTGTTGTTGCAACAGGGCCTGCAACATATGTTCGGGGTCGATAAATTGATGATCCAAAGACAAGGCCAAGGACTGGGCTTCGCCAATAGCTTCTTGCAAACGGTTAGTTAGCTTATCAAATCGCATAGTATTACCTCGTAATGTGGCCGCCGTACCATTGCTGTATCGCTACCAATACCAATCACGGGTATATGCTGTTAGCACATGGGGGACTAGCCATTAACTTACATCTATTGTTGCATTAAGATATGAGGGTCAACGGGGGAACTTCAAGGGATACTTTAGATTTACCTAAAGCAAGCTAATCAGGCTCAATTGGCGACCGCTATTTGGATTGCGGCGGTGGGAGAAGTATTCTTGCTCTTGAACAAAGGTGCACTCTTGCCCACCGTAAATACTCTCCACGCCACAACCTTGCAAGCGCAGCCTAGCCAATGCATACAAATCAGCCAAGTACTTACCAGGGATATTGGGACGCCTAACAAAGCAAGCCTCTGCTTGAGAGCCACCTGCAACAAAGGCCTGCTTTACGTCCTCACCCACTTCAAATGCATGAGGGCCAATGGCAGGCCCCAGCCACGCCATGACTTCATGGGGATTAGGAAATAGCGCTAGAGTATTTTCCAATACACCTTCAGCCAGCCCACGCCAACCCGCGTGGGCCGCCGCAACGCGCGTACCTTGGCGATCACAAAACAGCACCGGCAAACAATCTGCCGTCATTACTACACAGGCCTGACCGGATTGATAACTAAAGCTGGCATCGGCATCAACAACAGTAGATTCGGGTAACGGCAGGCTAATCACCTTGGTACCGTGCACCTGATTAAGCCAAACTGGTTCTTGAGGGAGCTGTAGGTCACGACGCAATTGCTGGCGGTGTCTAGCAACCCGCTGTAGATCATCAGCAACATGGCGCGCTACGTTGAAACCCGCCATAGGGTTTGCGTCAGATTTGACAAGATCCCGCTTACTGGCCACCGCTAGCACATTGGCTGGCGCTGGCCACTCGGGGATGAGATAACGCTGACTAGGCAGCGTTGATGTTAGAAGTTCTGCTGCTCTTGCCAAAGCTTATTGTCTCGGCCTAGCTCAACTAACAATTCTTGCATATCTTCTGGCAAAGGTACTTCCCACTCCATGTCTTGTTGCGTGAATGGATGAGTTAATTCCAAACGTTTGGCACACAAGGCCTGACGTTTAAAATCACGCAAACAATCCAAAAAGTCTTCATCACAACCTTTTGGCAAACGCTGGCGACCGCCATATAAAGGGTCACCCAACAACGGGTAATTGATATACGCCATATGTACACGAATCTGATGGGTACGGCCAGTTTCCAACTTCAAACGTAAATGTGTATGCGCACGATAGCGCTTTAATACACGATATTGCGTCGTCGCAGGCTTACCCAAAGGTGCTACTGCCATTTTAAGACGATTGCGAGAATGTCGAGCCATTGGCTCATCTACCACGCCACCACCGGTTAGTACGCCTTGCGCAATAGCCTCATACTCGCGCCCCATACTGCGCTCTTGTAGCTGAGCAACAAGATCAGTTTGCGCTGGAATCGTTTTTGCTACGACCATAAGGCCCGAAGTGTCTTTGTCTAAACGGTGCACGATACCTGCCCTAGGTACAGAATTCAGCTGAGGAGCATGGTGCAACAAAGCATTCAACAAGGTGCCGTCGTGATTGCCAGCTCCCGGATGCACGACTAAGCTCACAGGCTTGTTTATCACTAAGATATGTTCATCTTCAAACACAACATCGAGTTCGATAGCTTGTGGCTGCCAACGTTCTTGGCGTTCAATTTTGGTATCAACAACCAGTTTTTCACCACCGTATAGTTTTTCGCGTGGACGTAAAACTTTACCATCAACGGTGATGTCTCCATCTTGAATCCAAGTTTTCAAGCGTGAACGCGAATAATCAGGGAACGCAAGAGCAGCAACCTGGTCTAATCGCATACCGGCCCATTGGTCTTCAACGACGGCTTCTAAAGATATAATATCGTGCATGTAAATCAAAACCTAAAATTGTTGTTCTTTGCCATACGCTGGCCGAACAACGAAATAATGGCGCGAATTATACCCTAGGAGCAGACAAATACCCACCAACACTAGGCATATGCACCTAACTTCATCCCTATAAAGGCTTTCATCACGTGACAAAAAACCCCATAATTAGACTTTTCGCCATAGCAGACTACAGGCATACATATATGAACCAGCGCGCAACAAAGATATTTCGTCAAACAGCCATTGGCTTAACCCTAGCGTTGACGTTAAGTGCTTGTTCTAACAATGAGACCATTGCAGAAATAGAGCCTGTATTACCAGAAGCCGAACTTTACACCAACGCGATGGACAAGGTGGCCTCTGGCAACTATATTCCTGCCATTGATGACTTAGAGACACTAGAAGCTCGCTACCCTTACGGCCGCTACTCAGCGCAAGCCCAGCTAGAGTTAATCTACGCTTACTATCGCAGCAACCAATCCATTGCCGCCAAAGCAGCGGCGGCACGCTTTATTCGCCTACACTCAGATCACGAACATGTAGACTACGCCTACTACCTAAAAGGTTTAACTGCTTTTGAAGAAAACAAGGGGGCTTTAGATAACTACCTTGCCAGCGACAAAGCCAAAAAAGACCCTGGCGCTATGCGTGACTCCTTTGCTGACTTTAACACCTTGCTACAACGTTTCCCGCAGAGCCAATATGCTGCCGATGCCAAAGCACGCATGGTGTACCTACGTAATTTGTTGGCCGAGCATGAAATCCATGTGGCCGAATATTACCTGTCGCGTGAGGCATGGCTTGCCGCGTCCAACCGCGCCCAATATGTTCTCGAAAACTACCAGTTAACCCCTGCGGTAAAACCAGCCTTGCAAATATTGGTGATTGCCTACACAGAAATGGGCCTGCTAGACAACGCCAACAATGCTCAACGTGTATTGGATGAGAACTTTGCCGAAGCCGAAGAGCCGGGTGAAACAGAAGCATCACAACCGGATTCTTGGTTTGATAAGCTGACTTTTGGTGTCTTTAAAGACGACGAAACTGAAGCTACAGATTAGAGTACGCCAA
The DNA here is from genome assembly GCA_003521845.1 of Oceanospirillaceae bacterium. Classification (GTDB taxonomy): domain Bacteria; phylum Pseudomonadota; class Gammaproteobacteria; order Pseudomonadales; family Balneatricaceae; genus Njordibacter. Next base: position 64,287 of record DPHB01000062.1, on the reverse strand, counting down.
GCTGGCCGCAATCACCCCTCAGGGTCGGTCGCTACATCTCAATGTTTTTAACTTTTATACCAATCACAGTAGATAGTTACGGGGCCTTGTCGTTTGTGCTCGGTAATTTGATAGCGACGCTCCAAAATGGCTGCCGCAGCCGGGTCGACTTCTTTGCCTTCCAAGAAATCGTCGATCTGATCATACGACACACCCAAGGAATCTTCGTCAGGTTGCTGCGGGTTATCGTCTTCCAAATCCGCCGTTGGTATTTTCATTACTAGGTGTTCTGGCGCACCTAAGGCCGCAGCAAGGGCGCGCACCTGGCGTTTATTCAAGCCAAACAAGGGCGCCAGGTCACAGGCACCGTCACCGAATTTAGTAAAAAATCCAGTAATGGCTTCGGCACTATGATCTGTACCTAATACTAAGGCATCGGACAAGTTAGCAATATAAAACTGCGCCATCATACGAGCACGGGCCTTATTATTACCCCGCGAAAAATCCAGCTTGTGAGCGCTCAGGTCTTGCGAGGCGACAAAGTCACTACAGGCCTCATCCATCCCTTCTACCACCGGTGCCACGTTAACCGTGACACACTGGCTGGGCTGGATAAAATCGGCCGCGGCTTGGGCATCGGCTTCATCGGCTTGCACTTTAAAAGGCAGGCGCATAGCAATGAAGCTATAGTCATGGCTAGCACTTTCTGCATTCAATTCATCACAAGCTAACTGGGCTAACTTACCTGCCGTGGTTGAATCAATACCACCCGATAAGCCCAAGACTAGACGCTTGAGGCCTGTGAACTGCAAATAGGATTTTATAAAGCCGATGCGACGCCTAATTTCGGCATCAACATCAATCGCAGGCTGGGTCTTCAGGGCGGCGACAATGGCCGTTTGGGTGGAAGAAATAGTCATAGTAAGCTTGGCACAGGTAGCTAAAAAGTATGCGCTTGATTTTACCTTATTTTAAGGCGCGATATTAGCCCAACTTCTCAAAGGCAATCGGTATTATTCCCACCTACATGGTCAAGGGCGTAGTTACCGTCATTACTATGCCAAACCAACTGCCAACACGCCTGGTCGTTTTGTTGTGGCCCAGGCGTTCTCACTGTGGCCACAATAGCGAAAGCCGATTCATCCAAACGCAATAGATATTCATAAGCCACATCGTTATTGGATACACCTAAGCTGGCAATGTCTGGCGCCATTTCCCCTACTTGGTGTTGATATTCGGCATGGGCCAAAGCGATATGCTGTAAATTCAACCAAGCTAGCTGCCGCCGCAACTGAATTTGCTGCCCCTGCCACTGGGGTACCCCTAAACCGACCAGCACCGACACTAAAGCCAATACCAATAACAACTCTAATAAGCTAAAACCACGCGATAGACTAAGGGCAGGCTGTTTATTCATCTAGCCCCACCTTTTCTGCTTGTATTACCGTGGTTAAGGGTGCTGCATTCAATTGCGCCTGAAATTCTAGTGCCAACTTGGACTGTAATGAAACTTGAAAATATACTTGCTGCATTAAGTTCATCAATGGCCATGCTAACAATAGCACCAGCAGCATACTGGCCAGCATTACCCAGCCGGCTTGTTGTTGATTCTGCGCTTCCCCTTTACCTGTTCCTTTACCTTCCCGCTCCCTGTCATTCACTCCGTCCCCTCCATTGCTTTTACTGCACAAGGAAGCCGCACTAGCATACTGGTGGTTTCGGTTAATCCTCTGCTGTTTGAGCCTGTCGTTGAATCTAGTGTTGGTGCTGAGTATTGAACCACTGCCTCTGCAATGCCTACCTCATACTGTAGGCGTAACAACACAGTTTGCTGGGCATTTTCAGCACTTACTTGCGGCAACCATCGCCCTGGCGCACACCGCCCCTGCTCAGCCACACCATAGCTCACCTCCAAATTCCAGATAGCATCAACAAAGCCACTATAACGCCCACCCAAGCGGCGTTTTTGTACTTGTTTTTTGTCCTTGTTAAAGCGCAAGTCATACACTTGGCAACGACCAGCTTGCCACATCCGCCAACGCCAATGGTCAGTACCACCATATGCCAAGCCCGGCGCGCACACTTGGCTAGACAAGGTATCTATGGACTCAGCTACCGCCTGCCGTAGCATCACCATTTCACTTGCCGCATACCACCAGTTTGCGCGCTGCGTCACCATTTGCACAAGATAACTCGCGGCCAACAATAATAGACTAGCCAGGGCCATACCTAACAACACTTCCAACAAGCTAAAGCCAAGGCAAGCTGACCTTTGTTTGTGCCGATGACATACTGAAAAACTCATAAGGGCCACGCCAAGGTGACACAGTGCCAACCATTGCAGGCAGCAACAATGGCATCGGAACCACGCCAACGAATTTGCATTTGCAAAAGCCCACCGCCAGCGCAGCCAGTTGGGCAAGTAAGCTGTAGCTGGCCATCGGCAAGCTGGGCCGCCACCTCCGACTGCCAATAATGCCACCAAGCAGCCAGCATTTGCCGATCGTTGCAGTAGCCCCCTTGCCAACATGTTGAAGGGGCAGTTTGCGGTTGTCGCGGTTGCGCAACCAGCCAAGCTAGCTGGTCAGCATACAAAGGTAACACTTGTGATAATTGCGCCATGATCACATGCGCACGCTGCGTCTGCTGGCTCATCTTGATGGTTTGTGTGACCGACAAGTAACTTGTCATCATGGCGCTCAAACCAAGCGCCAGAATAGCTATAGCTAAATTCACTTCCAGTAAACCAAACCCTCTAGCCTTATCCATGACAAGCTACTTTTTCACTGCGTAAAGCACCAGAACTGGAGACTACAACTTTATAGCCAGCAGGCTGGCCATGCCAACATAACCTCCAACTACCGGACTGACCTGTGTTGCCAGCGGCGCTAAACTGAACATAGGCTCCGCGATTGAACACCAAACTCAAGGATGCGTGCAAACTTTGTCTATGTACTAGCTTTTCATCAACTTGCCTAACACCATCTCTATTGATATCTAAAAAACTGATAATTTCTGGCTGACTAGCATCAAGGTTTGTGCAAGGTGTCGCCACTAGCCAACCACAAAGACTAACGGACTGCTGGTAACTTTGAGCAGCAACGCGTGCTTGGCGCAGGTGTAACAGGAAGGATTGATGTTGTTGCAGCAGATGCGCTTGGGACAAGCCTTGCGCCCAATTGGGCAGCAATAGCTTGCCACTTAGCAAGACAATGGCTAAGACAGCGAGAATGTCGATCAAACTCCAGCCACGATTGGCATTGACTTGTGCAGAAATAGAAGAAGGTAACAGCATGGCAAACTCCTTTTGCTAATGCTATTACTTAGTATAGATGGTATTTGGAGAAGTGCTAAACGAACCTTTTTCAACGAGTCAGGCGATGGTGAAAACAGTCATTGCCTAATCGATGGCCACAATTTCCACTTCAAAATTCAAAGTCATACCAGCCAGCGGGTGGTTGAAATCCACCTGTACTTCATCACCTTCGATGCTCTTAACAACGCCAGGTAGCTCGCCATTGGCAGCGTCGGCAAAGCTAAATACTAAACCCACTTCCAACACCTGGTCGGCACCAAACTGATGGCGCTTCATGGCTTGAATATTGCCATCATTGCGCTGCCCAAAGGCTTTTTCTGGCGTCATGGTGAAGGTTTCTTTGGCACCTACTTGCAGGCCAATAAGGCAAGCCTCAAAGTCTGGCAGTAGATTGCCGTCACCTATATTAAGCTTGGCTGGTTGGCCAGCAAAGGTAGAATCAATTTCTTCGCCTTGCTCAGTACGCAAAGCGAAGTGCAAGGTGACTTGTGAATCATTGGTAATCATTTGGAAGTTCCTTTGGCATCTAGCCACATATCTACCAGCATGCCCGAGGCACCCAAGAAGATCAGCATGTCCGCCAGATTAAAAGCAGGGAAATAATACGGCGGCCAGTAGAATAATAAGTAATCAACCACATAGCCATTAAGCATACGCTCGGTAAGATTACCCAAAGCACCAGCTAGCAAGGCAGCTAGGCTGTAAGCAAGTACTCGCTGACTAACGGGCGTTTGACGTAGCCAACGCACCAACCAAACACCGACAGCCAAACCGACAAAGCTAAAAAACCAACGCTGCCAACCACCTTGCCCAGCCAAAAAGCTAAAGGCCGCACCCGTATTGTGCACCAGAGTCAGATCAAATATGGGCAATACATTGAAGCGTTCGGCATAGATAAACTGGCCACTGACCCAATATTTGATAGCTAGGTCGAGTAACCACAAACCCAAAACCCACGGCCAAAGCCGTTGCCAAGCCGAGGGTGTTGTTAATGGCTCACTAGGCAAATTCACGTGCCTCGCCAGCGCCGTCTACGTTTTCAACACAACGACCACACAAGTCTTCATGTTCTGCATGCTGACCAACGTCTTCACGATGATGCCAGCAGCGCTCACACTTGGTGTGTTCCGAAGCCTTGATAGTCACCTTCATGCCGGCTAGATCTGTGTCGTCGCCGTCGCTGTCTAATTGCAAATCAGCACGTGAGGTCAACAATACAAAGCGCAATTCATCACCAAGCTGGGACAAGAGCGCATGCAATTCTTGGTTGACGTGCAAGGTAACTTCGGCGCTCAAAGAACCGCCAATGCCACCTTCGCTACGCTTGCTTTCCAAAGCCTTGTTTACAGCCTGCTTGACGGCCATTACCTGGGTCCAATAATCGGAACCTAGCTTAGCTTGTGCGGGCAACGGTAAACCATACCAGGTATCCAACTGTACAGACTCAGCACGCTCACCCGGGATAAAGTCCCAAAGCTCATCGGCTGTGTAGCTTAGGATTGGTGCTACCCAACGGGTAATGGCTTCAATCAAGTGGTACATAGCCGTCTGGCAAGAACGACGCGCTAAGCAATCTTCTGCCGTGGTGTATTGGCGATCCTTAATGATATCCAAGTAGAAACCACCCAAGTCCTGAGAGCAGAAGTGTGTCAGCTTTTGGTATACCGAATGGAAGTTGTAACTGTGATAGCCAGCTTCGATATCCTGTTGTATTTGTTCTGCACGTTCTAGTACCCACTGATCCAAGGCCAGCATATCTTCCACAGGCACCATGTCCTTAGCAGGATCAAAGCCGTTTAGGTTACTCAACAGGAAACGCGCCGTGTTACGAATACGACGGTAAGCATCGGCGGTACGCTTCAAAATTTCATCGGACACGGCCATTTCAGCACTAAAGTCCGTCGCGGCAACCCACAAACGAATGATGTCAGCACCCAAGGTGTTGCATACCTTTTGTGGAGACATCACATTACCGATGGACTTGGACATCTTGCGGCCATCGCCATCTACGGTAAAGCCATGGGTCAAGACACCCTTATATGGCGCCACACCGTGCATAGCGATAGAGGTCTTTAGAGAAGACTGGAACCAACCACGATGCTGGTCCGAACCCTCCAAATATAGGTCTGCGGGAAAACGCAGCTCTTCACGTTGTGCCAATACGGCGTAGTGAGTAGAACCGGAATCAAACCACACATCCATGGTGTCCGTAACCTTGCTGTACTGATCCGCTTCGTCGCCAAGCAGTTCTGCGGCATCCAATTCAAACCAGGCATCAATGCCTTTTTCTTCGACACGCTTAGCCACTTCTTCAAACAGCTCTTGAGTGCGTGGGTGTAGTGCTTGGGTTTCCTTGTTGATAAACAAGGTAATCGGCACACCCCAGGTACGCTGACGGGACACACACCAATCTGGACTAGAGGAAAGCATTCCGGCGATACGGGCTTCGCCCCATTCTGGATGCCAGCTCACGCCTTTTACTGCCTCCAAAGCTTTATCAAGCAGGCCGTTTTCGGACATGGAGATAAACCATTGTGGTGTAGCACGATAAATTAGGGGGGTTTTGGTACGCCAGCAATGGGCATAGCTGTGGGTGATTTTTTTCACACACAAGACTGCGTCATTCTCTTCTAAGCGCTCAACGATAGCGCCGTCAACCTTGTACACATGCTGGCCAGCAAATTCACCAGCGCCAGCAGTAAAGACGCCATTGTCATCAACGAGGTTTAGGGTGCCGATACCGTAGGCGCGGCCCACGTTAAAGTCATCCACGCCATGATCTGGTGCCGTGTGAACGCAACCTGTACCGGCGTCGGTGGTAACGTGCTCACCCAAAATAACTGGCATCTGACGCTCAGCAATAAACGGGTGCTGTACTGGTAAATTTTCTAAGGCCTGACCTTTCACTGTGGCAACAACTGTGGCGCCTTCTAGGCCATAACGTGTCATGGCATCTTCGTATAGCGCCTCGGCCATAACCAACTGCTCACCATTAACGGCAACAACCACGTAATCCAATTCGGCATGTACACTCACTGCCTGCGAAGACGGTAAGGTCCAAGGCGTGGTGGTCCAGATAACCACAGAGGTATTAGCTGCATCACAACCCAAAGCGGCCTGCCAGGCATCAGCGTTAACAATGCTATAACGCACGTCTATGGCCGTAGACACCTTGTCCTGATACTCCACCTCAGCCTCGGCCAAGGCAGAAGCCCCCACCACACTCCAATAAACTGGCTTGTATCCTTTTACTAGGTGACCGTTATCAACGATTTTGCCTAGGGCACGAATGATGTTAGCTTCGGTATCGAAGTTCATGGTCAAATATGGATTTTGCCAATCGCCCTGAATGCCCAAACGTACAAAATCAGCCATCTGGCCTTGCACCTGCTTGGTCGCATACTTACGGCATTCGGCACGAAATTCACTAAAGCTCTTTTTAGTGCCCGCCTTGCCAATTTTTTGCTCTACCTTGTGTTCTATTGGCAAACCATGGCAATCCCAACCAGGTACGTAAGGCGCGTCATAACCACTAAGCGTCTTGGACTTAACAATGATGTCTTTTAAGATTTTGTTAACGGCGTGACCAATATGAATATCGCCGTTGGCGTATGGAGGGCCGTCATGCAAAATAAACTGCTCGCGGCCTTTGCCTACTTCGCGTAATTTTTTGTACAGGTCCATTTCCTGCCAACGCTTTAACATCACAGGCTCACGTTGGGCTAGGTTGCCACGCATAGCAAACTCGGTATGGGGCAAATTCAGGGTCGCTTTATGGTCACTCATGTATCTTCACTATTTTCGTATTAACTAAGTTTTTGTTGCCGCAAAGAAATCTTTGGCGGCGGCAATGTCTTGACTGATTTGCTGTTTCAATTCGGGTAATCCAGCAAATTTTTGCTCTGCTCGAATAAACAAACAAAACTCTACCTGTAGGTGGCGACCATAAAGGTCTGCCTGCAGGTCAAAAATGTGTACTTCTAGTTGCGGCTGCAAACCCGCAACCGTTGGGCGATAACCAACATTAGCCACGCCTTCATAAATCTTGTTATCCAAGCCCACAATACGCGTTGCGTACACACCTTGTAGGGCGGGCTGTTTATTCTGCAAGCGAATATTAGCCGTCGGCACACCAATGGTGCGACCAAGCTGCTGACCTTTGGCCACCTTGCCGGTAATATCATAAGGGCGACCCAACAACTTTTCGGCCTCTGGCAAATCATGTTTTTCAAGCGCTTCACGAATAGCCGTACTCGAAACACGTACCCCTTGGCTGCAACAGCTGGCTGTACTTTGTACACTAAAACCATGTTCTATGCCGGCGGCGTGCAACAAAGCAAAATCACCTTGACGTTGACGTCCAAAACGAAAATCATCACCAACGACAAAGTGTTTTACCGCCAAGCCATCTATCAGCAAGCGTTGCACAAAATCCATGGCACTGAGGTTTTGGAGCTGAGCATCAAAACGCAAGCACACCACACGGTCGATACCTTGCGCCTGCAACAGACGTATTTTTTCTCGCAACCGCGTAATGCGGCGCGGTGCGCGCTCAGGTGCCACAAATTCCAACGGCTGAGGTTCAAACAGAATCACCGTACTTGGCAAATTACGTTCTTGCGCCTGTTCACGCAAGCGGGTTAATACCTGCTGATGCCCTAGATGGACGCCGTCAAAATTACCGATGGTAGCAACGCAACCTCGGTGATGATCACGTAAATTATAAAGGCCGCGAATTAATTCCATAATGGAGGCGTACTCACCTAGCTAAAATAATGGCAAAACGATTATCAACAAAGCTAGCCATTATATACTTAAAGCCACACAGGACGCGACCTAGACTAGATAAAAAACGCTGATTTATACGGCTTTTGGACCCTGGAGATGACGTTTTCGTAGGCCAGCCAGCAACAGCACCAATAGATAGGTTATTAAACCACCTACAACTAACATGGCTAACTGCTCAATTCGTTGCCACAAACCCCACTGCAACCATTGTTGCACAGGTGCACGCAGCCACAAAAGCAGGGTTAGCAAAGCGCCATTAGCCAACAGTAAGCGTAAGCTCCACGACCACCAACCTGGTGCTAACTGCCATATTTGCTGACGCCATAAACCTGCCGCTAACAAACCCGCATTCAAAAATGCTGACATCGCCGTAGCCATCGCCAAACCCACATGCTGAAAATGCCAAATCAAAGACAGGTTAAAGACCATATTAGCCGCCATGGCCCACACGCCATAGCGTACTGGTGTGCGCATATCTTGACGAGCAAAAAAGCCTGGCGCCAACACCTTGATCAACATAAAGGCCAACAAACCCACCGCATAGGCACGCAAGCTAGCCGCACTGAGCAGCACATCCCGGTCTTGCATGGCGCCATAATGGAACAGTGTTGCTAACAAAGGCTCTGCCAACACCCACAGAGCAATGGCTGCAGGCACACCAATAAGCAATATCATGCGCACAGCCCAATCCAAAGTAGCAGAAAAAGCGGATTTGTCATCAACATTATGCTGCCGTGATAGGCTTGGTAAAATCACCGTGGCAATAGCTATACCAAACACCCCTAGTGGCAATTCCATCAAACGGTCTGAATAATACAACCAAGACACACTACCCGACTGCAACAAGGACGCTAAAATGGTATCCAAGAGCAAATTAATTTGCGCCACGGACACGCCAAACAAAGCCGGTAACATTAACTTCATTACCTGCTTCACGCGGCCATCAGAAAAGCCTAAACGAGGCCTAGCCAACAAACCCAAACGCGCTACAAATGGCAACTGCAAGGCCAACTGCAAACAACCTGCTACCAATACACCCCACGCCAAAGCGGTAACAGGCACTGCCAGTTTAGGCACCAACCACCATGCCGCAGTAATTAGACTCAAATTTAATAGCACAGGCGTCGCCGCCGGAACAGCAAACTGCCGAGCGTGATTGAGCAGACTTCCAAAAAAGCCTGTCATGGATATCAGCAGTAAATAAGGGAAGGTCAAACGCAGCATGTCGGCCGTTAAGCTCATTTTTTCTGGCTGATCAGCAAAACCTGGGGCAAACACCCACACCAATAACGGCGCGGCCAGCACGGCAACCAGGGTGAGCACAAACAGAATAAGCAATAGACAGCCAGAGACCCTAGCCACCATATCACGCAAGGCTTGGTGATTTTTTTCACCACTGACTTCAGCCAGCACTGGCACAAAGGCTTGATTAAAGGCCCCTTCGGCAAACAAACGGCGTAAAAAGTTAGGTATCTTAAAAGCCACAAAGAAGGCATCGGCAGAATTACCCGCACCAAACACCACAGCTATCACCACATCGCGAGCCAATCCCAGCACTCTGGATATCATGGTCATGGCAGCAACCACTAAACTGGAGCGCATAAACGAAGGCGACGACACAGTCGTACTTTCTGAGGGAGTCTCGGTTGATGACATAGGGGCTGCTAATTTAGAAAAAGTTGCAAAGAGTAGTAGCATATTACCCCATTTTTCAGATAGATTACTCCCTTCATGCAAGCTACAAGCAACTTAATCGCTAAAAGCTGTATTATTTTAGCTATTGGCGTTGACAAAGGGGCCGTGAAAAGGAATAATTCCGCACCTCTTTAAGGCTCGTCCTTAAATACCGTGTTTTTAACAAATGATATAGGAGCCAGATCGTGGCAAATTCCGCTGGATCAAAGAAACGCGCTCGCCAAGCTGAAAAACGTCGCAGTCACAATGCAAGTCTGCGCTCCATGGCACGCACATACCTAAAGAAAGTTATCGCAGCTATCGAAGCTGGTGATAAAGAAGCTGCTCAAGCTGCTTACGCTACTGCCGTTTCCGTAATGGACAAGAGTGTAACTAAAGGCATCTTCACCAAGAACAAAGCTGCTCGTCATAAGAGCCGTTTGAACGCGAAGATCAAAGCTCTGTAATATTTACAGACGCTTAAGAAAAACCGGCTAAGGCCGGTTTTTTTGTGCACAGAATGTGCTGTATACCCAAAACATTCACTACGTTCACGGGGCAGATCCTGCCACGGGTGCATGGGCCGTTTTTTGCTCCTGCAAAAATGGCATTTCCAACATCCTTGTTGGTCATGCACAGGAGCGGCGATGCCGAGCAGCCATGAGCCAATACGCTATTCAAAAGTTCATCCGCCAACTTAAACAGCAACCCAACACCAATACCATTGGCAATCCCTACCAAACGAGACAGCTAGCGACTAACTTACGTTACTATCTAGAAGCCATGCTGCAAGTAGATGAAAACCCTAAGATACTATTGGTTGGCGAAGCACCTGGCTACAAGGGCTGCAAACTCACAGGCATCCCCTTTTCTAGTGGTGAGATTTTCAGCCGCTTTCAACATCCATTATTGCAAAAGCTAGGTCAGCAAGTAAAAATTAAAGATCTAGCAGGCGAAAATACGGCCACCATGGTGTGGGACTACCTAACCCAGCGCAATATTACTCCGTTGTTCTGGAACTCTTTTCCTTTTCATCCCCATCATGCCGACAACCCATTCAGCAATCGCGCGCCTAACAGCCAAGAAATTCAGCAAGGCATTGGTTACTTACAAACCTTAACGAAGATCTATAAACCTGACATCATTGCGGGTATCGGCCACAAGGGCAGCAAATGCGCACGCTTAGCTTTTCCGAACCAAGATATAGCCAGCATCCGTCATCCATCTTTTGGCGGCAAAAGAGACTTCGTCACTGGTATGGATCAACTACTCAGCGTCTAGTCAGGTCTTACTCAGGCAACAAAGACCAAAAAGCCTGCACTAGCGGATTGTTAAGATTCTTAGTTTGTACAAACACGCCAACATGGTAAGGCTCTAGCTGAGGTTGTACGGGCACAATTTGCACGCGATCGGCCACGGGGCTGTTATCCAAAACAATTTTGGGCACTATGCCTACGCCGAGGCCAAGGCTAACCATGGTGACAATCGCCTCGTTACCCGACACCTGAGCATAAACCCGAGGGGTGATACCTAGATTACGAAACCATGTGTCTAGTCGTTTCCGAGACAAACCGGCTTCTGGCACGATCATGGGTGCTTGTGACCAGGTTTCCACAAAGTCATTATTTTGCTTACTCACTTGTAAAGGCAAATCCCAGGCTTCTACCGCTTCTAGTGGTTTAATAAAGACCAGAGGCGATTTGGTAATTGGCTTAAATGCCAAGCCTCTAGGCAAAGTCAAAGGATGGGCTGCAATGGACATATCTTCTTCCCCTGCCATTACCCGCTCTATGGCATGATCGGGATCACCAGTATGCAGCTTGATTTCGATGCCGGGGAAGGCCTCACGGGCCTCTCTAAACAAATCATAAAGCAAACTATAAACCGCCGTCACAGAGCAATAGAGGCTTACCTCACCTTGTAAATCACCACCTAAGGCCGCTAATTGGTTGCGCACCGAACTCCACTGAGCAACCGCCTCACGGGCATATTGCGCAAATAGTTGCCCTTCCTGAGTTAGCTCAACGGAACGGTTATCACGTATAAATAAACTCACACCCAGCTCATCTTCAAGCTGACGAATCTGTCTTGAGAGGGTAGAGATACTGATATGACTTTCGGCACTGGCTTTACCAAAATGCAAATTGTCTGCCAGTGAAAGAAAGTATTTAAGACTACGAATATCCATGGCAATGATATTAGCACAGGACAAGTAGTATTTCATATTATGAAACACTACATTGCACATATATCAATTTACGGAACACAAAACCACAGGTAAAATAGCCCCATCAATCAGCAAATCCGCTGAGTTGTTTTTCTAATATTATTTAAGGAAGTATCAGCAATGGCTAACTACTTTAACACCCTGCCCCTACGTGAGCAGCTAGAACAATTGGCCAAGTGCCGTTTCATGCACTTGGACGAGTTCACCGACGGTGTTGACGCCCTTAAAGGCAAAAAAATCGTTGTTATCGGTTGTGGCGCACAGGGCCTTAACCAAGGTTTGAACTTGCGCGACTCTGGTTTGGACGTATCCTACACACTACGTGCCGCTGCCATTGCTGAAAAGCGTCAGTCTTGGAAGAACGCTACTGACAACGGTTTTACCGTTGGCACTTACGAAGAATTGATTCCTACTGCTGACGTAGTATTGAACCTAACGCCAGATAAGCAGCACACTCCTGTAGTTACTGCGGTTATGCCGCTTATGAAGCAAGGCGCTTGCTTGTCCTACTCCCACGGTTTCAACATCGTAGAAGAAGGCATGCAGATCCGTGACGACCTTACCGTAATCATGGTTGCACCTAAGTGCCCAGGTTCTGAAGTACGTGCTGAATACGTACGTGGCTTCGGTGTACCAACACTTATCGCTGTGCACGAAGACAACGACCCACAAGGGCAAGGTCTAGCCATGGCGAAGGCATACGCTGTTGGTACTGGCGGTCACAAGGCTGGTGTATTGATGTCTTCCTTTATCGCTGAAGTTAAGTCTGACTTGATGGGCGAACAAACCATCCTTTGCGGCATGCTGCAAACGGGTTCTTTGTTGTGCTACGACAAGATGATCGCTGAAGGCGTCGACGCTGGTTACGCTTCCAAGTTGATCCAGTTTGGCTGGGAAACTATCACCGAAGCACTTAAGTACGGTGGTGTTACTAACATGTTGGACCGCTTGTCCAACCCTGCCAAGATCAAGGCTTTTGACCTATCTGAAGAATTGAAGCTTATCATGCGTCCGCTTTACAACAAGCACCAGGACGACATCATGGACGGCACTTTCTCTAGCACCATGATGGCTGACTGGGCTAACGACGACGTTAACCTACTAGGCTGGCGTGCAGACACAGCAGAAACTGCATTTGAAAAAATGCCCGCTGGTGACGTAGAAATTTCCGAGCAAGAATACTTCGACCACGGCATCCTTATGGTGGCTATGGTTAAAGCCGGTGTAGAATTGGCTTTCGAAACTATGACTGCGGCTGGCATCATCGCGGATTCTGCTTACTACGAGTCCCTACACGAAACGCCTCTTATCGCTAACACCATTGCGCGTAAGAAGTTGTACGAAATGAACGCCACTATCTCTGACACTGCAGAATACGGTTGCTACCTATACAACCACGCTTGTTTGCCACTACTAGGCGACTTCATGAAGGACATCAGCACCGACGTTATCGGTCGTGGCCTAAGCATGGACGACACAGGTGTTGATAACGCGCGCTTGATCGAAGTGAACGCAGCCCTACGTGCACACCCAGTTGAAGCTATCGGCTCCGAACTACGTGGCTACATGGCTGACATGAAAAAGATTGTATAATTCATAGAATTAAACAATGAATAAAAAGCCAGGTTCGCCTGGCTTTTTTTGCACTAAAAACTAGTCATTACGAGCACTAAAAACTCGTCATTGCGAGTACTAAAAACTCGTCATTGCGAGCGTAGCGAAGCAACCTCTAGCCGTATCGCACTTCGCCTGATGGAGATTGCTTCGCTTCGCTCGCAACGACGGTGGGGCTTAGCTCGCAATGACGACCTGATATAGATCTATACCATGACCATCACCGTCGAAAACTTGAGCGTCGACTTTGACCAACGCTTCCAACTGCACAATATCAACTGGACCATTGAAGATCAGCATCACTGGGTCATAACGGGCACCAATGGTGCCGGTAAATCCGCCTTGGCGGCAGCCCTGGCAGGTGCCGGTGATATCTTGTGCGGATCAATCAGTGGCCTGCCGCAGCGTATTGGTGTCGTGTCTTTTGAAGAGCAAGAGATTTTGATCGAGCGCGAGCGCAAGAAAGACGATGCCGATATCATGGACGTAATCAGTCTGGGCACACCCGTACGCGAGATCATCTTTGATGACTGCCTAGACCCAGCTACCGCCACTGACCTAATCCAACGTTTAGACCTGGAATACATTCTAGACCGCGCCTTTCGCAAACTCTCCACCGGCGAATCGCGCAAGGTAATGATCATCCGCGCCCTGTCTTGTCGGCCACAATTGCTATTGCTGGACGAGCCCTTTGACGGTTTGGATGTCGCCACCTTAGCAATGCTACAAGGCTATCTGCAGGAACTAATCGAATCAGTGCCCATGATAATGGTGCTCAATCGCTTCGACGAAATTCCCGACTTCGCCTCACATATTGCTTATATGGACCAAGGGCAGCTATTGCATCAAGTCGACAAGTCAAACCAAGCCGCCTACGATAATTTATATCAGCTATTGCACATCAAAACTTCAGATCTCACTATCCCTGAAGCAGAAGCGGAAACAGCGACTGCAAAGCTGCCAAAAGACCAGCCGTTAGTTAAGCTCACTGACCTTACCATCAAGTACGACGAATTTAAGCTGATCGATAGGTTAAACTGGACCATCCAGCCTAACCAACATTGGCAACTCAGTGGCCCCAATGGCTCCGGCAAAACCGCCGTACTGTCAATCATTACCGGTGATCACCCTCAGTGCTATAGCAACGACATTTTCGTCTTTGGGTTTCAACGCGGCAGTGGTGAAAGTATCTGGCAGATTAAACAGTTTATTGGTTACGTATCCACGGCTCTACAGTGGGAATACCGCGTACAAATCAGCCTACGCAACGTCATTATTTCTGGCTTTCACGACAGCATTGGCTTGTACACTAAAGCCACGGACCAACAAAAACACATTGCTGATCAGTGGCTAGCCATGCTCGGCATGAGTGAGCGTGCCGACACGCCGTTTCAGAAGCTATCTTATGGGGACCAGCGGTTATTGTTAATTGCCCGCGCCATGGTCAAGCATCCACCTCTATTGATTCTAGATGAGCCTTGCTTGGGCCTAGATGACATGAACCGCCAGCTAGTATTGGCATTGATCGAAAAAATCTGCGCCGGTAGCGAAACCGCGGTGCTTTATGTCAACCATCATGCCGAAGATAAGATTGTCGGTATTGATAACTTTTTGGCTTTGCAGCAGCGTCAAAAATGAAATTGAAGAAGTGGCAAAGGTGGCTACGTGATCTGCTAATTTTTGCCGTTATCATGCTCGGTATCCAATGGTGGCAAGCACGTAATTTACCCCAGCAGGTTACTGCTCCAGAGCTATCCGGGATAAGCCTATCGGGCCAACCCATGGCCTTATCTGACTGGCACGGCCAGCCTGTACTAGTACATTTTTGGGCTACTTGGTGTCCCATTTGCCGCATGGAAGAAGACAGCATTGACAGTATCGCTGAAGATTATCCAGTTATAGCCGTGGCTACATCCTCTGGCACGCCAACAGAAATCGCTACTTACCTGCTACAACAGGGCGTAGATTTTCCTGTTATGTTGGACCGGTCAGGAGAGCTGGCGCAGCGCTGGAATGCGCACGGTGTCCCCGCTAGTTTTGTTATTAATAGTAACGGAGAAATCAGCTACGCCACCATGGGTTATTCAACGCAATTAAGACTGCGCTGGCATTTATATCTAGCCGAATAATTTTCGGATTTTATAACATGGTTGCCCCGGATATTTTTCCTACCTTGCCCCTAGTAATCATATGCGGCGCCTGACGAATACTCGCCGCCTCGCTATTACGCCCTAGGCTACGTCTAATTACCACACTCAACACCTGCCAGTTAGTACGCCAAAAGCCTGGATCAGGTTCAGGCAATTGATCTGCCAACAGCGCCCCTAACTTAGGCAAGTTATAGAAAGGCACTGCCAAATAGATATGATGTTCAATATGATAATTCATATTGCAATAGAGAAACCTGCCTAGCCAGTTGCTCTTAAAAGACCGAGTACTTTCGATAATTGAAGGTGAGTCTTCAGCCATCTCAACATGCTGAATAAGGGTAAACAAGAGCATTACTGGCGCACCCAGCAAGCGCGGTAAGACCAGATACCACCATAACCACGTTTGCTCTAAACCAATAATGGCATACGCCAAAAGCACATAACCAAGTAGCAGCCAACGGGCATTACGAGCCAACTTTGGTATGTCTGAAGCAGGGGTCACCTGTTGCACAATTAGCGCTGGCCGGCCCCATACGCCTCGCAGCAAGGTACGCAAATGAAAGCGTAACAAAGCCACACCGGAAACCTCTAGCAACCAATTGCTAAAGATCATAGGAGTAGCAAAAGGCATCTAGGAAACTAGTGGCGATTCACACATCCACATGCCAGGTATAAGCATGATGATTGGTGTGGGTGTGTTGGCGATGTAGGGGTTCCTCCATATACACAAAGGAGGTAACCCATAAGAGTGCAGTATTAGCCCAGCGCTGCTTAAACACCGTGTTATGAGCAGCCTCATGGGATAAAGCATAAGCAGGCACGGTAAGCACCACCCCAAGGCAGGCGAGTGCCAGCCAACGCCACCAGTGGTCAGCGCTAAGCCAAACTAAACTGGCAGCAACAGCTAACATCAAAGCCCATTGAGCTAGATACCTGAGAGCAGCAAAGTTATTGCGACGAATCAGGGGGCGTAATTCATCCATAGACAAACTAATCCCCGAAGATTGAGCATTAGTGAAGTAATCAGGTTTAGCTAAAGCGGGTACCGGCATAGTCAATATTTTTTAATTAGTGTTATTAGGCAGCTTTTATCATAATGGCTGCCGATGTCACTGACCAATTAACTATTTAGTACCTTACACATGCTTTCTATTGTGAGAGGCCTTAAAAACCTACACCACTTGCCTACTTAGCAGGTATTACACTAGCGTGTAGGCTTAAAATTTGCCAGCCATGCTGCTGACTAAACTGCCATAACTCGCTCATGTAGCGGTTATGGCCAAGCTCAGGCGTAAGGTTAATGCGCCCTTCGCCGGTCACATAACAAACATCACCGACAAACTGATAGCTAGTACTCACATCTTCACGATTAACTGTAGATGGAAACCAATTTTGATCCAACAACCTCTGCTTGACAGTGTGGTAACGAGTAGAAGTATCTTCTATACCTTGCACGGATATATAAGTAAATCCTGGTAACTCAAGCTGACTTAACTTGCCAATATCGCCGGCAAAATAAGCCGCATACCACTGCTGCCGAACATTATTAAGTTGATCTTCTTGTGACATAAGCTCAATATCCTAAAACAACTAAAGTTCACCCATAAAAAAGGGGCCTAGCAGCCCCTTTTTAACACATTTATCCGCCTAAACTAAGACTAAATTGTCTCGATGCATCAACTCAGGCTCGTTGTCATAGCCTAAGACACTCGCAATTTGATTGCTTGGCACGCCACAAATCTGTGCCGCCTCTGCCGCCTTGTAGTTAATCAAACCACGGCCAATGATAACACCTTGAGGGTCTTTAATTTGTACCATCTCGCCACGCGAGAAGTCACCCTCAACCTTGGTAACACCCACCGATAGCAAACTCTTGCCTTGCTCTTGTAATACAGCCACGGCACCGGCATCAAGCCAGACTTCACCTTTAGCTTGCAAGTGTCCTGCCAACCATTGCTTGCGCGCATGCAATGGCTCTGCATCGGGAACAAATAAAGTACCCAGCATTTCATCTTGGCGAAGGCGCAAGAGAATATCTTGCTCGCGACCATTGGCAACAATGGTAGGCGTACCCGAACGGGCTGCCAGTTTAGCCGCCTGCACCTTGGTAAACATACCACCACTGCCCAGCACACCACCCTTGCTACTGGCCATAGCATCGAGGCTCGGGTCACCCGCTTGCACTTCACCCAGTAACTTGGCGTCAGCATGATGACGCGGGTCTTTGTCGCACAAACCATCTTGATCCGTAAGAATGACTAGCAAATCTGCGTGCACCAAGTTGGCCACTAGTGCACCTAGGGTATCATTGTCACCAAACTTAATTTCGTCAGTAACTACGGTATCGTTCTCGTTAATAATCGGCACCACACCATAGCCCACTAAGGCTTGTAGGGTAGCGCGAGCATTAAGATAACGTTTACGGTTAGAAAGGTCATCGTGGGTAAGCAGGATTTGCGCCGTATGTTGACCATGACGAGCAAAGTTACGCTCATAGCACTGTACTAGGCCCATTTGGCCCACTGCAGCAGCGGCTTGTAGGTTATACACTTCGGTGGGACGCTTGTCCCAACCTAGGCGCACCATACCTTCGGCTATAGAACCAGAGGACACTAATACTAGCTCTACGCCACTTGCACATAGGGACGCCAGCTGATCAACCCAGCCAGCGATGGCCTGGGTATCCAGACCTTTACCGTCATCAGTAAGTAGCGCACTACCTACCTTCACCACCCAACGTTGGCTAGAAGCGCCAACCGTGCGTTTATTCATAGACGTATTCGACCTCGACATCGTAATCGTCATCATCAAAGTCGTCGTCTGAGTCAACGCCTTCCTTCTCTGCTCTACGTTGCTGCGCGCGCGCCAATTTCAGTTGCTGCACACGTTGGCGAGCTTCTTCTTCTAAGCGAGCCTTAAGGTCTTCTTCGGCCGCAGCGGCTGCTGGATCTTCTTCCATACGCATTTCCCAATCCTCGATGAAATTCATCATCGTCTTGGCAAGGTCGTCGGTACCAGTTTTAGCAATAGCAGAAATGTTGAATACCGGGCCTTTCCAGTCAAGGGCATCAATGACTGCCTGACAGCGTTCTTGCTGCTCGTCTTCTGGCACCATGTCCAACTTGTTAAGCACCAACCAGCGCTCACGCTCGGCTAACGCTGGGCTGAACTTCTCTAGCTCACGCACGATAACCTGTGCCGACTCGGCAGGCTCCACGCCATCCCAAGGCGCCATGTCTACCAAGTGCAATAAGATACGGGTACGTGACAAATGCTTAAGGAATTGTATACCTAGGCCAGCACCTTCAGCAGCACCTTCAATCAAACCTGGAATATCAGCAATCACAAAGCTACGATGTTTTTGAATAGCCACCACACCCAAGTTTGGCGTCAGAGTGGTGAACGGATAGTTAGCAACCTTCGGCTTGGCCGCCGATACGGCACGGATAAAGGTCGACTTACCGGCATTTGGCAAACCTAGTAGACCTACGTCAGCCAAGACCTTGAGTTCCAAACGCAAATTACGTTTTTCGCCTGGGGTACCATTAGAAGTTTGACGCGGAGCGCGGTTAACACTGGACTTAAAACGCGTGTTACCCAGACCATGAAAACCACCTTGGGCTACTTTTACTACCTGACCTTCTATGGTCAAATCACCCAAGAGTTCATCCGTATCACGGTCAACAATGGTGGTACCAACCGGCACAGTCAAAGTCATATCTTCACCGCCACGACCAGTACAATCACTGCCCATACCGTTTTGGCCATTCTGCGCTTGGTAGCGTGGCTGGAAACGATAATCAATAAGGGTATTCATGTTAGCGTCAGCGATTACAAAAACACTGCCGCCATCACCACCGTCGCCGCCATCAGGGCCACCACGAGGGATATATTTCTCACGCCTAAAGCTCAGGCAACCATTGCCACCTTTACCTGCTTCTACTATGACGTTTGCTTCGTCGACGAACTTCATGTTTTTCCTCCGCTGGACGCAGTTCTGCGTGGATGCGTAATTATACCTGACTTGAAATCGTCATGGCGAGCAAAGCGCGGCAATCTTCTTGAGCCATGCACTTTGTTCTGCTTAGATTGCCAAGGCCTTCGGCCTCGCAATGACAGCAGCTAATGCTTTACATCTCGCAATGACATATATGGATAGTCAAAAAAAAAGCCCCGTCGAACGGAGCTTTTTTACAATCTAAAGAATGATTAAGCTGGTACGATGGAAACGTAACGGCGATTCTTTGGACCTTTAACTTCGAACTTTACAGTTCCGTTGGAAGTGGCGAACAAAGTATGATCTTTGCCACAACCTACGTTAGCACCAGGGTGGAACGCGGTACCGCGCTGACGTACTAGGATGTTACCTGCAGTAACAACCTGACCGCCGTAGCGCTTAACGCCGAGGCGTTTACTTTCGGAATCGCGTCCGTTACGAGTACTACCACCTGCTTTTTTATGAGCCATGGATTATCTCCTCCGCTTAGGCACTAATGCCAGTAATCTTAACTTCGGTGTACCACTGACGGTGACCCATCTGCTTCATGTGGTGCTTACGACGCTTGAACTTCATGATGCGTACTTTTTTGCCACGGCCGTGAGATACGACTTCAGCAGAAACTTTAGCGCCAGCAACAACTGGTTCGCCAATTTTAACGTCATCACCGTTTGCAACCAACAGGATACGATCGAAATCGATGCTGCTACCTACTTCGGAGTTCAGTTTTTCTAGTTTGAGGGTTTCACCCTCTTCTACACGGTGCTGCTTGCCACCGCTAACAATAACTGCGTACATTTCTTTCTCCAATTTGTGCTAATCCGGCTACTATAAAAAAGGCCTGCTGCTAATAGCGCCCCTTGCTACAAAAATCGATGAAGACCTTGAGCAGGTTTGCCATATGACAGGGAGCCAAAAGTGGACTAGTCACAGGGGGCCAAATTATACGCAACTTACAGCGTTGACACAAGCCAGAAGACAACTAAATTACTAGTCTATTTCGCCTTTAAATAGCCTCCATACAGGCTTACCACTCTTGACATAATAGCGGCAGCTCTCTAGCATTGCGCACTCCATTAGCAAGTAAGCACAAGCTATCATGCAAGCTGCCGATTTATACAAGCCCGTCGCCGCCGATTTTAAGCAGGTAGACCAAGCCATTTTCAAACACTTGGACTCCAATGTTCCGTTGGTGGAAAAAATTGGCGAGTATATTATCGATAGCGGCGGCAAGCGTTTACGCCCACTGCTGGCCTTGCTTGCAGCCCGTGCTTGCGGCTACCAAGGCGACCAACATGTCACCTTAGCCACGGTGATTGAATTCATCCACACCGCCACTCTATTGCATGACGATGTGGTCGACACCTCTGACTTGCGCCGCGGCAAGCCTACCGCCAATAACAAATGGGGCAACTCCTCCAGTGTTCTAGTGGGTGACTTTTTATATTCGCGCTCATTTCAGTTATTGGTTGAAATTGGCAACCTACCCGTCATGGGCACGTTATCCAACGCCACCAGCATTATTGCCGAAGGTGAAGTGCTGCAGCTATTAAACGCCAAAAACCCAGATACCAGCGAAGCTGACTATCTGCACGTTATTCTTGGCAAAACCGCCATGCTATTTGAAGCCGCCTGCAAGACTGGCGCACAATTAGCACAGGCTTCAGATAATGAAGTAGAAGGTTTACGCCTATTTGGCCGCCACCTTGGCACTGCCTTCCAGTTGATTGATGACCTCATGGATTATACGGGCGACCAGGAAACCATGGGCAAAAATGTGGGTGACGACCTAGCCGAAGGCAAACCAACACTGCCACTCATTCACGCCATGGCCACCGGTAGCAACGAAGAGCGCAGCCTAATTCGCAAAGCTATCCGCAAAGGCGATACAGATCAGTTACCCCAAATACAAGCCATTATTGAGCGTTGCGGCTCCCTAGACTACACCCGTAAAATGGCTCAACTAGAAACCGAAAAAGCCATTGCTGCCCTCGATATTTTGAGTGCAACAGAATTTAGCCAAAGCCTTGCTGGCATCTGCCAACTGGCCCTTGGCCGTCAAAACTAACCCCTCCTAAAGACAAGTGCTAAAAAGCAGCATCGTACGCCAATTGCTGGTATAATCTTGCTCTTTGATTTAGGCAATATGGAAATCACCGATGAGTATGCCCTCTTCTTTTAATCGTGACGAACTTCTATCCTGTGGCCATGGCGAAATGTTTGGCCTAGGCAACGCCCGTCTTCCTGTTGGCAACATGCTAATGATGGACCGAATTACGCACATTTCTGCCGATGGCGGCGAGCACGGCAAAGGCGAAATCATCGCCGAGCTAGACATCAATCCTGACCTTTGGTTCTTTGATTGCCACTTCCCCACAGACCCAGTAATGCCTGGCTGCCTTGGCCTAGATGCCATGTGGCAGATCGTTGGTTTTTTCTTGGGCTGGAAAGGCAACAAGGGGCGCGGACGCGCTCTAGGCGCTGGCGAAGTAAAGTTCTTTGGCCAGGTCCTACCTACCGCCAAAAAAGTAACTTATAAGATCACCATGAAGCGTTTAATCGAACGTAAATTGGTGATGGGCATTGCTGACGCCAGCATGGAAGTTGACGGCCGTGAAATATACTCCGCCAAAGACTTGCGCGTTGGCCTATTCACCAGCACCGAAGACTTCTAAACAAGTTCTCAACTGCCCCACTAAACAATACACACTTAGCCGGCCTGACCCTACCAGGGTGTCGGGCCGCATGCAAAACAACAAGAGGTTTATTATGCGTCGCGTAGTCGTAACCGGTATGGGTATCGTGTCTTGCCTTGGCAAGAACAAAGAAGAAGTACTGTCATCCCTACAAGAAGGTAAGTCTGGCATTAGCCATCAGCCTGAATATGCAGAACTAGGTTTCAAGAGCCACATTGCTGGCAGTATCGACATGGACTTTAGTGAAGTCATTGATCGCAAATTGTTACGCTTCATGGGCGACTCTGCGGCTTACTCCTATTTATCCATGCAAGAAGCTATTGCCGATGCAGGCTTGACCGATGACCAGGTATCCAACGTGCGTACTGGCTTGATTGCTGGTTCGGGTGGCGCATCTGCCGCCAACATCGTCGAAGCAGCTGACGGTATGCGCGCCAAAGGCTTACGCCGCGTTGGCCCTTACCGTGTAACGCGCACCATGGGCAGCACCGTATCGGCTTGTTTAGCAACCCCTTTCAAGATCAAAGGTGTTAACTACTCCATCACTTCGGCCTGCTCCACCAGTGCCCACTGTATTGGTAACGCTATGGAGCTCATCCAGCTTGGCAAGCAAGACGTGATCTTTGCCGGTGGCGGCGAAGAACTACACTGGACGCAAACGGTATTGTTTGATGCTATGGGCGCCCTGTCCAGCAAGTACAACGATGCCCCAGAAACTGCCTCCCGTGCTTACGATGCCAACCGTGATGGTTTTGTTATCGCAGGTGGTGGTGGCATGCTAGTGATTGAAGAACTAGAACACGCTAAAGCCCGTGGCGCTAAGATCTATGCCGAACTAGTTGGCTACGGTGCCACTTCTGACGGCCACGACATGGTTGCCCCATCTGGCGAAGGCGCCGCACGCTGCATGCAACAAGCCATGGGCACTATCGGTGACCTATCCATTGACTACATCAACGCGCATGGCACCAGCACCCCGGCTGGCGACATCCAAGAACTTCGAGCTGTAAAAGAAGTATTTGGCGACAGCTGCCCTCGCGTTACCTCTACCAAGTCCTTGTCTGGCCACTCACTAGGTGCAGCAGGCGTACAAGAAGCGGTTTATAGCTTGTTAATGCAAGAGAACAATTTCATTGCTGCTTCTGCCAACATTACAGAACTAGACGAAGGCGCCGATGGCATGCCTATCGTCACTGAGAAGCAAGAAGGTGTTGACCTAACCACTATTATGTCCAATAGCTTCGGCTTTGGTGGCACTAACGCCAGCTTGGTATTCACTAAGTACGTTGACTAGTCGCTACATCGGGGCCAGGCCTCAGGTCTGACCCCAAATATTCCTAACCCGCAGCTCCACTAACTTGGTAAATCTATCTCTGCCAAATTAGCTTCCAACCAAGTCACCATTTCCGCATGCAATTGCTTGCTAGAATCGCCCACAATCGGTGCACCAATTCGCACCCGCACCAAGCCCGAACGCTTTACCCAACTTTTAGGTGGAGACAAGTGACCGCTATTTTGTACAATGGGTAAAATAGGCACCTTGGCTTTATTAGCCAACATGGCAGCACCCTTAGTACAAGGCCCAAGCGGCCCCGGCATAGTGCGCGTACCTTCGGGAAATATCAGTACCGATATACCATTGCGCAAGCGCTCGCAACCTTGTTCCGCCAGCTGCTTCAAAGCATTGGTTTTTTGCTTCCGATCAATAGCTATAGGGTTCAACATGGCCAAGGCCCAACCAAAGAAAGGGATTCTTAACAGCTCTTTCTTCAACACGGTACTCACCGGAATACCCATGGTCAACAGATAGAAGGTTTCCCAGTCGCCTTGGTGGTTACATGCCACAACCATCGCCTGCTGGCGGTCTAAATACTCCACACCTTCTATTTGAAAGCGGATACCACACAGCCAACGCATGGCATAGATGATACTCAAATTACAATAGCGTACAAATACAAAACGATAATGACGCTTCACCACGGGCGCGGTAACAACCAACATCATTGACGCCAACATTGAAATCAACACCAGGTACAGATAGAACAGTATAGAGCGAATAGCGGCCATCATTAACCACCTGTTACCGGAGGGAAAAATGCCACTTCCGCATTAGCTGACACCTGCGTAGCTGGGGTAGCCATGACCTGGTCTACGGCCACCAACACCTGGTCATCTAGCAACAACTCCTGCCAAGTAGGCTGCTCAGACACTAGCTGCTGCTTTAGCTCAGCAACGGTTAAAGTGTCCGCCACTTGCACTTGCATCTGGCTGGATTGCAGCTCTTCTTTCAGACGCCCAAAAAACAATACCTTAACCATTATGCTGGCTCCACCTGCCAATGGCCGCTTTTGCCACCCATTTTTTCCAGCACACGCATACCACTGATAGTCATACCACGATCCACCGCCTTACACATATCATACAAGGTAAGGGCTGCAGTCGAAGCGGCACACAAGGCTTCCATTTCAACCCCGGTACGGCCATTAAGCTTACACATGCTAGTGACACGTACCCGGTTATGCTCAACCTCTGGCGCTAGCTCGACCGTCACCTTGCTTAGCATCAAAGGGTGACACAAGGGAATCAAATCACTGCAACGCTTGGCCGCTTGAATACCGGCAATGCGAGCCACCGCTAGCACATCACCCTTTTTATGCGAGCCACTAGTAATCAGCGCCAAGGTTTCAGGCAACATTTCTACCAAGGCTTCAGCGCGCGCCACACGGGTGGTGATAGCCTTTTCTGAAACATCCACCATATGTGCATGACCAGCACTATCCAGGTGCGTTAATTCTGACATCTATTTATCTTCCTGCAATGCTTGTTGTCGCTTTAATGGGTTGGCATACATGGCAATCATTTGCTCACGTTGCGCGGCATTTAGGCCAGCCATACGGGCCTCCAATTTATAGGCTGCAGGGTGACTTTCACCTTGCTGCATAGCTACGGCCGCTGCGTTGGTATCATGAGCGTGATAATTAGTAGCGATCGACTCATCCAGCCAGTCGACAAGATCTTCCGGGGTTTCTACACCACCATCCAAAGGTTTGCCAAAGGCAACATGCACCTTACCTTTTTCACCAATAATACCCTTTACAATACTAGTAATATCTTCAAACTCACCTTTAGTGTAGCTGCCCTCGTTAGCTAAGGCTGCTAGCTCTTTGGCTTTGGCGCTATCACAAGGGTCCAATTGATAAGCGATAGAAACCGGCACTATATGCAAACTATCCACATAATCAGCATAGGACTGACCGGACTTCTTCTTGCACATATACAGCATTTTCATGACCGCAGGCTCAGACACATCAATGCCATTTTTTGCACGGCCTTCGCTTTGAGCAATCCAAATATTGTGACCTGAGTGTACCGACTCATCAATATAGCTCGACAGATCCATATAGGCTTTCATTTTTGCACGTATACCTGACGCACTACGCTTCACAATGAAACATTTATTGAGGCGCATAATGTCACTGACATAAGGCTTTTTCAGCAGGTTATCACCAATGGCAATACGACCAGTTTCAAGATCATTAGTATACAGCCCCCAATAGACCAACGCTGGATCCATGGCAATATCTCGATGATTGGAAATAAACAGGTAGGCGTTGTCGGACTGTAAATTCTCTAAGCCACTATAGGTCAATTCATCAACACTGGATTTGATCATGCGGCGCATATACTTACTTACTAGCATTTGCCAACTATCTATATCCTCTACGCCCTTCACTTCCTTGGCAATTACCATGCGCACTAAGGGCCGCAAGGCAAAGCCTAAGAACTTATTCAGCGTTGGAAACTTGTAGTTGGCGATAGCGCCCAACAGTTCCTCATCATGCAACAAACGCTCAACAACGGCAGGCACTTCTTCGTCATTATAGGGACGAATGTCGGCATAAGGGTCTTGGCTAGTCATAGTTATTATCTGTGTTATCCGCCAGTGGCATTCATAAATCTTAAAATCTGTGGTTCTTCGTTTAAGTCGAAGTAGTGACGTTCTGGCTTTAACGACATGGCCTTAACAATCGCTTCCTTCACTGGTTCTAAGGCGCCTGGTTCGGCACGCATAACCGGCAACAAATCAACGCTATGCTCATTACCAAGGCACAGCAACAGTCGCCCCTCTGCTGTAACACGCACACGATTACAGTCGGCGCAAAAGTTATGGCTGTGCGGCGATATAAAACCAACCCGGATATCACTGTCAGCCATTTGGAAATAACGCGAAGGGCCGGCCGTCTTTTGCGCCATAGGCAATAAGCTATACCGAGATTCAATTACCTCCATAACCTCATCGCTAGAACAAAAGCTCAGGGCGCGGTCATGACTATCGATATTGCCTAGTGGCATCTCTTCGATATAAGCAATGTCCAACTGCTTGTTTCGGGCATATTCCAGCAGGTCCAAGATTTCATCGGCATTACTGCCTTTCATCACCACAGCATTAATCTTGATGTGCTGAAAACCCTGCTCGCGCGCGGCGTCAATGCCAGCCAACACCTTGCTCAGGTCACCATTGCGCGTCATGGCTTTAAAGCGCTCCGCCTGCAATGAATCCAGACTGACATTGAGTCGTGTCACACCAGCTTGCTTCAGCGTTTGGCTGTAGCGCACCAGCTGGGAACCGTTGGTAGTAATCAGCAACTCCTCTAAACCAGGCAGCTTGCCAATATTAGCCAAATGATCTAATAGACCACGACGCACAAGTGGCTCGCCACCAGTCAGGCGAATACGTTTAACGCCTAGCTCTGTAAATGCCCGTGATAACAGCTCAATTTCTTCAATCGACATAATGTCTTCACGCGGCAGAAAAGTCATTTCTTCAGCCATGCAATAGACACAGCGGAAATCACAACGATCTGTCACTGATATACGTACGTAATCTACTGTACGCCCAAAATCATCTATTAACTGTTGACTCATCATTTTCTTACACAACCTAAATTAGACCTGCAAAAGCGGCGCGCTATTATAACGTGATATGGTGCGCTCAGGATACGTTACTGCTGGGTAACTTGTCAGCCTTCTGCGCAGCAGCCAATTCCGCGGCGGCAAGGCTGTTAATGACTTTTACTAGACCAGAGCGCCAAGGGCGCTGACGTATACCAAATGTACCTAAAATTTTCTTACAATCCAGAGCCGTATAACCCGGCCTCGGTGCCACTGCTTGCCAATCTTCACTACTAACGGCAACAACTTTTTCGGCCACCGTTTGTGGCTGACTCTTAACCGCCGCCAAGATGGCATCAGCAAAGCCTTTCCAGGTGACAATTTCTGCACCACTGTAATGGTAAGTACCCCACACCTCAACACCACAACTAATTTGCTGAATCATCGCCAACAGCACGCGAGCCACATCAACTGCATCCGTCGGGCAACCACACTGGTCACCTACAGCGACTACTTGCGATTCACTACGTATTTGTTTCAAAGTACGCAAAACAAAATTATTGCCCCGCGAACTGAACACCCAACCGACGCGCAAAATAATATGCTGTGGGCACTTTTCCCGCACCAGCTCTTCGCCAACCGACTTACTATGACCAAAGATATTGATTGGATTAACGACCGCTTCTTCATTAATTGGCAAAGGCCTAGTACCATCAAACACATAATCTGTGGAGAGATGTAACAATGGCACACCAAAGTCAGCACAAGCGCTAGCGATGTTGGCGGCACCATCACGATTTATGCGATAGGCTTCTTCGGGGTTCTTCTCAGCTAAATCGACGACCGAATAGCTAGCGCAGTTCACCACAAATTTGGGCTTATGCTTGGCGACCACCTTGTGTATCTGGGTCAAGTCGGACAAATCCAGGTTTTTGGCATCAAACCAAACTACCGACATGCCCATTTTTAACGCTCGCTGACAGACCGCTGCACCCACCTGCCCTTTGGCACCAGTCACTAAAATTTTAATCAATGTAAAAACCTACATAAAGGAGTACTGATATGGCGCCAATGGTATCATAATCACACCTATGGCAGAACTCACCGACAGCAATATTCGCTAACACTCAAACTAAGCAATCATACTTATAGATTAAGGTTATTTAGCCCCTGTTAAGCGAAACCAAGGAAACAACATGAAACCCGTATCTCTACACCGCGCTAAACGCATTGTCAGCCAAGTTTTTGCTTATGCAAAGACCCACCAATTACGCCCGTTGTCGGTCGCCGTGGTCGATGCAGGCGGCCATGTACAGGCCTTTGAGCGCCAAGATAACTCGCCACCGGGGCGTTTTAAGTTAGCCTATAGCAAAGCCAATGCTGCCATTCAATTGGGCATGGGAGGCACACAACTACAACAATTTGCTGAACAACGTAGTGATTTTATGCTGGCCATCAACGGCAGCTACGATGGTGATTTTTTGCCGGCTATGGGTGCTGTACTCATAAAAGACAGCCATGATAATATCATTGGCGCCATCGGCGTCAGCGGTGCCACATCGGAACAGGACCGCGATGCAGGTTGTGCCGCCATAATAGCGGTTGGCTTACAGCCACAAGGCTAGTCTTACGCAAGCTTCAGCGCTAATCTCTAGTCAAAATAACTAGGTGACATGTTTAGCCCGTTGTACCATCAATAAGTACAAGGTCGATAGAGCGAAACCGGCCAAGGTACCCCACAATACACCCAACCAAGGGTAGGTAAAACTGACCGATATAGTATAGATAAGCAATGATACCAATCCCAAAGGGTAGGCCTTGACACTGTTGGTCAACAAGCTGTTTCCATAGTGGTAATGGAGTATCAAAAATAAGGGGAAAGCAGCTACCGGGAAACCGGCTAACAAGCCCGCCCATTCAGCCCCAACTAAGACGGCCAAACCTGTAATTAACAACACACTAAGCGCAGCTAAACAGCCACGAAACAACAGATCAACCCAACTGGTTTTTGCCTTTTCTTGTATTTTAGTTTTGGGTACCGCAGACATATACCGAGCCACTAAGGCAATGATCAATAAGGTCACCAAAATACTTACGGCAAAAGACAAACTTAGTAGGTGTAAAGTAAAAGACACCAATAAAAAAGCCAGTATTCCCGTGACACTTGCCCATAAAACAGAAACTATTCTGCCGTTGTTAGCGGACTCAGTTTTGGCCAACTGCCAATACACCAAGGCCAAAATAACGTTCGCTCCTAACCCACCCACGGCGTACTGCGCTGCTTGTGCGGCAAACTCCACTCCCTGCTCAAGCGCTAGAAAACACAAAACAATGGCTATGCCTAGAGGATAACCTGCCAACAGCCCCGCCCAGCGGGCACTGAGGCGTTCAGCGATCAAACTTAGGCCAATAACAACTAACAATGTGATCACAACTTTCAATATCAACATAGATTTCTTCAATTTAATAAGCGCGCGCTTTTTATAGGCCACCACTGTCGCCTCTGCTAAGCCTAATGTTTTAGCAGTATGCCCTTTTAATAGCAACTCACAGATTTGCGCTGCACGCACTGCTGTCATTCAGTGGCACTTTGCTCATTAACAGCACCATCAGTTTGACTATATAAATTAATACAGAATAAATGGACAATATTGGGCCGGCTGGCTCTTCCGGTCCACCTAACATTTGTGCCTGCATCTATGAAAACAAGGCCAGTCGATACGCCTCCCATTTTGACTACCCACTATCATCTAGGTTTCATGAAAACGAGGCTATTTTGAGCTTGGATAAGGTCTCTATCCCTTGGCAGGATGTATTGATTTATAAAGGCAAAGCCAAGCTTGCACGCTGGAGTTTTGTAGCTGATTTTGGTCGCCTTTACCCCCTACAGACGTGCTCGCTTTTTGCCGTAAAACTAGTCTTGTTAGTCGCTTTATCAGAGCAGTGTATGGCCAATTATGATGCAAGTAGCTAGAGCAATAGACACAGCTTCTTAGGCATGCATAGTCTTGCTACACTTTACTCACGCAGAGGCCGCGTGATCCTTAGTGCCATAACTACATTGAGCGAACTAAGGCCTAACAAACTGTAAATAAAAAAAACCCGCATTTTTGCGGGTTTTTATAGGCGCACTTATTTTCGACTAATTTGCTTTTAAACCGATATGTTCAGCGGTTTTCAATGAAACTAAACGCGAACCTGTAGGCAAGCCATTATGTTCTGCATAGCCATTAACAGCTCGTTCAGTCATTGGCCCATAAACACCGTCAATTGGACCCGCGTAATTACCCGCCGTCTTTAGCAGTCGCTGTAATTGCGTGATCGTTTGAGGCGTCATATTATCCTCACACAACACCTCTTCCCACGTCAAACTCGCTTCGGAGGTTTTTTCCGAACGTGCTACATCGTTATATACAGCAGGAGTTTGCGTACGAACTTCGCGCTCAGGGGTTTCTATCTGACGTACCATAACCGTTTCATATTCAGCAGGCACAGTAATAGTGCGCGTGGCGGAAGGTTGATCAACTACGCGCTTAGCGACTGTTGTATATTCTGCAGGATGATGCTCTTCCACCGCACGAGCTGGTGTTTTTAGAACTTTTTTGGTAATGGTACGATAAGAAGCAGGCACTTCTACTAAGCACATAATTTCGCCAGTACCATTATCAATTTTAGTTTCTAAGGCACTACTTTGGAAACCTGCACCACGCTTCCACACGGTATGAGCAGGCTTATCTAGCACCTTCTCAACTACGGTCTCATATATCGCAGGTACGGTTTCCAAATGCGTATGGGCTGCGCTAGTCATCACCTTTTCGTTAACCGTTTTGTAGGTTGCCGGGATGATTTCTAGCCTCTCATAAGCTGCATTCACGACCACGCGCTGGGCAACTTTCTTATATTTAGCTGGCGCAATAGTCACTTGTTCAGATGCAGGCGTTACCAAAACTTTATCAGTTATTGTTTTATAACTTGCCGGTATCAGCACACGTGAATAGCAATGTCCTAACTCGGCATTTGGTGGAAATAGTGAACTCTCAACAGACGCGTTGGACACCTGGGCTGTAGCAGGTTGGGCAGCTTGTAGTTCCGCAGCTTGCTTCTGCATTTTAAGTTCGGCTAATTGCGCTTCAAGGTCTTGCTGCTGCAATGCATGGGCTTGATCTTTTTTCGATATCTCTTTTTCAAATTCTTTCTGCTGCTGCATAACCACTTGATCATGCTCAGATTGAGGGATAGTTTGGCAGCCCGCTAGCACAAATACTGTACTTAATAGAGCCCCAGCAAACACTGGTTTTTTCATCATCATGGTGTTCTCCGAAGGGTTAGAAACAGGTGTCAGTACATCCATGTGAATCAAAAAACCAACTTGACCACAATAAAGAACCTTAAACATTAACAACCCACTCATAATAGCTTATTTATCATTATTGCGGGCATTAATTATCATTTTTATCACTTAAAGATTAAACTAACCCATAAAAGCTGTCTTTTGTCTTTAGCGCCTGATTACGGGCTACCCACCTAATAGTGCCAACTTCACAGCTTCTTCGGCATGGATAGCCGTGGTATCAAACAAGGGCATATCAGTATGCTGAGG
This sequence comes from Oceanospirillaceae bacterium, assembly GCA_003521845.1. Lineage (GTDB taxonomy): Bacteria > Pseudomonadota > Gammaproteobacteria > Pseudomonadales > Balneatricaceae > Njordibacter. Next base: position 32,353 of record DPHB01000062.1, on the reverse strand, counting down.
CTGTACTAGCAGGGTGATTTCTGTACAACCCTCAATCACCGCCTGCACACCCGCGGCGCGCATCAGCTCAATTTGTTGCAGATAAATTTCCCTGGACTCATCATTGACCACACCCAGGCAAAGCTCGGTAAAGATAATACGGTTCACATCACTACGCCCTTCGGTATCGGGCACAATGACTTCGATACCTGACGCTACAATACGTTCCTTATAGAATGCCTGTTCCATGGTATAGGCGGTGCCGAGCAAGCCCACCTTAGTAATACCCGCTTCCTGCAAGCGCTTAGCCGTCGCATCAGCGAGGTGCAACAAAGGAATTTGTATGTACTCACTTACCTGCGGTGCGACTAGGTGCATAGTGTTGGTGCAAATCATCAAAAAGTCCGCACCCGCCAATTCCAATCCACGGGCTGCCTCACCAAGAATCTCACCCGCACGTTGCCATTCACCAGCTGCTTGCAAGCTCTCGATTTCTTGAAAATCAAAACTATGCATGACAATTTTAGCGGAATGCAAACCGCCAAGTTGCAGCCTAACCAGTTGGTTAATAGAACGATAGTAGAGTGCTGTACTTTCCCAGCTCATACCGCCGAGCATACCGATTGTTTTCATTTTGTGCCTAAACCAATTAATTTCAGCCAAAAAAAGCCACGCTTAGCGTGGCTTATAGTATCTAAAGACTTAGGTAAATAAGTCCAGTTTCGCTAGAACGGAATATCATCATCAAAGTCGCTATCAAAACCGCCAGGCTGTTGCTGAGGTTGTTGTGGTGCGCTTTGTGGCGCACGCTGCTGCGGTGCAGCTTGCTGGTAGTTTTGTTGAGGGGCTGATGCTGATTGTTGCTGGAAGCCACCACCTTGCTGAGGAGCGTAGCCACCCTGCTGGGTACCTTGTTGGCCGCCTTGACGGCTATCCAGCATTTGCATTTCAGAAGCAACAATTTCTGTCGTGTAACGCTTTACACCATCTTGTTCCCACTGACGTGTACGCAGTGAACCTTCAACGTAGATCTTTGAACCCTTACGTACGTATTCACCAGCAATTTCGGCTAGACGATTGAAAAACACCACACGGTGCCATTCTGTACGCTCTTGAGGTTGACCTGTTTGCTTGTCCTTCCAGGATTCAGAAGTCGCTAAGGTAAGGTTGGTTACGGCACCGCCAGAAGGCATATAACGCACCTCTGGATCACCACCAACATTACCTACTAGAATTACTTTGTTTACGCCACGTGCCATGGTTTTCTCCTTACCGTATGGTTAATTTAGCTGCTGTACAATTTACATGTCGTTACAGTGGGTATTAGGTCCCGTATAGTTTGCTTTTAACGGGGGCTAAATTATAGCCATAGCCGCCTCATCTGGAAAGCTAAAAGTATAAAAAATAAGTAAATGGAGCTTTGCCTATTTACCCAACTAGCTTCTATAATGGTTGGTTTGCAAAGCCAACGAAATAAGCTTATGGATACCATCTTGGTACGCGGTGCTCGCACCCACAATCTAAAGAACATTGACCTAGACATTCCCCGTGACAAGTTGGTGGTAATCACCGGCCTATCGGGTTCTGGCAAGTCTTCTTTGGCATTTGATACCCTCTATGCAGAAGGCCAGCGTCGTTATGTAGAGTCGCTATCTACCTATGCACGTCAGTTCTTATCCATGATGGAAAAACCCGATATCGACCACATCGAAGGTTTATCTCCGGCTATTTCTATAGAGCAAAAATCCACTTCCCATAACCCACGCTCTACCGTGGGGACGATTACCGAGATCTACGATTACCTGCGTTTGTTATTTGCCCGAGCAGGTGAACCACGTTGCCCCGATCACGATTTACCGTTGGCGGCCCAGACCGTTAGCCAAATGGTCGACCAGGTTATTGCTTTACCTGAAGGCCAGCGTTTGATGCTTTTGGCCCCTGTAGTGCAAAACCGTAAAGGTGAGCACTTACACACCTTAGATGAGCTACGTAGTCAGGGGTTTATTCGGGCACGCATCGATGGCAAGTTATACGATTTAGATGACACACCTGAATTAGAAAAGAACAAGAAGCACACTATCGAAGTAGTCGTCGACCGTTTTAAGGTAAAACAAGGCTTAGAACTCCGCCTTGCCGAGTCCTTTGAAACTGCACTCAATTTAACAGATGGCATGGCTAAAGTAGTCTCTATGGATGATGACAAGGCGGAGGAAATTGTCTTTTCCTCACGCTTTGCTTGCCCACAATGCGGTCATGCTATCAGCGAACTAGAGCCACGTTTATTCTCATTTAACAACCCATCAGGCGCCTGCCCATCTTGCGATGGATTGGGTGTGCGTCAGTACTTTGACCCTAGCAAGGTGGTACAGCAACCACTTAATAGTTTAGCCGAGGGAGCCATTCGTGGCTGGGACCGGCGCTCCATGTATTATTATGGGCTGCTCACCGCTATGGGGAAGCACTATGGTTTTACCATGGACATGGCCTGGCAGGAGCTACCCGATAATGTGCAAAAACTCGTACTCTATGGCACGGGTAAAACCGATATTGAGTTTAATTACATTAATGACCGTGGCGACAAAATATCACGTAAGCACCCGTTTGAAGGCGTTATTAACAACATGCAGCGCCGCTATCGTGAAACCGAATCCAACATGGTACGCGAAGACCTAGGCAAGTACCTAAACATGCAACCTTGCCCAGATTGCCATGGTTCTCGCTTGCGTCGTGAAGCACGTCACGTATTTATTGATGGCTTAAACTTACCCCAGATTACGCACAAGGCTGTAGGTGAAAGTGCAGCGTATTTTGCCGATCTAGTACTACCCGGTAAACAAGGCCAAATTGCCGACAAGATTCTAAAAGAAATTCGTCTACGCTTAGACTTCTTAGTGAACGTTGGCTTAGATTACCTATCCCTTGATCGTAACGCCGACACCTTATCTGGAGGTGAAGCGCAGCGTATACGCTTAGCCAGCCAAATCGGTGCTGGCCTTGTAGGTGTAATGTATATCCTTGACGAGCCCTCTATCGGTTTACACCAGCGTGACAACGAACGCCTCCTCAAAACATTAGTTCACTTACGCGATCTAGGTAACACGGTCATCGTTGTAGAGCATGATGAAGACGCCGTACGCTTGGCGGACCACGTTATCGACATTGGTCCTGGCGCCGGCGTGCATGGTGGCTTAGTGGTGGCCCAAGGCACACCGCAAGAGGTAATGGACAATCCCGACTCCCTTACTGGTCAATACCTCAGCGGTGCGCGCTGCATTCCCGTGCCAGGCACACGCAACAAAGCCAAAGCATGGCTAGAACTAATAGGCGCCAAGGGTAACAACCTACAGAACGTGCACCTAAAAATTCCGACTGGCCTTATGACCTGTGTGACAGGCGTTTCCGGTTCAGGTAAGTCCACACTAATCAACAGCACGCTCTATCCCTTAGCGGCTACTGTGCTCAATAAGGCTACCACCTTAGAAGCCGCCGCCCATGATGAAATCAAGGGCCTCAACCTCATGGACAAGGTGGTAGATATTGATCAGAGCCCTATAGGTCGCACCCCACGTTCCAACCCCGCCACCTACACGGGCATATTTACGCCTATTCGCGAACTATTTGCGGGCACTCAAGAAGCCCGTTCACGGGGTTACAAGCCTGGCCGCTTTAGCTTTAATGTAAAGGGCGGCCGGTGTGAAGCATGCCAAGGTGATGGCGTGATCAAAGTAGAAATGCACTTCCTACCTGATGTTTACGTACCTTGTGATGTCTGCAAGGGCAAACGTTATAATCGAGAAACTCTGGAAATCCATTACAAAGGCAAAAACATCACCGAAGTATTGGCTATGACCGTCGAAGATGCCGTGGTCTTCTTTGATGCCGTACCGATGATCAAACGTCGCTTACAGACGCTGATGGATGTAGGACTTAGCTACATCTGCCTAGGACAGAACGCCACCACCCTATCTGGCGGTGAGGCACAGCGTGTAAAGCTGTCCAGAGAGCTATCTAAACGCGATACTGGCCAAACCTTATACATCCTCGATGAGCCAACTACCGGCCTCCACTTCTATGACATACAGCAGCTGCTAATCGTACTGCAACGTCTACGCGATCATGGCAATACCGTGGTTGTTATTGAACACAATCTAGACGTCATCAAAACAGCGGACTGGATTGTGGACCTAGGTCCAGAAGGTGGCAACAAAGGTGGCCAGATCATTGCCACTGGCACACCAGAAGAGGTGGCAGCCAACACCAAGTCACATACCGGACGCTTCTTACAGCCAATGCTGGGTTAGCGTTGATATATATGGGGGCAGGCCAGAGGCCTGCCCCCATTTTTCATTTATATTAAGCGCCCTCAGCAAATTGAAAATCCTTGTCTAAACTTAGTATGGCAATTATGCCAACTAGCGATTAAAAGGACTTTCATGAATAGCTCATTCAAAGCAATATTACCTTACACAACCGGGCTGGCCCTGAGCCTCTCCGTTACTACTAGCCATGCAGAAGAATATCAATATGCTGCATACCTTGGCTTAGCCGATAACAACTCATACTCTGCTACTGCCAATGCGGTATTTGCCTACTACTTCAAACCAGTTAATCAGACCTTGGGCCCCAAAACTCTCGCGCCATTACTCAATAAATCTTCAAGCATCAGGTTAGACTATGATTATACCAATCTGCCAGCGGGTGATTCACGGAATAATATACTCAGCCCTAGCGCCGAATTAACCTGGGTGTTTGAAAACAACCTTTATATTGAAGCCTTTACCATGTCTGAGTCTATCAACTACAAAAATGACGATAGTACCGTCGCAACGGGCAACGGCTTAACCGCTGGTTATTTTTTAAACGATGATAGTTATATAGAGCTGGGCAACTACAGAGAAACTGATAATAAGGATGAGTCTTTTGACAATCTATATATGACCGCGGGGCATCTTTACCGTTTAGAAGACGAATCATATATTGCAGTGAGAGCGACAATAAATGACTTTATAAATGACGACGACGGTTATAATGGCAACAGCTACACGCTAAATACTAGCTACTTCCCCAACCACGATTTTGGCATCTATGGTGAGATTACAGCCGTTGATTTCTCATCCGCTGATGACAGAACTTATGCAAAAGTGGGTGCCAACTACTTCTTTGACAACTCTATCAATGTTGGCATCGCTACCCGAATCCAAAAAGAAGGCGACGAGTGGTACAATTACCAACATATATACCTTGGAAAACGCTTCTAGTTATATGAGCGTAAGCATTTGTGGGGTCAGGACTGACCCCGATTATATCTTAAATTGGCCCACCTGCTGCTGTAGGTCTTTGGCTTCGGTGTTAAGCATCTTACTGGTATCCGCCGCCTGGTCCACGCTTACTGCATTTTGTTGGGTTAAATTATCCATACTATTTACGGCTTCAGATACTTGCTGGATGCTAGTTCGCTGCTCAACACTTGCACGGGCAATACTCTGCACAAAGTCAGCCACTTCTTCCATAGCGCGGTTGATTTCTTGCATGGCTTCACCTGACTGACCAACAAAATTACTACCACGCTGAATACGCTCGATATTAACCTCAATGAGCTCTTTGATATCCTTCGATGCATCTGCAGTCTTTTGGGACAAAATCCGTACTTCGCCAGCTACTACAGCAAAGCCCCGACCTTGCTCGCCTGCTCGGGCAGCTTCTACGGAGGCGTTGAGTGCAAGCAAGTTAGTTTGGAAGGCGATTGAATCAATCAGTTCAATAATATCAGCCATCTGCTGGCTTGACTGGCTAATTTGATCCATAGCGGCGACCGCCTGGGTGACGATAGCGTTGGTCTCTTGCGAGGTATTTACCGCTGTTTGGGTTAGTGCCTGCGCTTGCTCGGCATGCTCGGCGTTTTCCACCACAGTAGAGGTTAACTCTTCCATGCTCGCAGCGGTTTGTTCCAAAGACGATGCCTGAGCCTGAATACGATCCGATATATCATCGCTGGCGCTGGCCATTTTATTCGCCATTTCAGCGACACTACTGCTGGTTTCAGAAACCATGCTAAGGGTAGAACCCAGATTGGCGGAGGAATTATTAAAGGAGGCCTTTAAGTCGGCTAGAGTACCTTGATATTCACCTTCCATACGTGTCGATAGGTCACCCTCTGCCTGGTAGCCCATAGCACTAGAAGTTTCGTTAATAGCTGTTTGTAGCTGATCCAAAGATACATTAATGCTGTGCTTAAGCTCACCCATTTCGCCACTGAGGTCACTCTCTATACGACTTTCGAAACGCCCTTCGGACACTTGCCGCATCACTTGTTGAATTTCCGCAACCGCCAACTGCATTGCGGCCATACTAGAATCAACCTGCACTTTCAATTCGCCACTTACCTGGTCGCTAACGCGAGCAGAGAAATCAAAACGTGCCAATGCTCCCATCACATCTTGTAACGCGTGCATAGTGTAATTAACGCTTTCGGCGGAGCTATTTACACCACTCTTTAGGGTACCAAGGTCACCTTTGAAATCCACCTTAATACGCTCATTGAAGTCACCTTTAGCCACCGCGGCAAGCACTTTGTTTGCTGCATCAATGGCAGACTGCAATTCACCCAATAAGCTATCAAAGGCATCACCAACCTGCCCCAGTTCGTCACTTCGCTGTAACTTAGTACGCAAAGTAAAGTCACCTGTGGTCTGTACGCGTTTCGCTGTGCCCACAAGTCTAGACAAGCCAGTATTAAGGCTACGCACCAAGGAAATCGCCAACACCACGCCTATCATCAATGAACCCACTAGCAGCGCCACTACGAATAAACGGCCATTACTATAAGCTTGCTCTGAAGACGCCACCTGCTCTTGCATGGCCAGTGTTTCAACTTCGATAAGTCGGTCCATTATGAGCATGGCTTGGGCAGCAATTTGCTCGCCTTCAGTTTGCACTAGATTGAAGGCATTGACATTGCCATTTTCCATATTAATTTCGGCAACTTGATAGAACACATCTAGATAATCAGCAAGGGCTTCGTCTATCGCCTGCACCACGGTAAAACTAATCAAGGTTTTCAATATATCCAAGTCGTCGCGCACATCTAGCTCAATCACATCAACGTTTTCCACAGCCAATTGCATTTCAAATACCGCTTGGCTTGCCACTAGGGCACGTTCGTTAAGCTGTGCTTCCATTAAATTTCGACGTATGCGATTAATTATAAGCAAGCGCTCGTCTGATTGCACTTTGGCAGAGTTACCACTGGCCACCGAGCCGGCGTTGCTATTAGCCAGCTGACGAGAGATTTTTGTTAACTTGTCCAACTTCGGTAAATAGGCCAGTAAAAAAACATCCCCATCCGTGGCAATCTGGGCGACGGCGTAGGTGTCAGACCAAATTTTCACTATCGCGTTGACGAACATCTTCATATTGGCTTCAGATTTGGCCACATTCTGAACCTTTTTATCCAAACGCTTCAAGTCACTTTTGAGACGTTTCCAAGACCCCTTGCCGTTGGCAAGATAATCCCGGACCTTTATGGCCATATCGGTAAAGGCCGCGTTGACACCCAAGGCCAACTTTAAATTGCTTTGGGCCTGCACTAGGTCAGCGCTTGATAGGGTGCGTTTTTCATCAGCCAGAGAAATCTCTTCCGTTAAGATCACCTGTAAAGCGTCATAGGCCCGTCTAGAACCGTCCCTAGACAACGCCTGCGCCTTAACGTTGGAGTTAAGCTCACTGTAAGCCAACACCTGCTGGTTGAGGACTTTGTAATCCTGCCATACCTGACTTAATTGCGTCAGCTCTTGCGCCGCCAACCCATGGGGATGCAGTTGCGCCTGCTCGCCCCCAGCCAAGGGTATATTGTCAGCCCTTGGCAACTCACTGCCTTGCTTAGCCTGTTCATCGACTGCCTGTACGTCTGTCCCCGCGAGCTGGGCAGTATCTGTTAAGCCTTCTTGTGCTGGCGCTTCATTAACTAGACCTTCCTTAACCTTTAATTCAAATAGAACGCTATCTAAAGCTGCAACATCGCCCTTAAGATTGACAACCAATGCTTGCTTTGCCCCATCATCATTGACCAGCAATACCTTTTTTTCGGTTTCTAAAATACTAGACAGTAATTGTTTCGCAGTTTGCGCCAAACTGACCTGGGCGACAGAATCATGCACTAGGCTTTTTGCCCTATCATTCATTTCTGACATGCTAGACAAGCTAACAAAACCAGCAATTGAACTGAGCACCAGAATGACACCAAAGCCAATAATTAGCTTAGCTTTAACAGTTTGAAAGCGCATTTGTTACACCACTAAATATTTGCGAAAAAATTAGGCTAAAACTTTAGTATTAAGAATACAGCAAATTAGAATTGTAACAAGATCTTGACAGCGACTAGATTCAACGAAATTTAGACACAAAAAAGCCCGTCACATGGACGGGCTTTTTAAGATTTTATAACTTACTCTTCAGAAGTAGTTGGACGATCAACTAGTTCTACGTAAGCCATAGGGGCGTTATCACCAGGGCGGAAACCGCACTTCATGATACGGATGTAACCGCCAGGACGGTTAGCATAACGTGGACCCAGGTCGTTGAACAACTTGCCAACGGCTTCTTTGCTGCGAGTGCGATCAAAAGCCAGTCGACGGTTGGCAACGCTATCTTCCTTAGCTAAAGTGATCAGTGGCTCTGCCACACGACGCAATTCTTTAGCTTTAGGTACGGTGGTTTTAATCAATTCGTGCTCGAACAAAGAGCAAGACATGTTCTTGAACATGGCCTTGCGGTGTGAACTAGTACGATTTAAATGACGACCACTTTTACGATGACGCATTGTATTTTCCTTATCAAACTATGTTTGATGTATTATCCGGTTAAGACTACTGAGTGCCCTTAAGAATGGCTGGTGGCCAGTTCTCAAGACGCATACCCAAGGACAAGCCACGGGACGCCAGCACGTCTTTGATTTCGGTTAGAGACTTCTTACCCAGGTTCGGTGTCTTTAGCAACTCAACTTCGGTGCGCTGAATCAGGTCACCAATAAAGTTAAGATTCTCAGCTTTCAGACAGTTAGCCGAACGCACAGTCAATTCAAGGTCATCTACCGGGCGTAGTAGAATTGGATCTACTTCCGGCTCGTCAACCTTCGCCTCTGGCTCATTGTCGTTCTCTAGAGCAACAAATACAGCAATTTGGCGTTGTAAAATTGTAGCTGCGCTACGGATTGCTTCTTCAGGATCTAGAGTACCATTGGTCTCCAAATCAATAACCAGCTTATCCAAGTTGGTACGCTGTTCAACACGAGCACTTTCAACAGCATACGCCACACGGCGTACAGGGCTAAAAGAGGCATCAAGTTGCAGCTTGCCAATGGCACGGGTTTCATCTTCAGCTTGAAAACGAGCGTCAGCAGGCTCGTAACCAGAGCCCGAACGTACAGTTAACTGCATTTCGAACTTGGTATCAGCATTCAGATGCGCAATCACGTGGTCAGGGTTAGCCACTTCAATATCATGGCTTAACTGGATGTCAGCAGCAGTGATAGTGCCTGGACCCTGTTTTGTCAGGGTCAAGACAGCTTCATTGCCTTCGTGCATAGTAATAGCGACACCTTTAAGGTTAAGCAGGATTTCAATTACGTCTTCCTGCACACCTTCGATGGCGCTATATTCATGCTCAACACCACTAATTTCTACGTCAACGATCGCCGCACCAGACATGGAAGAAAGCAAAATACGACGTAGAGCGTTACCTAGAGTGTGGCCAAAGCCACGCTCTAAAGGTTCCAAGATGATCTTGGAACGGGTATCACTCACGCGTTGCACTTCAATGTTGCGCGGAGTTAAAATATCGTTGGTTGAAGTCATAGACTCACCTATTAGTTGTGCACTGAGGTCAATTATTACTTAGAGTACAATTCAACGATCAGTTGCTCATTAATCTCGGCAGACAATTCACTACGCTCTGGAGCGGACTTAAAAGTACCTTCCATTTTACCAGCGTCTACGTCAACCCACTCACAAGCTGTACGCTGAGCGGCCAGTTCTAGAGCGCTCTTGATGCGCAGTTGTGATTTTGCCTTCTCACGGATAGTGATAACATCGCCAGCAGCTACATTGTAGGATGGGATGTTAACAGTCTGACCGTTTACCAGAATGCTCTTGTGAGAAACAATCTGACGTGCTTCCGCACGAGTAGAGCCGAAGCCCATACGGTAAACTACGTTATCCAAGCGAGATTCAAGAAGCGACAACAGGTTAGTACCTGTAGCGCCTTTCAAACGATCAGCTTCTTTGTAGTAGTTACGGAATTGACGTTCAAGCACGCCGTACATACGACGAACTTTTTGCTTTTCACGTAACTGAGTGCCGAATTCAGACAGACGACCACGGCGAGCGCCGTGAACACCTGGAACTGTATCAGCTTTACACTTAGAGTCTAATGCTCGTACACCGCTCTTGAGGAACAAATCTGTTCCTTCACGTCGAGACAGCTTACAAACGGGACCTATATATCTTGCCATTTGTCGTTACCCCTTTATACGCGACGTTTCTTAGGTGGACGACAGCCATTGTGTGGAATTGGTGTAACGTCAGTAATGTTAGCAACCTTCAGACCACATGCATTTAATGCACGTACCGCGGATTCGCGGCCTGGACCTGGGCCCTTAACAAAAACGTCGACGTTCTTCAAACCAAATTCCATCGCTGCCTTACCAGCACGCTCAGCTGCAACCTGGGCTGCAAATGGAGTGCTCTTGCGGGAACCGCGGAAACCAGAACCACCAGCTGTTGCCCAGCTGAGTGTATTGCCCTGGCGATCGGTCAAGGTAACAATCGTGTTGTTAAAAGAGGCGTGAATATGGGCTAACCCATCAGCAACCTGCTTTTTAACTTTTTTACGTGTACGAGTACCTGGCTTAGCCATGTTGATATCCTGTACTTAACAGCTTACTTACGGATAGGCTTTTTAGGGCCTTTACGGGTGCGTGCGTTAGTCTTGGTGCGTTGTCCGCGTAGCGGTAAGCTACGACGATGACGCAGACCACGGTAACAACCCAAATCCATTAGTCGCTTAATGTTCATGGAGATTTCACGACGTAAGTCGCCTTCAACGTTCATCTTAGCGATAACGTTACGAATCTCATCCAATTTTTCTTCGCCCAAATCGCGAATCTTAGTGCTTTCCTCGATGCCAAGGTCTGCGCAGATTTGCTGAGCTGTGGGACGGCCAATACCGAAAATATAAGTCAGCGAGATAACCGCGTGCTTATTATCAGGTATATTGACGCCAGCAATACGAGCCATTCAAATCACTCCGTTCGACCCGCCAGTAGCGGGGCGTAAATTATTCACATCACCTAGAAAGGCGCGAAAGTATAGTAGATTTTATGAACTTAATCAAGCCACCTACTATTTCGGCCATTTCTAACATCTTAAGCTTAGCCTTGGCGTTGCTTATGACGCGGTTCTACTTTACAGACAACCCGTACAGAACCATTGCGACGTACGATTTTGCAGTTACGGCAAATCTTCTTAACAGATGCACGTACTTTCATTTCGAACTCCTTTTGCGGGAAGGTCTAGCCCATTAGGCCGCCATTACCCTTCAAATTCGACTTTTTCATCAGGGAACTATATTGATTGGACATCAAGTGAGACTGTACTTGCGACATGAAATCCATGACCACAACTACAACAATCAACAAAGATGTACCACCAAAGTAAAACGGCACGTTCCATGCGACTACCAAGAACTGCGGCATTAGCGATACCGCGGTAATGTAGAGCGCACCAAACAACGTTAAACGACCTAGGACGGTATCGATATAACGCGCTGTTTGTTCACCTGGGCGAATGCCTGGCACAAATGCTCCAGACTTCTTTAAATTATCCGCAACGTCTTTTGGGTTAAAGACCAGAGCGGTATAGAAGAAACAGAAGAACACAATACTGATTGCAAACAACAGAATATACAGCGGTTGGCCCGGCGCAAGCGCCAAAGACACGTCCTGAACCCACTGCATGTTATCTGCCTGACCAAACCACTGACCGATAGAAGCGGGCAGCAAAAGAATAGCCGATGCAAAAATAGGCGGAATAACCCCCGCCATATTCACCTTCAATGGCAAATGACTGGACTGGGCCGCGAATACCTTATTGCCTTGCTGACGCTTAGCATAATTAACGGTGATGCGACGCTGACCACGCTCCATAAACACCACAAAGGCGATGGTAGCGATGGCTAGTACAGCAATAGCCAGCAGGGCGATAATGTTCAAGTCACCCTGACGGGCAGCTTCAAACGATTGACCGACTGCACCTGGTAAACCAGCTACAATACCTGCAAAGATGAGTATTGAGATGCCGTTGCCGATTCCCTTTTCAGTCACTTGTTCACCAAGCCACATAAGGAATACAGCACCCGACACTAAGGTGACAACTGCAACAAAATAAAAGCTGAGGTCGGCGCTAAAGGCAATACCTTGCCCTGCTAGACCTACCGCCATAGCAAAAGACTGCACAGTCGCTAATATTACCGTGCCGTAGCGGGTATATTGACTTATCTTTCGTCGGCCAGCTTCACCTTCTTTCTTCAGTTGCTCCAACTGCGGACTTACCACAGTCATGAGCTGCATGATAATCGAGGCGGAAATGTAGGGCATTATACCCAACGCCAAGATACTCATGCGCTCCAAAGCACCGCCAGAGAACATGTTAAACATGCTCAAGATAGTGCCTTGGTTTTGCTCGAACATAGCGGCAAGGCGGTCGGGGTTGATACCTGGAACAGGGATGTGAGCCCCGATACGATAGACCAGAATAGCGATCAACACGAAGCGCAAGCGAGCCCATAGCTCACTTAGACCACCTTGATTTGCACCTGGATTCATACCTTGCTTTGCCATAACTATGCCTCGACTTTACCACCAGCAGCTTCAATAGCTGCCTGAGCGCCCTTAGTTACACGCATACCTTTGACAGTAACTGCCTTGGTAATTTCGCCACTAAGAATCACTTTGGCTTCTTTCATGCTGTCATTAACGATGTCAGCGGCCTTTAGGGCTGCTAGATCGATAACATCAGCGTTCACCTTTGCCAATTCGTTCAAACGCACTTCGGCAACAAAAGCTGCTTTACGTGACGTGAAACCGAACTTAGGCAAGCGGCGTTGTAAAGGCATTTGACCACCTTCAAAACCTGGCTTTACGGAACCACCGGAACGGGACTTCTGACCCTTGTGGCCACGACCACAGGTCTTGCCCAGGCCGGAACCGATGCCGCGACCTACACGCTTAGGTGCATGAGTTGCACCTTCAGCGGGAGATAGAGTATTTAAACGCATAACTATTACCCTTATTCGCTTTCTACGCGAACCATGTAGTTAACCTTGTTGATCATGCCACGTACAGAAGGAGTATCTTCTACTTCAACTGTATGCCACATGCGACGCAGGCCCAAACCCTTAACGCAAGCCCTGTGATTTGGCAACTGGCCAACAGGAGAGCGTGTTAGAGTGACCTTGATCATCTTTTTAGCCATGATCCATTACCCCACAATATCTTCGACAGACTTACCACGCTTAGCTGCAATCTCTTCTGGAGACTTCATCGCCTTCAGACCGTTGATTGTTGCACGTACTACGTTTACTGGATTAGTAGAACCGTAGCACTTAGCCAATACGTTATGTACACCAGCCATTTCCAAAACAGCACGCATCGCACCACCGGCGATAACACCAGTACCTTCAGATGCTGGCTGCATGTATACTTTGGAAGCGCCGTGGCGAGCCTTAATAGGATACTGGATAGTCGTACCATCCAAATCCACGTTAATCATGTTGCGACGCGCTGATTCCATAGCTTTCTGGATAGCAGCTGGCACTTCACGCGCCTTGCCACGACCGAAACCTACACGACCATTGCCGTCACCTACTACAGTCAGAGCGGTAAAGCCGAAGATACGACCACCTTTCACAACTTTAGCAACACGGTTTACCTGAACCAAGCGTTCTTGCAGATCGCCGTCTTTCTGTTCAATGTTAGCCATTGTTATATCCCTTAGAACTGCAGCCCGGCTTCACGCGCGGCTTCCGCCAACGCCTTCACACGGCCGTGATATTTAAAACCGGAACGGTCAAATGCAACCGATTCGACACCTGCTTCTTTGGCGCGTTCAGCAATCAAAGTACCTACCTTAGCGGCAGCATCAGAGTTGCTAGTTGCGTCAGCACGCAAGCTTTGGTCTAGAGTAGAAGCTTGCGCCAATACTTTAGATCCGTCACCGGAAATTACTTGTGCGTAAATGTGCTGGGAAGTGCGGTTAACGCACAAACGGTTAGTTCCAGCTTCACGCATCTTAAAGCGTGCGCGAGCAGCGCGACGCAAACGAGCGATTTTCTTTTCCATCGTAAACCTACCTTATGCCTTACTTTTTCTTGGCTTCTTTGCGACGAACGTATTCGTCAGCATAGCGAACACCCTTACCTTTATAAGGCTCAGGTGGACGGAAGGCACGGATTTCAGCGGCGGCTTGGCCAACACGCTGCTTATCAACACCGGAAACAACTACAGTTGTCTGGTTTGGGCACTCGGCAGTGATGCCTTCAGGTAGTGCGTAATCAACTGGGTGAGAAAAACCCAAGGTTAGATTCAAAACAGAACCTTTAGCAGCGGCACGATAACCAACACCTTGCAACAACAATGTCTTAGTGAAGCCTTCGCTTACACCAGAAACCATGTTATTAACCAAAGCACGGGTAGTACCGGACATTGCTACGGCAAACTTACTGTCGTTGCGGGCTGCAAAAGTCAACTCATTATCGGCTTGGCTTACTTCCACGTCTGCATGGATAGCCAAATCTAGAGCGCCTTTGGCACCTTTAACATTCAACGCCTGACCATCAAGGGTGGCGGTCACGCCTGCTGGCAGAGCCACAGGGCTTTTTGCTACTCGTGACATGACAACTCCTTAGAATACAGTACAGATGACTTCACCACCGATACCAGCAGCACGAGCTGCACGGTCGGTCATAACGCCAGAAGAGGTTGTCACGATAGCTACACCAAGACCACCTTCAACAGAAGGTAGGCTAGTAGAGCCTTTGTATACACGTAGAGAAGGCTTGGAGATACGCACAATCTTTTCGATTACAGGCTTACCTTCAAAGTACTTCAAAGTGATGGTCAACTCAGGCTTTGCACCGTCTGTCACAGACAGATCAGTAACATAACCTTCGTCTTTTAGGACCTGCGCAACAGCAACCTTCAACTTGGAAGATGGCATGGTAACGGCTTCTTTGCCGGCCATATGCGCATTGCGGACGCGAGTGATCATGTCCGCTAGGGTATCTTGCATACTCATTTTATGAGCTCCTAATTGTTTAACTAATGTGCAGCAACCAATAACAGTCGCTTAACAAAAGCGTGGCTGGAAGAACGGTGAATCCGTCAACTACAACCACTTTCAAGCCTCCCTGACTGCCACTAGGTAGCAGCCGAGGAGCTTCAAATTACCAAGACGCTTTCTTAAGGCCTGGTACGTCGCCTCGCATGGCTGCTTCACGCAACTTAATACGAGACAGGCCGAACTTGCGGTAAACCGCATGTGGACGACCAGTAATTTGACAACGGTTCTGTTGACGCACAGGGCTGGAATCGCGTGGCAGCTTCTGTAGAGCTATCTGCGCGTCCCAACGATCATCGTCAGAAGAGTTTACGTCGGCAATGATAGCCTTAAGTGCAGTACGCTTAACAGCATACTTGGCTACAGTTTTAGTACGCTTAGCTTCGCGTGCCTTCATGGATGATTTTGCCATGGTTTCGCCCCTACTTCTTGAATGGGAAGCCCAACGCTGTCAATAGAGCGCGGCCTTCGTCGTTATTACGTGCAGTAGTAGTAATCGTGATATCCATACCACGTAGCTTGTCTACCTTATCGTATTCAATTTCTGGGAAGATGATTTGCTCACGCACACCCATGCTGTAGTTACCACGGCCGTCAAACGACTTAGGGTTCATACCACGGAAGTCACGGATACGAGGAATAGACACGTCTACTAGACGATCAAAGAATTCCCACATCTGCTGGCCACGTAAAGTAACTTTACAGCCTACTGGCCAGCCTTCGCGAACTTTAAAGCCAGCGATGGACTTACGAGCCAAGGTAACAACAACCTTTTGACCGGCGATGGCTTCTAAATCAGCCACAGCATTTTCGATCATCTTCTTGTCGCCGATACCTTCACCAACACCCATATTAAGGGTGATTTTGGTAATTTTTGGTACTTCGTTAACGTTGGCTAGTTCTAGCTCTTCACGCAACTGCGTAGCAACGCTATCTTTGTATAAAGCTTTTAATCTTGACATTTCAACTCTCCTTACGCGCCGATTTCTTCGCCGCTGGACTTGAAGATACGAACCTTGTTGCCGTCTTCAAGAATCTTGAAGCCAACACGGTCGCCTTTGCCAGTTGCAGAGTTGAAAATAGCAACGTTAGAAGCAGAAATGGTCGCTTCTTTTTCTACGATGCCGCCAGGCTGGTTAGTCATTGGGTTTGGCTTGGTGTGTTTTTTCACCATGTTGATACCAGACACAATAAAACGGTCGCCAAGAACTTTTACGACTGTGCCGCGCTTGCCCTTGTCTCTACCAGCGATCACGATGACTTCGTCATCACGCTTGATCTTACGCATATTTGTTTCCTTCCTACATCCTTCCTCATACTGCTAAAGGTACGACGCTTAATTCAGCCTGCATTAATCTACGCTAAAACCCGATTTTGACAACCCCCTAACCTAATAGAAAGAGGCGCTTCAAAATCGGGTTATGCCTAGAAGGCAGCGCTTACAAAAGCGTTTCCCTTTAACCTCCTAGCCAGTGCAGGCCAGGAGTTAAGATGACTCTTAAAGTACTTCAGGAGCCAGGGAAATAATTTTCATAAACTTCTCGTTACGTAACTCACGTGTTACGGGGCCGAAAATACGAGTTCCGATAGGGGCATCGTTTGCATTCAGCAATACAGCTGAATTCACGTCGAAACGAATGATAGAACCATCCGGACGACGAACACCTTTACGGGTACGTACTACAACAGCCTTCAGTACCTGACCTTTCTTAACCTTACCGCGTGGAATTGCTTCCTTAACAGTAATTTTAATAACGTCACCAATACCGGCGTAACGACGGTGAGAACCGCCAAGAACCTTGATGCACTGTACTCGCTTGGCGCCGCTGTTATCAGCAACATCAAGCATAGATTCTGTTTGAATCATGGTTTACTCCAAACTTATGGGCCGATTTTGTGATTCAATCTGCAAAAAACACCCAAATTGGTTATTTTTTGATCGATTTCCACCCCAAAACCGGGATCCCCTGAAGCAAAGGCGTGTATTCTACACCTTTGCTGCGCTTTCTTCAATCTTTACCAAAGACCAAGACTTGGTTTTGGAAATTGGACGCGTTTCGCAAATGGTAACTAGGTCACCCATGTTGCACTCGTTGTTCTCATCATGAGCATGCAGCTTAGTAGAACGCTTAACATACTTGTGATAGATAGGGTGCTTTACTCGACGCTCGATTAGTACCGTGATGGACTTATCCATCTTGTCACTAACCACGCGGCCGGTTGCCATACGAGGCTGTTCAGATGCCGTCATATCAGTTACCTGCCTTTTCGTTCAGAATAGTTTTTACGCGGGCGATATCGCGACGCGCCTGTCCCAACAAGTGAGACTGAGCCAGTTGGCCTGAAGCCTTTTGCATGCGCAAGTTGAACTGATCCTTCAAAAGGTTCAGCAACTCTGCTTGCAAATCGTCAACAGACTTTTCACGCAATTCTGTAGTATTCATTACATTACCGTCCGCTTAACAAAAGTGGTGGCCAGAGGTAACTTAGCAGCAGCTAGAGCAAACGCTTCGCTGGCTAGATTCTCAGAAACACCTTCCATTTCAAACAGGACTTTACCAGGTTGAATTTGGGCTACCCAATATTCAACGTTACCCTTACCCTTACCTTGACGAACTTCAAGAGGCTTTTGGGTAATCGGCTTGTCCGGGAAAACGCGGATCCAGATCTTACCACCACGTTTGATGTGACGCGTCATAGTACGACGAGCCGCTTCAATTTGACGAGCAGTAATACGACCACGACCTGTGGCCTTTAATCCGAATTCGCCAAAGCTAACTTTACTTCCGCGATGCGCTAGGCCACGGTTACGGCCTTTATGCATTTTGCGGAACTTCATGCGCTTAGGTTGCAGCATTGACGTATCCCCTACTTAGCTTTTTTCTTAGTGTCACCTTTAGCAGCACGAACTTCGTCGATACCACCTAAGATTTCACCTTTGAAAATCCAAACTTTAATGCCGATGATGCCATACGTAGTATGAGCTTCATATGCAGCGTAATCGATGTCGGCACGCAAGGTGTGCAAAGGCACGCGGCCTTCACGGTACCATTCTGTACGTGCAATTTCTGCACCGCCCAGACGGCCACCTAATGAGATCTTGATACCCTTGGCACCAAGACGCATTGCGTTTTGTACCGCACGCTTCATAGCGCGACGGAACATAACTCGACGTTCTAGCTGGCTAGCAACACTTTGTGCAACTAACTTA
Organism: Oceanospirillaceae bacterium; assembly: GCA_003521845.1. Classification (GTDB taxonomy): domain Bacteria; phylum Pseudomonadota; class Gammaproteobacteria; order Pseudomonadales; family Balneatricaceae; genus Njordibacter. The sequence continues at coordinate 13,774 of DPHB01000062.1, read as the reverse complement.
GCATCAAGCTCTGGCTTGCGAATTTCTTCGATGTTGATGTGCACAGGCACGCCCATCATCTTAGAGCATTCAGCGCGTAGCTTTTCTACGTCTTCACCTTTCTTACCGATAACAATACCAGGACGAGCGGTGTGGATAGTAATGCGTGCGTTTTGCGCAGGACGTTCGATGTCGATGCGGCTCACAGAAGCGCGTTCAAGACGCTTTTCCAGGAACTCACGAACCTTCAGATCCTGTAACAAGTTCTTCGCATAAGTAGCGCGAGATGCATACCAAGTAGAGGTATGATCTTTAACAATACCTAGACGAATTCCCGTTGGATGTACTTTTTGACCCATGGTAACTCCTAGACCTCAGCAACTTTCACGGTAATATGACAGGAGCGCTTTAGGATTCGATCCGCACGGCCCTTGGCACGTGGCTTGATACGCTTCATGGTCATACCTTCGTCAACGAAAATGGTAGAAACCATCAATTCGTCAACATCCAGACCGTTATTATGTTCAGCATTGGCGATAGCTGAATCCAAAACCTTCTTCACCAACTCAGCACCTTTCTTAGGGCTGTAGGATAGAATGTTTAGAGCTTCATCTACTCGCTTACCGCGAATTTGATCAGCAACCAAACGCGCTTTCTGGGCGGAGATACGAGCACCGATGTGCTTTGCAGTGATTTCCATCATCTTCTCCTTTAGCGCTTGGCTTTCTTGTCTGCAACGTGACCTTTATAGGTACGTGTTGCAGCAAATTCGCCGAGTTTATGCCCAACCATATCTTCAGATACGAAGACTGGTACGTGTTGGCGTCCGTTATGGACTGCAATCGTCAACCCAACAAAGTTTGGGAAGATAGTAGAGCGTCGTGACCAAGTCTTGATAGGCTTGCGGTCACCTGCTTCAACTGCAGCCTCAACCTTTTTCATCAAATGAAGGTCGATAAAGGGACCTTTCTTTAGTGAACGTGGCACAGCCGTTTCCTCTTAATTATTTAGCGTTACGACGACGAACAATCAACTTGTCCGTGCGCTTGTTACTACGGGTCTTATAACCCTTAGTAGGCGTACCCCATGGAGATACTGGATGACGGCCACCAGAGGTACGACCTTCACCACCACCATGAGGGTG
>DPHB01000062.1:0-12482 GCA_003521845.1 Oceanospirillaceae bacterium | reverse complement strand
CCACCACCATGAGGGTGATCAACTGGGTTCATAGCTACACCGCGAACGGTTGGACGAACACCACGCCAGCGGGAGGCGCCAGCCTTACCCAATGAACGTAGGCTATGTTCGCTGTTGCTTACTTCACCCAAAGTTGCGCGACATTCAGTACGAATCTTACGCATTTCGCCGGAACGTAGACGCAAAGTTGCGTAATCACCTTCGCGGGCAACTAGCTGTACGCCAGTACCAGCAGAACGAGCGATTTGCGCGCCTTTACCAGCTTTCATTTCTACGCAGTGCACCACGCTACCCAATGGGATATTGCGCAAAGGCATACTGTTACCAGCTTTGATCGGTGCATCAGCACCAGAAACAACCTGATCACCAGCTTTCATGCCTTTGGCAGCGATGATGTAACGACGCTCACCGTCTGCATACATCAACAAAGCGATGTTAGCGGTACGGTTTGGATCGTATTCCAGACGCTCAACAACGGCAGGAATGCCATCCTTGTTACGCTTGAAATCGATTAAACGATAATGCTGCTTATGACCACCACCGATATGACGGGTAGTGATACGGCCGTTATTGTTACGACCGCCAGACTTGGATTTCTTCTCTAACAAAGGAGCGTGTGGCTTACCTTTGTGCAGATCAGCGTGCACGACTTTTATGACGTGACGACGACCAGGAGAAGTTGGTTTGCACTTAACTACAGCCATGATATTTCTCCTTACGCCTCAGCAACGAAATCGATGTCGTGACCTTCAGCCAGACGTACATACGCCTTACGGATATTGTCGCGCTGACCCATGCCAAAGCGCGTACGCTTGACTTTGCCCTTGGCGTTCAATACACGAACAGAAGCCACTTTCACTTCAAACAACTGCTCAACAGCCTTCTTGATTTCTGGCTTAGTCGCGTCCGCGGCAACGCGGAATACAACTTGACCGCCATCGTCAGCAACGATAGTAGCCTTCTCAGAAATATGAGGACCTAGCAATACTTGATAGATACGTTCTTGGTTCATGCTAGCATCTCCTCGATCTTCTTCAGAGCGCCAACAGTCATAATGACCTTTTCGCTACCAACCAAAGAAACAGGGTTAACGCCAGAAGCATCAACAACGTCTACCTTAGGAATGTTACGAGCCGCTAGATACAGATCAGTTTCTACAGCTTCAGTTACCACTAGTGCGTCAGCAACGTTAAGCTCAGCAAGCTTAGCGACCATCGCCTTAGTTTTAGCACCGGCGATTGCAAACTCTTCTACTACAACTAGACGTTCTTGACGAACTAGCTCAGCTAGAATGCATTGCATTGCTGCACGGTACATTTTACGGTTAACTTTTTGACTATGATCCTGAGGACGCGCAGCAAAAGCACGACCACCACCAACCCAAATTGGGCTACGGATAGTACCAGCACGTGCACGACCTGTGCCCTTTTGACGCCAGGGCTTACGACCGCCACCACTCACTTCGGAGCGGGTTTTCTGCTTACGAGTGCCTTGACGGGCACCCGCCAGATAGGCGTTTACAACTTGATGTACAAGCGCTTCATTGAAATCACGACCGAATACGACTTCGGAAGCCTCAACTGAACCACCTGCTGCAAGATTTAAATTCATGATAATCTCCTAAGCCTTACCGCTTGATTTTAACGGTAGGTCTAACGATTACATCACCACCAGGAGCACCAGGTACAGCGCCCTTGATCAACAGCAGATTACGCTCTGCGTCGACACGAACCACTTCTAGTTTCTGTGTAGTAACTTGCTCAGCGCCCATATGACCAGACATTTTCTTGCCTTTCCATACGCGACCAGGGGTCTGACACTGTCCGATAGAACCGTTAGAACGGTGGGAGATAGAGTTGCCGTGGGTTGCATCTTGCATGCTGAAATTCCAGCGCTTGATACCACCTTGAAAGCCTTTACCCTTAGATTGGCCTGTTACGTCCACTTTCTGTCCAACTTCAAAACGTTCAACAGTCAGTGCATCACCAACAGAGACTTCTTCGCCATCAACGTTACGGGTTTCCCATAAACCACGGCCTGCTTCGGTGCTTGCTTTCGCAAAGTGACCTGCAGCTGCCTTAGTAACTCGTGAAGCACGACGCTCGCCTACTGTTACTTGCACAGCATCATAGCCGTCAGTTTCAGTGGTCTTCACTTGAGTCACACGGTTAGGATCAACCTCGATGACGGTTACTGGCACGGAATCACCTGCTTCGGTGAATACACGGGTCATGCCCGTCTTCCGTCCGACTAATCCAATAGTCATTGTATTACCTCAAATAGCCAGTCGTGTACGGGACTGCTTACCCTCTACGGCTGCCGATACACGGCATTACACTAAATTAATATAAGTATGTTTTAAGCGGCACCCCGCTCGCTCCCACAACCTAAGCTGGAAAGCACTACCTAGATCCAGTTTAGGAATTAACCCAAGCTAATCTGAACATCTACGCCCGCTGCTAGGTCTAGCTTCATAAGAGCATCTACAGTCTTTTCTGTAGGGTCTACGATATCTAGAACACGCTTATGGGTGCGGATTTCGTATTGATCACGCGCGTCTTTGTTGACGTGCGGAGATACCAAGATAGTAAAACGCTCTTTACGAGTAGGCAGTGGAATAGGACCACGAACCTGCGCGCCAGTACGCTTAGCAGTATCAACGATTTCCAACGTAGAAGAATCAATCAACTTATGATCAAAAGCCTTCAACCGAATACGGATTTTTTGGTTTTGCATTACCACAACCTTTCTATAAAACGGGTTTCATCCAGCCCTTTTAATTAGACTGAACTTAGCCAACACAAACAGGATAAAACCTATCTGCAAGCAATAAAGAGCCAGCCCGATTTAAAAGGGTACGAAATTATACGGGATATAAAAGAATTATACAACCCTAACTGACAACGCAGGCACTAGCCTTGGCTTTTGCTAGCCATGAACTGCTGTAAGGCGTGATGTAAACGTAGCTCAGAACGGCGACGCTCATTGTTTGCATTCCAACTACCGCACAAGGTAGCAGCCATGAGGGCAATTTCTTCCTGGTTAAACGGCTTTTTTAGGAGCAACACATTGTGATTCAATTCACGATAGATATCCGCTGCCGTGTGATCCGCAAACGCAGTCACAAATACCACATAGATATTAGGGTCGACTTCACGTAGCTTTTTAGCAGTGACCAGACCATTCCAGCCTGGCGGCATGCGCATATCGATAAACGCCAAAGCAAACGAGCACTCCTCAGCGACCGCCTTAGCAGCCAAGTCAACACCCAAGCGCCCTTGATCAGCCGTAGTGACTTCAAAATCAGCCAACCGCAATGGTTGTTCATCAGTTGCAGGCACAGCCCCTAGCAGTGCATCGATAGCACTTACCGCTTCACTCAAGGGCTCACTGGCGCCGAGAAAATACCGAAAAGTAGCCAGTACATCTGCGTCATCATCCATGACTAAAATACGATTATTTTTATTCACTTAAAAACTCCATCAACTTCTCACCAGCCTAACAATGCGATTAATCACATGGTTACACACGATCACTTTCAATACCGCTAACAGCAGGCACGATCAACTTCAATGCCACACCCTGCTCACCCTCTCGTGACACCAAATCGATACTTCCGCCCACCTGCTCAATAAACACCGCCATCAAATGCAAACCCATTCCAGCCCGCCCCACACGAGTACTAAAGCCCATCCTAAAAAGATCCCGCACCTGCTGTACTCCCACACCACCGCCAGTGTCAATCAGACTAACTAGAATATTGTCATCATCAAAGCGGGCAAAACTCAGATCTACTCGCGGTATATTTGCGGCACCACCAGCGCCAACACCAGCCGCCTCTTCAATGGCATCAATAGCATTTGCAAAACCCATTACCAAGCATTGTACAAACTGATTCTTGGGTAACTTCACGGCACCTACATCGGCTTCAACCCGAACCTTTACCTGCACCCCTAGCGCTTCAACACGTAAGGCCTCGGAAGCGACAACATAGCCAGCAATCAAATCCAAGTCCAAGATCTCAGACACCCCCTGCTTATCACTTAAAGCACCAGCACCAACGACGTTAGAAATCACCTCCACAACCCGCGTAACTTCTACCACTTCATGCTGCATAGGATCGCTAACTACCCGCTGCAACCCTGTCACTACTGTGCGTAACAAACGCACCTGCTCCTCATCCATGGCAAGCGCATAGGAATCGTTAGCAAACTTGCCCGACGCCAACAACTGATGCAAACCGTTAACCAACGTCTCAGCTTCAGCGCAGGCTTTATTAAGGCGCTCCAAAGCCCCCATAGCACCGGTTACATAATTACCTATAAAGTGCACCAAACCCGAATTTTGGTCAGCCAAACCAGAACGAAACGCCGCCAGCACCTGCTCCTGCGCAGATACCTGCTCAGACGTCACATCACGCATCATTACTAGCGCACCCCGTGACATATCACCCATAGGCAAAACCATGGCCCCTACGGTGACACGTATGTACCTTGCCTGGCCATTAATAATAACTTTCTCATCGACAGCATTAAACTTACGCTCGTCATTTTGCAGCAGGGTTTGCCATTGTGAGGAAAAACCCAAAGCCCCCATCACCTCCACCATGTCAGCCCCAGGTTCTGGCATACAACCAAGCAGATGACGCACCTTTGGGGTGGCTAACGCCACCTTATCATTGCGCACCACAATGGTCGCCCATGGCACGGTCGACAAAACCCCAAACAAATAGGCCTTCAGCTCCTCTACGCTCGCCCTAGAACCAAACGTATAATCAGCCTGCATACAAGGCACCCTTAGTGGAGGAGATCATGGCCAGCACCTGCAGATTCTGCAGCAAAGTTTTGCAACAGCTGCTCGACAGCCTCGTGCCAGCTATCTGCAGTCTGGCTCGTCGCTAAGGCAACCTGCGCACTCTTGACTAGCTCCGGCTGAGACATAGCCTGTGCCGCGTCAACCAGGTTCTCCAGCACTGACTTGGATACTCGTACAGACACCTCTTCATCTTCAGCAACACCCAGCAATAGTTGCAACTCACGCCAAGCCATATTTAATACACGCCCGTGCCTTCTGGCCGCTGACTCATGGGCTTCAAGACCGGCATTGACTAAGACATCCATTTTTTGCTCAAGACTGCCCAATTCACTACTCAAGTCTTGCACTGTCTTGCCACTTAAGTCAGCCAAGCGAAAACGCACAATCAGCAACATCTTACCGAGCAGCAAAAAATCTTCTCGGTCAAGCGCTTTGGCTTCTCCCGCGCGCCTTTTATCCGCTAAACGAGCAGCAACAAATGCCGCAGACAATTCCGCTACCAAACTCAAGCGCAAGCAACCTAAGCGCACAAAACCGGACACCAAGGACGCCAAAGAGCGCTGCAACATCGACAATTGTTTAGGGTTGTCTTCACCGTCCAGAATCAATAAAGCATCTTCTACACGGTCCATTTCCACAACCACGTCTTCAAAGCGCTGCTCCCATGGGCTCAATACCTCGTTGACGACAAGCAAACCAAAGTGATCTTCTGCCTCATGGCCTTGACCCGCTACATCAAGCACGTCGGGTAGTGCTGATATTTCCTGCCATATCGATTCGCCGCCCTCTTCTAACACCACTGTTTCCTTACTGGTAGAAGACAACACCAACTAGATAGCGCCAGCCATCGATACTATTATACAAACTCGATATCAGATGCTGCTCGCAGGACTCAATCAGAATCACCGTGCGCTCCAAGCCCATCATGCCAAATCTATCTATCAGCCCCTTTAACACGGCCCGCAGTTCTTCTACTCGCGATAAAAAATCAGCTTCGTACTCGTAATCACAAACCACCAAGGTAGCCTCGATGGCTGCCAACACCTCACCTACTTCTTGCGCCATCAAATCCCACAGCGGTTGTTCTGGTTTGGGCTGCTGTGTCGTATTGGCACTCACCGCTACATCGGCAACGGCAACGGCAACACTAACATCATCCAGCTCTTGCGCTGCCAACCAATGCAGGCTGTCATGCATTTCATTGAGATCGATATCGGCGTGACGATTTTCAACACTGGTCAACAAGTCATCAAGCAGACACACCACTTGCTCAATTTGCTGCAGAGTGAATCGCCACTAGTTTCCTAGACACCCCTATTCTTTGTCTGACCACAGAAATTGAGCCAGCAACTTTAGCCGACGCTAAAGCACGCGGCGCACAAGAAGTGGTATGCAAGCCATACACACCACAAGAACTACTCACAGCCATACAACAACAGCTGACTTCTTAAACCTCAGCCTGCTGTTTGAGAAATACTTCCAAACTACGACAACAAGTTTCAAACTGCCCAGGCAAACGGCCTATCACCACAGCGGCCATAACAAAGTCCTCATCATGTATTAGCGCCTCAGCTTCTTGCGCTGTGCGCGCCAAGATTAGCGCCCCAGCTGTGCCCGCAGCGCCTATCATTTGATGCACCGCGTCTTTAGCCTGCGGCCACTGCTGCGCCTGCATGCTAGCATAGGCCTGCTCAATCAAAGGCCTAGTTGTATCAACAAACAAACTTAACATTTCGGTCATCATTGGCACGTCATCGCCAAAAGTTTGCTGTATCAACGCCGTATCAATCACGTCTTCTATTAATGGCATGCCACTACCTAAAGACAATTTTTCTGCCTCCATTAAAAGAGCACCAGGCGCCTCTTGGTCGGCTATATCGTCGATCAATATGCGCATATCGTCCACGACGGGCAGATGCTTCACAATCATGGCATTCAACGCCGCCAAGGTGACTGGCTTAGTTAAGCAGTCATCCATACCTACCGCATAACAACGCTGAGCATCAGACTCCATAGCCCCAGCCGTCAAGGCCACGACAGGTAAATACCAACCTTGATGCTCCTCTTGTCGTCTAATCTTCTGAGCCAACTGGTAGCCATCCATTACTGGCATATGACAGTCTGTAATTAGCAGACCGTAAGTTTGTTGCTGTAGACGTTTCCATGCCTCGCGCCCATTGCTGACGACATGCACCACCAAACCCAATTGCTGCATCATCGTTTCAATAACCTTGGCATTAACCGGGTTGTCTTCTGCCACCAGAATCAAAGCACCACGCACCTCAGCGCGCTCTGGATCCACAACCCGATAGCGCAAGTGTTTACGCATCGTTTTAGGCGATACTTCGTTCGATGTGGCGCGCCCCATCAAACGCGCCACAGCCTGCAACAACTTGCCGCGCAAGAGTGGCTTTTGCAAACACTCGCTATACCCCAGCTTGCGCGCCACAGACGACAAATCTAACATGTCGTAACGCGTCATTAGCAAAGCTGGGCGGGCATGCCAACCATCAACCCTCGCTAGCGCATGAGCTAGCTCAAGCCCACTAAGACCCTCCATTTCTTGATCAATCACAGCCACGTCAAAACCTATCCCAGGCTCTGCTTGCAGCGCCATCAGCGCTTGCTTACCACCGGCCATCGATTTCACCTTAGCTCCGGCTGTGTGGAGATGCTGCCCCAACAACTGGCGACTTATTTCACAATCATCGACTAACAACACAGTTAGCCCTTGTAAATCGATAAGATTCGGCGCTGCAGGTTCAACCACCTCAGCCTGTAAAGAAACCCAAAAACGCGCGCCTTTACCTTGCTCACTGGCAACGCCAATCCGACCTCCCATCATAGCCACTAGCCGACTAGAAATTGACAACCCTAAACCTGTGCCACCAAAACGCCGGGTGGTTGACGAGTCGGCTTGCACAAATGGCTCAAACAACCGTTTTTGCGCGCCAAGACCGAAACCCACCCCCGTGTCCTGCACTTCCAACAGCAGCTCCGCACTACCACCCGCGCTCCTGGTCACTGACAAACGCAACGTTATAGTGCCTCGCTCGGTAAATTTCACCGCATTACCGAGCAGATTTACTAATATTTGACGCCAGCGTAATGGATCACCCACAATTTTCTCGGGCACATCTGGTTGCACATCCAAAATCAATTCCAAGCCACGATCACGCACCTTGCCCATTAACAACAAGGCTACATCCTCAATAACTGCATAAGGCGAAAAAGCCACACTTTCAATCTTTAGCTGTCCAGCTTCTATCTTTGAGAAGTCCAAAATATCGTCAATAATTTGCAGCAGAGTTTCACCCGAACCAGCAGCCACTTCCACCAACTGCACCTGTTCTTGACTCAATGTAGATTGTTGCAGCACCTCCAACATGCCCACTACACCATTCATAGGTGTACGAATTTCATGGCTCATGGTGGCCAAAAATTCTGTCTTAGCACGGGCGGCTTGCAAAGCCTGCTCCTTGGCCGCCACCAAATCAATTTCTACTTCTCGGCGCTGCTCTACTTCGGCAGCTAATTCACTTGTGCGCTCCAGCACTCTTGACTCCAGTTGCTGGTTACTCTGCCACAACTGATCTCTAGCCTTACTCACCTCGTCAATCAGCGCATTCTATTGGGCCGCCACTTCCGCCAAGTCAGACAAGGGGTCTACCGTTAAGGCCATGCGCTGACCAATAGCATCCCGCGCCTCCATCACCTGCAACAAATCAACACTCTCACCCCCATCCCCATGCTCGGCGTGGTCCAAGCCATAGCGCTCCTGCACTACCTGCACCCGCAGTGACCACAAGCCATGCAGCCCTCTTAATATCACATAAGTGCAACCAAAGGCCCAAACGCCAGCTACGACCACACCTAACATCTGCACCATGAGCTGCTGCGGCATGGTTAATCCAGTATTAATCACTTGCGGGTCGGCGAAAAAAGCCACCGCCAGACAGCCCCAACTACCCGCGATTGCATGCACAGAAACAGCACCCACTACGTCATCCAAGCCAAGGCCGGCAAACCACTCTGACGCCATACTGGCCAACCAAGCACCAATCACAGCAACCACTACAACAGCCCGGTAATCGATAGCGTGAGCCAACGCCGTAACGCTCACCAAACCGGCCAACAAACCATTCAGCGACACCAACAACTGCGGCGACCCATAACGCTGCCATGACCAGCCAATGCCAACCAGCGCACCGACAAGACCGGCTAACAAGGTATTGGATACAACCTGGATAGCTGCGACACCAAAACCGCCCGCCGAGCCACCATTAAAGCCGACCCAACCCACCAACAGCACCATGACACCGACGGTAGTTAAGGGTTGATTTTGCCCTTTAAGAGTTTGCTTACCCTTAGCAAAACGACCAGTTCTGGGCCCAATAACCACTATGGCGGCAAGCGCCACCCAGCCCCCAATGGCATGGACCACCGTGGCACCGGCGAAATCCACATAACCCATACTAGCAAGCCAACCAGCTTGCGCCCCCGGCAAGGCAACTTGACCCGCCCATACCCAATGCCCAAACACCGGATATATCAAGCCCCCCACTAAACATGTCACCAGCAGATAACCAGCAAAGCGCATACGCTCAGCCACAGCACCTGAGACAATAGTGGCCGCTGTGCCAGCAAACATCATTTGGAAAACAAAGGTGAGCGTCAGCTCAGTTTCAGCTCTAGAATAAAAAACATGGCTAACCAGGCCATCAAGGTCACCAGCAAACATGACAGCAAAACCAAAGCACCAAAACAACACTAGAGACAAAGCCAAGTCGGCCAGATTTTTCATAGCGATGTTGGCAGAGTTTTTGCGCCTCACCTGACCATCTTCAAGCAATAAAAAGCCAACCTGCATGAACAAAACCAGCAGGGCACATAAAAATAACCATAAGTGATCTATATTGAGCAGCGATGCATTGACCAAGACGCATGTACCTTTGTTATTAGTATAATTAGGCTTCTTTCTTAACACTTGTCATGGCCCAAAAGGCAGTACCAACACTTGCCATAGCCACACACAAAACTGCCCCAAACAGGCCACTCATAAGCCTTTGGCAAAGACTGTAAGGCCGGTATAAACACAATAAAATCACCCACTTAAGTTGCTGTATATTTTTTATCCGACAAAAGTTCGATATTAGGGTTTTAATCCTGTATAATTTGCGCGACTTTTTTAAGCACTTTATTTAATGCAGAAAACCGAGAACCGAAATGGCTGATCTAAACCTATATCGAAATATTGGTATCTTTGCCCACGTTGACGCGGGCAAGACAACCACTACAGAACGCATCCTTAAGCTGACTGGCAAGATCCATAAGACTGGTGAGGTTCACGACGGTGAATCCACTACCGACTTCATGGAACAGGAAGCCGAGCGCGGAATTACTATCCAGTCAGCAGCAACGACTTGCTTCTGGAAAGACCACCGCATGAACATCATCGATACTCCTGGACACGTTGACTTCACAGTTGAAGTATACCGTTCCTTGAAAGTACTTGACGGTGGTGTTGGCGTATTCTGTGGTTCCGGTGGTGTTGAACCTCAGTCCGAAACTAACTGGCGCTATGCTAACGAATCCGAAGTTGCGCGTATCATCTTCGTAAACAAGCTAGACCGTATCGGCGCTGACTTCCTACGCGTTGTTGGCCAGGTAGAAAACGTTCTTGGCGCTAACCCATTGGTAATGACTCTACCTATCGGTGAAGAAGACGGCTTCGTAGGCGTAGTAGACATCCTCTCCAAGACTGCTTACGTGTGGGACGATTCTGGCCTACCAGAAAACTTCGAAATCATTGACATCCCAGCCGACATGGTTGATCAAGTTGATGAATACTACGAAATGCTGATCGAAACTGCTGTTGAGCAAGACGACGATGTGATGATGGCCTATATGGACGGCGAACAGCCATCTATGGAAGACATCAAGCGCTGTATCCGTAAGGGCACACGCACCATGGACTTCTTCCCTACATACTGTGGTTCTGCCTTTAAGAACAAAGGTGTTCAGCTAATTCTTGACGCTGTTATCGACTACCTACCAAGCCCAACAGAAGTTGACCCTCAGCCACTGACTGATGCCGACTCTGGCGAAGCAACTGGCGAAGTTGCCAACGTTGCTGTAGACGAGCCTTTCCGCGCTTTGGCGTTTAAGATCATGGACGACCGTTTTGGCGCCTTGACCTTTATCCGTATTTACTCCGGTACTTTGAATAAGGGTGACACCATCCTTAACTCCTACACTGGCAAATCTGAACGTATCGGCCGTATGGTAGAAATGCACGCTGACGAACGTACTGAATTGTCCACGGCACAAGCTGGCGACATCATCGCAATCGTAGGCATGAAGAACGTACAAACTGGTCACACGCTATGTGATCCTAAGAACCCTTGTACACTAGAGCCAATGATCTTCCCAGAACCAGTAATCTCCATTGCAGTAAGCCCTAAAGACAAGGGTTCTACTGAAAAGATGGGTGTGGCTATCGGTAAGATGGTGGCAGAAGATCCATCCTTCATCGTTGAAACTGACGAAGATTCTGGTGAAACCATCCTTAAGGGCATGGGCGAATTGCACCTAGACATCAAGGTAGACATTCTGAAGCGTACTTACGGTGTTGAGCTAGTTGTAGGCCAACCACAGGTTGCTTACCGCGAAACTATCACCATGCCTCTAGAAGACAGCTACACGCACAAGAAGCAGTCTGGTGGTTCTGGTCAGTTTGGTAAGATCGACTACCGCATCAAGCCAGGCGAAACGGGTTCTGGTTTCCAGTTCACGTCTTCGGTTGTTGGTGGTAACGTTCCTAAGGAATTCTTCCCAGCCATCGAAAAAGGCTTCAAGAGCATGATGGATGAAGGCCCACTAGCTGGCTTCCCTCTTCTAGACGTTGAAATTGAGCTGTACGACGGTGGTTACCACGCCGTTGACTCCTCTGCCGTAGCCTTTGAAATCGCCGCTAAGGGCGCTTACCGTCAATCCATGCCTAAGGCTGGCCCACAGATGCTGGAGCCAATCATGAAGGTAGACGTGTTCACTCCAGACGATCACGTTGGTGACGTTATTGGTGACTTGAACCGTCGTCGTGGCATGATCAAAGACCAAGAAGCTGGCGTTACTGGCGTTCGCATCAAGGCCGACGTACCACTATCCGAAATGTTCGGTTACATCGGTCACTTGCGTACCATCACTTCTGGCCGTGGCCAGTTCTCCATGGAATTCAGCCACTACAGTGCCTGCCCAGCAAACGTTGCTGAAAAGGTTATTGCTGACGAAGCGGAAAAGAAAGCGGCTAAGTAATTAACTTAAGCAGCTAGCAAAAAGCCCGCGCTCATTAAGAACGCGGGCTTTTTTGTGCCTTAGCATTTTACCCAGCAATCGATGATCGTTCTTTTGCTGCAAATGCGCTAAGGCTCACCTAACAGCAAACACAAAAAAACCCGCACATGGCGGGTTTTTTATTTGGGGCCTGGCCTGAGACCAAACCCCGATCAATCAGCTATTAAGCGATGATCTTGGCGATAACGCCAGCGCCTACGACACAGGTGAAAGCGCCGCCTTCACCTTAAAGCGCCTTAATCAGCTATTAAGCGATGATTTTAGCAACAACGCCAGCGCCTACAGTACGGCCACCTTCGCGAATCGCGAAACGT
>DPHB01000031.1:8467-8670 GCA_003521845.1 Oceanospirillaceae bacterium | reverse complement strand
AAAGGCCGATGCCAAGAAAAAGGCTGACGCTAAGCAAAAGGCTGACGCCAAGCAAAAGGCTGACGCTAAGCAAAAGGCTGACGCCAAGCAAAAGGCTGACGCCAAGCAAAAGGCTGACGCCAAGCAAAAGGCTGAGGCCAAGAAAAAGGCTGACGCCAAGAAAAAGGCTGAGGCCAAGCAAAAGGCTGACGCTAAGAAAAAGG
>DPHB01000031.1:3284-8099 GCA_003521845.1 Oceanospirillaceae bacterium | reverse complement strand
GGCTGACGCCAAGAAAAAGGCTGATGCCAAGAAAAAAGCCCAGCAGCTAGCCAAGCAGCAAGCGGAAGCTAAGGCCAAGCAGCAAGCAGAGGCCCGCTTGCAAGCAGAACGGGAAGCTCAGGCGCAAGCCGAAGCCGAAGAACTAAGTGCCTTAAACGATGCCTTTGATTCTTCGTTAGAAGAAGAAATGGCCTACCAGGCCAGTGTCACCAGTGCCCAGGCCGTAGCCTCGGCTACAGCCTACGTTAGGGACGAAGTCATACAGCGCTGGAAGCGCCCGCCTGATGCTCGTAATGGCATGTACGTGGAAGTCATGATACGACTGGTGCCAACGGGTGAAGTGGTGAGTGTGGAAGTGTTGGGCCGTGATGCTACGGACTCCCTTGTTGCATCGGTGAAAAATGCCGTGTTAAAGGTTGGGCGCTTTGATAAGCTTGCCGAATTGAACACACAATTGTTCGAAGCGAATTTTCGCAAGTTCAGAATAAGATTTAGACCGGAAGATTTGAGACTATGATAAAGCTAACAAAACAACTCGGGTTGGTTCTGGCGCTACTGCTACCTAGCCTAGCATCAGCGTCGGAACTAGTGATTGAAATCACCTCGGGTGTAGATAACCCCGTGCCTGTGGCCGTCGTGCCTTTTGCCTGGGCTGGTAACAAGGCCTTGCCAGAAGACGTCGCCAATGTTGTTGAATCAGATTTGGAACGTAGCGGCCAGTTTAAGGCCCTCAAGCGCTCCGCCATGCTGAGTTTCCCTAGCACCGAAGACACGGTGCACTACCGTGATTGGCGCTATTTGGCAACAGAATACTTGGTGATTGGCCAAGTGCTGCCAACGGAAAAAGGCTTTCGTGTTGAATATCAATTATTCGACATTAACAAGCAACAGGTTATGACCAGTGGTGCTTATGTAGGTGGTCGTAAAGATCTGCGTGCTTTGGCTCACGGTGTTAGTGATGCTATCTACGAAGCTCTTACCGGTTTGCGTGGTGCCTTCCGTACTCGGGTAGCTTATGTGGCAGCCGATAAAAAAGTAAATCCAAGTTACTACCAGTTGCTAGTGGCCGATGCTGATGGCCACAACCCGAAAGAAATTTTAAAGTCGACCCAGCCTATTATGTCACCTAGCTGGTCCCGCGATGCTACCAAGATTGCTTATGTGTCTTTTGAGAGTAATCGCCCAGCCATCTATATTCAAAACGTCTTGACTCGCGAACGGCAAAAAATAAAGTCGTTTAAAGGCCTGAACGGAGCACCGGCCTGGTCCCCAGATGGCAAGAAGCTGGCCCTTGTATTGTCCAAAGACGGCAACGCAGAGATCTATGTATTAAACCTAGAAACGGGCAAGCTACAGCGTATTACCAAGCATTATGGCATTGATACCGAGCCAGCTTGGACGGTTGATGGTAAGAGCATTATCTTTACCTCTGACCGTGGTGGTAAGCCGCAAATTTACCAGGTAGAGCTAGCGACCAAGTGGGTAGAGCGTCTTACCTTTGATGGTGACTACAATGCCCGTGGTAGTTTAACCTATGATGGTCGCTTCCTCGTGCTAGTGAGTCGTCATGATGGTCGCTTCCATATCGCTGTGCAGGATTTGCAGCGTGGCACCATGAGTACGCTAACTCAGTCCACCTTGGATGAATCACCTAGTGTGGCGCCAAATGGTTCTATGGTGTTGTATGCTACCGAATCAAACGGCAAGGACATCTTGGCGGCGGTATCCATTGATGGTCGTGTAAAGTACAAGTTGCCGGCGGTATTTGGGGTGGTACGGGAACCAGCTTGGTCTCCATACCTGGACTAGTAGGTGCCTAGTAGGGTTTTAACTGAGCTTTTAGGCGCAGGCTTGTTAAATAGCAAATGGCTGCTAAAGTTATTACTAATAAAAGGGTGCAATTGACACCTAAATCTAGGGAGTGTTTCTCTAGTGTGAAACAGGGAATGTGTGGTACAATTCCCACCGAAATTTTTACTGCCGACCCATTTTAATAGGAGCATCGAAATGCGCATGGGAAATCCAAGCAAAATACTGGCCGCTAGCCTTATGATGACATTGCTAGCTGCTTGTAGTAACCAAGACACGACAACGGACAGTTCTGCGAGCACTCAAGGTGAATCCGCAACGCTAACTTCCGCGGTTGATGCGCAAGCCATCGAAGATGCAAATAAAGCAGCAGAAGCGGCTGAGCAAGCTGCCATCGCTGCACAGCAGGCGCAAGAAGAAGCCGCTGCACAGGCCGCCGCTGAAACTGCTGCCCAAGCCGCTGCCCAAGCCGCTGCTGATGCAGAAGCTGTTGCTCATGAGCAGTCTAAAGAAGCAACTAAGGCGTTGGCACACATCATTTATTTTGACTTTGACCAGTCCACTATTCGCGCTGAGTACCGTGAAGTTCTAAACGGCCATGCTGCCTTCCTAGCGCAAAACCCAGGTGCACGTATTGTACTTGAAGGTCACGCTGACGAACGTGGTACACGTGAATACAACATGGCTCTTGGTGAGCGCCGTGGCAACTCTGTGAGCCGTTACCTAGTGGTGCAAGGTGTATCTGTAGACGCAATTGAAGTGGTAAGCTTCGGTGAAGAGCGTCCAGTAAACGAAGGTCATGACGATGCTTCTTGGTCTGAAAACCGTCGTGTAGAAATTCGTTACGCTACTTACCAGTAAGCCAAACGCACTATTGCTAGAAAGCTGGCTTGGGTCGGCTTATCCCAGGCTTTTGTCTGAGTGATCACTGAAATACCATCGTTCTGGCACTCTGGAGCGGTGGTTTTGTTTTTTTAAGGGTAGCCATTTATGCGCACTATCAAATCTTTTTCGTTGTTAACGTCAGCTTTTGCTGTATGCGTATTGGGTTTTAGTTTGCCGGCCTTGGCGGCTACCCAAGTGTTGGTCCCGGTAGAAGACCTCTCCGTATCAACACCTAGTGCGCAAGCACAACGTACCGCCGCTAATCAGGCTCAAGCGCAACACGCGCAGCGACAAAATGCCAACGCCGAACTGTTTTTATTGCTAGAATCCTTGCAGCAAGAAGTGTCCCAGATGCGTGGACAGGTAGAAGAGCTAACCTTTAAATTGCGCCAAATGCAGAACAACCAGAAAGATCGTTATTTGGATCTCGACCGTCGTATTGGCAACCTCAATGAACAGGCAAGCCAAGCCGCGCAAAATACGCTGCCAGCTGCACCTATTCAACCGCATACGGTCACCACAGCCGCACAAGCTACCGCGGAAACACCGCAGCAGCCAGTGACTGTGCAAATTGACCCAGCTCAACATCAAGCTGACTACAAGGCAGCATTTAACCTGATTCGTAGTAAGGAATACCAACCGGCCATTGCGGCATTACAAGCCTTTGTGGCTAATTACCCGCAAGGCCCATTAACCGGCAATGCCCATTACTGGTTAGGTGAAGTACATATGGTAGAGCGCCAGACCGAAGCGGCTATCGAGCAGTTTACCACGGTAATTACCAAGTTCTCTGACCATCGTAAGGTGCCAGACGCCATGTACAAAGCGGGCCGGGCTTGGTTAAAACTGGGTGACAAGGTGAAGGGAGAGCGTTTGTTGGATCAGGTTATACGGCTTTACCCAGATAGCTCCGCTGCGCGCCTAGCTCGCGAATTGAAGTGATTTTTGCCAACTGTATTTAGAATTCCGCGCGATTGTATAACGCCACCAAAAGTAGCCAAAAGGCAGCGCATTTTATACCTCCAATAGTTAGAGAATGACACCATGACCATAGCTCAAAATGATAGTTTGTTAATGAGCGAGAGTAGCATTGCCGACCGCGTGCTAGTACAAGAACACTTGGCCCGTGAGCACCTTGCCAAACAGGGCGATACGACCGATATAGCGGCTACCAAAGCGCGTATTAAAGCTTTGCTAAAGGCAAAGAATGCCACCCTAGTGGCCCATTATTATACCGATGCGGTACTGCAGGAATTGGCTGACGAAACCGGAGGTTGTGTTTCTGATTCTCTAGAAATGGCCAAGTTTGGTAACCAAAGTGATGCCTCAACCTTAGTGGTAGCAGGTGTTCACTTTATGGGTGAGACAGCGAAAATTCTAAACCCAGAAAAGCGTATTCTGGTACCTACCCTCGAAGCTACCTGCTCGCTGGATATTGGTTGCCCGGCAGAAGAATTTAGTGCCTTCTGTGATGCTCATCCCGATCACACCGTAGTGGTTTATGCCAATACCTCTGCTGCCGTCAAGGCCCGTGCTGACTGGGTAGTGACGTCCGGTATTGCTTTGCAGGTGGTCGAACACCTGGCCGACCAAGGCAAACCTATTATCTGGGGGCCTGACCAGCACCTGGGTCGTTATATCGCCAATGAGACCGGTGTTGATATGGTGTTGTGGCAGGGCTCTTGTATTGTGCACGAAGAGTTCAAGGTAAAAGGCATGGATGACCTAAAGCAGGTCTATCCAGATGCTGCGGTACTGGTACATCCTGAGTCGCCCCAAGCCATGATTGAAATTGCCGATGCTGTGGGATCCACCACGCAGATAATCAAGGCCGCGCAGAATATGCCTAATGAGCATTTTATTGTGGCTACCGACCGCGGTATCTTCTACAAGATGCAGCAAGCGGCACCAGGTAAGGTCTTTTTAGAGGCCCCAACTGGGGGTAGTGGTGCAACTTGCCGTAGCTGTGCCCATTGTCCATGGATGGCCATGAACGATCTCCAGAAGATCGAACACGTGCTGCGTACCGGTGATAATGAAATATTGATTGATGCCGAACTGCAACAAGCCGCGTATAAACCACTCAAGCGTTTGATCGACTTTCAGCCAGGTTAATACTAG
>DPHB01000031.1:0-3113 GCA_003521845.1 Oceanospirillaceae bacterium | reverse complement strand
GGACTGGCTTTTTTGCGTAGCAAAAGTGCCTGTCCCTTGAAGCTTATCGACATGCAGCGAAACAGGCCAGGTAGCAAACAACAGGACAGGCACTTTTTAACCGCTACGCGGCTAAATATGAGCCAGTCCCAGCACCGGGGACTGGCTTTTTTGCGTAGCAAAAGTGCCTGTCCCTTTCTGCGTTACCCCTTATGCTTCCCATCACAAACCCTCAGCAGTTGCCTTCAGCACCTGCGCGGCCTCACGAATACGTAGTAACTGCTGCCTTTGGCTATCACTGCTGGTAGCTAAACCGTCACCCAACAAAGTTTGCTCTCTAGCCTGATCAAACTCCCCCCTTAGCAAGTGCCACTGGGCCATAGCAACTCGATGGGTGGATAAATTGGCCGCTTGTCCACTCCATTCTGCTAACAGCTGCCAACCACCTACCCATAATGGCTGAGCTTGTATTAACTTATCCAAATGCCGATGGGCCTGCTTCATATCAGACATAGCCTGGTGGGCCAAAGCTTGAAAATAATGGGCTTGGGCAACATGTAAACCAAGTTTTAGCGCTGCTTGGCTGTGCGCGATTACCTGTTGATAGTCGCCCTGGGCTAACAAAGCATGTAACCATTGATCCCAAATAAAACTTTGTGTTGGGCGCTGAGCAGATAGGGTGTTTAACAGTGCTGCCGCTGGCGCCCACTGCTGTTGTTGCATCAACACCATAGCCTCAGCAAACTGTTGATAAAGGTGATAGTTGTCAGCCAAAGGGTCCAGTTGTTGGCTAACCTGGTCTAGTGATGCTTTGGTGGTGTCCGTTAGCTGGGTAGCTAGCATGATGCGCAGCAGTTGGAAATCTATCTGGTAGTGAGGGCTACTTGGGTTTTGGGGGAGTTGGTCTACGCGTGCTGCCATGTCGGCAATGCGATGTTCCGAAACCGGGTGGCTACGAGCCCAAGCCCAGTTGGGGTCCTGTTGGTTAAGGGGGGAGCCGAGTAGCTCTAACATACTAAGCATCTTGCGGGTATCAAATTGGCTGACGTGCATCAGGTGCAAACCGGCCCGGTCGGCGTCCTGCTCGTTGGCACGGCTATAGCTCATTTGTTCGCGAATAAGGGCGGCTTGAGTCGCATGCATACCGGCTTCCCCCATACTAGCATCCACTTTTGAAGCCACCACAATAGACGCTATAAAAGCACCAAAATACAGCGGGGCCATGCGTTCCTCGCTGGCGCGGCGATGGGCATAATGACGTTGGCTTATATGGGCAATTTCATGGGCCAACACTGCCACTAGCTCTCCCACCTGGTGGGTTTCTAGTATTAAACCTGTATGCACGCCAATGATACCGCCTGGTGTAGCAAAGGCATTGATACTTTGGTTGTTGACCAGGAATAGTTGCAGTTCCTTGTCCTTAAGGTTGCTCTGATTCAGCAAGGGGCGTACTAAATCTGTGAGCCATAAACGTACTGCCAGTTTGTGGCTGGCTTGTAGGCGGTTTAAATTACCGGCTACTAATTGGCCGATACGCTTTTCTTCTAATGGGCTAATCAGGCTACTTTGGGCGTTGTCGATACTGGGTAAAGTCATAGCGCTAACGGCATGGCTTGAAAACACAGTGAAAGTCATGGCCAAGCTTATCAATATAGGCCGCCCCATTGACATTACTTTGCCTAGGCGACTAAAGATACCAGCGCGAGTGTAGGTGTTTGTCATGCTTTGCCTTATAATGCCGTGAATTAACTAAGTTTACTGTATTTTCATGAACCCACAATACCAAACTTTAGATACGCGCGGCTTGCAGTGTCCTTTGCCGTTATTGAAGGCCAAGCGCGCCATAAGCCAGCTAGAATCGGGAGAACAGCTAATGGTGCTGGCGACGGATCCATCGTCGCAGCGTGATTTTAAGGCCTGGACTGATATTGCTAAACACCAGCTGCTTAGCATGCAGCAGGTAGATGACGAATACCATTATTTATTGGCCAAAGCATAAAGACCTTGGCTAGCATTAGGAGTTCCCATGTTTAAAATTTTTCGGGCTTGGCTCGATCACCTGTTTGCTGATGAGCAAGCCTTGTTGTTGGTGGTGCTGCTGATTTCTGGCGGGGTTGTCCTAGCTTTTTTTGGTTCTATGCTAGCACCGGTTTTTGCTAGTGCTATCTTGGCATACTTAACCTTGGGCCTGGTGCAGTGGCTAGAACGCTTTGGCGTACGTCACCTACCTGCCGTATGGGGTATTTATTGTCTGTTTTTGGTGGGTTTGTCGGCCATTGTCCTGGTCCTTATTCCTTTAGTATGGCGCCAGGCCAGCAGTTTTTTGAGTGAATTGCCCGCCATGGCAGAAAAACTACAAGGCTTACTATTGCTGTTACCTGAACAGTATCCACAGCTGGTCACTAAAGATCAGGTGCAAGGTGTGCTAGATAGTGTCATGGGTGAGGTGGCTAACGGCGGCCAACTGATCGTTAGCTACTCTTTGGCATCGATTGGCCAATCTATTGCCTTGTTGGTGTACCTTATTTTGGTGCCGATATTGGTGTTCTTCTTTCTTAAGGACGGAAAAATGATTATGGGGTGGTTTACTGCCTTTTTACCCAATAAACGTGTGGTACTCAGCAGTGTCTGGCACGAAATGGATGATCAGTTGGCGAACTACGTACGTGGTAAGGTCGTAGAAATTCTTATTGTTGGTAGCGCTGCTTTTGTGTTGTTTTGGGTGTTGGATCTAAATTATTCCGTGTTATTGGCTATTTTGGTGGGCTTCTCCGTACTGATTCCCTATATCGGCGCCACCCTAGTCACCATTCCTGTTGCGCTAGTAGGCTATGTACAATGGGGCTTAGGCACGGATTTCTATACCTTGATAGTGGCTTACCTAATACTGCAGGCCCTAGATGGTAACGTCTTGGTCCCCTTGTTGTTTTCCGAAGCTGTAAACCTGCACCCGGTGGCTATTATTGTGGCAGTATTAGTGTTCGGCGGCTTGTGGGGCTTTTGGGGGGTGTTTTTCGCCATTCCCTTGGCAACGTTACTCAAGGCCATCATGAACGCCTGGCCCAGACAGGAAGTAGTGTAGAAAAATTCTAACGGGGGCTGGCTTTTTCAACCGCTGCGCGGCCAAACAAGAG
>DPHB01000039.1:12718-12883 GCA_003521845.1 Oceanospirillaceae bacterium | reverse complement strand
AGTGGTATTACTGAAATGGGTGAGTCTATCGACAATTTGGTGAGTATTTACCAAGGTCAGCAAATGAGTAATTCGGCATCAATGATTGGTAAGCAAGCCCTGGTTAACGGCAATTGGGCCGCATTGTCTGGTGGCCAACTTAGTGGGGCCATAGAGTTACCTACC
>DPHB01000039.1:10320-12576 GCA_003521845.1 Oceanospirillaceae bacterium | reverse complement strand
AGTGGGGCCATAGAGTTACCTACCGCCGCTAATGATGTGCGTATAGACATTAAATCTGAAACGGGTGAAACCATGGCTAGTTTAGGCTTAGGGTCAAAACTAGCGGGCACTCAAGAATTTACCTGGGACGGGATGAAACATGACGGTACGCCGGCGCCAGAAGGTAATTACTACCTGAGCGCAAATGCCATTCGAGATGGCACAGCATCAGCACCCGCCATGCAAGTGTATGGCACGGTACAGAGTATTCAGCTCAAAGGCAGCGAGGTCACCCTCAATGTTTCTGGGCAAGGTAATGTCAGTTTTTCAAATGTTAAGCGTATCAGCCAGTAGGTTGTTAGCGTCACTTAAATAAGAGTAACAACAAAGAGGGGATCGACTCATGTCATTCTATACTTCACTAACAGGCCTAAACGCGGCGCAAGCACAATTAGGTATCACATCAAACAACGTATCCAACGTAGGTACTGTGGGTTTTAAGAAATCCCGTGCTGAGTTTGGTGACATCTTCGCCACCTCACCGTTGGAGAACGCATCTAGCGCCATCGGTCAGGGTGTACTATTGAAGAAAGTAAACCAGCAATTTAGTCAGGGTAACATTGAGTTCTCCAGTAACTCTTTAGACTTGGCGATATCTGGTCAGGGTTTCTTCGCCTTGAAACCCAGCCAAACCTCAAACCAAACGGTATACACTCGAGCGGGATCGTTCAGTGTAAACAACGACCGGTACGTGGTTGACTCCTCGGGTCAGTATCTACAAACCTTTCCGGTAAACGAAGACGGATCGGTAATTGCAACGGGCCTTAACTCGGCTAAATCTTTGCAATTACCCTCTACAGCTGGCCTTCCACAACCTTCGTCGCAGATTGAACTAGGACTAAACTTACCGGCGGGTGCCGCTATTTTGCCTAAATCAGCGACCTATACTGCCGATAATCCCTATAGTTTTGATCGTAACGACAGTGACACCTTTAACAAGTCTACGTCGATTACCGTATATGACTCACTAGGTAACCCACACATTGCTACGGTTTATTATGTAAAAACCAGTTCGGCAACTGAGGCAGACCCTACCAACAAATGGGACACCAAAATTTTTATCGGTGATAAAGAGTTGGATCCATCTATCATTGCAGCCAAAAATGACAAGAGTGAAACCCAGTACATGAACAAGTTTGGCCAGATTAGTACCAACCCGGCCGCCATAGACCCAACATTTAACGCCGCAGCAGCGCACCCTCTGTACTTTAACGATGACCAAAACACCACAGTGCCTTCTGAGCCGGCTATTTTTAGTGGCGGCTTTATGACGCGAGCGACCGTAGGCCATGATTTTGGATCTACAGACAGTAATAAAGTGACTATTGTTAAACCGGTGGGAGAAGTTGATACTTATACCTTATCATCGGTGACCAGTGGCACCGTTGCGCTGGCCGTAACCGGTGGCAGCACCTATAGCCAAGATTTCCTCACTAGCCATACAGCTACGCTCGATGCATTGGTGGGCAAAATTAATGCTGGAGAGACTGACTATAAAGCCTCAAGGTCTGGCGATAATCTGGTATTTACAGCATTTAACTCCAAAGCCCTTCCTGCAGTTACGGTAACCGGCAGTACAGCCACCAAAGCAGAAACCACCGTGTCGTCGGGCTGGTCTACGGAGGGCGGTGGAACTTTTGATGGCACTAATTTCGTTAGCGTTTCAGTGGATGGCAGTGATGCTCAAACCATTGATGTTGCAGCCGGTTCGTACACTGGAACTGAGTTAGCGGCAGAAATGACGCGTCAACTTAACTCTAAGTTTGGTGATGAAAAATCATACAAGATGCCTACAGCCACAGCGGATCGTACCATTACCATTGAGTTACAAGACCGTTATGGCAACGATATCAACAAAGCCACGGGTGCTAGTGGCGCCACCGATGATTTAACCATTGTTGTAGACCAGTACCAGTCGGGCACCACAGACTTTACCCGCGCACAATTAGTGGCCAACGTGCAAGCCAAGGTGGATGCATTAAGCTTTGACAAGGTAGGTGGTACTTCAGTCACAGGATTGCCACTGACTGTAGGTTACGATTTAACGTCACGTACATTAACCTTTACGCCCACCGATAGTAGCTACGGTAGTATTAAAGCTTCTTCTCCATCGGCAGTCACTACGTTTGGTTTAAATAGTGCAACGGCATCCTTTTCGGATGTAGGCGAAGTGTTTAAAGGCGGCCAGATCGTACCTGGAGGTGAGCTTAATTTGGA
>DPHB01000039.1:9957-10160 GCA_003521845.1 Oceanospirillaceae bacterium | reverse complement strand
GCTTAATTTGGATTCTAAGCAGCAGCGTACAGGTATGTTAGTGACCTACGAAAAAGATTCACACAAATTTAGCTTCCAATCTGGTACCACCGGAGAAAAATCGAGTATAACTGTTGGTATTCCAAACGGTACTGCGTCTACTGGAGGTTCAAGTCATTTGTTGGGCGTGGGTGCCACCTACAGTACCGAAGTCAAAAACTCCG
>DPHB01000039.1:9409-9807 GCA_003521845.1 Oceanospirillaceae bacterium | reverse complement strand
CGAAGTCAAAAACTCCGCGGGTACCGGTCTTGCTTCTACAGCAGGCACAGTGGCTGGCAGTAAGGCGGGTGTTGATATTACCGGTACTTTCTCGGTAACCACCAATGACAACACCATCAGTGTAACCATTGACGGCGTTGACGGCACGGTTGTTGTACCGCCAGCGGCATATACCGGTCATACCTTTGCCCAAGCGATTCAAGATCGTATTAACTTGATCCAACACACCGATGGTCGCCAAGTGAACGACGTGGATGTTAAGTTTAATCAAGCTAGTCAGTTGTTTACTGTAACCTCGGGTACTGTGGGTTCTAACTCATCAGTGAACATCAACGGACACTCTAACTGGGGCTTCGACAAAACCACTCAAACGCGTGGCAACGTGCCAGCCGTTACGG
>DPHB01000039.1:8477-9090 GCA_003521845.1 Oceanospirillaceae bacterium | reverse complement strand
TGAGCTGACTTTTGATACCTACGGCAAGTTGATCTCACCCAAAGAGGGTGTAAAGTACTCGCCGTTTGACCCCAGTAACGGTTCTGACTTGCTCACCTTGGGCGTAGACTACGGTAAGTTCTCTACTCAGTACTCCGCACCCTTCTCCGTATTGTCTTTATCTCAGGACGGCTACCCATCGGGTCAGTTAGACGGCCTAGATATTGACTCGGGCGGTGTTGTGCGAGCCAACTACACCAACGGTACTCAGGTGGCCCTAGGTAAGTTGATGATGGCTAACTTTGCTAACCCTAACGGACTAAAGCAGGTGGGTAACGCCAACTTCGTATCTACCACTAACTCGGGTGCAGCCGACTTAGGTGAGGCAGGATCGGACGGTTTTGGTGATATACAAGGTGGTGCATTAGAGCGAGCCAACGTGGACTTGACGGAAGAGCTGGTGAACTTAATCACCGCACAACGTAACTTCCAGGCCAACGCAAAAGCCATCGAAACCTCAAGTAGTTTGACGCAAACGATCATCAACATAAGAGGCTAATGATTAGGCCACTGTCATCCTGACGTAGTGGCCGTCATCCAGACCAGGATCGGTCATCCTGACGCAGGTCAGGAT
>DPHB01000039.1:5574-8173 GCA_003521845.1 Oceanospirillaceae bacterium | reverse complement strand
ACAGGACGCCTACGCCGGAATGACAGTGAACTGCATCCTCCCTAAGCGGCATTCCTTTGCCGCTTTTCTTTTTATCGTACAAAAATACCATATAAAACAATATCTTAAAATTATTGGCACGCTACGTGCTATAAGGTGACTATACGGCAAAAAGTATAGAGGCCCAAGATGGATAAGATGATATTTACCATGCTTAACAGCATGAAAAACGTACAGACAAAACAAACCAACAATGCCCACGAAATTGCCAACGTGGTCACCCCCGGTTTTAAAAAGTCCTACAGCGAACAAACTAAATCACTCGACGTGCATATCGATGGTGCGCTTAATTCTCGTGCCATGCCCATGTCAAAAGCCTCTAACGTGGTGGATATGAACCCGGGTGCATTAATGATTAGTGGCCGCAGCCTTGATATTTATGTCAATGGCGAAGGCGCATTAGTCGTGCAGGGCCCCGAAGGCCAAGACTTGTATACACGGCGTGGTGATCTGTCGGTTTCGGCCACAGGTAACCTTGTTACGGGCACTGGCCATTTAGTAGTGGGAGACAGCGGCCCGATTACGGTGCCCCAAGGTACTAACGTCACCATTGCCAATGATGGCACTGTGCGCATGATACCCCCAGGTGCTAATCAAGAAGTGGAGGTGGGTCGTATTAAGTTGGTGGATACCAAAGATCAAAAAATGCTCATCCGCGAAGACGGTTTGTACCAAATTGCCGAGGGGCAATTGCCGGTCGCAGCTAATGTCCGTGTCACCCCTAAAGCGCTTGAGGGTAGTAACGTCAACGTGGTGGACTCTATGGTGAGAATGATACAGCTGTCTCGCCAGTACGAAATGTCGGTCAATATGATTAAAAATGCGCGTGAAGTGGATGCCGCAGGCGCCTCTACCATGCGCTTAAGTTAAACAAATAGTTAAATAAACATAGGAGACTCCCATGGATTCCTCATTATGGGTTGCCAAAACTGGCCTTGATGCCCAACAACGCCGAATGACGGTAGTGGCCAACAACTTAGCCAACGTCAACACCACTGGCTTTAAACGCGACCGTGCGGTGTTTGAAGATTTGCTCTACCAAACACTGCGTCAACCGGGTGCACAAACGGACCAAAATGCTAACTCGCCTACGGGTTTAGTGTTAGGTACGGGTACCCGTGTTGTGGCCACCGAAAAAATCCACAGCCAAGGTAACATGATCCAAACGGACAATGCCTTAGATTTAGCTGTGGATGGCAACGGTTTCTTGCAGATATTACGCTCCGACGGCACCATGGGCTACACCCGTGACGGTTCCCTCAAGCTCAATAACACCGGCCAGCTGGTCAACGCTAACGGTAATTTATTGCAGCCAGAAGTGACTATTCCTAATAATGCCCGCTCCATTACCATTGGTAAAGACGGCACCGTGAGTGTACAAACTTTTGATCAGCCCGCTGCGCAAGTGGTAGGCAATATTCAATTGGCTAACTTTATTAACCCAGCAGGCTTGCAAGCCATGGGTGGCAATATGTACGTAGAGACTGCCGCTAGTGGCGCAGCCCAGGTACAAGTGCCCTCACAAAATGGCGCCGGTTCCTTAGTGCAAGGCTCCTTAGAGTCGTCCAACGTTAACGTGGTGGAAGCCATGGTTAACATGATTGAGACGCAACGTGCCTACGAAGTGAACTCCAAAGCCATTGCTGCGGCAGACGGCATGTTGCGCTTCATTAACAATAACCTATAAGGGTGACCCCCATGGCTAAGCATAATCAAACCCTAGGGCAAGCGCCAAAGTTGGTGACTATTGTTCTAACTACGGTGTTGTTGGGCGCTTGTGCCAGCAAACCCATGCCTGTGAAGACCAGCGACTTTTCACCGGTATTACCGCCAGTGCCCATCGAAAAAACCGTAGCCGACGGCTCCATTTATTCAGGTGGCATCAACGACGGCCTGTTTGGAGACCGCAAGGCCTACCGTGTGGGTGACATTATCACCATCATGTTGCGCGAAAAAACCATGTCGCAAAAGAGCGCCAGCAACGTCACCTCACGTAAATCCAACAACAACGCCTTGTCGGCCACTCAAATTGCTAAGTTTGGTACCCCAGGCGGTTTGCTATTGCCAACAGACACCACCATGGGCAGCACTAGCATCGACAACACTGGTAATGGCAGCACCTCACAATCTAACACCTTAGGCGGCGACATCTCGGCCACCGTAGTGCGTGTACTCACCAACGGAAACTTGATTATCCGTGGCGAAAAAATGATCAGCCTCAATGACGGCAATGAATACATTCAAATTTCGGGTATGATCCGCTCCGAAGACGTACAACCCGACAACACCGTGCTTTCTAAGCGCATCGCTAACGCAGAAATCAGCTACAGCGGCGACGGCGATTACGTCGACGCAACCAAAGCCGGTTGGGGCACCAAGTTGTTCTACAAGATCTGGCCTTTCTAACCAGGTCTTCCTGAACTTGATTCAGGATCTCCCCCAGTCTTCCTGAACTTGGTTCAGGATCTCCCCCAGTCTTCCTGAACTTGGTTCAGGATCTCCCACCGTCTTCCTGAACTTGATTCAGGATCTCCCGCCGTCTTCCTGAACTTGATTCAGG
>DPHB01000039.1:4416-5344 GCA_003521845.1 Oceanospirillaceae bacterium | reverse complement strand
TGGCACTTATCAAAATTTGAACTAGACTATTACCAAGTCAAGGAACAAATTTTGGCAAGGAGCCACAATGAACCATGATCAGAACTTTAAAAACCTCATACTAGACTACCCGCGCCAAGCGCTCGAATTGTTTGCTGCGGCTGAAGCGGAACTGCTCGATGCTGACGTTCGTATTACGCCTATCCGGCAAGAGCAACTCAAACACCGTCTCAAAGACCGGCACCGTGAGCTAGACGTGCCGCTCATGCTAGAGTGGCCGGGTGGCACACGTGAACTGGTACTGTTTGCTTTAGAGGAGGAAACTCAAGCCAGCCGCTTCTCCATATACCGTTTAGCCCATTACTGCTTAGATTTAGGTGAAATGTTTCAAACCACTAAGGTCGTGCCTGTGGTTATTTTTCTGAATAAATACCATGGGTCAACAAGTTTGGCCCACAGTAGCCATGATCACGATTACCTCAACTTTACCTTTTTACACTGCCAGTTGGCATCTATTCCTTGGCGCCAATATCGGCAAAGTAACAACATAGTTGCCCGTCTTAATTTACCCAATATGGCCCATGACAAAACAGAGCGTATAGACGTTTACGCCAGTGCAACAGACGGTTTAATGAGCCTAGAAGCCGATGTTAACAAACAATCTAAATACATCGACTTTGTCGACAACTATAGCAAGTTAAGCAATAATGAAATCTATGAGTACCGTAACAAATACCCTAAGGAGGCCAAAGTTATGAGTAATTTTGCAGAACGTCATATCGCCCAAGGCGTAGCTCAAGGAGTAGCACAAGGAGTAGCACAAGGAATGCAGCGAGGTGAGGCGGCTATATTGTTACGGCAATTAGAATTTAAATTTGGCACCGCCTTCTTCGGCCACACGATTGCGCGTGGAATCTGCAGATATTGCTGAGTTAGATGAGTGGTCCAC
>DPHB01000039.1:0-4047 GCA_003521845.1 Oceanospirillaceae bacterium | reverse complement strand
GATCCCCCTCCCGTCTTCCTGAACCCCCTCCCGTCTTCCTGAACTTGATTCAGGATCTAACAACCAAAAATATCTCATAAAAACCTAAAGTTCCTCAACGGCTGGCCGATAGTTATTCCAAAGGCTATTCCCACCCGGCCTTAGTCGAGCGATTTCCAGCTCGGAAATCGTATCAAAAAGGGTCGGTTTACTTACTTTAGGAGAATTATCATGAGCATGGTAATCGGAACAAACGTAGCATCATTAACCGCACAACGTCACTTGGAAACTTCTCGTGCCGATCTAGAGCAATCCATGGAGCGTTTGTCTTCTGGTAAGCGTATCAACTCAGCCATGGACGACGCCGCTGGCCTTGCCATTCGTGACCGCATGACATCACAGGTAAATGGTTTAAACCAAGCCGTACGTAACGCGGGCGACGCCATCTCTTTGGGTCAAACTGCAGAAGGTGCGTTGGATGAGTCTACCTCTATCTTGCAACGGATGCGTGACTTGTCGGTACAATCAGTTAACGGCACCAACAGTACGCAGGACCGTACGGCCCTACAAAGCGAAGTGACTCAGCTACAAGCCGAGCTCACGCGTATTGCCACTAGCTCTAAGTTCAATGGCAAGACTGTATTGGATGGCACCTTCACTAGCCAGAAGTTTCAAATTGGCCAGTTAGGTGGTGACACTGTTGACCTAAGCATTAGCGACATGAAAGCGACCGCTTTGGGAGCTAAAGGTACAGTGGTTGCAGCTAACGAGGTTACGGCCGTTCCGGCAACTGGTACGATGAAATTTACAGCAGCAGCAGCTGATGGTAATACCACTACGGCAGTTATAGGTAGCGCGACTTTAGCGGTTACTTTTAAGACAGCTGACATCGGTGGAGCACCAACAGCAAGTACAACTGCAACGGCGTTTGCTGCTGCGTGGAACGCAAGCATTGATACCAATGTATCTAAATATACTGCGAGTGTTTCTACAGATACCGTTACCTTTACTGAAGATACAGCAACAACTGGAGCACTGTCGGTGGCTTCCTCGGGCGGTCCAGCTGCGACAGATACATCCGTTACAACAGGTGTAGCAGCAGTAGCTGCAGTGGAAGGTACTAGTTCACAGGCTGCCGTAAGTGCTGCAGACATCAGTACCGCGGCTGGCGCAACTAGCGCCATCGCTTCCATTGATACGGCTATTGAATCAGTAGGTGCAGAGCGGGCGAAGCTAGGTGCTTTCCAGAACCGTTTGGCCCACACTGTGTCTAACTTGCAGAGTATGATTGAAAATACCGGTGCTGCTCAGTCGCGTATTGAAGATGCCGACTTTGCTACGGAATCGGCTAACTTGGCTAAAAACCAGGTGCTTCAGCAAGCCGGTACGGCCATGTTGTCGCAAGCTAACGCTTCTACCCAAAACGTCTTGTCTTTACTGAAGTAATCAGTAAAACTTACTCTACCGACTAAGGGGCGGTTATCCGCTTCTTAGTTAGAGTAACAAGGTTAGATAGGTTTATAGGAGGTGGTTATGTCTATTGAAGCAAGCAGTGCTCAGACTCAACCCGTTCACAATGTGCCTCAGGTACAGCCTATAGCGCAAGCTGCAGTAAAGCCCGTGGAAGAGGTGGTAGCCCCAGTTGTAGTGGCAACCAAACCGGTACCCGACCTTCATAGCGCAGACATAGACCGTAACCCTGGTTTTTCTGCTGAGGAGTTAAAGAGTAAAATTACGGAGCTTAATCAAACCCTTAAGGCGGGTAACCATAGTGTTGCCTTTAGTACCGATGCCGGTACTGGCCACAAGGTGGTGACGGTTAGTAATTTAACCACCGGCGAGTTGATAAGGCAATTACCTAGTGTAGAAGCCTTAAAGGCGATGCAGAATATGGACCACATGATGGGGTTGATATTTAGTGAACGAACCTAGTCTTTAGACTAAAACAAAAAGAGCAGCTACTTTAGGGTACTGCTCTTTTTTTTGCTTTGTGGTTTAGTTTTATTGTGGCACGTAAATTGCTTTAACCATAGTGAAGAGCAGCAAAGCGGCAGCCATTTGCCGTTGCTAATTGTTTGAGAGGAATATCGTGGCCGTTACTACAGATTATGTTACCGCACTGGGAGCGGGTTCTGGTTTAGATACCAAAGCCATTGTTAAGGTAATGGTGGATGCCGAAAAAGCCAGTACCCAAGCCACCATCAACCGGCATACAGCCGATGTGACGGCCAAAGTGTCTTCTATGGCCAAGGTTAAATCGGCCCTAACCAACTTGCAAACAGCCTTTGCCAAGCTAGACGATAAAGACGACTTTAATTTCTCTGCCTTGAGTAACTCAGACGCAAAAACGGTTTACGCCCAGTTTGACGGCAAAAAAGCCTTAACAGGCACCTTTTCGGTCACCGTTAGCCAATTAGCCAAAAGCGAAATCAGGCAGTCCAATACTCAGGCCAGCGCCAGTGCAGATTTAAACGCCGGCGCGGCTTATTCGTTTGACATACAAACAGGTAGCGGCACCGCTACTACCGTGAGCCTAGCGGCTGGCAGTGTGAGTTTAAATTCTGCAGCCACCGCCATTAACGACCTTAAGGCGGGTTATACGGCATGGGTGGTGGAAACCAGCAGTGGTAGCCATCGCTTGTTAGTGCAAGGCGCATCGGGCAGCGCCAGCAATATCACCATTACCGATGGCACGGATTTACTGGGCCTAAATACCGCCAGCAATAAAGTACAGGTGGCTCAAAATGCACAAGGCACGATGAACGGTGTGAGTGTGTCACGTGCTAGCAACGTCATTAATGACCTAGTGCCAGGCGTGGCTATGGAGTTTTCTCAGGTGAGCGCAACGCCGGTGGTGCTGGCAGTCACTCAAGATGCAACGGCGGCGTCAAAAGCCATTACGGCGGTAGTCACCGCCTACAATGCTTTTGAAAAAGTACTCAAAACGGAAACCGCGACCAAAACGGTTACCGCAGACGAGGGCGCACTTAAGGGTGACTCGGCCATTCAGGGTATTCGTAACGCCATGCGTAAATTTATGTCGGCAGACAGCTCAACCCCAGGGGCGACGGTGACCTCCATGGCGAGCATTGGCATAGAAGTGCAGCGTTCTGGTGAATATAAGGTCAACACCACCAAGTTAACGGCCGCCATTCAGGCTAATTACGCAGAAATTACCACCATGTTTAGTGCCGATACCAATAGCGAGTCACCTTACGGGGTAAAAAACAGGGGTATTGCGGGGGATTTAGTGACCCAGATAAGGGACTATTTGTCTTCCTCGGGCATCATTGAAGCGCGTACCGCGGGCTATACCACTAAGCAAGCAGAATTAAAAACCGATCAAACGGCGTTAGATGCAAAGATGAAAAAGGTCGAGGCAAGATACACCAGCCAATTCTCAACCATGAACAAAATAATGGATGAAATGAAAGCCACCCAAAAGTACTTAGAAGCACAGTTAGATAATCTTCCCTACACCAGTAAAAACAATTAAATTTAGATTAGCGATGATAATGTTATTAACTTTTCTGCCAGTATGTCGATAGGATAAGTGACCTTGAACAATAACTTAAGGAAGCAACCTATGAACGCTATTGCTGCTTTGGCCCAATACGGGCAAGTGAAAAATGACGCTCAAACTATGTATGCATCACCCCACCAGTTGGTGTTGATGTTATTTGATGGCGCCATCGAATCGATGAGTATGACCATTGGTGCCATTCAACATAAAAACATTGAAATGCGGGGTAAACAAAGTACCCGTGCGATCACCATTATCAATGGCATGCGTGACTGTTTGGACATGGAGTCTGGTAGCGAATTGGCTGATAACTTGTATTCGTTGTACCAGTACATGGCGCAGGAATTATTTAGAGCGGCGTTTAAAAACGATGCTGAGACCATTCAAAATATCCAAACCATGTTGAAAGATATTCGTGGTTCTTGGGAAAAGATTCCGTTGGATATGCATTATATGCAGAAGGCTAATTAGAGCTGGATTGCTTCACTGCGTTCGCAAAGACGGAGTGAGCGTAGGGTTGCAGAGATCCTGACCTTCGTCCACTA
>DPHB01000019.1:70399-79128 GCA_003521845.1 Oceanospirillaceae bacterium | reverse complement strand
ACTAGTTCAAGCATAGGATGACGATAAAAACGCTCGCAACGACGGCTAGCTAGTCACAACCTTAGCCACAGCTTGTTCGAACTTGGCTAGGCCAGCATCAATGTCTGTGTCGGGAATCAACAATGACGGTGCCATACGCACCACGTCTGGGCCGGCTACCAATACCATTAAGCCTTCTGCGGCAGCGGCTTGTTGAAAGGCACCTGCGTTGCCGGCAAACTGGTCGGTTAATGCGCAGCCTATTAATAGGCCGCGGCCACGAATCTCGGCACAAAAATTATACTTGGCATTAATGGCTTCAAGGCCCGCTTTAAAGCGTTCAAACTTGCTGTTAACAGCGGCTAAAACGTCAGTTTGGTTGACTAGATCCAACACCTTGGAAGCAATGGCGCAAGCTAGTGGATTACCACCATAAGTGCTGCCGTGCGTGCCAACACCCATGTGTGCGGCAATGGCTTCGGTGGTTAACATGGCCGCCACCGGAAAGCCATTGCCCAAGCCTTTGGCGCTGGTCATGATGTCTGGGGTTACACCTAACTGCTGGTAAGCGTACAAGGTGCCTAGACGGCCAACACCCGTTTGTACTTCGTCCATTACCAACAAGGCATTATGTTGGTCACATAGCTCGCGTACGCGCTGAGCAAAAGCCGGGTCGGCAGCAATGATGCCACCTTCGCCTTGCAGTGGTTCCATTACGATAGCGCAAGTCTTGTCCGAAACAGCGGCTTCTAGGGCCGCAATATCGTTGTAAGGCAGGTGGGTGATGCCTGCAATGGCAGGACCAAAGCCGTCACTATACTTAGGTTGGCCACCGACACTGACAGTAAACAAGGTGCGCCCGTGGAAACCTTGGTAGAAGGCAATAATTTCGTGCTTTTCGGGGCCAAATTTTTCGTGAGCAACACGTCTCGCTAGCTTAAATGCGGCTTCGTTAGCCTCGGCGCCAGAGTTGGCTAAAAATACGCGCTCGGCAAAGGTGGCGTCAGTGAGTTGCTGAGCCAATTTAAGGGCTGGCTCATTGGTCATGATGTTAGACAGGTGCCAAAGCTTTGCGCCTTGCTCCTGTAGCGTAGCAACCATGTCAGGGTGAGCATGGCCGACACTGGTAACCGCGATACCGCCAGCAAAATCGATGTGCTCATGTCCGTCTTGATCCCATACCCGAGAACCCTCACCGCGTACGGGAATCATGGCGGAAGGTGCGTAGTTGGGTACCATTACCTGATCAAAGAGTTGGCGATTTAACGGGCTGTTGGACATCATTGTTTCCTGTTTCACATACTAGTGATTATGTTGTAGGCGGGTTATTTCGCCTACGGCTACGGATAATTTAGCTAGATCAAGATCTTGGCTAGCGTGTAATTCTTCAAATAAACTACTCAAGCGTGCCAAAGCATTGCTTTGTTGGGCCTGCCAGTCATCCAAACCAGCACATTGCAAGACTCTGCCGGTAAGGCTAGTTAAGGCAGCATCTAGCTCATGTTTTAAGCTGCTGCGGGCCTTACGCTGCCAGGCGTCGGTGCTAGGTAGGGCATTGATTGCTTGGCTTAACCAATCACCTTGGAAGTTATCATAGAGCGCAAACCACAAGTGACCTGCTGCCGCCACCGTGTGGTTATGATGGGCAGCGACGCTAGCAATATCGAGTCCGTAATAGATAAATTCAAGTTGTGCTAGGTGTTGGCTACAAGCCTTGTCTAAGCCACTTGCAGCATAGGTCTTGGCGCGAGTTTGCAAACGCTCTTGGGCACTTTCTGGCAACCATGTAATTAATTCCGTAGCATAGCTGTCAACAGCGTCACTGTACAGGTCAATCATGCTATTTATGCACTCGCCGGCATGGTGTTGTAGCAACCATTGCACCATGGCCTCCAGCAAGGCTTGAATCTGGCCATGTAAGTCCATAGAGGCATGATAATCTAAGCTTAAGGTCACCTTGTCTAGTTGCTTCCACAGTGTGTTGGCGCCAAGAATATGGCAAGCCGCCATAAAGGCACGAGCGATCTCTCCTGCGCCAGCTCCTGTTTCTGCTTGCAGTAAATGGAAGAAGGTGGCGCCCATGCGATTACCAATCTGATTGGTAACATGGGTCGCAATAATTTCTGCACGCAGTGGGTGCTTGTCCATAGGTTCGGCAAATTGCTTTTGCAGTGGCTGTGGGAAGTAATCACTCAAGGCCTGGCTCAAGTAGGTGTCTGCGGCGATGCCAGCTAGCATTAGCTCGTCAAACAAGTGCATTTTGCTGTACGCCAGCAAGACAGCAATTTCGGGTCGTGTTAGGCCTTCTTGTTGACGCATACGCTCGTCTATTTGGGCATCGTTGGGCAAACCTTCCAAGGCTCGGTTGAGGCGATTTAAGCCTTCTAGGTTGTGAATCAAGCGCTTGTGGTTGTACAAGTTGGCTGGTGCGGTATGGTGGGCCACACTCAATACCAAGCTTTGGTGGTAGTTGTGATCAAGTACTAGGTCGGCGACCTCGTCGGTCATGCTCGCTAGCAGCTTATTACGTTGCTTCAAGGTCATGTCGCCGTTGTCGACTACCTGGCTGAGCAAAATCTTGATGTTAACCTCATGGTCAGAACTGTCCACGCCACCCGAGTTATCAATGGCATCGGTGTTGATTAAACCGCCATGCTTGGCAAACTCAATGCGTCCGGCTTGGGAGCAGCCTAGGTTACCGCCTTCCCCGACAATACGTGCACCGAGATCGCAACCGTCAACACGCAAGGCATCGTTGGCTGGGTCGCCAATGTCGTTGTGAGTTTCGTGGCTGGCTTTCACATAGGTGCCGATACCGCCGTTCCAAAATAGGTCTACGGGCATTTTTAAGAGCGCGTGAATCAGCTCATTGGGGGGCATTTGTGTGGCTTCTGTGTGCAGCATTGCCTGCATCTGGGGACTTAACTTAATACTCTTGGCACTCCGTGCAAAGAGGCCGCCACCTTTGGAAATGAGTGTGCTGTTGTAATCTTCCCAGCTTGAACGTGGTAGCTTGAACAAGCGCTCGCGTTCGGCGTAGGAGCTAGCCGCATCAGGCGTTGGATCAATGAAGATATGCAAGTGGTTAAAGGCAGCTTGCAAGCAGGTATGCTTGGACAAAAGCATGCCGTTACCAAATACGTCGCCGGCCATGTCGCCGACGCCAATGGCGCTAAAGTCTTGCGTTTGGCAATCGTGACCTGTTTCGGCAAACAGGCGCTTCACCGATTCCCAGGCACCACGTGCGGTGATACCCATCTTCTTGTGGTCATAACCATTGGCACCGCCAGAGGCAAAGGCATCGCCCAGCCAGAAGTTGTTGGTTGCCGAAATATCATTGGCAATATCGGAGAAGGTGGCCGTGCCTTTATCCGCGGCCACTACCAAGTAGGGGTCATCATCGTCATAACGCACGGTGTTGTCTGGGGCCACGACTTGCTTGTCGACAATGTTGTCCGTGAGATCAATCAGGGATTGAATAAAGGTGGAGTAGCTACGGATAACTTCGGCCATGACCTGTTCACGGTTACCACCTTCCGGTAGCTGCTTGCAGACAAAGCCGCCCTTGGCACCTAGGGGCACGATTACTGCATTTTTCACCATTTGTGCTTTCACCAAGCCAAGCACTTCGGTGCGGTAATCTTCATGACGGTCGGACCAGCGCAAACCACCACGGGCCACCTTGCCACCGCGTAGGTGTACACCTTCCACCCAAGCCGAGAACATAAAGATTTCGAACTTAGGTAGTGGTAAAGGGATACCTGGAATATGTTGAGGGTCTATTTTTAAAGCCAGGTATTTTTGTGGCTGGCCGTCACCATCTGTTTGATAGTAGTTGCAGCGCAATACGGCTTCAATGGTGACCAAGAAGTATTTGATGATACGGTCTTCGTTCAGGTTGGTAACCTGATCCAAGGCCTTGTTGATGTCTTGGGTGATCTTGATTTGGGCTTTTTCAGAATGACTTAGTGGATCAAAGCGGGCGGCAAATAAAGACACGAGCAAGCGCGTAATATGGGCGTTTTTATTGAGTGTGGTTTGAATGTAGCTTCTGCTGAAAGGCACTTGAAGCTGGTGTAAATAAGCCGTTATGGCGCGCATTAGTTCGGCTTCACGCCAGTTAATGCCCGCCGTTAGTACGAGGCTGTTAAAGCGGTCGCTGGCTATGCGGCCTGAGTAAGCTTGGGCAAAGGCTTCTTGGAAGCCTTCTTTAATAGCTTCGATGTCAGCGCCTTGGTGGGAGTTGAGCTGAATAGCAAAATCGATCATCCACAAGGGGCTGCTGTGATTGGGTTTTACCGAGTAAGGTTGAGCGCTAATGACCTTAACACCCATGTATTCTAGGATAGGCAATACATCTGACAAGGCTTTGGCATGGCCCATGCCGAACACTTTAAAGTTAAGGCAGTTAACGTCATCCTTGAGGCTTTGATAAAGGTGCGTGGACAAAGGCTGGTCAGCCGATAGCTTACTTAAACGCAGCAAATCCCTCAGCGCTTTTTTGGCCGTGTGATTTTCTTGGTAAGCCAGCGGGAAAGCCTGCTCATATTTGCGCCACAATTGCAGGCCTTCTGCTTCGCCCAACTTGGTCTGCAAAGTGTTGAGCAGGTGATCTTGCCACGATAGCATGGCGTCACGCATTTGAAGTTCTAACTCTTCGCCATCGTGAGTCATATCGCGCATGTTTTGGCCATGTACTGTGATGTGTACGCGGGCCATGGTTTGTTCGGCAAAGGAGACACTGAATTCCGAGCTACTGCCGTTAAATTTCTGCATCAGGATATCTTGCAGTTGTTGGCGCAGCTTCGTATGGAAGCGCTCTCGTGGTACGTATATGAGGCCGGTTAAAAAACGCCCATAGGTGTCAAAACGCATGAACAAACGCAAGCTATTGCGCTCTTGGGTTTCTAAAATACCCCTTATTATGGGTAATAACTGCTCAACCGGTGCTTGCAGCATTTCATCACGTGGGTAGCTGTTTAATACATGCAGCAAAGCTTTACCTTTGTGACTGGCAGGTAGTACTTGTATAGCTTGTTGAATGCGCTCAGTTTTGTGACGTAATACAGGGATTTCGTGCACTCGTGCCACATAGGCGGCGGAAGCGTACAAGCCAAAAAAGCGGTGTTCGCCAACGACTTCGCCTTTGGTATTGAATTGCTTAACGCCCAAATAGTCAAAATTGACTGATCTATGTACTGTGGAGCGGCTAGTTGACTTAGTGATGACTAGCATCTGCGGTTGTTTCGCCAGTTCAGCGAGGTAATCACTAAGCACCGAAGGCTGCAGGTGCTGAGGGCTGCTGTTGTCGGCACGGAAGGTGCCTAAACCGGAGTCTGCCTGAGGCATTACCCGTGTCTGCTGTGCGGTCTCTTCTAAGCCGTAATAGCGATAGCCCATAAAGGTGAAGTGATTGTTGGCTGCCCAGCGTAAAAAGGCCAGATTTTCAGCTTTCACATCATCATCAATAGGTAGTTTTTGTTGCTCCAATTGCTCAATCAATTGAGCCATGGTTTGGCACATGGCTTGCCAGTCATCGACTACCAAACGGACATCATTGAGTACCGCTTGTAGGGCTGTTTTAGCTTTATCGCTATCGCTGGGGTCGATGAGGTGGTCAATCTCAAAGCGCATGACAGCTTCTAGATTAGGTTCATTCGGATCACCAGAGAAAGCTTCAATAGAGGTTATTTGACCTTGCTTGTCACGCCCAATCGCCAGTACCGGGTGGGTAGTCATGTGGATAGTATGACCCAGTGATACTAAGGCATTGGTAATAGAGGACACCAAAAATGGCCGGTCTGTGCAGACAATGTCGATAATGGTGTGGCTACTTTCCCATTCGTGCTCTTCGTAGTTAGGATGGTAGATAACCACCTTGTCTTCATCGGTTTGGCGCTGCACGATGTTCAGCCATAGGCAGTTAATGGCACCTAGCATGTCATCTTGCTGGCACTGTAATAGTTCTTTGGGAATGCTTTCATCGTAGTACAAGCGTGCGAGATTTTGTCGTTGTTGGCTTTCTAGCTCGCCCAGCTGTACGCTTAATTGTTGGCAAACTTGTGCGATGGCGTCTTGCTTCTTGTTTTCATGGCTGCGCATTGGTAGCTCCTGCGGTGATCCCATGTTGTGATATAGGCGTAGGCATATTATTAGCCAATAGTTGCGTAACTGCTAGGGTAGAAGTGTCGAATCTGCGACTTTAGTCTATGGGGTTAGGACATTTGCACTGACATGGCCTTGAGTATCCTAGAATGCCGTGTTTTTATGGTTCCCTTATTCTAGTGAAAGCAGTCGAAAGTAGGCTCAGGTCGCTAAAAGTAGGTGCATGGGGTCGTTTCCGGAATGGTACCTTCTACCACAATAGGACATAGTGTCGCCTTTTAGCAATGCCGATTAATGGTGCCGAGATTTGTTGCATAGCAAACTCGCGTGAAAATGGTAAGTAACATGAGCTTAAGTGTCTTTGATTTAATGAAGGTTGGAATTGGTCCCTCTAGTTCCCATACGGTTGGCCCAATGCGTGCCGCAGTGACCTTTGTAAACCATCTGCAAGAGCAAGGTCTGCTCTCTCAAGTGGTGCGTGTACAAGGCGAACTTTATGGCTCCCTTGGAGCTACCGGTAAAGGCCACGCTAGTGATATTGCCGTGGTGTTGGGTCTATTGGGCCAAGCGCCAGAGACTATAGAGCCACCATCGGTGCAGCCTGTGTTAGATCAGGTAGAAGCGGCAGGTGAGTTGCCCCTTGGTGGAGGTACGCATGTCATTAAGTTTGATCAACGCCAAGACGTTATTCTTAACCTAGAAGAATCCTTGCCATACCATCCTAATGGCATGACGATGCGTGCTTTTGGTGACGATGGCCTACTGTGCGAGCTGACTTATTATTCAGTGGGTGGTGGTTTTGTCGTAGACGAAGCCTCGGCTATGGCGGACGCATTGCCCGTGGATGATGATGCCCCCGTGGTGCCTTATCCATTTACTTCCGGTGTCCAGCTGTTGGCCCATTGTGAAGCCACTGGCATGAGCATTAGCCAGATCATGATGGAAAACGAAAAGACGTGGCGAACCGAGCAAGAAGTACGACAAGAATTACTGCACATGTGGCAGGTGATGAAAGACTGCGTTACCTTGGGTTGTCACACAGAAGGCATACTGCCGGGTGGCCTCAACGTTAAGCGCCGGGCCGCAAATCTATACGGTAAACTCAACTCCTTGGGTTCGGTAAAGGTAATTACGCCACAATTATCAGCAATGGATTGGGTAAACCTTTATGCTATGGCGGTAAACGAAGAAAACGCCGCTGGTGGCCGTATTGTCACCGCACCAACTAACGGTGCTGCCGGTGTCATACCTGCTGTGTTGCACTACTATGACAACTTTTATCCAGGTTCCAACGACGATGGCATCGTAAAGTTTATGCTGGCGGCCGCTGCAGTGGGTATACTGTGTAAATTGAATGCTTCCATCTCTGGTGCCGAAGTAGGCTGTCAGGGTGAAGTAGGTAGTGCCTGTGCTATGGCTGCTGCCGGCTTGGCAGAAGTGATAGGTGGTACGGCCATGCAGGTGGAAAATGCCGCCGAAATTGGCATGGAGCATAACCTAGGCCTTACCTGTGACCCGATTGCGGGTTTGGTGCAAGTGCCTTGTATAGAGCGTAATGCCATGGCGGCCATTAAGGCCATAAATGCGGCCCATATGGCCATGCGTGGTGACGGTGAGCATCTTGTGTCTTTAGACGATGTAATTAAAACTATGCGTGACACAGGTGCTGACATGCAGGATAAGTACAAAGAAACCTCCCGCGGTGGTCTAGCGGTGAACGTAACCAACTGTTAAATGGATGCATAAACCCCATGAGCAACCAACAACCTCAAGCAGGTATATTACCTGCTGTAGCCAAACCCGCTGAGCAAGCCATAGGTTTTGGTGCTCGTCTGCGTGAGTTACGCCAAGAACGAGGCATGACTTTGCAACAAGCCAGCAAGGCCACGGGTGTGGCTCAATCCACCTTATCGAAGATGGAAAATGAACAGCTATCACCCACTTACAATTTGATGCAAAAGCTGGCCCTAGGTCTAGAAATAGAAATGCCGCAACTATTTGCGCCAATTTCTGAGCCTAAAATTTCCGGGCGTCGGGCGGTAACCCGTAAAGGTCAAGGCCGTGCTCACGCTACGGCTACCTATGATCATGAGCTCATGGCTATGGATCTAGGCTCGAAGCGCATGGTGCCTTTCAAAAGTCGTGTGCGCGCCCGTAGCATCGATGAATTTGGCGATTGGGTTCGTCATGATGGCGAAGAGCTATTGCTGGTTCTGGAAGGCCAGGTAACGGTGTATACTGAGGAATACGAACCTCTATTACTGAACGAAGGCGACAGCTCTTATTTCGACAGTACTATGGGCCATGCTGTGGTGTCTTCTAGTGAGGAGGACGCCCTAATTTTGTGGGTTTGCCTACCGTGAACAAAAAAGTTGTACTTGCCAGCGGCAATGCTGGCAAA
Source organism: Oceanospirillaceae bacterium (assembly GCA_003521845.1). Lineage (GTDB taxonomy): Bacteria > Pseudomonadota > Gammaproteobacteria > Pseudomonadales > Balneatricaceae > Njordibacter. The sequence continues at coordinate 70,643 of DPHB01000019.1, read as the reverse complement.
TTAGCCGAGTTTGGCCAGAGTCTAGCGCCACTTGGCATCGAACTAATCGCCCAAAGCCAATTTGTTGCCGCAGAAGTAGAAGAAACGGGCCTGAGTTTTGTCGAAAACGCCATCTTAAAGGCACGCCATGCCTGTGCCGCTTCTGGTTTGCCAGCCCTAGCTGACGATTCGGGTCTTGAGGTTGATGCCCTGCAAGGCCAGCCCGGTATATATTCGTCCCGATTTGCTGGTGTTTCTGGCCCTG
>DPHB01000019.1:70079-70264 GCA_003521845.1 Oceanospirillaceae bacterium | reverse complement strand
CCCGATTTGCAGGTGTTTCTGGCCCTGACAAGGATGCTGCCAACAATAGCAAGTTACTTGCTGATCTTGCATCTGTGCCCACTGAGCAGCGCACTGCGCGTTTTCAATGTGTGCTCGTCTACATGCGTCATGCGGCAGACCCAGTGCCGTTGATTTGTCAGGCGGCATGGCAAGGTAGCATTGTT
>DPHB01000019.1:69534-69936 GCA_003521845.1 Oceanospirillaceae bacterium | reverse complement strand
GCGGCATGGCAAGGTAGCATTGTTGCCGAACCCCGTGGCTTACAAGGCTTTGGTTATGACCCGGTGTTTGCTGTGGCCCATACTGATGTCTGTGCTGCGCAATTAAGTAAGGCGGAAAAAATGGCAGTGAGCCATCGTGGACAGGCCATACAGCAATTGCTGCATGCCTTGTCTGAGTTGGCCGAGTTCGATGACTTAGACGAGACACAATAGTTACCCTATGTCCGCCGCCCAGCTACCCCCCTTAAGCCTCTATATTCATATTCCTTGGTGCTTACAGAAGTGCCCCTACTGTGACTTTAACTCCCATGCTAGCCACGGTGAGTCAGTACCCGAAGAAGAATATGTAGATTGCTTGCTCCGTGATCTACAAAGCGAAATGGCTTTGGTCCAAGGCCGACC
>DPHB01000019.1:69161-69358 GCA_003521845.1 Oceanospirillaceae bacterium | reverse complement strand
TTGCACAGCATCTTTATTGGTGGAGGCACGCCCAGCCTGTTGTCAGCACAAGCTTTGTCGCGTTTGTTGCTGGGTGTACGGGAGCAGCTAGATTGTGTGAACAACATGGAAGTGACTATGGAAGCCAATCCGGGCACTTTTGAAATTGATCGCTTTGCCGGCTTCCGTAAGGCTGGCGTTAATCGTTTGTCTATTGG
>DPHB01000019.1:55400-68992 GCA_003521845.1 Oceanospirillaceae bacterium | reverse complement strand
ATTGGTGTGCAAAGCTTTGATGATGCTTGTTTACAGCAGTTGGGCCGAGTGCATGATGCCGCTCAGGCTAAGCAGGCCATAGCGGCAGCCAAACAGCTTGGTTTTGACCACATTAACGTCGACTTGATGCACGGGCTGCCAGGCCAAACCCCAGCCATGGCCAAAGCTGATTTGCAACAAGCTATCGACCTAGTGCCTGATCACTTATCTTGGTACCAGTTGACTCTTGAGCCCAATACCCTGTTCTATAGCCAGCCCCCAGAGCTGCCCGTAGAAGATGACTTGGTGGATATTCAAGAGGCCGGGCAAACGTTATTGCAGGCGGCGGGTTATCAGCAATATGAAATTTCAGCCTGGTGTCAGGCTGCCAGTACCGCAGGTGCTAGCAATGAGGCTAAACATAACCTTAACTATTGGCGCTTTGGTGACTACCTAGGTATAGGTGCTGGTGCTCATGGCAAAGTATCGGTCATGACTGATGGTGTGCTGCAAGTGACGCGACGCGTTAAACTGCGCCAGCCTAAAGCCTATATGCAGGCTATTCAGCCCTTGGCAAGCCAGCAAATTGTGGCCACCCAAGACTTGCCCTTAGAATTCTTTATGAACGTCTTGCGCTTGCGCGAGGGGGTAGAGGAAGACTTGCTGGCGCTACGCACGGGGCTAAATTTAAGCGACATCGAGGTGTTGGCTAAGCTGCGCAAGCGCGGCCTGCTGGAGCCAGGGCGCTTACAGGCGACGGAACTTGGCTGGCGATTTCTTAACGAAGTGTTGGCAGATTTTGAGGCCTAAGCGCCGCGCACCCTCGTCATTGCGAGCGCAGCGACCCTGTCATTGCGAGCGCAGCGAAGCAATCTCTCTCAGTTCACTGCAATCCTGCTAAAGGTTGCCGCGTCGTTCCTTCCGGTAATGACGTTTGGCTTACCCGCATCGCCATGTCACTTAACCTAGTTGGCCTGCTCGATATAAAACGTCTGCGTAAATTTCAAGGGGATGGCAGGTGCATGGGGGTCGGGCTGCACTTGAATATCAAACTTCCACATCTCCGCTTCACTAAAACGTAGTTCGGCAATGTAATAGATTGCACCTTGTTCCACAACTTGTTGAAATTCTAACGCATACGACTGACCGAGTAGGTTCTTACGTTGCCCCTTTACCATGGCCATCATGGGTTGTTTGGTATCCGCATCGAGTATAGATACATTTAATAAAGCACGGTTGCGTGCACGGGTAAAACCCAAAGCTTGGGCAACTTCAGGTATCACCATCATGGTATTAAACGCATTGTAATGAATCTGGTAGTCAGTGGTCTCCAACATTTGTTCGGCATAGCTGGTGCTACTGCAGAAAATGGCAAGGCTAGCCAGGGTGCTGATAAGCATAGAACGCAAGAAAGTCATAGGTAACTCTTGAAAGGTAAAATTGTGCCCTTATTTTCCTAGATAAGACGGTATATTGGCAAGGGTAGCATTTAACCTTTGTTATGGTTATGAGAAACTAGCGGCACTTCAATGGTAGGTGATGAAAAATGGTATTTTTGGCAGACTTGTTGCAGACAGTAATCGGTATTTATTTATATATACTAATACTGAGGTTTTTAATGCAACTTATGCGGGCAGACTTTTACAATCCCTTGGCGCAATCAATTGTTAAGCTAACTCAGCCGCTGGTGGCACCAGTACAAAAAATCGTGCCTAGTAAAGGGCGCTTTAGTTTGCCAACACTGGTGGTGTATGCTTTTCTGCAGCTAGGTGTGATCTTTTTAATGACGGCCTTACTACCTAAGGTATTGCCGAGTCTCGTTGGGCTCTTGGTTCTGGTGTTGGCTTATTTTATTAGTAACCTACTTACGGTCATGATGGTGGCTATGTTTGGTATTGTTATATTGAGTTGGGTGGCACCTAATTCCCATCACCCAGGGGCCTTGTTGTTGTATCAATTGACACAGCCATTATCGAGGCTGGTAAATCGTTTTCTACCACCACTGGGTGGCTTAGATTTTTCACCGGTGGTGATCCTGCTTAGTATTGTGTATGCAAAAAAGTACGCCGTTACCTATCTATTTAATTTAGCCTATATGGTTGGTTAGTGATTTATGAGTGCAGACAACTTCAATTTTGAAACCTCTTTGCAACAGCTAGAGCAGCTAGTGCAGCAGATGGAGCAGGGTAACCTGTCTTTAGAAGAATCCATGCAGGCCTTTGAAAAAGGGGTGGCTTTAACGCGTGAGTGTCAAAGCGCCCTCGACCAAGCGGAGCAAAAGGTGCAGGTGCTAATGCAAGATAGCAGCGGCAAGTTACAAGAAAAGCCATTCCCTAGCGCGTCTACCGACGGTTAGTCAGTTGAAGGAGCGAGTCGTGCAACAAGCCGCTTTTCTACAGCAAGCGCAAACCCGCGTTGAAGTGAGTTTGCAGCAAGCCATAAACCAGTGCCAAACCAGTCCGCGTTTGGCCGCAGCTATGGCTTATAGCAGCCTAGGCGGAGGCAAACGTATTCGCGCTGCCTTGGTGTTTGCTGCCGCCCATGCTTGCCAAGCCAAGACGCCTAAAATAGATCAAATTGCCGCAGCGGTAGAAGCCTTGCATGCCTACTCGTTAATCCATGATGATTTACCGGCCATGGATGATGATGCTTTACGTCGTGGCAAAGCCACCAATCACATTGCCTTTGATGAGGCCACAGCGATCTTGGCCGGCGATGCTTTGCAGAGCCTGGCTTACGAACTAGTAGCGGATGCGGCTGACACAACACTGAGTGCCGAACAAGTGTTGGCCATGATGCGTGTGCTAGGCCAGGCGGCGGGTGCCAAAGGCATGGTGGCGGGGCAGATGCTGGATATGGCAGCTGAGCAGCAAGCCATTAGCCTGGCACAACTAGAGCTCTTGCATGCTCACAAAACGGGTGCCTTGATAAATGCCAGCATTCAACTGGGTGCCTTGGCGGCGGCCGATGTCACTGCTGAGCAGTTGGCGGCCTTGCAAGACTACGGGCAGGCAGTTGGCTTGGCCTTCCAAGTACAAGACGATATTTTAGACATTGAAAGTGATACCACCACCCTAGGTAAGGCGCAGGGTGCTGACTTGGCGCGTGGCAAATCTACCTATCCGGCCTTATTGGGTATGGATGCTGCCAAGCAACTGGCCCAAGACCTATTGCAACGGGCCCTACAAAATTTGGCACTATTTGGCGAGCGTGCCGAGCACCTTGAGTATTTGGCCCGCCTGATTGTAACGCGCAAGAGCTAAGCCCCATGACACCCGCCTTGCAGCATATTCCTTCGTCCCCTCCTGCTACACCTTTGCTAGATGCGGTGGCAATTTCAGACGCTGTGGTACAGCCTGAGTTGCAAAATCTGCGTGCATTGGCTGTACAGCAGCTGCCTCAGTTAGCTCACGAGCTGCGTCAGTATTTACTCTACTGTGTTGGGCAAACAGGCGGGCATCTTGGTGCCGGACTGGGTGTGGTTGAACTAACCATCGTTTTGCACCACCTGCTAAACACCCCAGCCGATCGTTTGATCTGGGACGTGGGTCATCAAGCCTACCCTCATAAAATTTTGACGGGCCGTAAAAAGGCCATGCTAAGCATGCGCCAAGAGGGTGGGTTGGCGCCCTTCCCAAAGCGTAGCGAAAGTGCCTTTGATTGTTTTGGTGTGGGCCATTCGAGTACCTCCATTAGTGCCTTGTTGGGCATGGCTTTGATTGATGGCCAGCAGCTCAATCATGTGGCGGTAATTGGTGATGGTGCCTTGACCGGTGGCATGGCTTTTGAAGCGTTGAATCATATGGCACATAGCCAAGCCAATGCTTTAGTCATCGTTAATGATAACGATATGTCAATTAACGCCAATCAGGGTGGTTTGGCCAAATTTCTGGATGAAACCGGTGCCGAAGGTGGCCCCGAAGCTTGGTTTACGGCGCTTGGCTTTACCTATGTTGGCCCAGTTGATGGCCATGACATTCCTGTTTTGCATGCTCAGATTAAAGACCTATTGAGTCAGAGCGGGCCCAAGTTATTGCACCTACACACGGTAAAGGGCAAGGGCTATGTGGCAGCGGAAGAAGATCCGGTTGGCTATCATGCCATTGATAAGATCGACCCCATTAACAAAATAGCCAAGCTAAGCGGTCCCACCTACGCCCAAGTGTTTGGCGCGTGGGCCGAACAGCAAGCGGATAGCGACCCCAGGATGCAGGTTATTACTCCTGCTATGGTTGGTGGCTCTGGCTTGTCTAACTTTGCTATCACGCATAGTGAGCGCATACATGATGTGGCCATTGCCGAACAGCATGCTGTGACCTTGGCGGCAGGTATGGCCTGCGCCGAAGCCAAACCTGTGGTGGCTATTTATTCTACCTTTTTGCAACGTGGTTATGATCAGCTAGTGCATGACGTGGCTTTGCAAAACCTAGATGTGCTATTTGCTGTTGATCGGGCTGGCGTAGTGGGCGAAGACGGTGCCACCCATACGGGGGCTTATGATTATGCCTACTTGGCTTGTTTACCCAACATGCTGGTGATGGCACCAAGTAGTACGCAAACAACGCAAGCCATGTTGCAGCTGGGTTATGACTATGCTGGCCCGGCAGCGGTGCGATACCCGCGTGGTGCTGCGCCAATAGCCATAGAAGAGGGTGCATTAGAAATAGGTAAAGCCGCCGTGGTGCGTCATGGGCGTGGTATTGCTTTGCTTAGTTTTGGTGCCTTACTAGACGAGGCTAGGCTGGTTGCAGAAGAGCATGACATTACCTTAGTGGATATGCGTTTTGTTAAGCCCCTAGATACCCAGCTATTGGCACAACTGATGAACCACGATACTTGGTTGACCCTAGAGGATCATGCTGTGGTAGGTGGTGCAGGTGCTTTGGTGGCGCAATGGTTAGCTCAGCAAAATCGAGATACCAAGCCATGTTTATTGAATTTGGGTTTGCCAGACGCGGTGCTGCCACATGCAACCAGGTCACAAGTATTAGCCGCGGCGGGCATTGATGCGGCGGGTATAAGCGCGGTGCTCAAAGAGCTGTTGGATTAATCCAGCAGGTGATCCATTTTGTTCGCCTTGGTGGCAAGGTACACATTGTTGTGGCTGTTTTTGCCTACCTGAATAGGTTCGCGGCCTGCTACGGTCATGCCCAAGTCTGTTAAGGCTTTTACCTTGCGTGGGTTGTTGGTCATTAAGCGGACTGATTGTACAGCCAAATAATCCAACATGTCTTTGGCCATTTCGTAGCTGCGTTCGTCAGCGTTAAAACCCAGCTGTTCGTTAGCTTCGACCGTGTCGGCACCTTGATCCTGCAAGTTGTAGGCCTTGATCTTGTTGATTAAGCCAATGCCACGGCCTTCTTGGCGCAAGTACAGCAATACGCCTTGGCCTTGTTCAGCAATACGCTTCATCGCTTCGTGTAGCTGAAAACCACAATCGCAGCGCATGCTAAAGAGGGCATCACCCGTAAGGCATTCTGAATGCATACGTGCCAGAACGTCTGTTTGGCCATCTAACTCGCCCATGGTTAAGGCAACATGCTCTTTACCAGATTCGCTATCGCTAAATCCGTGCATCTTAAAGATACCAAAAGGAGTTGGTAGTTCAGATGTGGCAACATGGGTAACAGACACGGCGGGCCTCAATATATTCAGTCAGGTTAATGTTATAGTATAACAAAAGGGGGCGTACAATAGCATAATTGCCAATACGAGAAAATATGCTCAAGCGTCATTAGCTTGATTTATAAGGGCGTACAGAGCTAATTTAAAGACTTTATGCCAAATAAACAAATATACTCGTCGTTTACTCTCTATTTCCTTTCTTTGGTTGCTTAATTTACGCCCCCCTTTTGTTATAATGGATAGTTAAGATTATCGTAAATTGAAGGTGCCCTGATGGCTCAATTCGTCTATACCATGAACCGCGTAGGAAAGGTTGTTCCGCCTAAGCGTGAAATTTTGAAAGATATTTCCCTATCGTTTTTCCCGGGTGCCAAGATTGGTGTTTTGGGTTTGAACGGTTCTGGTAAGTCTAGCCTACTAAAAATCATGGCCGGCGTAGACCAAGAATACAACGGTGAAGCTCGCCCTCAACCCGGCATTAACGTTGGCTACCTAGAGCAGGAACCGCAGCTAGACGACAGCAAAACCGTACGTGAAGTGGTAGAAGAAGCCGTTGCCGAAGCTAAGAACGCCTTGACCCAATTGGATGCCGTATATGCTGCGTATGCCGAAGCCGATGCCGACTTTGATGCCTTGGCAGCTGAGCAAGCACGCCTTGAGAACATTATCCAAGCTACCGACGCTCATAACCTAGACCGTACCCTAGAAGTTGCCGCCGAAGCCCTACGCCTACCAGACTGGGATGACAAGGTTGAGCACCTATCTGGTGGTGAACGCCGCCGTGTGGCCTTGTGCCGTTTGTTGCTGCAAAAGCCAGATATGTTGCTGTTGGACGAACCGACCAACCACTTGGATGCGGAATCCGTAGCTTGGCTAGAACGCTTCTTGGTTGATTTTGAAGGCACCGTAGTGGCCATCACTCACGACCGTTACTTCCTTGATAACGCCGCCGGTTGGATTTTGGAATTGGACCGTGGTCATGGTATTCCATATGAAGGCAACTATTCTTCCTGGTTGGAGCAAAAAGATGCGCGTTTGATCCAAGAAGGCCGCCAGCAAGCATCCCACGAAAAAGCCGTAAAAGCCGAATTGGAATGGGTACGTAGCAACGCCAAGGGTCGTCAGGCAAAATCCAAGGCCCGTATGGCAGCCTTTGAGGAATTGAACTCCCGTGATTTCCAAGAACGTAACGAAACCCAAGAAATCTACATCCCACCTGGCCCACGCCTAGGTGACAAGGTGATTGAAGTGCAAGGCGTCAGCAAGGCCTTCGGTGACAAGATGCTAGTAGAAAACCTAGAATTTAGCATGCCACAAGGCGCCATCGTGGGTGTTGTGGGTGGTAACGGTGCCGGTAAATCGACCTTGTTCAAGATGCTAACAGGCGCTGAACAACCGGATAGCGGCAGCATTGAAATTGGTAGCACGGTTGAACTAGCTTGTGTCGATCAGACCCGTGACCTAGACGGCACTAAAACCGTATGGGAAGAGTTATCTGACGGCCAAGACATCATCACCGTTGGTACTTACCAAGTGCCTTCGCGTGCCTATTGTGGCCGCTTTAACTTCAAGGGTAGTGACCAGCAGAAGTTTGTTAAAGATTTGTCCGGTGGTGAGCGTAACCGTTTGCACCTAGCTAAGCTACTCAAGCAAGGCGGCAACGTACTGCTATTGGACGAACCCACCAACGACCTAGACGTAGAAACCTTGCGTGCTCTAGAAGAAGCCTTGTTGGCCTTCCCTGGCGCTGCCATTGTTATTTCTCACGACCGTTGGTTCCTAGACCGTATCTGTACCCACACCTTAGCTTACGAAGGTGATTCCAAAGCCGTGTTCTTTAGTGGCAACTACAGCGAATACGCTGAAGACTACAAAGCACGCACCGGCAAAGATCACCAGCCGACGCGAGTGAAGTACAAAAAACTGGCATAGGCGGTATATATCCCGTCATGGCGAGAGCTACAAACCCCCGTCATTGCGAGGAGGAACGACGAAGCAACCTCTTCACGCTTGCACTTCGCCTGCTAGAGGTTGCCACGCTTCGCTCGCAATGACGGGAAAAATGTTCGCAATGACGAGAAAACGCTCGCTATGACAAGGAATATCAAAGAGCCAGATGTGTTTACATCTTGTTACACAGTACCCCGTCAATAATCTACTTAAACATCTCCGCCAATTCCTGCGAACGCCCGTGAGCTGCGCTCATTGCCTGGGCTACTGTGTCACGGTAGCCAGCATCGGCAAAGCTATTTAAAGCCTGTTCTGTGGTGCCCTTAGGTGATGTTACAGCGGTGCGCAATTGCGCTGGGCTTTGCTCGCTGGCTTGCGCCATTGCTGCAGCGCCGGCTGCGGTTTGCAATACCAAGGTCTTGGCTTGTTCGGCGTTTAACCCTAAGCCTTGAGCCGCATCTATCATGGCTTCCATCATCAAGAAGTAATAAGCTGGCCCACTGCCGGATACCGCAGTTACGGTATCGATTAGCGATTCATTATCTAGCCAAATGCTGATACCTACAGCTTGCATAATCTGCTCAGCCTGAGCTTTTTGTGCGCTGCTTACCAGCTCGTTGGCGTATAAACCACTGGCGCCCATGCCCACCAAAGACGGGGTGTTGGGCATGCAACGTACAGTGGCACAGTGGTGGCCAATCCAGCCGTTGATGCTAGCGGCCAAAATGCCTGCCGCTACGGAAACAATCAGGTGGCGCTGTGGGTCGATAGCGCTGGCCAAGGCACTGACAGTGTCCTGCATCATCTGCGGTTTTACACCGAGGATAATAATATCTGCTTGCTGGCAAGCAGCTAGATTGTCTAGGGTGGTTTGAATGCCGGTGTCCGCAGCTAAAGCGGCCATTTTGCTGGCCGTGCGGCCGGTAGCAATGATTTTGTTGGCGGCATAGCCTTGTTTAAGTAAACCCTTAATGATGGCTTGGGCCATGTTGCCGGCGCCTATAAAGGCCAATGTAGGTGTAGATGACATGGGTTGTTCCTGTGTAAATAGTTAATAGTATTCGTTGTTACGAGGTCCAAAAGCCACTGTCATTGCGAGCGCAGCGAAGCAACCTTTCCTAGTATTGCAGAGATTGCTTCGCTGCGCTCGCAATGACACGAAAGGCTGCGCAATGACACGAAGGACTGCGCAATGACACGGGCCTACCCAATGATTTAGGCCACTACCGGGCACCAAATATATCCGTACCAATACGTACCATAGTGGTGCCGTGAGCTATAGCTAGGTCTAGGTCGCCAGACATACCCATAGATAGTTCGGTAAGTGTTGCATGTTGCGTTTGTAGCTGATTGCGTGCTGCCACCATAGCTGCAAATGCTTGAGACTGGGTAGCTTCTGTTTGCTTGGCAGCCGGAATACACATCAGCCCAACTAATTCCAAATTGGGTAAAGCAGCTACCTTAGCCGCTAGGGCAGGTAGCTCGGCCAAGCTGACTCCAGACTTGGCAACTTCTGCACTGATATTCACCTGAATACAAACTTTAAGCGGTGGCAATGAAGTAGGGCGTTGGTCGTTCAAGCGTTGGGCGATCTTTTCCCTTTCTAGGGTGTGCACCCAAGCAAAGTTTTCGGCAATGGTTTTGGTTTTGTTGCTTTGGATAGCACCAATAAAATGCCACACGATATCGTCATGAGGGCTGGCTTCGATTTTTTCCAAAGCGTCTTGCAGATAGTTCTCACCAAAATGACGTTGGCCTTGGTCATAAGCCTCTAGCACCATGCTTAAGGGCTTGGTTTTACTGACCGCCAATAGCCTTACATCATCTGTCGGGCGGCCCGAACTGGCGCAGGCATTGGCTAGGCGTTGGCGCACTGCTTGTAGTTGTAGGCTGACACTCATAAGCGTAATTAGCTAAACAATTAATGCCTTATTGTACCCCTTTTTGGGGTGTTCATAGGGCAGAAATTTAGTTTAAGCGGCCAAATAATTTAGCTCTGCGACATGGGGAGGCCATTATTGCTCCTGATGGTTGAGCTATAAAGATAATGGGAATACTATGCAAACAGGAAAAAATTGAACAATAACCATGTAGCAAGCGTTGGACTACCGTGAATTCTCAAACCCAAGCTGTAATAGAAATTCAAGACCTGCATAAAGCCTATGGTCAACTAGAAGTGCTAAAAGGTGTAGACCTACAAGCGCCTCGTGGCCATGTCATTAGCCTCATTGGCTCCTCAGGTTCCGGTAAATCTACCTTGCTGCGTTGTGCCAATTTATTGGAAGACAGCCAAACAGGCGATGTATTGTTTGAAGGCGAGGCCGTGCAATGGCAAGGCGAAGGCTTGGCACGTAGACCTGCCAACAGTGACCAAGTACGCCGTATCCGTACCAATCTATCCATGGTGTTTCAGCAGTTTAACCTTTGGTCCCACCTGACTATTTTGCAAAACGTGATGGAAGCACCCGTCACCGTACTGGGCCGTGATAAGCAAGAAGTAGAAACCAAAGCCCGCGAATACCTCGCCAAAGTAGGTATTGGTGACAAGTGTGATGTCTATCCTGCACAACTATCCGGTGGCCAGCAACAACGTGCCGCCATTGCCCGTGCCCTGTGCATGGAACCACGTGCACTATTACTCGACGAGCCGACTTCGGCCCTAGATCCAGAATTACAACAAGAAGTGGTAAAGGTCATCAAAGACCTAGCAGCAGAAAACCGCACCATGCTGCTTGTTACCCACGACATGAATTTGGCCCGCGATGTATCTGACCATGTGGTGTTTTTACATCAGGGCAAAATCGAAGAACAGGGGCCGCCAGATGAATTATTTGAGCGGCCCCAGTCACAACGATTGCAACAGTTTTTAAGCGCAGCTGTCGCAGGGTAAATAATTAAAAAGCGCATAGAGGAATAGCTTGTGAAAAAACTAATATTAGCCGCAGCTCTGGTAGCTGCAACTAGCACCGCTTGGGCTGGCGACGTGGTTCGCATGGGTACCGAAGGTGCCTACCCTCCGTACAATTTTATCAACGATGCTGGTGAAGTAGACGGCATGGAACGTGAACTAGGTGATGAGCTGTGTAAGCGTGCCAACCTAACTTGTGAGTGGGTTACCAACGACTGGGATTCCATCATTCCTAACCTAGTATCGGGTAACTACGACACTATTATTGCGGGCATGTCTGTTACTGCCGAGCGTGATGAAGTGATTGATTTTACCAACGAATACATTCCACCTAGTCCTTCTAGCTACCTAGCTATGGATGCAGGCCTGGACGTACCGGGCGGCGTTGTTGCTGCGCAAACGGGTACTATTCAAGCTAGCTTTGTGGCCAACCAAGGCTGGACCCTAGTTGAATTCGCTACGCCAGAAGAAACCATTGCTGCAGTGCGCAACGGCGAAGCCGATGCGGTATTGGCGGATGCTTCCTTCTTAGCCGACCACGCGACTGATGGCCTTGTCATGCTAGAGCGTGAAGAATCTATTGGCGGTGGCGTAGGCATGGGCATACGTGAATCGGATGGTGAATTGCGCGCCAAGTTCAACAAAGCTATCGACTCCATGAAGGCTGACGGCACCTTGAACACGCTAATCACCAAGTGGCAGGTTGGCACTACCTGGTAAGGTATAGCCTCTTAAATCGTCATGACGAGGTTTTTTACAACCTCGTCATTGCGAGCGTAGCGAAGCAACCTCCTGTGGTCGACACCTTGCCTGCAAGAGGTTGCTTCGAAGTTCCTTCTCGCTATGACGTTGATAAAGTAAATTATGTTCGAATATTGTGCTGATCCCGCTACCCTAGAAGGGTTTCAATGGCTTACCTGTTATCTGACCACAGGTAAACACATGAACCTCTACTGGTCTATTTTGACCGTGTTAGCGCTCTTGTTAATTACCGCGCCAACGGCCTTGGCTTTCGGATTTGCTGGTGCAACAGCAGCACGCAGTCGCCTACTTCTTGTACGTTGGTTGGGTAAGGGCTATGTGGCCATTGTGCGCGGTGTGCCTGATATCGCCTTCTTCTTATTTTTTGTGGTTGCCCTGGACCAAGGTTTTGAATGGCTGCGCCATCAGGCATTTTGTCCAGATTGGAGCGCCGCCATTCGTCAAGGCAACGACTTTGTGGTGTGCAAAGAGGCCAAGTTGCCACTTTCTAGCTCGCCCCAGTGGATCCACGAAGTGTATGGTTTTTTCTTAGCCGTAGTCACCTTTGCAATTGTCTATGGTGCCTTTGCCGCGAATGTATTATTGGGTGCCATGCGCGCCGTACCCCATGGACAAATGGAAACCGCCGAGGCTTATGGCATGAGTCGACGTCAAAGCTTTTGGCGTATTCTAGTACCGCAAATGTGGTTGTATGCCTTGCCGGGCTTATCTAACCTGTGGGTGCTACTGATAAAAGCCACACCTTTGTTGTTCTTGCTAGGTGTTGAAGATCTGGTGTATTGGGCACGCGAACTTGGTGGTACGAAAACCGCACGCTTCTCCGCCTATCCCCACGGCGATTGGCGCATGTGGTACTTCTTTGGCCTGCTGGTCTTCTATTTGGCCTTTACTCACCTGTCTGAGAAGGTGCTGGCACGTATCAACCAGCGTTTGCTACGTGGCCAGGCTACCGTGGGCGCTACAGCAGGAGGCGCGAGCTAATGAGTTGCTGGCAAACTTTACAAGACTACGGCCTGCGCTCCATTGGCTATGGTGAACGTCTACTGCCCAAGACCGATATTACCCTGTGCGAACAAGCCACCTTGATTGGTTCGGGCATGCTGTGGAATATCTACTTTGGTATTTTATCTCTATTTTTTGGTTTTTTCCTAGCCTGTAGCCTGGCCTTAGGCAAAAACTCGGCCAATGCTTGGCTTCGGCGACCATCGGCTTGGTTTATCTTCTTATTCCGTGGTTCGCCCCTGTTTATTCAGTTCTTCTTTGCCTACTTTGCGTTTCTAGCGCTGAAGAAAATGGGCATAGTAACCTGGCTTACCTCGGCTCAAGCCGGTGCTTTACTAGTGCTAATACTCAATACGGCTGCCTACTCTGCGGAGATCTTCTACGGCGCTCTACAAGCCTTGCCCAAGGGAGAAATGGAAGCCGCCGATGCCTATGGCTTTGGTGGTTGGAAGAAGTTTAAGCGCATAGTATGGCCCACCATGCTGCGCCTAGCTTGGCCTGGCTACACCAACGAAGCCATCTTCTTAATGCATGCTACGGCACTGGTGTTCTTTAGCGGTTTTCCTGCCTGGCAGCAGCGCGGTGATGCCTTGTATTACGCCAATTACTTTGCCGACAAGACCTTCAACCCCTTTGTGCCTTATCCCATTTTAGCGGGCTATTTCGTGCTACTCACCTTGGTGGTTATTGGCTTGTTTGGTTTGGCGAACCGCCGCTTAAATAGACACCTGCCCAACACTGAGCGTCAGCCTATGAAATTCAAGTTGAATTTAATTCGTTAGCTAGGTACCTACCATGGCCCACGACTACGATTGGATCATTGTTGGCGGCGGCCTAGTAGGCTGCTCGGTTGCCTATGGCTTAGCGCAACAGAACCCGCAAGCGCAAATTTTAGTGCTAGACGGTGCCGATGTAGCGCCACGCCCATCGCGAGGCAATTTTGGGCTAATTTGGGTGCAAGGCAAGGGTGCTGACTTTCCCGCCTATGCCAATTGGAGCTTTTATGGGGCCCAGTTGTGGCCCGATTTTGCCCACCAACTTGAACAACAAACACAGGTGGATCTGGCCTACCAACGCCGAGGGGGCCTTGAGTTTGCCTTTTCTGATGACGAGTTAGCCGCTTTATCCCACGACATGCAAGCCGTTGCTGAACATACTCAGGGCCGTTTTCAATACCAAGTCCTTGATCATGCCCAAGCGTGCGCACGGCAACCAGGCCTTGGCCCCGATGTAGCCGGGGCAACCTTTAGCGCCCATGACGGTCAGGTAAATCCGCTTTATTTGCTCGCTGCTTTACAACAAGCCATGCAGCAACTGGGTGTCACTTATGTGGGGCGTACGGACGTACGCCAGGTGCAGGCACTGG